>CAXBCF010000014.1:0-82998 GCA_963973975.1 uncultured Flavobacteriales bacterium
AATACTCTCTAGATTGAGGATCTAAGGTTGGAGTTTGGCTTCTCAAATAGGCACATGGATTTATAATTTGATTGGTTGTCTTCAAGTTAAAAGGCGGACAATTGGTCAGTGTGTTTAAACTTTTATTGTCTGTAAACATCAAACCTTCAGGAAAGGCAGTCACCATTTGAGGATCGGGGTCGGTTACCTGAATTGGAATCCGAACCTCTTGTCCGGCAGTAATGGTCACAAAAGTGTCATTGGAAGGCACCCCATTTATCCGTACTTGGGGAATAGTGTTGACATTGTTATTCGGTAAGCGTGGACAGTTAAAAACTGAAATAGGCAATTCTCTAAAAATAGAAGCGATTATCTTTCCATCTCTCCAAGAATCTACTCGGTAGACTACTAGAAACTTTTCTGTACCAAAGCCACTAAAAATAGCTAATTCATTGATTCCAGAGATGGGATTTAACGTTGAAGGAATGTTGTTGACGTCAAATGTTTTATCAGGGGTTGGATTAGTAGGAGAAAAACCCGGAGCGTACTCATAGTTCTCAGGATCATTTTGTGGTGGATTTAAAGGATTATCCCAAGAATACACCAAAGAGTCTAAGTTCTTATCAATGGCAGTAGGATTATAGGTAAAAAGCTGCCCCCTGCAAATGTGTGAGGTAGGAAGCGACCTAAACTCAGGAGAATCATCAATACAAGGGTTGACATTATCACGGTCTTTGGTAGGATACATGATGGCTCTTAGAAGCATTAATTTAGTACCCATCATTCCAGTTCCATTGCGAATTTGGTTTCCTCCTGCACCACCAAGAGGTCTACAGCAGACAGATTCCCAGAAAAAAGTCCACCCCCTATTTGGAGGAATTCCAGCCATGGTAATAGGGTCAGATTGATAATAGAAGGCTTGTATGGTTCCGGGGTCTCTATTGGCACAGGTATATTCAGTACCAAATTGAGAATTGCAGCGAGGAGAAGTATCTCCGTTGCGTTCGTTTAACCAGCGAGCTGAATCTGGCTTCATGGCAATAGTACTAAAAGGCTGACCAGCTGCATTTCGTGGCAATGAGCCCCCAACAATGTCAATTGTTTGATTAGAAAGTCCCATACCTATTCCACCACAATCTCTAAATACCGTCATAAAAAAGCGGTATTGACTTTTATTGGGTCCATCACAAATCCAACTTATTTCTCCACCCACAACATGAGAAGCATAGGAAGTTAAATTAGAATTTAAAAGAAAAAATATTACTAAAAGAAGTCTTCTCATTTTAATATTTTATACTACTTACTTTATTTAATGACGTTAATTATGAATATGGTTGCCTAACTACAAGAAAAAATCTTTAAAAAAACCACTTTTATTTTATAAAAGTGGTTTTTTTATTTAAATATAAGACATTACTGAATTTCAAATAAGCAGATTAAAAAAAATACTAAAAAAATAGAATACTTCCTGAAGCACAAGCATCCCATTGCAAAGTAATTGGATTAGAGCATCCACAACCAGTAGAAGGAACTACAGCCATTGTTGGAAAACCAGGACCAGCACATGTTACAGCACCACAGCCAAGTCCGTCAGTTTCTATTGTTACAGGATTACTAGAAGGAAAACAAGCAGGGTTTAATGCAGGAATAATTTCAGCATAAATAAATTCAGTACCTGCAGCTGCATTGTATAATGTTACAGAACCAGCTGTAATGGTATGTGATACAGTACTGACTAAAAAACATGTATTGATGTCATATTCAAATAGCTCTACTCTTAAATCACAATTTTGAAGATTTGATAGAGTCAAAGATGACTGGCTAATGCTACAAAAAGTAAAAGCAAAAACTAAAGAGATGGTAAATAGTATCTTTTTCATAATTGAAGTTTTTAATTGTTAAAAATTAGTCAAATATAATTAAAAAAAGTTAATAATCAAATTCTTGTAAATCTTAGTTGAATGCAGATGGCTATATGCACCTGCAAATACTTTTAGAAAAAAACAACAGTGATACAAGTAGTAATTTCATTTCATCAGTTTTGGTTATGAAGCTCAAATTGAAAATCAAACAATAAAATTGAGATAGCCAAATTTTGTGAATTATAAAGATGGAAACTTGGCTATTATTGAATCACTTTATAGGTATTTTTACAGCAAAAATTTTATGAATTTTCATACTCGAAAATGGGTAAAGCCAGAAGACTTAAATCCCAACAACAACCTTTTTGGAGGTAGGTTGTTACAATGGATTGACGAAGAAGCAGCTTTGTATACCATGATTCAATTGGAAAACAAGAAAATTGCTACCAAATACATGTCTGAAATCAATTTCGTGAGTTCTGCCGAACAAGGAGATATCGTTGAGTTGGGAATTCAAGTTGAAAAATTTGGGACTACTTCAATCACTCTCAGTTGCATCGCTAGAAATAAGATGACTCGAAAGCATATTCTTACCATTGACAATATTACCATGGTCAATTTAGGGGAAGATGGCAGACCAAAACCACATGGGAAATCAAAAATTGAATATATCAAAAATCGAATCGATGAAAAATAATTTAAAACCAGTATTTTTTCTTGCAGTAACATTGTTCTTCAGTCAAGTAGTTTTTGGATGGGGGCAAACGGGGCACCGAGTTGTTGCAAAAATTGCAGAAGAAAATCTCAGTCCAAAAGCTAAAAAAGCCTTATCGAAAATAATGGGCTTTGAAACTTTAGTAGAAGCTTCTACTTGGATGGACGACATTAAAAGTGATAGAGCTTACGATTATGCGCGACCTTGGCATTATGTGACTATTCCTGATGGTACAACTTATGCTACTGCTGAACCTAGTGCAGATGGAGACGTTTATGAAGCGATTAAAAGAATGAAGGAAATAGTTAAAAATGAAACAAGTACTCCTGAACAGAAAAAAGATGCCATAAGAATGCTGGTGCACTTAGTTGGCGATTTTCACCAACCTTTTCATGTTGGCAATGGCCAAGACAAAGGTGGCAATGATGTGAAAATTAAATGGTTCAATAAAAGTTCAAACATTCACAGAATATGGGACTCTCAAATGATTGAAAGCAAGCAATTTTCCTATTCTGAGTTGAGTGACTTATTGATGTGTTCCAACGATAAATTCCCCGATGCTTATCGCAACACAGATTTAGATTTATGGGTTTCAGAAGCTGTAGCACTTCGTCCTCAAATATATAGTTTTGATGATGAGGAAAATTTGTCTTACAGGTATCTTTACGACAATTGGGAAACTGTTAAAACTCAATTATTAAAAGGTGGATTGCGACTTGCAGCAGTTTTAAATGAAATTTTAGAAGATTAAGTGATGGCTTATACAAAAGAAATAAATCAATTTAGGTGGATCAGCCTTGCTGAAGGAATTTCATTTTTAGTTTTATTACTAATTGCAATGCCATTAAAATATTTATTTGACAGCCCATTGATGGTAAAGTATTTTGGTTGGTTACACGGATTGCTATTTATGCTTTATGTGTTTCAATTACTGTATTTAACAATACAATTAAAATGGAAATTAAGAAGGCTTTTCTTCTATTTTTTAGCAGCATTTTTCCCGTTTGCGCCTTTTTTTGTGGAGCGAAACCTTAGAAGAGAATACTTAGATAAATAGTTTATTGAAAACGCTTAAGGTTTAGCTGAAACCATTGCTGCGCGATGATACTTTTAGCATCAATAAATTTTGTGGTGAGAAAATCCGAAATTTCTTTGTGGATGATTTCAATTTCTTCATTTTCTTCGGCTAAACCACCACCTTCACCAACTTTTTTGGAAGCTTCCGCAAAATAGAGGATCATTTTTTCACTAACAGGACCGGGACAAGTATGAAATTCGTGAATCATTTCAAAACTGTTGACCTCATAGCCGATTTCTTCAAGTACTTCCCGTTTCAAAGTTGCGATGGTGTCTGAATCTTTCTCTTCTAATTTCCCAGCTACAATTTCCAACAGCTCTTTTTCAGGACCAACACGAAATTGCTTGACGAGTATTAGTTCTTTTTTTTCTGGATTGAAAACCAAAACACCAATGGAGTTGGGTGTTACAAATTGCTCTCTTTCAATTAGTTTTTCTTTATTCTCACTTTTAAGAAACACTTTGTTTAATTGGTAATGTCCGCTGAAAATGGTTTCTTTCTGAATTATTCGCATTGAAATGTTAATTTAGAGGTTTTAAAAAATTGATGTGCATGAGTTTTGATGATATACGACCATATAAAGACAATGAAGTTCCTGAAAAGTTGGCTCAACTTTTAAATGAAACTCAATTTCAGGGTGCATTGAGCTCCATTCATCCAGAGATTCCTTTCGAATTACTCAAAAAGCAATTGCTTCAAATTTCTTCAATAAAAGAATTGCAAGCAAAAATGATTGTTCCCGCTTTAGAAAATTTTCTAAAAAAGACAGTTAAAAATTTGGATAGTAAGGGCTTGGATAATTTAGATAAAAATCAAAACTATCTTTTTGTTTCTACGCATCGAGATATTGTAATGGATTCTGCATTAATGAATTATGTCTTATTAAAAAATGGATTTAACACTGCAGAAATTGCCATCGGCGACAATTTACTGAGCATTCCATGGGTGGTTGATTTGGTGAAATTGAATAAGTCATTCATTGTCAAACGATCTTTGCCAAACGAGCAAAAGTTAGATGCTTCGCTGCAACTTTCAGCATACATTAGCCACACATTGAAAGAAAAAAAAGAATCTATTTGGATTGCTCAACGATCGGGAAGGAGCAAAGATGGAAATGATTTGACCAATCCCAGCTTGCTGAAAATGTTTTATTTGGCTGAAAATACTGCACCATTTTATGAACACATTCAATCCTTAAATATTTGCCCGGTTTCCATTGCTTATGAATACAATCCCTGCGATGTTTTAACCATCCCTGAATTAATTCAAACCTCGAAAGGAGAGAAGTATGTAAAAGCGCCCATGGAAGATGTTACTCACATGCTGACGGGAATTCAAGGATACAAAGGAAATGTAACTGTTAGTTTCGGAAAACCAATCAATTCTAGCTTAGATGATTTGAAAGAGATTAAAAACAGAAATGTGTTTTTTAATACCTTGGCTCAGCGAATTGATGCTGAAATTCATCAAACATATGAGTTGATGCCCTCCAATTACATTGCTTCTGATTTGTTGAATGCTAGCAATGAATATAAAGCGAAGTATTTGGATGAAGAAAAAGAATCTTTCAGCGATTACATGAATAAGCGTTTGAGCAAAGTAGCAGCAGCCGAAGAATTAAAACGAAACTTATTTTTAAGAGTTTATGCGAATCCGGTAAAAAATTCTAAGAAGTGATTTACTCCAAATCACCATTCACACCCATTCCAAAAAGAGCATAATCGTATTTCACAGGATCAATTGGGTCGAATTTTCTTAGGTTTTTAGTTATTTCTTCCACAGCTCTCCAATCGTTTTGCTTTCTTGTTAGCAAGCCAAGTTGCCGACCGACATTTCCTGTGTGAACATCTAAAGGCAGCATAAGGTCTTTTGTTTCAATGCCTTTCCAAATACCGAAATCCACACCGGCATTGTCATTGCGCACCATCCATCTCAAAAACATGTTCAGCCTTTTCGCTGTAGAACCTTTGTTGGGGTCTGCCAAGTGTTTGGTAGTTCTTTGCTCATGAGGAACTTGAAAAAACTGTTCTTTAAAATGAGCAATTTTTTCTTTTATAGAAAGTGTTTTTGAATTGCAAAAAGCTGCTTCAAGGCCACCTTGTTCCTTATAGATTCGCTGAAGTTGACTTAAAAAAAAGCACAAATCAATTCCATTAAATGTACGATGCACAAATGTTTTAGCCGCTTTTAAGTCTTTATTGCTGTGATTAACTATAAAGTCATAGGGAGAATACTCCATCATTTGAAGCAATTTTTCTCCATTGTTTAAAATTGTTTTTCGTTGTCCCCAAGCAATGATGGCAACTAAGAAACCAGCAATTTCAATGTCTTCTTTTCGGTCAAATTGATGCGGAATAGAAATGGGATCAGCTTCAATAAATTTAGGTGAATTAAATTCCTGAACTTTTTCTTCCAGTAGTTTGTATAGTTCTTCAGTTTGATTAATTTTCATGTATGCAGCAAGAGGAATTTAGACGCTTAAAACTGAAGCAAAAGTATGAATTGATAAACAAGCATGGAAAATTCTTGGCACATCGGATTCATGGTGGTTTTCAGTGCTCTTTATTCGATTTTAAGGGCTATTATGTTGAAGTTTGGAAACCAATTGGCATCAACCTAATTCAGTGGATTGAGGTGGTAAATAGGGATGAAATTATCGAAAGTTACCTTGAGGATTTTAAGATTGATTAAAATGAATTGCCTTATATCTACTAGATAATCAAGGTGTTTTTAGATAAATTTAATTCTCAATTTTCTTTTTTTGTATCTCCAAAAAAAAGAACCAAAAACTAAAGATAAGTTATATTCCAAATGATTTTTTAATTCCACTTTTTCTTCCTGCCCGTCCGTACATAAGCTTTTGCTTTTGGCAGGCGGGAATAAAAAGTGGAGCAAAAATCAAGGCTGTTAAGAAATTTGAATTCTCCTCTTCCCAAAGCCTAAGTGCGGCCGAGTGATTTAATCTGTTCATGTTCATTTAATAGTTGTCAGATTGAACTCGTTTAAAAGCACTATTTTAAATTTAATCTATTAGATTACTCGTTTTTCAGGAAACCTGAAAGCTTCTCGGTCTTACTAAGGCTTCGCTTTGATTAGAACTCAAATTTCTTAAAGGCCGGTTTTTTCATTTTCATAATTGGCATCTATAAAAATCTTCCAATTCTAATGTATTATTTGCAAAATAGTTATACTTATGGATTTTAAAATTGATTGAAATAATTATTTAGCGCCTTCTTCCTTCTCTAACAGTTCCTTTCATTTCAGACAAATTCCACAATTTTAATTTTTCATCTTTTTCTACTCCCGAAAGTATTTGAATGTTAATTCCGTCAGAAAGCCCAGTTTCAATGTAGCGTTTTTCAAAAGTTTGAGGAGCAACTTCCACTTCTACAAATGCTTTTTTCTCTTCAAATTGCAAGAGTGCTTCCGTAATTGCTAAAACACTGTCAACTCTTTCTAAAACAATGTCTGCATTTGCACTGTATCCCGCACGAATAAACTGATTCTCATTGAGTTTAACAGCAGCTTTTATTTCAAATTGAATTGCGCCGTCTTCTTCAATTCCTTTTGGAGAAATGTATTCCAATTTGGCATTGAAGGTTTCATTTTCTATGGCTCCAAT
The DNA here is from genome assembly GCA_963973975.1 of uncultured Flavobacteriales bacterium. Classification (GTDB taxonomy): domain Bacteria; phylum Bacteroidota; class Bacteroidia; order Flavobacteriales_E; family Vicingaceae; genus UBA1494_A. The sequence continues at coordinate 7,257 of CAXBCF010000014.1, forward strand.
TTTCAAAATAAGGTCCATTCCTTCTCTTAATTTACCAACTTCCGATTCATCAACTTTTCCTTCAAAAACTAAGTCGCTCATGTCTGCCACAGCCACCACAGTTGTTCCATCATTCATTGTGTTGGCTTCAATTACAGAGTTTCCCTCTTTCACAGGCACGTCTAAAATCATTCCTGAAATAGTTGAGCGAATTAGTCGGTTGGTACTCGATTTATTGTTGGAGGTTTCTCCCATTTTTACCAAATCTAAATTGTCTTGAGCAGCTTTATACTCTTCCTGAGCAGATTTGTAACTCACTTCAAATTGCTGAAATTCAGCAGCAGCAATTACTTCTTTCTCTTTTAATTCAAGGTTTCGATCTAGATCAAGTTTTGAATTGTCTAGATTGATTTTAGCTTGTCTTAGGCGGTTTTCAGCATTGTTTAATGAAACCATGTTTGGAATAATTTTCACCAATGCAATTTTATCATTTGCCTGAACTGTGCTGCCTGCTTCCACATATATTTCATCGATAATTCCCGAAACCTGAGGTTTAATCAAAATTTCCTTTCTTGGAACTACAGAGCCCGTTGCAACGGTCTTTTTGATAATGTTGGTCACAATGGGAGTAGTGGTTTTAAAAGTAACCGGTTTTTCTTCAGATTTGGAATACAAAAAATAAATGGTCCAGACGAAAAGTCCGATTAATGTAATGGCTAGTAAGATTTTAACTATTTTTTTCATAAGTGTTTAGTTCGTTTTATTATTCAGCTCTTAATGCATCTATTGGTTTTATTCTCACGGCTTTCCTTGCTGGAATTAATCCTGCTAGCAAGCCTGCTAAAACGAGAATTCCCAATGCAATTAAAGCAATTTTTAAGTCAATTGTAGGATTGGTAAACATGGTTTCACCATCGGCAGGACCCAATTGTTTTGAAATGTACTCAGTGACAAAAACACCGAGCAAAAGTCCAAAATAGCCTGCCAACGAAGTTAAAACAACGGCTTCCATTATGATTTGCGAAATAATTGAAATTGGAGTTGCACCAATCGCTCTTCGAATGCCTATTTCTTTGGTGCGTTCTTTCACAATGATCAACATGATGTTACTGACTCCAATAATTCCAGCCAACAGCGTTCCTGTTCCAACAATCCAAATCAAAGTGGCAATTCCTCCAAAAAGCCCTTGCATTTCTTCAAAAGCTTTTTTCGCATTGAATGAACCAAAAGCTCGATCGTCTTCAGGTGCAACTTTGTGTCTTTGTTTCAACACATCTGTAACTTTTTTCTCTAATAATTCAGCATCCGAATTGTCATCGCCCATGGCTGCTACCCAACCAACGTTGTTTCCATAATTGAATGCTTTTTGGAAAGTAGTGAAGGGAATGTAAAGTGTTTGACTGTCTCTTTCACCTTGATTTCCTGTTTTTTTGGTTGCAAAAATGCCAACTACTTTAAAGAAAACTCCGTTTATTTTTACATTTTCGTTGATGGGGTTTTCATCTTTAAATAAAACATCTCGTACATTGGTTCCAATTACCACCACTTTTCTTTTGTCTTCAATATCATAGTGATTCAAAAAACGTCCTTGAATCAAATCCATAGGATTGATTTGTTGGACTTGTGGATAATCGCCCATGACACTAAAATTACCTGCTCGATTGCCATAATTTACATTGTTTCCGCCTCTATAGCCTCTCAAAGAATTTCTTGGAGCGAGCACTTTTAGTTCAGGAACTTCTCTTCGAATAGCATCCATGTCATCGTTGTTCATTCTGGGGGATCGACCTTCAGGCAATCCCGCATATGGAATCGAGGTAGTTTGTGACCAAATAAATAAGCTATTAGTAGCAGTTCCACCAAAATTTTTGGTGATGCCATTTTCCAAACCATTGCCCGAAGCCAACATGATGATGAGCATAAAAATTCCCCAGAAGACACCAAAAGCTGTCAGCCCAGTTCTTAATTTGTTCTTTTTTAGAGAACTAAAAATTTCATTCCAACGATCGCTATCAAACATGTTTATTCATCTCTTAATGCTACAATTGGTCGAATGGAGGCAGCGCGTCTTGCAGGAAATAATCCTGCCAAAGCACCTGCTGTAATTAATATAATGGTTGCCCAAATGGCTACTCTAAAATCGATTGTTGGATTGAGAAAATATTCATTTTCAGGAATGAATTGACTTGCTAATTCTATTACACCAACGCCTAAAACCAAACCGATGTAACCTGCAACAGAAGTAATCAGGATGGACTCCATTAAAATTAAACTAATTACCGACCAAGGAGTTGCTCCCAACGCTTTTCGAATGCCAATTTCTTTGGTGCGTTCTTTCACAACTATTGTCATAATGTTGCTTATTCCTACAATGCCTGCAATAATGGTCATAATTCCTATGATCCAAATAAATCCCTCAATTCCACGAAACAGGTTTTGAAATTTTAGAAAATTTTCTACATTGTTCCAAAAGCGAATTGCACGTGAATCCTCAATACTGAAATTATGACGCTCTGCCATTTTTTGGCGAACAATGGTTTCCATTTCTTTACTTTCAGCTACTCCTGCATTTTCATCAATTGTAAACATGAACATATTGATGTGCTCGCCTCCATTGAATACTTTTTGAGCAGTAGATATTGGAAGGTAGAGGATTTCTTGTTCATTTTCGCCTCCTTCATCTTCAAAAACGCCAATTACTTTAAAAGGAATACCATTAACTTGAATGTATTGACCAATTGGTTCCTCTCCATTTTTAAATAAGGCTTTTTCCACTAAGGAACCTATTGAAGCTACTTTTCGATATTCTTCAATATCAATTTTATTGATAAAGCGGCCTTTGATGTTATTTGTCTTCTCTATAAATTGATGCTCTGGGTGAACAGTTCGAATACTAAAAGTTCGACTCTCACCATCATATGAAACATTAGAATTGCCCAAGTAATATCGACCACTGGATTTTTCTACCCCTGCTGTATTTTGTGAAATTTCATCGAAATCTCTGTTATTAAAAAAGATGAATCTTCCGGGTTTTAGTCCATCATGTGGCAAAGCAGTTTGTCCACCAAATACCCAAATACTGTTACTTGCCGTGTCTTTGAAGCGATCTTTTACTCCATTGTTTAATCCCGATCCAGCTCCTAAGAGAACAATTAACATAAAAATACCCCATGCAACACTAAATCCTGTGAGAAAAGTTCTCAGCTTGTTTTTACTGATAGTGTAAAGTATTTCTTGCCATTTATCTCTATCAAACATGGCTTTTTTCAGTTTCATTAATGATTTGACCGTCTTTTAAGCGAATAATTCGGTCGGTTTGCTCTGCAATATCGTTTTCATGAGTTACAATAATCACTGTTATTCCTTCTTGATTGATGTTCCGCAAGAGTTTCATCACTTCTAAAGAAGTAACTGAATCAAGTGCACCTGTTGGCTCATCTGCAAGCAGCACTTTTGGTTGACTGATTAAAGCTCTGGCAATGGCAACCCGTTGTTTTTGTCCACCAGAGAGTTCGTTGGGCAAATGAGTTGCCCATTCTGCCAAACCTACTTTCTCGAGGTATTCGGCAGCTAAGCGATTGCGTTCTTTGCGATTTACTTTTTTGTAATACAGGGGCAAAGCCACATTTTCAATAGCATTTTTAAATGAAATCAGGTTGAATGATTGAAAAACAAACCCCAAAAACTTGTTGCGGTAAATGGCTGCTTTTGTTTCGCTTAGATTTTTGATTAAGGTTTTATCGAGGTAATAACTGCCTTCATCATAATTGTCTAGCATTCCTAAAATATTCAACAAGGTTGATTTTCCTGAACCGGAAGAACCCATAATTGAGACCATTTCGCCCTCATTGATGGTTAAATTAATTCCTTTCAGCACCTTTAAACTGCGCTTACCCATGGGGTAAGATTTGTGAATATTTTCAAGTTGAATCATAGCGTAGGACGAAATTAATTTAATTTCTTAAAAGGCCTATTTCAAACTTGATGAACGGTAAATAATACAATTATTTTTATGAATATCAGCATATTTTTCTAGTAGTTAAGTGCTTGTTTGAAAATATTGAATTTTCATGTTCATTTTTTTGCTTCTCCAAAAAAACGAACCAAAAAAAGGAGACTTTTCCCAAATGAATTCTTCTCAGTCCACGCTTTTGACATGCCCTACTGAGAAGACCACAATCAAAAAAAGGCGTTCCGCTTCGCTCCTCTGACTTTCCTTTTTTTGCTTGTTATTCATGGGGAAAAGCATATCAATGCTGGGCATCGATTAAATATTCATTTTCATAACAAGCACTTTTAGAAACTTACACATCTAATGAATTTTTATAAATTAGTTATACTTGCGGATATAAAGGTTAGTTTTTCATAAGATATACTTCAGCACTGATAGGGTGATGATCTGAGAGCTCTTCTGGGTGGGTCGTGAAATTCCTGCTTTGAAAAAGTTGATCGTGAAAAATAAAATCAATTCTAAATGAAGGAAAATCGCCAATATAGGTTTGACCAAATCCTTTTCCTGATTGCATAAATGCATCTTTCATTTTGTTTTTAACTGTGTGGTAAGAATAGGAAGTAGGTGGATCATTAAAATCGCCGCAAAACAGTGTGGGGTAGGGTGATTTGTTTAAACTTGCTTTGATTGAATCTGCTTGAGATGCCCGTCTTTGGAAGCTTTGTTTGAGTTTTTTGAATATCAACTTCTCTTGATCTAAGTTTTCAGAATACTCGTTTTGATTCACTCCTTGAATGGCTTTATAATCGTGTTTATCCAATTTAATGGATGCCAAATGTGCATTGTAAACTCGAATGGTATCTTCACCATATAACAAATCCGTGTAAATACAGCTGTTGTCGCTTTTGTCGTTAAAGTTCACACTTCCTTTATTGATAATGGGATACTTACTCATGGTAATCAGTCCCCAATTGTCATTGTCTCTCAAGGTGATGGTATAATCCACATGGTAGTTTTTAGCAGAAAGAAGTTGTATGAGCGTATCTAAGGTTTTAAATTCATAATTGGGATCTTGCACATCGCGTTGATAAAACTCTTGCATGCAAAGAATATCAGGATCTTCTCGTTGAAGAAATTCAAAAATTTTATTTCTGGTTTTCTTTTCTTTTGACCACATGTACAAATCAAATACGCGCACATTGAAAGAGAGTACTTTAATTTTAGCTTCCTTTTCTAAATTTTCGCCTTTTTGAAAATTAAATTGAACCAAGGTTGGAATGCTTTTATAGCCTAAACCAAGTACAATTAAGGTGAAGAAAAACTTATTGCTTCCTTTTATGGCATATAGCACTAAAAAGAAAAGATTAGCAACAATTAAATAGGGAACTGCCAAGCCAAAAAATGCAATTGGCCAAAAAGTTTCAGGGCTCACATAAGGTGCTGAATAGCCTAGTAGCAATGCAATTGCAAAGAATAGACTAAATAAAAAAAAAAGTCGACTAAAAAAGTTCTTTTTTTTCAAAACGACTGCAATTTAGTAAAATACTTCTTCAAGAATTAGCTTTCGCGATTTAATTTCAAAACATGGCCCATTTTATCTTTTTTTGTTTGAAGATAAAGTTCGTTATGCTTGTTTGAGTCAATTTCAAGAGCAACATTTTCAACAATTTCCAATCCGTATCCAATTAGACCTGTCCGTTTTTTCGGATTGTTGCTCATCAACTTCATTTTGCTGACATTCAGGTGTCTTAATATCTGAGCCCCAATGCCATAGTCGCGGTCATCCATGTTGAAACCCAATTTAATATTTGCTTCAACGGTATCGTATCCTTCTTCTTGTAATTTGTAGGCTTTCAATTTATTTAGCAAACCAATGCCTCTTCCTTCTTGGTTCATGTAAACAATAACCCCTTTTCCCTCTTTCTCAATTAAGCGCATGGCTTCTTGGAGTTGAGGGCCACAATCACAGCGACAAGAACCAAAAATATCTCCTGTCATACAAGAAGAATGAACTCGAACGAGCACAGGTTCATCGGTTTTCCATTCTCCTTTTACCAAGGCTAAGTGTTCTTGATTGGTAGTCGTTTGCAAAAAGTGAATGAGTTTAAAATCTCCGTATTCGGTTGGTAATTGCACTTCAACTTGTTGCTCAATCAGCGTTTCGTGTTGCATTCTGTAAGCAATCAAATCTTTGATGGTAACGAGTTTTAAATCAAACCGTTTGGCAATTTTTTTGAGCTCGGGAAGGCGAGCCATAGTGCCGTCTTCATTCATAATTTCAACAATCACTCCGGCTGCCTGAAATCCTGCCAATCGTGCAAAGTCTATTGAAGCTTCAGTATGTCCTGCTCTTCGCAAAACACCACCTTTCTTAGCTCTTAGAGGAAAAATATGACCTGGTTTGCCCAATTGTTCTGGTCTGGTGTTAGGATCAACTAATGCTGCGATTGTTTTAGCTCGGTCGCTTGCAGAAATTCCTGTAGTTGTTCCATTTCCAATCAAATCAATTGAAACAGTGAATGGAGTTTCATAGGCTGCCGTATTTTCATTGACCATTAAATTCAATCCCAATTCATCGCAACGGTCTTCCACCAATGGAGCACAAATTAATCCTCTACCATGCGTTGCCATGAAATTAATTACTTTGTCGTTGGCTTTTTCTGCTGCAACCACAAAATCTCCTTCATTTTCTCGATCTTCATCGTCTACAACAATGATAATCTCTCCATTTCTAATGGCTTCGATGGCTTCTTCTATCGTGTTTAAACTCATGAAATTATTTTTTGCAAAGGTACAGCTTATAAACGCAGACTTTAAAATCTTGCTTAACTAGTTTGATGTATTTATTTCGAAATGACGGTCTGCTTTCAATTGCTTTACTCTACTTCTAGAATAGTGAAAGTAATCTCGGTTAGAACTATCGTTGAAAGAAAGGTATTTTTCGTAGTAATTAATTGCTACTTTTTTGTCTTTGTAATAAAAATCATAAGCACGAGCAATGTGGTAAAGCAGCAATTTTTCTTGAGAACTTTCGTAGGCAATTTTATAAGCTTCAATTGCTTTGTTGTATTCACCCATTTCTTGATAATTGGCAGCAAGTTGAGTGTAATATGCACTGATGTTTTCACTAATACCTGCTTGAATTGCCGCGTCAAATTGCTCAGTTGCCATTTGGTGTTCTTTGGCAGATCGATAAGCTGCACCTAGGTAAAAGTGTATTTGTTCTGTATCAATATTTTCGTTTAATAATGATGAAAGAAGTTGGATGGATTCCTTGTAATTCCCTAACCTGTATTCAGCTATGCCCACTAATTTAATTGTACTCAAAGCACTGTCCTTAAGTGAAAATAGTTGATTTGCAGTTGAAACAACACTTGCGTAATTTTTTTGTATGTATGCCGATTTTAATTTTAGCTTTAAAAATGGGACTTTGTTAGAATATGTTCCATTTAAAAAGTGATTGGCAACGGAATCAACTAGTTGAAATTGATTGATTTTAAGCAGAAGTTCAGCGTATTGCAAACCACTTTCTTGATCGTTTGGATTTAGTGTTAAGGTGTGTTGGTAGGCTTGAATCGCCTCAAAAACGCTAGAAGATTTTTGGTGAATAAAAGCTACTTTTCGCCAATAATAAGGATTTTCAAAATCTAGTTCAATCAATTCATTGAAAATTGAGAGTGCCTCATTCAAAATATTTAATTTAAGGTAAAGTTGAGCCAATTCCACCTTATGCGTTATGTTTTCAGGTTCTAATTCAATCAGATTGGTATAAACATCAATTGCAGCTTCCTGCATTCCCAGTTGGATGTAGGACTTAGCTAAAATTTTTTGAGCGTACGCTTCTTGTTTATTATTTTCTCTGATATAGTTGATTGCTGCACTAAACTGATAGTTTTCATAAAAATAACTAGCTGAATCCAACTTTTCATTCTGTTGGGCATTCGCTTGGTAATAGTTCAGTGTCAGAATTAGCGTAAGTAAACAACTACTTTTCATCTGCTATTTTCTTTTCGAATCCAAACTATCGCCCGTACATTTTGCCAATTCGTTGCGAACGTTTAATAATTGATTTTCTGTAGCTTGAAGTTTCAATTCCAAGGCTTCAATTGTTTCTTGGTTGGCTTGTTCATCAGCATTTTTTTCTTGCTTTGGTTCAGTTGAACAGGCAACAAATAGTAGGCTTGAAAATAGGAGACTGCTGGCAATTTTCAGTGAATGTTTCATGGTTTTTGGTTTTTAAGAAGCTCGAGTAAGCGTTGTTCAGCTTCTTTATTTTCAGCTAAGGTAAGCGAATTTATGACTTGTTCCTTCTCTTTAGATGTTAAATGCCAACTCAGCGATATGTAATTATCTGCACTTTTATTGAGTTGATAATTGATGATATCAACCTTTCCTGAATACCAACCACTCGTATAATTTAGCAGTTCTTCATTATTAAAATCCTGCACTTCAAACCAGTTGCCATACAAACTTCCGAAAGGAGAAAGTATTTCACTTGCAGCTGATTGTCTTTTTATGTGCTTGCTTTGTTTTCCGCCTTTTAAACCATCTCTAACTTGTAAAATCACAATTCCTGAAGTATTTTCTTCCAACCATTCACGAAAGTGAAAAATGTAATTGAGCAAGGCTTTAATGCCGTAATTATCTCTTAAACCAGAGTCGAATACTTCAATGCCAGGGGACGTTGGTAAACTAACTGTTGGCATTATGTAAGGGAAAGAAGCATTCATTCTCAAAACCGATGAAAACTTGGTGTTGAGTGGTTCATTGTTTTCAAAGTAGGTAAGAAAGTCGATGTTTTCCGCAGGAGTAGTGGTGTTGCTTTGAGTCATGAATGACAGAGGTAAAGTAGAAATTAAAAGCCTCCTGCCATCATTCACCAAAGAGGGTGTGAAAATTAAATTGGGGATAATTGCTTTTTGTTCCACTTCTGCATAGTCGCCTAATTTCTTATCGAACATGCCTCGGGAATTTTTTAGCAGTGTTTTTTCAAAAATATAGGCACGATCTTTCCAATACCTTTCTCCATCGTATTCAAATTTTTGAGTTCGAATTAGAACATCATTTACGGCTAAAGTGAACATCACTGGATTGAGGATGTCTTTTCCCATATCCATGCGGTATTTTATATCGTAGGGGTTAATGCCCGACTCAATTTGCCGCAATTTTAATTCCCTGAAATAGGACATTCCCAACATTCCCCCAGAAGAGCCTGTGCCCATGATGCAGTTCTGCATTAGTCTTCCATTGCTTACACTGTCTAGGTGTTGGAGAGCTAAAAATGACCACAAAGCAGCTCTTGAACCACCACCACTTGCAGCAATAAATACCGCTTTTGGTTTAGTTTTTCCTTGTGTGTTTTTATTTGACCAATTCTCTAGCATTTTGTAGCTATACGCTTTATCCTTTTTGACTAGAATATCTGAATAAGGACTTTCTTTCACAGGGTAAGTCACCAATTCAGAATAATCTAATCCGTAAGCACGGTTTTCATAATACACATCGTTGTATTTTGAAAGTTGATTGTAGAGGATGAGCAATAAAATAATTAGTGGAAAAGTCCAACCTTGTATCCATGATCTGATTGCAGATACAATCATCATTAACATGGTGAATAATAAAATAATGGTTGCTCCTGCGGGAATGATGAAGATTTCGCTTTCTCTGAATATTCCCAAAATCACAACGGAGAGGATAATGACAATTTCAAAACGGGAAGCATTTAAATGATTTTGTCGGAAAACTTCCGTCAACATTGATTCATCGTAATGCTGATAGGGACGTGTATTTCTCAACCTGAAATCACTGGTGATATATGTTTCAATTCGCCAATATTTTTGACCATTTTTTCTTTGGTACCAAGGTGTTTCTTTTTTATTGAGAAGTACAGTTGCAGCTTCGCCAAAATTCTTATCTGACTTTAAAATTTTTGCCAATTCCTTTCCAAAGAGTTTTTCGAAATTTTTATTTGTCGCCAAGAAATAGGCCATGGAGGTAGAAATGAAAATGAAGTAACCAGAAAGAAACCCCAGTAATCTGGTAAGCATTTCGAGCTTGATAAAGTTTTCATTTTTAGCTAAAAAATCATAGGTTAAAATGCAATAACAGATGATAAAAATTAGCGGGAAAAAGGAATTATTTATGGCATATTTTAAAAAGGGTTTGGATAAAGTCGCTAAAAATGGAAAGCGAAAACCATTCATGATATAGCTTGAAATATTGAATGCCATAACAAATCCGCCTAATGCAAAACCGACAATAAAGTAGCTTGAAAAACTCAGTTTGCCCAAGTATTCAGGAGCAAGAAAAAGATAAGGAATTCCGTATTTGATTCCAATTTGTTTGAAAATGGCCAAGAATAAAATCAACCAAAAGATGAGTAATTGCTGGTTTTTTTTGAGGTGCACAAAAAACAATTGCAAAGGAAAAAAGTAAAGAAGATTACTTAAAATGGTTCGCTTGCTGAGGTTTTTTAATGTCATTTTGGCTTCAGTGCTTCTTGTCTATAACGTATTCCAAAACACGTTTCTTATAGTCGAAGGGTTTTAATTCGTCCAAACCTAAGAATTTTATGGCAGCATTTAATTGGCTTTCCTCATCGGCACTTGCATTTTTAACATAATACTTTCCTGCTTCCAATAATGCCTGCTTTGGAATCAATCCAATCAACTCTGAACCGGTAACCTCAAGTCCATAATTTTTAGCAATTGCTTTAGTTGTTTCAAAAACACTTGCAAGCGAAGTTTCCTTGTAATTGGTGAGGTTGATGGATACTTGAGCTCTCTTGAAATCTTCAATGTACCAACCAATGGCTTTTACATGTTCGAGTTGACCTTTTTGGTAAATTGTTTTTCCATTTTCTTTTCCAATTGGTCGACCTAAGCTGCGCAGATCATAGGCAATTTCTTGAGCCAAGTTAGCCGCTGTACTATTGAGATTGATGTTATAAGCCACTAAAAAGTTTCTAGCTCCCATAACTGTTGCGCCACTTTTGGCATTAAAAGATCCAAAATCGGGCAACCATCTTTTTTCTACAATTCTTCGTTCCAAAGCCTCATAATTTCCAATTCTGTGATTCGCTAAATTTTTTCGATTTTCAGATTTGGCAGAATACTCATATAGGAAAATGGGAACATTCAGTTCTTGTGCTACTTTTTGAGCAAATCGTTCAGTGGTAATTATTAATTCTTCCATGCTGATGCCTGAAATTGGCACAAACGGACAAACATCGCAAGCGCCAATTCTCGGATGCTCTCCCTTGTGTATTTGCATGTCGATTAATTCTGTTGCCACTTTGATGGCTTGATAAGCTGCCTCAAAAACTGCTTGCATTTCTCCTGCAAAAGTGTAAACCGTTCGGTTGGCAGCTACTCCAGAGTCTTGGTGTAAAAGCGAAACCCCTGCTACATTTCTTATAGCTGATGCAATGGCCTCAATCGTTTGTTGATTGACACCTTCAGAAAAGTTGGGTACACATTCGATGAATTTTTTCATGCCACCAAGTTAAGAAAAGGAGAAAAGCTGTAGATTGAAGGCTGAGAAAAAGAGTAAAATTTTTAATCCATTTTTACGAGTTATTATTGAGGAGGGCTGGATAAAATTGAAATGAACAACAATTTTACTCAAGGTTCCAGAAGTAATCCTGCCAACTTAGTTGATTAGTGATTTTTTAAAGTATTAAAACAGATTTATATTCAAAGTGTTATAAATTACAATTATTTATTTGATGTCTCAATTAGAAAAGCTGAATCAATGCTTAGCCTGTGGTAGTAAAAGCTTCGATTTTTATCAAGTTTCAAAAGCCCAAATGCACAATGAATATGAGGAATATACTTTTGTAAAATGTTCTTCTTGTCAGTTGATCATGCTTAATCCACGCTTAAAAAAAACATTTTTGCCTCACTATTACAAGGATTTTTATTTACCATTTCGCGGCCCTGATGCATGGGGTAAATTCGCCCCATTGGTTGCAAAAAATTTGAATAAAACCGATACTAAAAGAATTCAGCTTTCGCAAAAAGTTGTAAAGCTTGACAAGGCTAGTTCAGTTTTAGATGTGGGATGTGGAAAACCAAGCTTTTTGAAAAAAATAGTTGAGGCTACAAATGCCTATTGTAAGGGAATTGATTTTAGTGATGAAGGTTGGAGAAACGATTCAAAAATCTACAGTAAATTAGACTTAGAGGTTTCTGAATGTCACCAATTTAAAACGAATAAAAAGTTTGACTTAATTACTATGTGGCATTATTTGGAGCACGATTATGAGCCCTTGAAAACCTTATTACGATTAAAAGAATTGGTGAGCATCAATGGAAGGCTGATTATAGAAGTTCCCAATCACAATTCATCGACAAGAAAACTTCAAAAATCTAATTGGGAGGGCTATCACACCCCAAGACATACTGCCATTTATACCCCGGAAACGATAAAAATACTCCTAAACAATAGTGGATGGCAGGTAGATTATATAAAAACATATGGCACATTAGATGCTTATCCTCTTTTTTGGATGGGACGACAAGAGCGAAAAGGAATCGACTGGAGTGGTTCTATGGAAAAAAAGTTTTATGGTTTTGTCCTTGGTATGATTTTAACAGCACCTATATTTTGGCTTAAAAAGTGGTTTTCTGCTGGAATCATGACTATAATTGCAAAACCAATAACGCAATAAAGCGTTTTCAAAAAGGAAGGATTTTTTTGCCATCCCAGGTCCCTAAAGATTTAAATGGTCTAAATCTGGCAAATAACTCCTCTTTATACCATTTTAGTTCCCTTGTTTTTTGAATAACCTTTTGGTGAGAGTGGTTGCTGTAAGCGAAATCCTTCATTGCTTTTTCATTTTTCCAAATACTAAAAGTGGCCATGTGTTTAATTGGCCATTCGCCAATACCTTTTGCCAATAAGATATCTTCTTTATAATTCTTTAATGATTCACCTGTATCTGGCACATCTTTCCAAAATTGAATTAATCGCTTATTTGAAATAGTAGCCCTTGTGATTGCTGCTATAATGCTTCCTTCTACTTCTTTACTCGGCTCAAAAGGATTTTGGCCCGACCATTTTCCGTGAGAAATTAAGGGCAACATAAAAACCGTAAATTGTTCTTTTGCTCTATCTTTGAATTGGGCTATGATAGTGGAATTTTCGATAAATTCATTTGCCTGAACTTCATCATTCCAAACACAAAGCAAGGCGTAAGTTGAAAAATCGGCTTTCCAATTAAATCCATTTCCTGCTCCTGAACCCATCATCTTATAAAAACTAAGCCCATTACTATTTTTTAGGTACTTGTGTGAAAGTTGCATCATTTTAAGTGCCCAAAATTTATCACTAAATCCATCGTATTTATTAAGAGTAAGGGTCACTACAGGTGTTTTCAATACGGTATATTTATATGTAATTTTCTAGAAAACAATAATAAGGTATTTTTGATTTTGTCAATTTAAGAATATTAGGTATTCTTCTTATAAAAGGGAATATCAAAATTTAAAAATGAGTTTTATAGGGGCACAGTGGGTATATAATTTATTTATTATTCACTGTCTAGTTTTCGCTTTTAATTCGTTCTATTGTTTTTTTACCCGATTGGATAAAAAAGAGACATTAGTAAGAGCAAAATCTAATTTCATGGCAACAAAGAAATGGGAATAGTTAAAATAATAGATACTTTTACTCCCAAACAATTGCTCATTTAAATCAATGATGGGATGATTTCAATACTACTAACCAAGGTTTTACTGCCTTTGTCGCTTGGTATCATTATGCTGGGTATGGGAATGACATTAATACCTGCAGATTTTACTCGAATAGTAAAATATCCCAAAGCCATTTTAATTGGCCTCTGCAATCAATTGATTTTCTTGCCACTCATTGGTTTGTTTTTAGCCATAGCGTTTGATTTAAACGCAACAATGGCAGTAGGTCTCATGATTATTGCCGCTTGCCCGGGTGGACCGACAAGCAATTTAATCACTCAAGTGAGCAAAGGAAACATTGCCTTATCTGTTACACTTACTGCGGTTGCTAGTTTTATCTGCATACTTTCTATTCCTTTTATTTTAACGCATGCATTGAATTATTTTGGAACAGGTTCGGATGTTGCCATTGAGTTGCCAGTATTTGATACCATACTTCAAATAATGGGAATCACCATCATTCCCATCAGTATTGGAATGATGATCCGTAAACGCAAACCCGATTTTGCCATTCGAATGGAAAAACCAATGCGCACCGCATCAACTGTTATTTTTATAGTGATTTTTATAGCTGTAATTGCTGCCAACTTTAGCAAGCTAGGGGAAGCCATGAAAGAAGTTGGATTGGTTACTCTGATTTTAAACATTGGTACTATGGGTTTAGGCTATTTATCTGCTCGCTTGTTTAAACTGAATTTAAAAAGTGCCATTTCAATTACCATAGAAAGCGGTATTCAAAATGGTACCTTGGCATTTGTTATTGCCACATCCATTCTCAACAACATTGAGATGGCAATTCCCACAGGCGCTTATTCAATTTGGATGTTTGTGACTGGTGGAATTTTAATGTGGCAACTTGGTAAACGAAAAGAAGTTGAAACTTTTACAGTTTAGAATATTAAACAAATGGATATGTTTATGCATTCCTTTTTTTCCCTTGTAATTGCTTTATTAGCATAATTGAAGGATTAATACAAGGAATTTAAAATAGTAATAGCACAGGTTTATTTTATCAATTATTAATTAAAGAAAAATGAGAAATCAACTTATAGTATTTTCAATGACTTTACTTGTAATACTAGGTTCAAGTTGTGCCTCAATTTTAAGTAAGTCTAGTTATCCAATTTCTATTAGGAGCACACCTTCATTAGCGAAAGTTTCAGTAACTGATAAAAAAGGGTTTGTTATTTATCAAGGAAACACTCCTGCTACTTTGTATTTAGATGCAGGAAACGGGTACTTTTCTAGAGCAAAATACCAAGTAAAGATTGAGTTAGCAGGATATGAAGATAGAATAGTACCTGTTCATTTTAAAATTGACGGCTGGTATTGGGGCAATCTCCTTTTTGGTGGAGCTATTGGTTTTTTAATTGTTGACCCCGCAACCGGGGCAATGTATAAATTGAAAACGCTTTACATCAATGAAACGCTATCTGAAACACTTTCATTCAATGAAAATGAAAACGGCTTGAAAATCTTTACCATCGACCAAATTCCAAATCATTGGATTGAACAATTAGTTAAATTAGAAGATTAAACGGCTTAGTTAAAGTTAAAGAGGCAATAGCGGTTGAGGGAATTTTCTCAACCTTCAAACAGCCTTCTTTCTGATATTTCAAGCAAAGACAGAAAAAAAGCATAAGTTTATGGATGTGTTCTATAATTCCAGTAAATCTAATTTTTTGAAAGCATGAAAAAGCCAGACTTTAGTAACTTAAGTGCCGTTTTTGTGAATTGTACTTTAAAGAAATCTCCTGAGATAAGTCATACAGACAACCTGATGGCAGTTTCAAGGCGAATAATGGAAAAGGAAAACGTAAAGACTGATGAAATACGTTTCATAGATCATGAAGTGGCAACAGGTATTTACCCCGATATGTCCAAGCATAATTGGGAAAAAGACGAATGGCCCCAACTTTTCCAAAGAATTCTAAAAGCAGATATTTTAATTATTGGAACACCCATTTGGTTAGGCGAAAAATCTTCCATTGCCCAAAAATTCATTGAGCGACTTTATGCCATGAGTGCTGAAACCAATGCCCAAGGACAATACATCTACTACGGCAAAGTAGGAGCTTGCGTAATTACTGGAAACGAAGATGGAATCAAGCATTGTGCAATGGGAATTTTATATTCACTTCAACACATTGGATATTCCATACCACCTCAGGCAGATTGCGGTTGGATTGGCAAGGTAGGACCAGGTCCAAGCTATGGCGATACCGAATGGCAAGGCAAAAAAGTAGAACCACCAGTAGGATTTGAAAGTGATTTCACCAATCGAAACACCACATTCATGACCTATAATTTGCTCCACTTAGCACACTTACTCAAATCAAATTCTGGGTATTCTAATTATGGTAACTCCATTACTAAATGGAATGATGGGGAAAGATGGAATTTTGAAAAGCCTAAAGCAAACTAAGCAGAGTAATTTGAAAAATAGTATTTTGGCTGAAAGAATTTGAAATTTGAACTCTCAATTCTAGATGAATTCTTCCGTTTGGATTTAGGTTGGCAAATGAAGATAAATTTTTATTATATATGTTTTTTCTAGTGAAGTGTATAATAAATAATTTGTTTTGTACGGTAAATTGCCGTACATTTGTTTTAAATTGTTTTATTATGGAAGCACAAGTAAATAAAGAAGAGCGAATTGAATTAAGAGTCTCCTCTGCTGATAAGAGAACTTTCAGAAGAGCTCAAAAACTCAGTGGGGATAAATCTTTTAGCAGCTTTATAGTTAGGATAGTTAAAAAACAAGCTGAAGAAATAGTTGCCAAAAACGACAGGATAATCACTACTGAAAAAGACCGTCAAGTATTTTTTGATGCTGTATTTGGGGATAGAAAACCAAATCAGAACCTAGTCGCTGCTGCTAAAAAATACAAATTAAATAAATCCTGAATTTGAATATTTCCATTTTAGACAAATCTCACAATAGAAAGTGTTTTGAATGCGAAGTTCAGCAATTAACTGACTATATTCAAAAGCAGGTAAGTCAGGACATTAAGAAAAGACTAGCAATATGCTTCGTTGCAACAGACAAAGACAAAAATGTTATTGGCTACTATACGCTCACAAGTGAAAGTCTAGGAAGAGATCTAATCCCTGAAAAGTATATTAAAAAAGTGCCGCAAAATTATAATGCTCCGGTAATTCTGCTTGGTCGATTAGCAAGAGACATAAAAGTAAAAGGAAGTGGTCTTGGAGAGCACCTGCTTTTAGATGCATTATTCCGAGCCTTCACACTATCAGAAGAAAGTATCGGTGCAATGGCAGTTGTTGTCGATCCAATAAATGAATTTGCAGTGAAATTCTATGAAAAGTATGGTTTTGAAAAACTACCTGACAGTGAAAAGATGCTACTTCCGATGAACACAATTAAGCAAATAATACCAATTTAGTTTTTTAATGTCGCTACGATATCTTCAAAAGTATAATACCGATGTACCTGCCGGCCGGACAGGCAGGGATTTTAAGGAGCATTAATGCGACAATTAAAATCACAATCGGTATAATTTAAGCAAACTCTTCGGGATAGCTCTATACACTAAACCTACTAGTATTTAAAAACAACTTACCCCTTTGGCTTCTTATAAAGTGGCACAGTGCTGCAAGGTTCCCCATACATGATGGTAGCAGCATGGGGCAGTAATAATTCAGTGAGTTTTACATAAGCGGAGGCGGGCACCGCTTTTTTGCTGCAACCTTTAATCACTACTCGAGCAGCTTCATAGTCTTTCGGGTCGATTTTGCTCAATTCAGCTTCAAATAAAATGCTTTCTAGTTCTTCTAATGTTCCAAAAACAACGCGTTTGGCAAAAGGGGCAATTTTAGTGGCCAAAAGCATATACGCCCAAGTGGGCACAATGGCATCAACCGAGCAATACAACGCCACAAATTTATCTTGGTAAACCGACCAATCAGTGGTTTTTACAAATTCTCGAAAGTCCTTTTCTTTCAACGCAATGCCTTGCCAAAGATTGTCTTTCAAATCATAAAGCACGCGCTCTCCTTCTGGAAACAGCTCTTCCAAATTGAAAGTTACTAAGCCACTGTTGGCTACTCTATTGATGATTTCTTCTGACATAATTTACATAAATCCGAGTTCGAACTTTGCTTCTTCGCTCATCATTTCTTTGTCCCAAGGTGGATCCCAAACAATCTCAACTTTTGCCGATTTCACCGACCACAAACCCGCTGCTTTCGTTTCCACTTCTTGTGGCAAAGATTCCGCCACCGGACAGTTGGGTGAGGTTAAAGTCATTAGTATGCTGATCTCAAAATCGGAGTTGGCTTTCACTTCATAAATCAATCCCAAATCGTAAATATTGACAGGAATTTCAGGATCATAAATCGTTTTTAAAATATCAATTACTTGATTTTCAACTTCCGCAGGACTAATTTCTTTATTTTCTTCAACGCTCATACACTTCTTTTTAAACTTTTGCCTGAAAGGCAATTGCATACATTTTCATCTGTTTAATCATGCTCACCAAGCCATTGGAACGGGTGGGAGAGAGGTGTTCTTTCAATCCAATTTGATCGATAAAATAGAGTTCAGTACTTAAAATTTCTTCTGGACTGCTATCGGTCAATACTCGAATCATCAAAGAAATAATTCCCTTGGTGATAATTGCATCGCTGTCAGCTGTGTAATGTATTTTTCCATCTATCAATTCCGCTGCCAACCAAACCCTCGACTGACATCCTTTTATGATGTTTTCATCCACCTTTTTGCTTTCCTCAATAAGTGGCAATTCCTTCCCCAAAGAAATCAGGTGCTCGTATTTGTCCATCCAATCGTCGAAGAGGGCAAACTCTTCAACTACTTCATCTTGTAGCTCTTTAATGCTCATTATTTCAACATTTTTAATGCCCGCTCAAGTGCAGCAATGAGTAAATCTACTTCCGCTTTGGTATTGTAAAATGCAAAAGATGCGCGAACCGTACCGAGTATTCTAAAACGATCCATTAAAGGCTGTGTGCAATGGTGTCCTGTTCGAACGGCAATACCCATTTTATCTACAATTACGCCGATGTCATAAGCATGCACTCCCTCCACTATAAATGAAATTACACTTGCTTTTTTTGCAGCTTCACCAATAATTCTCACACCCTCAATTTTCTTAAGTTCAGTTGTAGCGTATTCCAATAATTCTTTTTCATGCACTGCAATAGCTTCCCAATCCAATAGGTTGAGGTAGTCTAAGGTTGCGCCACTGGCAATTCCCGCAGCAATGTTTGGTGTTCCAGCCTCAAATTTATGTGGCAGTTCATTGTAGGTTGTTTTATCAAAAGTCACCGTTTTGATCATGTCTCCACCACCTTGGTAGGGAGGAATGCTTTCCAACAATGCTTTTTTGCCATACAAAACACCAATTCCCGTAGGTCCAAACATTTTGTGCAAACCGAAAACATAAAAGTCAGCATCCAATGCCTGCATGTCGGGCGCATGGTGTGCAACCTGCTGTGCACCATCTACCAAAACAGGTATGTTTTTAGCATGTGCCATGGCAATAATTTCCTTTACAGGATTAATGGTTCCCAAGGTATTGCTGATGTGAACCAAGGCAAGAATTTTTGTTTTTTCTGTGAGTAAGGCTTGCAATTCCTCTAAAATCAATTCGCCCTGATCATTGATGGGCGCAACTTTTAAATGCGCTCCTTTTTCTTCGCAAATAAGTTGCCAAGGAACAATGTTGGAATGGTGTTCCATTGCAGTAATTAGCACTTCATCTCCCGCTTTTAGGTGATGTCGACCAAATGAATTAGCAACCAAATTGATTCCGTCAGTAGTGCCTTTGGTGAAAATAATTTCCTCTTTATGTGCAGCATTTAAATATGCTTGCATTTTTTCTCGCACACCCTCATAAGCCGATGTAGCTTCTTGGCTCAAGGTGTGCACTCCACGGTGAATGTTGCTGTTTTCAAATGAATAATAATTCACCAAAGCATCAATAACTGGTTGAGGTTTTTGTGCCGTTGCCCCATTGTCTAAGTAAACTAAATTTTGCCCATTTACCTTGCGTGAAAGGATGGGGAAATCTTTTCGAATCTTAGCTACATCAAATTTGGTGGCGATTTCACTCATTTTATTCCTTGATAGTTTTTATCGATAAAAGCTTCAATTTCTGCTTTAATGGGTTCAACTCCAATTTGCTCGATTACATCGGAAGCAAAAGCATTGACCAAAACTGCTCTGGCACTTGTTTTTGAAAGTCCTCTTGAACGCAGGTAAAACATAGCTTCATCATCCAATTGGCCAATGGTTGAACCATGGCTGCACTTTACGTCATCTGCATAAATTTCCAATTCAGGTTTAGAGTTAATGGTCGCTTGATCGGTTAACACGATGTTGCCGTTGGACTGAAAAGCATTGGTTTTTTGTGCCTCGCGGTGAACAAAAACTTTTCCATTAAAAACCCCAGTCGATTGGTCGTCTAAAATGCCTTTGTACAATTCATGCGATTCGCAATTTGGCTCTCTATGATAAACATAGGTATGA
Source organism: uncultured Flavobacteriales bacterium (assembly GCA_963973975.1). Lineage (GTDB taxonomy): Bacteria > Bacteroidota > Bacteroidia > Flavobacteriales_E > Vicingaceae > UBA1494_A. The sequence goes on from CAXBCF010000014.1 coordinate 27,394, forward strand.
TTATCAACGTGTTGTTTTCCTTTTAAAGGATACAATCCATTTAAATGTGTTTCAGTATGTTGACCCAATAAATCAATGTTGAGGTTGTTGCGTACCAAAGCACCATTTAAAGTGAAAGTGTTGATTTTAAATACACTGTTGCTCGCTTGTTGAACCAATTCGTTGGAAATTTGAAAATCACTTACCGAATCATCTTGCACCTTATTGATTTCCAAATTGGCATTTCTTCCAACAAATACTTCGGTCAATAGGTTCGTGAAACATCTACCACCATTGACATCAATGGTTTTTAAAACAACTTTAGCAGAGCTATTTTCTTCCAGATAAATAAAATTCCTTGGATTGGATAAAATTTCTGAATCATCGCAAAAATTGAAGATGTAATAAGGGTCTTCACTGTGCACATTTTTACCTAAATGCAATACTGCACCATCTTGATGAAACGCTGAATTGATGACTGAGAATATTTCTTCTTCTTTTACAAGGCTGTTAAAATGGCTTTTTAAAACTGGATCGTTCTTTTTTGCATCTGAAAGTGATGAGAATCGCACTCCTTCTTCACATTCAGTAAAACTGTGGGCTTCACTGTAAAATCCATTGATTAAAACAATGCAATTTTTGGAAGGCACAGCTAAATCGAGTTCAAGTTCATTTTCAGGAAAAGCAATTTTATACTCCCCATTGATGATTTTATTGATGCGCGTGTATTTCCAATATTCTGTTTTAGAATCGGGAAAAGACAAGGTTTTCAGCTGAGCTGAAGCCAATTCTCTTTGTTTTAAAGAGAAGGGTTCATCGTGCGAAAAATCCAAGTTGTGAAAGTGACTTAGAAATTTATCCTTGGTACTTAAAAGCGTTGTTTCGTTCATTTTGAGTACTTTTTATGAAGCAACAGCTTCTTGTTCTTTGATCCAATCGTAACCTTTTTCTTCTAATTCCAAAGCCAATTCTTTGGAACCGGTTTTAACGATTTTTCCTTGGTAAAGCACATGTACAAAATCTGGAACAATATGATCTAAAAGCCTCTGGTAGTGAGTAATCACAATGGAAGCATTGTCTTTTGTTTTCAATTTGTTCACACCGTTGGCTACAACTCTAAGTGCATCGATGTCTAAACCAGAATCTGTTTCATCTAAAATCGACAATTTTGGTTCCAACATGGCCATTTGGAAAATCTCATTTCGCTTCTTTTCGCCACCTGAAAACCCTTCATTCACAGAGCGGTTAGCGAGTTTTCCATCCAATTCAACCAATTTTGATTTCTCTTTCACTCTGGCTAAAAATTCTTTGGCGGGCATTGGCTCCAATCCTTTCTTCTCACGACTTTCGTTGATTGCCGTTTTTAGAAAATTGATGTTGCTCACGCCCGGAATTTCTACAGGATATTGAAAAGCTAAAAACAAACCTGCTCTTGCACGGTCTTCAGCTTCCATTTCTAACAAATCTTCACCAAAAAAAGTTACTTTTCCTTCGGTTACTTCGTATTCATCTCTTCCTGCCAATACAGCTGCTAAGGTACTTTTCCCAGATCCATTTGGACCCATAATCGCATGTACTTCTCCTGCCTTTACTTCCAAATTAAGCCCTTTTAAAATGGCTGTCCCTTCAATAGAGGCGTGTAAATTTTCAATTTTTATCATTGTTTCTTTTGTCTTGTTTGTTTGTTCTGTTTTTGATTTGCTTCTTATCCAACCGATCCTTCTAAACTTATTTCCAATAGTTTTTGTGCTTCCACGGCAAATTCCATTGGCAATTGGTTGAGCACTTCTTTGCAATAGCCGTTCACAATTAAGTTAATGGCCGTTTCTTCATCCATTCCTCTTTGCTTGCAGTAGAATATTTGATCTTCCCCAATTTTTGAAGTTGTTGCTTCATGCTCTACTTTCGAACTTTGATTGTTCACTTCTATGTAGGGGAAAGTATGAGCACCACAATTGTTGCCCATCAACAAGGAATCACATTGTGTAAAGTTTCTGCTATTTGTTGCTCCACGATTAATTCGAACCAAACCTCGGTAAGAATTATTGGCTTGTCCTGCAGAAATTCCTTTTGAGATGATGGTGCTTTTTGTGTTTTTTCCAATGTGAATCATCTTACTTCCTGTATCAGCTTGTTGGTGATTAGAAGTTACAGCAACTGAGTAAAACTCTCCAACTGAGTTGTTGCCTTTTAAAACACATCCTGGATATTTCCATGTTACTGCTGAACCGGTTTCAACTTGCGTCCAAGAAATTTTTGAATTTTCAAGGCACAATCCGCGTTTGGTAACGAAATTATAAATTCCTCCTTTGCCTTCTTTGTTACCAGGATACCAGTTTTGAATGGTAGAATATTTGATTTCAGCATTGTCTAAAGCAATCAATTCTACCACTGCGGCATGCAATTGGTTTTCATCGCGCATTGGCGCAGTACAACCTTCCAGATAACTCACATAACTGCCTTCATCGGCAATTACAAGCGTGCGCTCAAATTGTCCGGTTTGGGCTTCGTTAATTCTAAAGTAGGTAGACAATTCCATGGGACATTTTGTGCCTTTTGGAATGTAGCAGAAAGAACCATCAGTAAAAACCGCAGAATTCAAGGCTGCATAAAAATTATCACTAGTTGGTACAACGGTTCCCAAGTATTTTTTCACCAATTCAGGATGTTCCTGCACAGCTTCACTAAATGAGCAGAAAATAATTCCCAACTCTCCCAATTTCTTCTTGAAGGAAGTGGCAACTGAAACACTGTCCATCACGACATCCACAGCTACTCCGGTTAAGCGTTTTTGTTCTTCCAATGAAATTCCTAACTTTTTAAATGTCTCTAACAAATCGGGATCTACTTCATCTAAACTATCGAGTTTTTTTGTTCGCTTGGGAGCTGAATAGTAGTACAAATCTTGAAAATCAGGTTTTTGATAGCTGACATGTGCCCATTCAGGTTCTTCCATTTTTTGCCAAACACGCAATGCGTTTAGTCTGTAATCGAGTAACCATTGAGGTTCATTTTTCTTGGCAGAAATAAAACGAATAATGTCTTCGTTTAGCCCTTTTGGTGCTTTATCTGATTCAATATCAGTGTAAAAACCATACTTATATTCACTTGATGTGATGTCTTTTAATAATTCTTCTTCACTTGCCATTCTCGTATCTTTTAAATTGAAAAACTTTCACCGCAACCACAGGTTCTTGAAGCATTTGGGTTGATGAAATTAAACCCTTTTCCGTTGAGACCATCAGAATAATCTAATTGAGTTCCAATTAGGTAAAGCACACTTTTCTTATCTACCACAATTTTAACATTGTTATCTTCAATTAATTGATCGCCGTCTTCTTTTTTAGAATCAAATTCTAAATTGTACATTAATCCTGAACATCCTCCACCTTTCACACCAACACGTACATAGTTTTCGTGATCTTTGCCTTCAGCTTGAAGCAAGCTCAAGATTTTGTCTCTTGCACTGTCGTTTATTTTTATCATTTTTTACTGCTTTTGTAGTCCTGCAAAATTACTTATCTTTATTTAGATTATGTCTAAATAAGGAAAATTTCTACTCCTAATAACAAGCTGCTTTAAGCTTTGTTTGAATAGATAATACTGTTTCATTGACTATTTTTGCAGCATGGAAAATAACAAGCAAGAAGTTACACCTTTGGGTGAATTGGGAGAATTTGGTTTAATCGAACGTTTAACAAAAGGCATTGAGCTAAAGAATGAATCTACTGTTCTTGGTGTTGGAGATGATGCAGCATTAATTCAAAATGGTGACTTATTGACTGTAGTATCTACTGATATGTTGGTGGAAGGGGTTCATTTTGATTTACTTTACACTCCACTGAAACATTTGGGATACAAAGCAGTGGTGGTGAATGTTTCTGATATATATGCCATGAATGCTCAGCCAAAGCAGATTACTGTTTCTATTGCTGTTTCCAACCGCATGTCGGTAGAAGCCTTAGAAGAGATTTACGAAGGAATTTACTTAGCTTGCGAAATCTACCAGGTTGATTTAATTGGTGGAGATACCACATCGAGTTTAGCTGGAACTGTTGTTTCAATCACTGCAATTGGAGAAGTAGAAAAAGAGAAAGTGGTGAAAAGAAGTGGAGCAAAAGAAACAGATTTAATCTGTGTGACAGGTGATTTAGGTTCAGCTTTTGCGGGATTGCAAATATTGGAACGCGAAAAAGCAGTTTTTAAAGACAATCAAAAAGTACAACCCGATTTTAGTGGAAAAGACTACATTCTTGAACGTCAGTTGAAACCAGAAGCTCGAAAAGACATCATCGAATTTTTTGCCAAAGAGAAGATAGTTCCCAATTCAATGATTGATATTTCTGATGGTTTGTCTTCCGAATTGATTCACCTTGCCACTGCTTCAGAAGTAAGTGTTCAAATTTATGAATCGAAATTACCGATTGACCCCGTAACCCAAGCAACTTGCGAGGAACTCAACCTGAATACAACCATTGCAGCATTGAATGGAGGAGAAGACTATGAATTGCTGTTCACACTTCCTTTGAGTATGCTAGAAAAAATCAAAACAATCAAGGAAATTACTGTGATTGGACATGTTACTGATAAACCTTCTGGGAATTTTATGGTAACACAGGGAACGGAGCAATTAGTTCCTCTTGAAGCACAGGGTTGGCAGCATCAGTAATTAAAAATTCTTCTTTTTTGTTACACTTGTACATCTAGAATTTACTTTCTGCGCTTTTGTAATGAGAATGCGATCACAACGAAACGATTTGTTGTAATAGATTGAGAAGATTGGATTCCTTATTCTCTTTCAGGTAAGCGAACAACACTTAACCAGAAATTTTCAATGCTAGTAATTGCTTTTAGAAATTGGTCTGCTTCAACTGGTTTTGTAACATAGGTGTTCGCATAATTCTGATAGGATTGGTTAATGTCTCTTTCAGATGATGAAGTTGTAAGCATTATAATTGGAATGTGTTTTGATAAGTCATTTTGCTTTAATGTTTTCAGCACTTCATGGCCATTTTTGAAAGGAATGTTGATGTCCAATAAGATTAGATCAGGTGTTTTAGCATTTTCGTATATTCCTTGCTTTAACACATAGTCAATGGCAGCTTTACCATCTCTAACTGCTTCAATTTCATTAACAACTTTGCTGTCTTCAAGCGCTTCAGTGGTTAAAAAAATATCACCTTCATTGTCTTCAACCAGTAAAATATGTATTGGTTTCATAGCTATTCTTATTTAGGTAAATTGATATAAAAAGTTGTTCCAACATTCAACTTGGATTCCAACCATATTTTGCCATCTAGACCATCAACGATTTTCTTTACGATAGACAAACCTATTCCCGAGCCTTTATAATCTGAATCTGAATGCAATCGCTGAAAGATAAGAAAAATTTTGTCAAAATATTCTGAATCTATACCAATTCCATTGTCACTTACTGAAATTTGCCAATTTTGATCGATTTCTTTTACTTTAATTTTTATTTCGGGCGAAGTTCCTTCTTTGCAGTATTTTAGTGCATTTTCAATCAAGTTGTGAAACACCTGAATCAATAAGCTGTAATTAGATTGTATGGTAGGTAGATCTTTGTACTTAATTGATGCGGAAAAAGCTTTGATAGAATTAGAGTTGAAAGCACAAACTTCATCGAAAAGTTCATTTAAATCAACCTCTTGTAAAGACTTTTTGGAATGATCTACTCTTGAAAACTCTAACAAATCTTTAATTATTTGAAGCATTCTTTTGGATCCTTGAACTGCAAAGTCGATGTATTTATTGGCCTTTTCATCTAATTCAGCGCCATATTTCTTTTGCAAGCGTTCTAAAAAGCTGTTCACCATTCTACTCGGTTCTTGTAGATCGTGAGAGGCGATGTAGGCAAATTGCTCCAAATCTCTGTTCGATTTTTCAAGCTGCTCTGCTTTCAGTTGGAGTGATTTGTTGAGTTGTTTCAATTCTAAAGTCCTCTCGTTTACTTGTTTTTTAAGAGTATAGGGTTGTTTGCTGAGGTTCCATAGAAAAAAGCCAAAACTAATAGAAAGAAGTGTTCCCAAAATTGAAATCAGTAGAGTAGAAGTAGTGAAGAAATCATTTTTACTAATAACCGTCAAAGTCCAATCTCCTGATGGTATAGAAACATGGTGATAAATGCCATCTAAATCAAGGGAAGACAGTTGAGGGATAAGCGCAATTTCTTTACCAGTGCTGTCGTGTTTTGTGAGGTAGAAATCAAAAACTTTTTCAGATAGGGAGTCTTTAAGGTTTAAGAAGTTTAGAAAATTCTTTTCTTTAATTATAACTGCAGAAAATCCCCAGAGAGTGTCATTTTTCATTATTGGCAATCTACCTACAATTCCAACCCCTCCTTGAATTAGATTGATGGGTCCTTCAAAGTAAATATCTTTTCTATCGTAAGCTTTTAAAGCTTCTTCAAGGTGATAAGTACCTTTTAATACTTCATAGCCAATTGTAACTTCATTGCCTTTTAGCGGATAAGTGAAAATAATGGTTTCATCTTTCACTACTTGAAGTGCATCTATAAAAGGGTTTCGCGAAATAATTTCATCACAAACTACTTTGATTTCACTAAGTGGTAAATCTCTTTTAACTAAGTTCTCTATTAGTTTTGCAGCGGTTATTCCATGATTTAAAAGAATTTCCAGATTGCTTTTTACAGTGATTGCCAGCAATTCTGTTTTTTGTCGTTCTTTTTCTTTTTCTATTTTATGAAAATGATAAGCAGTAATTTGTGTTATTGCCAGAATTATTATAAAGCAACAATAGCCAGCAAATACTGGGTTAAATATAATTTTATGAAAGTTGTTTTTTTTCATTGATTTTAAATGGAATTGAAAAGAAAAAGGTACTGCCAGCTCCAACTTTAGATATTAGCCAAATTTTTCCATTCATTTTGTCAATTATTTTTTTGACAATTGCTAGTCCCATTCCACTTCCTTCAAATTCTTCTTTCAAATGAAGGCGCTGGAAAATTATAAATATTTTTTCAAAGTATTCACTTTCAATTCCAATTCCATTGTCTTCTATTGAAAACTCCCATTCACGCCTAAGTTTTTTAACGGAAATATGAATTTCAGGGGGTTGATTTTGCTTACAGTATTTTAATGCATTGCCAATAATGTTCTGAAAAACTTGTAACAATTGTGAGTAATGCGATTTAATTACTGGTAAAATATCATAAGTAATTTTTGCATTTTTAGATTCTATTAATTTGTGTTGAAGTTTGAATACTTCTACTAATAGCTCATTTAGATCAACTTTTTCAGTTTTGATTTCTTGTTTACTAATCCTTGAAAATTCTAATAAATCGAGAATGATTTTTCGCATACGCTTAGCGCCATCAACTGCAAAGTTGATGTAGGTGTGAGCCTTTTCGTCTAAGGTATCACCGTATTTTTTATCTAATTGAGTCAGAAAGCTGCTGATCATTCTTAAGGGTTCCTGCAAATCATGTGAAGCGATATAGGCAAATTGTTCTAATTCAGCATTAGAGCTTGCCAGTTCTTTAGTTTGTATTTCCAATTCATTATTTAATTTTTTTAATGAATCTTCATATTCTTTGCGATAACTAATGTCAGTCATTGCACCATAAGCTTTTATAGCTTTTCCATTTTCATCTCGAATAAATATTGCTCGATCAAGAACAAGTGCATAAGTTCCATCCGATTTCAAAAAGCGGAATTCAGCAAACCAGTTATTGTTGGCTGCTTCGACCATAAAGGTTTGTACCTTTTTGGAAATCTGATTTCGATCATCGGGATGAATGTAACTTAGTAATAGCTCAAAACTTGGTTTAATTTTAGTAAGGTCATGTCCAAATTGTGTGGTAAATCCTCTTCCCCAAAAAAGCTCATCTCTTTCAATATCATACTCCCAAATAGCATCATTTGTGGCTTCAGCAATTTTTTCAAAACGTTCATTCGAAAGTTTGATTTTTTCTTCAGCAACTTTTCGAATGCTTACATCTTTAAAATAAATGGATAAGCCTTTTTCAGAAGGGTAGGCACTTATTTCAAACCATTGATTAAAGGTAGAATCATATTCCTCAAAATGAGTAGTAACACCTGTTTCCATGGCTCGATGATATTCTTCATAGAACCGTTTGAATTGATCTTTAGAAAAAATATCCCAAAAATTCTTGTCAATGGTATCTTCTCTATTCATTTTAAGTGCCTTCTCCGCTTCTTTGTTCCAATAGGTTACTTTCCAATCTAGGTCTAAGGCTATAAAAGCATCACCAATGCTTTCTAAGATACTATCGCGTTCATTAATCAAGTTTTTTAGTCGAATTTCAATATGTTTTTGCTTATTGATATCTTGCATTCCACCGGTAATCTTGATACATCGCTCATTCTCGATTTCTGGATCACCAATCAATCGAACCCATTTTTCTGTTTGGTTTGCTGTTAAAATAATTGCCTCAATATCAAATGATTTCCCTTCTTTGATGGATTCCTCAATTTTTTTAGCAACTAGTTCTCGATGTGTTTCTTTAAAAAATAAATGAGCACTTTCAGCTGTTGGTTCATATTCTGGTGAAACTTCATGGATTTCTTTGGTCATTGGCGACCAAAAAACGTAGTCTTTAATAAAATCTACTTCCCATGTACCAAAGTTGGCTAGTTTAGCTGCGTTATCAAGAATCTTTTCCAGTTCTTTTACTTCCGTCAAATCTCTACCAAATCCAAAAACTAATCCGTGCTCACCATACTTTTTTGAAGTACTCCAGGAAATCCACTTATAGCTTCCATCTTTACAACGATACCTGTTCACAAAATTATGAACCTGACCTTCATTCTCCTCATTGAAGCTTTGCAGCTTTTTACTAGTTTTCACTACATCTTTTGGATGGACAAATTTTATGTAGGGAATAGAAGTGAGTTCCTGTTCAGTATAACCTAGTAAATCACAAAATGCTTCGTTTACCTTCACAAAATAACCTTCAGGGTCTCGAATGGCAATTATTTCAGGTGCACTATTAAACAATAAAAGCATTTCCTCCTCCTGCTTCTTCCGATTGATTTCAGCACCTAAGTTTTCTTGAAGTGAAATAAAGAGAGTAGATTTATCAGCATTAACAGGAATTTCTTTATGACTAGCTAACACCAAAACACCTACCACCTCATTGTTGTGAAATAGGGGGATACCTATAGCACTTCTTAAGTCACTTTTTTTAGCAGCTTCTTTTCTCACAAAGGCTTCTTTACCTTCATTTCCTTTCCAAACTTCAATTTTTTGGTTCACCCAAACAATTCCTGGAAGTCCTTGATTAGGAAGAAATTTAGTATAGATTTTAGACGCTTCATAAAATCTTTGACCTGCCTGCGTCTCGGTATGTTTAATGGTTTGATGAATGATGCTTTTTTTTGGATTGGGCAACCAAATTTCAGCAATATCATAATCTAGAACTCTTGTTAAGTAGGTTAAAACAGCTTCTAAACTTGACATTAAACTAGTTCTCAGCTTAAAAAAGCCGCTAATCTCTGAAATGTGGCGCTTTTCAATTTCTGCATTGACCTTATCGCTTACGTCTCTTTCTATTGAGATGAAGTGTGTTAATTCTCCATCTTTGCTAAAAACGGGACTCATTGAAAAATTAATCCAAAATTCGTCACCATTCTTCTTATAATTGATAACTGTCGTTTCAGCAGATTCTCCATTTTTCAACAACTCATCAATTCTATCTAATTCTCTTCGATCTGTTTTTGGGCCTTGTAAAAACCTAGGTGATTTGCCGATAACTTCTTGTTCTGTATAGCCTGTCATTTCAGTGAAAGCTTCATTGGCGTATACTATTTTTAGTCCTGGTTCATCTAAGGGATTAGCTTCTGTAATTAAAACAGCATCATTGGCATTTGTAATAACTCGTTCCATTAACAACAAGCGCAATTCTTCTTTTTTACGATCTGTTATGTCGGATAGAACACCGATCATTTTTTGAGGCATACCTTTTTTGTCTCTAATGGTATATGCCTTTTCTTCAACGTAAGCATAGCTGCCATCTGCATTTAAAAAACGGTATTCTGCAAACCATTTTAGTTGATTTGAATCAACTAAATAATTATTTAATTTTTCCAGTACATTACTTAGATCTTCAGGATGAACTAGGCTGCTCCACAATGGTGTTTCTTCAGGTTTTGCACCCACTTTATGACCAAATATTCGCTCGAAACTCTCTCCCCAATAAACAAGGTCTTTTTCAATGTTCCATTCGTAAATGGCATCATTGGTGGCTTTATTTACATACTCAAAACGCTCATTGTGCAGTTTTACAGTGTTCCTTTCTTTGATAAGATCAGTAATTTCAACAGTATTCACGACAATACCTCCAACACTTTCATCTTCTATTAAATTGGTTCCAATGCTCTGAAACCAACAATAAACTCCATCTTTTCTTTTAAAACGATAGGGCGAAGATTTTACCCTTTTTTCAGAAGTTAGATTACTGTACTCTTCTTTTATTTTGGTTACATCATCAGGATGGAAAAAATCAAAACCATTTAGACCTAATAATTCATTCTCAGTGTAACCGGTATATCTTGGATAATTAGGGCTAACATATTGATATACACCTTCAATACTTAAAATTGCTGTCATATCAGAGCCATCCTGAACCAATGCTTTAAACCGTTTTTCGCTGAGATAAATTTTTTGTTGAGCTAAAATAGTTGATGTCACATCTCTAAAATTGTCTATAATTCCATTAATTTCAGGATGGTGAAGCATGTTGGTAATGATGGCTTCTGTGTAAATCCAATTCCCATTTTTATGCATGACTCTTGCGACTGAAGGAGCTTGTGGGATTCCAGGGGATTGTATTGATTGGTACAAGGTATTATTTACTATGTCAATATCTTCCGGGTGAATAATTTGATCTAAACGCATGCTAAGTGCTTCTTCTTCATTGTAGCCAAGCACATTAACTATAGAAGGTGAAACGTATTTTGTAGCGCCATCAATAGACATGATAGCAAAAGCGTCTCCGCTGTTTTCAACTAAAGACCTAAAGCGTTTTTCCTTCTCTATTAATTTCTGTTCTGCTTCAATTTTTTCGGTGACATCCCTGAAATTATCGATTATACCCCCAATAGATGGATCATGAAGCATGTTGGTGTTGGTAGCTTCTAACCACCTCCATGTTCCATCTTTGTGAAGCGTTCTACTGGTAGTTCCTTTAATAGGAACACCCGGGTTTTTCATCACTTCTTGTAGTTTTTCAACTATCAAGGGTATATCATCTGGGTGAATTATTTCGAATAAATTTAAATTTAAAGCCTCTTCTTCTGTATAACCAAGAATGCTATGAACAGAAGGTGATACATAATCTATTTTTCCCGCATCTGAAACAATGGCTATGGCATCACCACTGTTTTCCACTAATTTTCTAAAGCGATCTTCTTTTAATTGAAGCTCAAGCTCTATTTCTTTTTCTTTGGTAATGTCTAAAATAATTGAATCCCAAATGATGCTACCGTTTTCTAATCTGATTGGGTTACCAGAACCTTTATGCCACCTGATTGAGCCATCCGGATGTTTGTATCTCCATTCATGATTCCAATGTATCAATTTCTCGGCTGAAATATTAACAGATTCAACTACACTTTGTACATCTAATTCATGAATATTTTGCCATATAATTGGAAAATTATTTAATACAGTCTCGATTTCATAACCCCATAAAGATTGACCACCTTTACTAACTGCATTAACTCCATCAGTTCCATCTGGATAAAGTTCATACCTAAAAACTGCACCTGGAATATTATCAGAGATGGCTTTGAATTGTGTTTCAGTATTTTTTCGTTTGGTAATGTCGGTGTGGGTACCAGTCATAATTAAGGGTTGTCCTTCCTTTGTCCACTCAATAACTTTTCCGCGATCATTGATCCAAACAATACTTCCATTTTTGTGTATTAAACGACATTCTATGTTATAAAAATCTGATTTCTTAGAAAAGCAATCATTAATCTTTTCATCAGAAAGTTTAGCATCATCAGGATGAACGAGTCTGTTCCACATGTCGAGATTGATGGGCTTTAACTCTTCAATGGTATACCCAACAATTTCTGCATAACGTTCATTGATAACCACTTCATTTGTTTGAACATTCCATTCCCAAGTTCCAACCTCTGTTGCTTCAATGATGTTTTTTAAGCGTTCAGATTCGTGTTTTAAGCTTGCCTTATTTGCATGAAGTTGTATGCTTGCTTTTCGTAATTCTAATAATTGAACTACTTGTTTTGCAAGTGTTTGTAATGCTTCAATTTGCAATTGATTTAATTGCCTTGGTTTTTTATCAATTACGCAGAGTGTTCCAAGTACTAAACCATTATTCATTACTAATGGGGAACCGGTATAAAAAACAATAAAAGGTTCACCAGTTACTAGTGGATTGTTTTTGAATCGAATATCTTCTCTAGTATCTTCAATTATAAAAATACTTTCTTCTTCTTCAATTGCAAACTTGCAGAAAGAGACATCAATTGAAGTTTCTTTCTCTTCTAATCCATGTCGCGATTTAAAAAATTGTTGCTTACATGCTACTAATGATACCAAGGCTACAGGTGTTTCACAGATTGCAGCCGCTAACTTTGTGATGGAATCATATTCTTTTTCTTCCAAAGAGCCTAAAATATTCAGTGCATCTAGTGCTTTTAATCTTTCTGGATCTTCTAATTTATTCATACTTTTTCTTCTAAAGCTTTTACTTTCGAAAGCGTAATTTCTAATAAAACTTATTAATCAAAGAGAACTTAACCTAAAAAAGTAAAATTCATTTAGGCAATGTATTTAAGTAACTCATGGTTAGGTAGTTGAATTTGGTTTTAATGCATCACTAAGTTTATCAAAAGTCAGAACATGAAATAAGGGCTTTATAGGTAAAATACCTATTTTGATTCGATGCGTTTCTAACTGAGAACTTTGACTGAATCAGGAGTCAATTTTACCGCATGATTCGAGGACAATATTTTCTACTTATTTTTTTCGTTTTTAGTGTTTTTCAGAGCATGGCTCAAGATTCTAATAAATTAGAGTTCAGAATTTTAGCTGAGAGTAAATCCTCCAAAGAATTGGTTTCAGTTTCAAATACAGCAAACTCAATAAAACCGATGAACATTCATATTTCCTCTGCTTTTACACCAAACGGCGATGGATTAAATGATACATTCGGAATGGTAGCCGAAGGCATTGAAGAAATGAATTTGGTAGTTTATAACCGTTGGGGAGAAATAGTTTTTCAATCAACTAATGCCAATGTGCGGTGGGATGGTACATTTAGAGGAGCACCTGCACCTTCAGGAGTTTATGGCTATGAATTGGCTGCAAAAAATGCAGAAAGAGAATCAATTGTAAAAAAAGGAAATGTCACTTTAGTATATTAAAATGAGAAATAATTTACTTACTACTTTTTTCATTTTATTTTCTTTCAATTTATTCGCTCAACCTGCAGCACAATTTATTGCAGATACAACCAGTGGTTGCGCTCCATTAGAAGTAAACTTTACCAATCAAAGTAATGGAGCTATTAGCTATCAATGGAAATTTGGAGATGGAAATTATTCTTCACAAAGCAATCCAACCAATTTATATACAAAAGCGGGAGTCTATACAGTTACACTTATTTCAATAAACTCAGCTCAAAGAGATACACTAGTAAAAAGTGCATACATCCAAGTTTTTCCAAAACCAATTATCAACTATGCACTTCCTGATTCTGTTCAATGCCTTTTCAATGACAGCATTCAATTAATTAATTTAGGAGATACTGCTCATAATTATACTTGGGTTTTTGGAGATGGAACAACTTCCAATTCCTACAATGCAGTTCATCAATACATTTCCTCAGGATCATTTAGAACACTTTTAGCGGCTAGCACAACTCACGGCTGCACAGCACAAAAAAGCTTGGCAAAAAGAATAAATGTAATTGCAAATCCTGTTGCTTATTTTACAGCTGACACAAGCCTGATTTGCCGCGATCAACAAGTGGTTCGATTTACTTCAGCCTCTTCATCCAATTTAAAGCATTATTGGGATTTTGGTGATGGAAATAAAGACAGTTTGAACAATAAAGTTACCCATATTTACCAAAATGAAGGCGAATTTGATGTAACACTCTCTGTTGAAGATAGTAAAGGCTGTGAAACAGAGCTAAAACAAGAGAAGTACATAAAATTCAACAAACCTCCAAAAGCACAAATTGAGATTAGTCAAGATACCATCTGCAGCCGTCAAGCTATCAATTTTTCAATTGATTCTTTTTGGGTGGCTGCCTCTTGGAATTTTGAAACTGGCTCAAGCTCAAATGAATTAAATCCAAGCCATGCTTTTTCCAATCCAGGAATGTATTCTGTTCGCGTAAATCTTACAGACTCTATTGGTTGTAATGTTTTGCAAAGAGTTGATAGCATTGTTGTAAAAGAAACACCGATTGCATCTGTAAAAGATACTTCCATTGTTGCTTGTGCTCCCTTTTCATTTCAGCCAACAAATACTTCTTTTTATGCAACTTCCTATCAATGGAAATTAGATACGTTTCAATTAACTGGATTTAGTCCGCGTTTCACTATTTCTAATGCAGGAGCTGTTGACTTAAGGTTAATTGCCAGCAATGATTTTTGTAGCGATACCTTACATTATTCTAATTTGCTTCAACTGGAGGGAGGAAAAAGAACAGCAACATTAAGCGATACATTAGGCTGTGCGCCCATGAAAGTTCATTTTTCTACAGAAAATGTAGATTCAGCTTCACTTACTTGGCACTTTGGGAATGGAGATACTTCTAATTCTGAGAAACCTAATTATGTGTATCAATTGGGCGGAACCTACCAACCATTTTTAATTTCAAGAACAGCCAATTCTTGTATTGATACGGTATTTCTAAAAGAAATACAAGTAATTGATGCACAATCTGTATTCAATCGACCTGATACCATTGTGCTTTGTCAACCCGGTACAGTATCCTTTGATGGAGCTTCCATTGGCGGAAATTTTTGGCGTTGGGATTTCGATGATGGCGATACTTCGAATGCTGCTAATCCACAACATTTCTTTGATACTGCGGGAACATATACTGTTGAGTTATTGACTCAAAACACACAGGGCTGTTTCTATCGCTTAAAACCATACAACGTAGTGGTCGTGAAAGCTTCAAAAGCTAATTTTACAATGAATGTAGACAACTGCCCTGATTTCAAAGTCAGTTTTACTGCAACTGATTCAGACATTCTTTCTTGGAAATGGGAGTTTGGTGATGACATAGAAGATACAATTCCAAATCCAATACACTATTATGCTGAAGAAGGAGCCTACACCGTTTCATTATCTACTTGGGATAAAGATGGTTGTTTTTCTAAGAGAACGCTCATCAATGGTCTTCAGCTTTATCCCTGCATAGGAGATTCTGTCAATTCTGAAGGTTTGGGAGGTAGTTTGGGTGGTAAAAATGTTTTTTCTGATACATCTGATGCAATTATTGCTTGCAGTCCTTTTCAATTAGAGCTTTTTATGCCATTGGATTCTGTCAAAAATCAATGGTGGAATTTTGGTGATGGACATTCATCTATTCTGCAACATCCAATTCATACTTATCAAACTGCTGGAAATTTTACCTTACAACTTATTGTTGAGTTTGAAAATGGAAAATTTGATACAATTCAAAATCAAAATTACATTCAAATTGGCAATCCAAAAGCAGCCTTTACATATCAGATTGAGAATAGATGCGATAGTATAAGCGTTTTATTTACAAATCACTCTACAAGAGCCTCCAATTATTTTTGGGACTTAGATGCAGCTGGGATTAGTAATCAATACAACACAAATGCTAACTATAAAGAAGCTTCTAATCAATTGATTAGTTTGACGGCAACCGACGATAAAGGCTGTTTTCATACCATTAAGAAAAACATTGGTGTGGGAACTTCCAATCCATATTTTAAGTTTAAGGCCAATGCTTGTTTGGGTGAGCAAATTAGTTTCGAATCCAATATCCAAAATTATGATCGATTGGTTTGGCAAATTGGAAATCAAGTTCACACAGGTGATACAGTTTATTGCATGCCAGCAGACACTGGTTTATATACAATTAGTGTAAAAGCTTATGATCGAAATAATTGTGCTAAAACGTTTGTTTCTCCAGTTAAATTAAGAGTGAGCAACCCAATAGCAAATTTCAGTTTTAATGAAGGTACAGAAGCATGTGATGCGCTGAATTTAGATGTGAACAACCTCTCAACAGGAGCTTTAGAATTTACATGGTTTTTCGGGAATGGAGATTCGCTTAAAGGCAGACAAGCAATTTATACCTTCAAAAATGAAGGAGAATATACACTTCGTTTAAAAGCAGAACATTATGGTTGTAGTAATGTAAAGCAGGCTTCTCAAAAAATAATAATTAATAAAGCCAAAGCAGATTTTGAGATACAACAAAACAATGTTTGTTTACCCATTCAAGCCAACTTTATTGATAGAAGTGTTGCTGCTGTTAGTTGGCTTTGGGAGTTTGGTGATGGAGCTAGTTCAACTGCTCAAAATCCAACACATGTCTTTCATACAAAAGCTGGCAAACAAAAGCTGAGCATTGTTGATGTGAATGGATGTAAAGCCTCAAAAGAAAAGGCCGCTTTAAGAACTCATCGTGCAACTGCGGTTGCAGACACTTGGGAAGGTTGTATTCCTTTAACTGTTCAGTTCAATGACACAACACCGAATGTTCAAAGTTACCATTGGGATTTTGGAGACGGCACTTCTTCTAACTTAAGAAATCCTCAGCACATATATTCTCAGCCTGGCAAATATGACTTGAAGCTAATTACTCGCTCTATTGAAGGTTGTAGCGATACTTTAATTATGGAAAAAGCGATTGTTGCAGGTAAAGTTATTGCCGACTTTTTCTCTGAAAGTAATGTGAATGCCTGTTCCCCTCATTTAACGAGTTTTAAAAACACAAGTGAAGGAGCAATCAATTTCAAGTGGATATTTGGAGATGGAACAGATAGTAAGTTTGAAAACCCTGTTAAAGTTTACCATAAAGCGGGAATTTTTGACGTTACTTTAATGGCCGACAATGGACACTCTTGTGCCGATACAGTTGTTAGTTTGCGCCGATTTAACATCAACACGCCTGAAATAAATTTCAATTTATCGGATTCCATTGTTTGCGGACCAAGTAATATTCAGTTCAACGATTTATCGAAACGAGTTAACAGTAGAAAATGGTTTTTTGGAGATGGTACAGTTGCTACCCAAAGAAACCCAAGCCACTTTTTTGATCAGTTGGGAACTTCAACGGTTACTTTAATGGTGACAGATACAGCGGGATGTGTTGAAACACTTTCTAAGAGAGTTACGGTTAAAGAAAAACCAACTGCACTTTTCTTCTTAGATACGCTTAAAGGATGTAGTCCAGTAGCAATTACGTTTAAAAATAGAAGTCAAAATTTACTTTCTCCGAAGTTTTTATGGAGGATTAATCAGAATGAAATTAAGACAGTGGCTCTCGATACTTCCATTTTATTTTCCAAAAGAGGGAGCTATGACATTGGTTTAATCGCTATAAATTCAAATAAATGCGCTGACACATTGATTCACAAAGATCATTTAAACGTATTCCAAACTAAGACTGTTCAACAATCAAAAATAATGTCTGTTAGCAGAACTGAAAAAAATGATTTGGAAATACTTTGGGAAAAAAATAGCGCTTTTGAGTTTAAAATGTACCGTCTTTTCCGCAAAACAAGTTTAGGGGATTTTGAAGAAATTCATAGAACTGAAAATCGAGAATCTAAAAGTTTTAACTTGGCCTTTAATTCGAATTTGGAAGGTATTCAGTGTTTTAAAATTGAAACGATTTACCATTGTGTAGATTCTATAGATGTTAATTTGTTGGATACTTACTGTTCCATTGATTTGAGAGCAAAAGCTGATTCAAATGGCATTCACCTAGAGTGGAACACTTATCAAACTGCTTCTTTTGAGGCTTACGAAATTTGGAGAGAACCAATAAAAGGGGGTAAAAAGCAATTTGTAAGTCGTGTAGATAAAAGTCTTACTCAAGCAACAGACTCAACTACCTTATGTCCTCAGGATTACAGCTACAGAATTAAGGCGATTAATATTTATGGCAAAGGTTTTCAGGCTTTAAGCGATTCTGTTATTGTTAAGCCACAAAATAGTATTTCAGACATTGATTTGACTATAAAAAGAGTTACTGTACTTCAAGATAATCAAGTTTTATTAGAGTGGGAAGACCCCAACTATTCTCCACAAGTAGTAAATGGCTATCGCCTAGAAAGATTACAAACTAGGGGAGGGTATAAGTTTGTTCGACAATTTCCTTTGGGAATTAGCTCTTTTATTGACGATTATACAGCTTCAGATAATCAATCTATTGGCTATAAATTATCTCTAGACCATAATTGCAGATTCGATTTAAAAGTTGAGCAAACAGCTGCAAGCATTTGGCTGTCAATTGAAAGAGATGGATCAATCAATCATTTAAAATGGACTCCTGCAACAGGGTTGAAAGATGGGGTACAATTTTACCACATTCAGTTAAAAAACAGCAATGGCAATTGGGAAACCATCAAAACTTTAGATGCCAATCAATTGGACACTTTTATTGATTCTTACCAACTTGAGAAATAAAAGAAGGTTTTCACGTAAAGAGCTCGCAGAGAAAAAGATCTAATTCAGTTTTATTGTGAGCTTTGTGAAAGAACCTTTGTGCCTTGTGGTTCAAAACTAAAAAACCATTAATACCGATTGAGATTTCAATGTCGTATAATACGGAAAGCATATACTTAATAGTTCAACTAAATTGGACTAAACGTCTTTATCATCGGTACATTAAGAATGAAGTTAAAATTTAGTAAGTCGTTACAGTACAAAATCCTCGTCTGTCTGATAGACAGTTATATCGGTCTCTTTGCCAACAATAGTTTAGGAAACCCTATAACGGCATTAAGAAATTAAATGGTATAAATACACCAAAAACCACCAAGAGTTCACAAAGTAAACTTTAGTGAACTTGTTTTCATAAGAAAGAAAGGAACTAACTACTCAGTTAGTAACCAGTCTTTTGCTTGAGTATAGTCAAAAAAGAATCCAACATTCCATCCGAGTTCTTTTGTAAGAATTTGAGTAAAACTATTATTTTCTTTCTTAATGTAAAAAAGAGCAATCTTATAATCTTTACCCCAACCTTTATTTTCTAACTCCGTTAACATTTTAAGTATTTCTTCTCTTTTTGAATCTCCAGCAAGATCGATGTGTATTAATACTTTATTGAGTTTGAACTGAGCGCAGTAAAACTGAATAACGCTAAATGCTTCAATAGCATCTTGGCTTTCTTGGTTTGGCTTTCTTTCTCCCGAAAGTTTGACTTCTAAAAAGTCACTTTTGCCAATAATTTTTACAATTTGTGACATAGTGTTCCATTACCATTCATATCAATGAATTAGTTAATTAAGTGAAAATTATTTTAATTGGTTAAAGAAAAATAGACCGTAAATATCTTATAAAAAAGATTAGAATGTTGGGCAAAAAACTAATTCTTTTCTTTTCGGTCTCCCAATTGTTTTTTTATTTATCAAAGCAGCTAAAGAAATTTCATGCGAAAGCCCTCTATTGCTGTAATTATTAGTTGGAACATCCGTACTTAGACCGATTCTAAATTGATCTAACTCCATTCCAAAAAATAAAATAACCGCTTGATTTACTCGATACCAAGCACCTCCGGTTAGATTTTTTCGCTTAAAATAACTTCCCAAACTAAATGTTCTGCTTAAACCTTGTTGTTGAAATATAATGTTTGGAGAAAAATAATCATGAATAGATTTTTTACTTGCTATTTTTAACCCTCCATGAAGGGTGTATTTATGATTTAAAAGTTCTTTTTTTTGATCGTTGTAAGAGTTGTAAGAAATTGAAGGCCTGTTCAAATGATGAACTGCAAACCCAAAATATGCTTTATCAGACATTATAGTTACTCCTGTTGATAGATCCGGATAATAGATAATTTCATTGTTCAATCTTTCTTGAGTGCTTTTTATAACGCCATCTCTTGGGTCTAGTTGGTCTTCAAAAATTAAATTTGAGCTATTAAAACTTCTTTGAGCAACACCTGCTTGAATTCCACTTCTTATTTGCCAATTGTGGTTGATTTTGAAAGCATAACTATACACAAAATTAAATCCGGTTGTACTAAAAACATTGTCTCCAGCGGCATCTTTTATAAATTGGAAACCAATTGCACTGCTTGAGTTTTTTATTTGTTGTTCAATTGTCGATGAAAAAGTGCTAAAAGTAGTGGCAGAGTTAACCCATTGTTTTCTATAGTTGGTACTAACTCTTGTAGCTTCAGACATACCGTTTAAAGATGGATTCACATACACCGGGTTGGCGTAAAACTGTGAGAAAATTGGGTCTTGGGCTTTTGCAAGTCCAAAACTGAATACCAAAATTAAAAGGAGGCTACTCGTTTTCATTAATCCTCTTTTTTAGTAGTTAAAAAAAGATCTTGAATTAAGGCTAATTTTTCCTTCTTATGTACTTTTTGAATCTTGCTGAATCTCGGTTGATCTTCACCTTTTTTATACCCTTGAATAGTCAACCATATTTCATCGTAGTAGGCTGTTAATTGACTAATCTCATCTTGCTCATCTCCACCTTCATTTTTTGATAACTCAATATTTAGTTTTTCAATCATTTTAGCTTTATCGCTTAAATCAATTCTCAACTTTTCAATCAGCTTAGTTTTTTCTTGTTGTTTGTTATTTAATGCCTCTAGCTGAAGTTGTGTTCTGTATTTTTCATAACCACTTCTTAAAATTGGACAAAGAAGTTCACTAAACGCAACCAAGAGTTTTAATTGATTTTTACTCCACACTTTATCCTTCTTTGCAAAACACGCTATCATTCCCCAATTGTGCTTTTCGCTTATAATTGGAGATACAAGAAATGTTTGATTTTCCTTAAAATTGAATGGCTTTGGAGAATCCATAGAAACTTCAATCTGATTTACAGTATGTGAGTTTGAAATCATGTTCCATATTGGAAATTGATTAAAGTAAAAGGACTCATTGGTGAAATAAGTATTAAAAATTTTCTTTCCATTGTAGTTTATAATGGAAGCCACTGAGTTTTTTTTCATGATTGGACTTTTATTTTTTAGAAAAAAAAGTCCATCAACATCATTGTCTTCATTCAGCAAATTGTACAACTTGTTCAAGTGTTGTTCCACGTTCACACTTGAATAGTTTACCTCTTCTTTCATTTTTCTAATGAAATTAGGTTCTCGCTCAAAATTTTGAATACTTATCATTTCTTTTGTCTTTATTAAGTTCCTTTAATGCTGCGATTTCATCATGTTTTTCTTGAGTCAATTCTTTATCCCAATCAAATTCTTGTTTTGAATGATTGTAGAAAACATGAGCAACAGGATCATCTACATTAAATTTTGATACATATCTAAAGTCACGCTCTTTCTCCATTTCAATGTCGAATTCAAAGCCCTCTTTAGCTTTTTCTTTTCCAACTAAAGCAGTGATGATAATTGTTTTGGAAACGAATTTGTCTTTAGAAACTTTTACTAGGTAAATTTTTCCTTCGGCTAATTTTAATTTAAACTTTCCATTTTTTCTAGTAACATCTTCTACCACTTTTTCATTGTTGTCAAAAACTTCTATTTTGACATCATCTAGAGAATTATTTTTAGAAAATACCTGACCGCTAAATTTAATGTCTTGAGCACTTAATAAATTCATACTAAAGATTAGGCTCAAGCTAATTGCGATTTTTAAGATAGTCTTTCTCATTTTTTTAGGTTTTAAATTCGAGACAAATTTGCACAACCTACAAAGGGAAAAACTAAAGGAAAGTACTAGGTATAAAAAATAGGGAAATTACCTAGCTTAAAAAGATGGATTTAAAATGGGTCAAATAGCTGATGATTAATTGCATACATGATTAAACCGGTAATGTTTCGAGATCCAGTTTTTTCTATCATGTTGCGCTTGTGCGCATCAACCGTTCGAGGACTGATAAATAGCTTGTCTGCAATTTCTTTGTTGCTGTATTCTTTCACTATTAATTTTAAAACTTCCAATTCTCTTTCTGAGAGTTCAACATGGAAACCAAATTTGGAATTTTTTGGATTTGATTTACTTCTTTTGATAACATATTGCGTTAGCTTTTGAGTCACTTCTTCACTCATATAAGTTTCGCCATTGAAAACTTTTTTGATTGCATTTTTAACTTCATCTACACCACTGTTTTTGAGAAGGTAGCCTTCTGCTCCGCAAGACATTAACTGCTTAATATAATGAGGCTCATCTAACATTGTAAGAATTATTACTTTAGAACTTTCAAATTCCTTCACCACTTTTTCAGTTAATTCCAAGCCATCCATTTCGGGCATGTTGAGGTCAGAAAGGATGATATCTACTTTTGTTTTAGCAAGAACTTCAAGTGCTTGCACTCCATTTTCAGCTTCACCAACTAATTCAAAATCTGGGTCATTGGCAATGTATTTTTTTAAACCATCACGAATCAATTGATGATCATCGACAATTAGTAGTTTGATTTTAGCCATTTTATTTTGTGTTTATGTCAGTAGTTATTTTAATTCGAGTACCATAATTTAATGCAGAACTAATATCAAGCTTTGCTCCAATTGCTTTCGTTCTGGTTCTAATTGATTCCAATCCAATACCTTTTTGATTCTCATGTAAATTTAGATCAAATCCGACACCATTATCTTCAATTTGCATTAAAAGCGTTTTATTGTCTGCAACTAGAGTGATTTTGGCATTTTTCGCTTTTGAATATTTTAAGATGTTATTAATTGATTCTTGAGCAATTCTAAATAAGGCTAATTCCTTATGTGGCTCAAATCGAATGTACTCCAACTTGTTGTCAAATTCAAAATCGATGGATTTATTACTCAACATCATTAAGATGCTTTCAATTCCACTCGCTAATCCGAATTTTTGAACTGTTTGTGGCATCAAACTTCTAGAGATTCCTCGACTTTCAGAGATGGCTTCATTCACGCATTTTAAAGCTATTTCAATTGAGTCAATTACTTCATTTTCTTCAGATTTAATTAAGCTTCTAATATTCTGAATTTGAAGAACTGCTGAAGTTAGGTTTTGTCCCAATGTATCGTGAACATCTCTAGCTATTCTTTCTTTTTCTTTGTCTTGAGCCACTAAAATTTTGGTCACATTCTCTTGATCTAACTTTATTCGTTGTAGTGCATATAAAATTGCTCTATTTAATAAGTTGGAATCAAAATCTCCTTTAACTAAATAATCTTTGGCTCCACGGTTAATCGCATCAATAGAAACCATCTTATCCGTTAATCCCGTTAATACGATAAATGGCACCTCATTGTATTTGTTAAATATTTGCTCCATCTGATTAATCCCATTAGAGTCAGGTAAGTTATAGTCTATTAAAACAATATCAATTTTTTCCTTGTCAAGTAGTTCAAGTCCTTCCTTAAGTGACCTGCAATGTTTTAAGATAGAGTTAAAATCTTGCGCTTCATCTAAAAATTCTGTGATCAAGAATGCATCAGGTTCTGAGTCTTCAATCAAAAGAATATTTAAATGGGTAAAATTAAATGACATAATCTACTGCAATAGTTTACGATGAAAGCTTTAATTGAAATCTTTTTTGACATGATACAACGTTACACTATTTAAATCGCTCGAAAGATATTGAAAAGTATTCGAAAAAGTATAGTCTTTTAATTAAAAAATCAAAGCCATTGCTTTACTTTTCGGTTTTTTGCATAAAACTTTATTATGAAAACAACTTTAGACTTCTTGACTCAATTGAAGTTAAATAACAATAGAGAATGGTTTGAATCCAATAAAAAAATGTATTTAATTTCTCAAGAGGAAATGATCGATTTCGCTGAGAAATTATTGGAAAAGACAAGAAAAATTGATGTTTTAAATACCATTTCAGGAAAAAAGAGCTTGTTTAGAATTTACAAGGATGTGAGGTTCTCAAAAGATAAAACTCCTTATAAAACTAATAGAAGCGGAAATTTTAAAAGAGAAGGTGCTTCGAGAAGAGGGTCTTACTA
The DNA here is from genome assembly GCA_963973975.1 of uncultured Flavobacteriales bacterium. Taxonomy (GTDB): domain Bacteria; phylum Bacteroidota; class Bacteroidia; order Flavobacteriales_E; family Vicingaceae; genus UBA1494_A. The sequence goes on from CAXBCF010000014.1 coordinate 51,488, forward strand.
TTTTAGCATAGAACCAGGAAATTCATTAATTGGAGGTGGGTTTTATCAACCAAACGCCGAAGATTTGTTGCACATTCGCAAGCAAATTGAAGTTGATTCTGCTCCACTTAGAAACGCAATAGGAGCAAAAGCGTTTAAAAATTATTATGGAGAATTTCAAGGCGAGAGTTTAAAAACAGCGCCTAAAGGATTCGATAAAGAACATGCCGACATTGATCTACTGAGAAGAAAACATTTCTATGTAATTCATCCATTTACCGACCAAGAAGTTTTAGCTCCCGATTTTGTTGAAAAAGTTATTACAGGTTTTAAAATATTAATGCCCTTCTTTGATTGTATGAGCAGTTATTTAATTACTGATTTAAATGGCGCTCCGCTACTTGATGAAATATAAGGGAAAGTCTATTTTTGTAAACCTTAATTATAACTATGGCTCAACAATTTTTCCCTTTAAAAGTAAGTGAGATTAGAAAAACAACAGATGATTGTTCTGTAATTTCTATGGAAGTACCCGAAGAGTTAAAAGAACAGTTTAATTTTATTCAAGGGCAATACCTTACTTTTAAAACAACTATCAACGGAGAAGAGGTTCGAAGAACTTACTCACTTTGCTCTAGTCCACTCGATCATACTTGGAGTGTGGCAGTTAAAAAAATTGAAGAAGGACGTTTCTCTACTTATGCCAATGATGTATTAAAAGTTGGTGATATCTTAGAAGTGATGCCGCCAAATGGTCGATTTTATTGCAGCATTGACGAGAAAGGGACAAAAAACTATGTTGCTTTTGCAGCTGGAAGTGGAATTACTCCCATGCACTCAATTATAAAAACACATTTAACAAAAGAGCCAAATTCCAAGTTTACGCTCTTTTACCTCAATCGTTCTGTTCAAACAATTATTTTAAGAGAAGAAATTGAAGCGCTTAAAAATCAGTTTCTAGGAAGGTTTGAATTGTTTTATTTTCTTACTCAAGAGGAGCGAGATGCCCCATTGTTTAACGGAAGGTTTACTCCTGAAAAACTCGAAACAATTTCTCAGAAAATAATAGATTTTACTATGGTAAATGAGTTTTTCATTTGTGGTCCCCAAGAAATGATTTTCATGATTCGTGATTTTTTAATGAACTTGGGAATTAAGAAAGAGAACATTCATTTTGAATTATTTAATACACCAACAGGAGCAAAGAAAAAAACAGTCACTTCTTCGAACAATAAAGATTTTTCTACTGTTTCTATTGTACTTAATGGAAAAAAGACTACTTTTAAGATGCCCAGAAATGGGACAAGTGTTCTTGATGCAGCCTTAAGTAATAATGCTGATCTTCCATTTGCTTGTAAAGGTGGAGTTTGCTGCACTTGCAAAGCAAAATTAATTGAAGGTGAAGCACCCATGCAGGTCAATTATGCATTGGAGGACGATGAAGTAGAAAATGGATATATATTAACGTGTCAAGCCATCCCAAAATCAGAGACTTTGTTGGTGGATTTTGACAGCTAAATAAATAATATGGATAAAGAGACAATTAATTTAGAAGAGCAATTTCAAGACAAGATTGATCGTGGCGAAAACATTGAAGCCAAGGATTGGATGCCCGAGAAATATCGAAAAACACACATTCGACAAATTTCTCAGCATGCTCACTCCGAAGTTGTAGGTATGTTGCCTGAAGGAAATTGGATTTCAAGAGCGCCTTCTTTGAGAAGAAAAGTTGCTTTATTGGCGAAGGTTCAAGATGAAGCAGGACATGGACTTTATTTGTACAGCGCTGCAGAAACTCTTGGAATAACCAGAGAACAACTCTACGAACAATTAAATTCTGGAAAGGCAAAATATTCTTCCATTTTTAATTATCCAACTTTAACTTGGGCGGACATGGGCGCAGTTGGTTGGTTAGTTGATGGTGCAGCAATTATCAATCAGGTAATGTTAACGAAGACTTCTTACGGACCTTACGCAAGAGCAATGGTGAGAATTTGCAAAGAAGAAAGTTTTCACCAAAGACAGGGCTATGAAATTATGTTGTCGCTTTGTAACGGCACTGAAGCTCAAAAAGCCATGGCACAAGATGCATTAAATAGATGGTGGTGGCCGAGTTTGATGATGTTTGGCCCAAGAGATGAAGAGTCTCCGAATACCGAACTTTCTATGAAATGGAAAATTAAAAGAAAGTCGAACGATGAGTTGAGACAGCAGTTTATCGACCAAACTGTTCCACAAGCTGAATTATTGGGCTTGACTGTTCCAGATAAAGACCTAAAATGGAATGACGAAAAAGGAGGCTATGATTTTGGTCCAATCGATTGGGAAGAGTTTTGGAATGTAGTGAAAGGGAATGGCTTGTGTAACAAAAAGCGATTAGAAGATAGAAATGCTGCTTGGGATGAAGGAAAATGGGTGCGAGATGCAGCTACAGCTTATTCCCAGAAGAAAGCGGACCGTAAAGTAAATTTAGCGAGTTAACCAAAAAACCAAACCAAATGAACAATGAATGGCCCTTATGGGAAATATTTATCCGAAGTAAAAATGGATTAGAACACCGTCATGCCGGAAGTTTGCATGCGGCAGATGCAGAAATGGCAATTCAAAATGCTCGCGATGTTTATACACGTAGACAAGAAGGTGTAAGTCTTTGGGTAGTTGAGTCAAAATACATCACTGCCTCCAATCCTGAAAAAAATGGAGAACTTTTTGAACCTGCCAAAGACAAAGTATACAGACATCCGACATTTTATAATTTGCCGGACGAAATAAAGCACATGTAAGAAGATGAATCAAGAAAAATTTTTAGATTACTTAATCCTTCTGGGAGATAATTCCATGATTTTAGGTCAGCGCTTAGGTGAGCTTTGTGGACACGGTCCAGAGTTGGAAACAGACATTGCTCTCACAAATATTTCTTTGGATCTTTTCGGACAAGTTAGAAATTATTTTCAGCTTGCTGCAACAATCGAAAATAAAGGCAGAACTGAAGATGATCTTGCCATGCTTCGTTTAGAACATGAGTATAGAAATAGCTACTTGGTGGAGCAACCCAACACTAATTTTGCGCATGTTATTGTGCGTCAATTTTTTTATGATGTTTATCATCAGCTGCTTTTAACTGATTTAATGAAGAGTAAAAATGATCAACTGCGTGCAATTGCTGAAAAATCAATTAAAGAAGTTAATTACCATGTCGATTTTTCCGCTTCTTGGCTAATTCGAATGGGCGATGGCACCGAAGAAAGTAAGCGAAAAGCTCAAGAAGCTATTGATGCCTTATGGCCTTTCGCTATGGAGCTTCTAACAGAAACAGAAACCGAGAAATGGGCGAAAGAAATGGGTATAGGAGCTGATTTGCCCCAAATGAAAAGTGCATTTCTTTCAAAAGTTAAGGAAGTAATTGCTGAAGCTACTCTTCAACTTCCTGAAGAAACAGTTTTTCAATATGGTGGAAAGCAAGGCAGACATACAGAACACATGGGTTATATTTTAGCCGAGTTTCAATACATGCAACGCGCATATCCCAATATGAAATGGTAGAGGAAACGGATTACATGAATGCTGAGATTCGCGAGATCCTAGCTTCCGTTAGCGATCCTGAAATTCCTGTGTTATCAGTTTTGGACATGGGAATTATCCGAAAAGTAGAAAAAAAAGAAGCTACCTACGAAATTTCAATTATACCAACTTATTCTGGTTGTCCTGCAATGGATACTATTGCGGATGACCTTAATGCTGCATTTGCAAAAGCAGGAAAGAAATCTAAAGTAATTCAAATATTGAGTCCTGCATGGTCAACCGATTTTATAACTGATGAAGGAAGAAAAGCATTAGAAGATTATGGTATTGCAGCACCTTTAGATGTTTCTGCCGATAAAGCAGCTTTATTAGGTGAGAAGAATAAAGTTCAATGCACCAATTGTGGTTCAAAAAACACTAGGTTGGTCAGCCAATTCGGCTCCACTGCTTGTAAGGCACTTTTTCAGTGCAATGATTGCCACGAGCCTTTCGATTATTTTAAATGTTTGAAGTAATTTCCAATAACTTTTTTTCTTGACAAACTTTTCATTATCATTGCCCAGTTAATTTATTTTACTAATTATTTAATAAACCATTTCATGAAAAGAATTCAAAAAATAGTGGCTTTAGCAACACTAGTGTTTGGTCTTTCTTCGTGTGTTGTGTATGAAACACATAGCGTTACAGGAAATCCAATAGGCACAAAAAAAGCGGTAGTTAAAGCTAGTGCATTTAGCAAAAACGCTGATTTTACAATGCAGGCAGCAGCCAAAAAAGGAAAAATCGACAAAATTGGAAGTGTAGATACTAGAGTAACAGTATTCATTGTCCCATTTTATAGAACAGTTGTAACCGGAGAATAAAAACGAAAAAGATGAAAAATATAAATAAAATACTATTTGGAGCTGTTGCTATTTTGGCTTTTAGCTCATGTACAATAACGCAACCATACGCTGTTACAGATCATCCAATTGGAAGTAAAACAGGAGTTTCTAAAACGAATGTAATTCTTGGGGTTATTCAGTTGAATAAAGATTATGGTGTAGCTGATGCTGCGAAACAAGGAAAAATTAAAGGTCCTATTTCGACAGTGGATTTGAAAATTTCAAACTACATCCTTTTCTCAACTAAAGAGTTAATTGTAACAGGTGACGAAAATTAAAAAAATATAACTATGAAACTTATAAGAAATTTAACATTTTTGGGAATGATAGCTTTTTTATCATCCTGTAGTGTTTCAGGTCCTTTGACAGCGCCTAAAGCATTAGTAACTAAAAATGCTGTTGGATCTAAAGTAGGTAAAGCAGAAAGAAAAATCTGGTTAGGTATTTGGCTTGGCAATACAGATTTGAGTATCACAAAAGCTGCTAAAAACGGAAAAATCACTAAGATTGCTACTGTTGATGCAGAGATTGAAGGTGGATTTCTTTCTACTACTTACAGAACAATTGTAACTGGAGAATAAATAATTTTTAAACTTTGTAAAAAAGCTGTTCCATAAATTGGAGCAGCTTTTTTTATTTCACTTTTTTTGCCATTTGATTATACCAATTCTTGTTATAAAACAGTTCTAATGTTTTATAATGTAAGAAGTGGTAAATGCCGATACAGCATATAAACAGTTCTTCTTTTGGACTGTATTATATTTGTAATCGGTATTAAAAAGGTTAATCGGTATAATTCGATAGTTTTGTGTCAGTTGTTATAAATTAAATTATGGATTCAATAGTATTTACCCACAAAGATGAGATAGCTTGGATTACGCTCAACCGCCCTCAATCCTACAATAGTTTTAACCGTGAGATGGCACTTTCACTACAAAATACACTGGATGAGTGCTCTGAAAATGATTCTATTCGTGCTGTTGTAATTCAAGGTGAGGGGAAAGCTTTTTGTGCAGGGCAAGACTTAGTTGAAGTGACTGATCAAAGTCAAAATCCAGGTTTTAGAAAGATTTTAGAAGAACACTACGGACCAATTATTCAAAAGATAAGGAGTTGTAATAAACCGATAATTGCTGCTGTAAATGGTGTGGCTGCAGGAGCTGGAGCAAACATTGCATTGGCTTGCGACATTGTTGTTGCCAATGAAAAAGCGAGCTTTATTCAAGCATTTAGTGGTATTGGATTAATTCCTGACAGTGGTGGAACATTTTTCTTGCCCCGTTTAATTGGTTTTCAAAAAGCTTCGGCATTGGCTATGTTAGGCGATAAGGTATCGGCAATTGAGGCTGAGAAGTTGGGAATGATTTACAAAGTTTTTTCAGAAGAAAGTTTTGAATCTGAACTTAGAAATTTAGCTGAACGATTAGCAAAAATGCCCACAAAGGGACTTGCGTTAACAAAAAAAGCTTTTAACCAAGCCATGAATAATTCTCTTGGTGAGCAATTGGCACTCGAATCTAAATTGCAAATTGAAGCTAGTGAAACGAACGATTACAAAGAAGGAGTAGCCGCTTTCATTGAGAAAAGAAAACCAAATTTTAAAGGAAATTAAATTGTTGTTTTATGAATGTAGGTATTATTGGTAGCGGAACTATGGGAAGTGGAATTGCTCAAGTGGCGGCTACTGCAAAATGCAATGTGGTAATTTATGATTTGAACAAAGCTGCACTTGACAAGAGTAAGGCAAGCTTAGAAAAAGTAATGCTTCGGTTGATTGAGAAAGGAAAGATCGATTCAGCTGAGTCAAAACGCATTCAAGAGGCTATTCAATATTCTCAAAGTTTAGCAGATTTTTCAGCTTGCGATTTGGTTATTGAAGCCATCGTTGAAAATCCTGAAGTCAAGAAAAAAGTATTTATTGAGTTGGAAGGAATTGTCTCTAAAGACTGTATTATTGCTTCCAATACTTCTTCATTGTCCATTACTTCTTTAGCTGCATGCTTATCTGAAGCAGAGCGTTTTATTGGCATTCATTTCTTTAACCCAGCTCCTTTAATGAAATTGGTAGAAGTAATTCCTGCCATCCAAACTTCTGCGGCTATTTTAAAAGTAACTAAGGAAACAATTGCTTCATGGGGTAAAATTGTGGTGCAAGCAAAAGACACACCTGGCTTTATCGTCAATAAAGTAGCCCGACCTTTTTATGGAGAGGCTTTACGTATTTATGAAGAAGGTATAGCTGATATAGCAACTATAGATTGGGCGATGAAAGAAATTGGAGGTTTTAGAATGGGACCTTTTGAATTGATGGATTTTATCGGAAATGATGTGAATTATACAGTCACCGAAACAGTTTTCAATGCATTTTATTTCGATTCTAGATATAAACCTGCATTTGCTCAAAAGCGACTTTCTGAAGCAGGATATTTAGGAAGGAAAACTGTTAGAGGATATTACAATTATGCTGAAGGTGCTGAAAACCCCAAAGCAAATGAAGACGAACAATTAGGAAAAGAAATTTTTAATCGCGTTTTGGCCATGCTAATTAACGAAGCAGCAGACACCTTGTATTTAAACATCGCTAATGCTAAAGACATTGATTTGGCCATGACCAATGGGGTGAATTACCCTAAAGGTTTATTAGCTTGGGCTGATGAGTTAGGAATTAATCGTTGTGTTGAGATGTTGGATCAACTTTTTGATGAATATCGAGAGGAACGCTACCGATGTTCGCCTATATTAAGAAAGATGGCTTCAAATGGAGCTAAATTTTTTAAATCCAACCTTTCAACCAGTAGTAAGTAATTGCAAGGTATTCACGAATTACAATTATTTCATATTGCAAATAGCTCCATAAGTTATAGCGCAAGTTAAGGTTGCTAATCTTTCTTTTTTCTAAATCATCTTCTTTGTATAAAGCTTCTTTATCAGGAGGTCTTTCAAAGGTCGGACTTCCTCCAATGTTTGTGAAACCAACCTTTTTGAAACTTGCAATAGATCTATAAGTATGTTCGGGAGAGGTTACTATCAATAAACTACTTTCTTTATTTGGAATTAGTTCACCAATCTCTAATGCTTGAGTGCGTGTATTGTAGCCATTTGGAGCAAATGAAATACGATTAGAATCTATCGACTTTGTTATAAACTCCGCTTTCATTAACTCCAACTGATAGGTACTATCCTCTACATTATAGGGCATTGCTAAAATGATTTTAGCTTTGGGAAATTTTAAAGCGAGATGAGCACCAAAATAAGCTCTCATCAAACCATCCGGTGAGGGCATACCATCACCACCCATAACAACGATGTATTCAGGGGCATTTTCCAATTTTTCATCTAATACTCCTAATCGGTGATAAGCCCAATATGGTACATCAGTAAAAGCAAGAACTACCATAATAATCGCTATGCTACTTATTGTGTAAGCGAGTTTATTTAGAATGGATTTAAAAAATTGCATGAAGCAAAAGTAAACTATTGGAGCATTGTCGCCTAACGATTTTCTTGTCGTTTAAAATCTCCTCTCTTCCAAGCTTCAATAAATTGTGCCCAAGCAATTGGATTTAGAAGGTTGCTGAGATTATTCATTCGCGACTGACCTGCATAGTAGAGCTGATTAAAACGCTGTTGGTTTTCCCATTTAAAATTCATGCTTCCATCCATTGGCATTACAGCCGCTTTTGCAGCAAGGGTTGACGGGTCTAAATTTTTTCTTGCAATTTCCAAATCATCATCGGGGATTTTAAGTGCTAAAAAAGCGTCTTTAAATTGCTCAGGAGTAGGCCAAGGGTAAATATTGACTGTCTCTAATTCGATAGTGTCACTTACCATGCTGTGAATTAAAGAGTAGTGAGATCCTTGAAGGCTATCAGAAACATAAAAATCTGAACTGCGATAACCAATAGAAGAAAAAACAATTGTATCTCCTTTTTTAGCAACAAATGAAAAGTAACCATAATAGTCTGAGGTAGTTCCTCGATTGGTATTTTTTACCATTACCGTTGCAAATGGCACAGGAACCAAGCTGTCTTGATCCACAATAATTCCTGAAAACTGAATTAAATCATAGTCAGCTTCTTGAGCATGAACTGAATTAACCGAACAAATAATTAAGAAAGAAAATAAACTGAGAATTCTAATTAATAACATGTATCAAAATTAAGGAATGTATTTTTTCAAAAAAATAAAGAATGTTAACGAATAAAGTCTGCTTCAAAGGTGCTTGTGTTATTCACACCATCACTAACTATTAATTTGAATTGATGTTTTCCAGCTGGAACTTTTTCGTCAAAAAAATAGGTGAGTAAATCGTTTTTAGCATCGTATTCCATCAAAATCCATTTTCCATCAACCGTGCCTCTGTAGTAATTGATTCCAGATAAATTATCATTAATTTTTACAGAAATGGACCATTTATTTCGCATGTCTGAATTTTGATAAATATTTATAGGAACTATTTTTGGAGCTGTAGTATCTACAGCAATAGCATAACCTCCAAAGCTTCTACTTTTTACTGTTAGGTTATCACCTTTCCAAGTCCCACCTTCAGGATACCATGATCTGCCATCGGTTGTGCTTACTATTAATGATTTTGGTCTTAATTCTTTGCTAATGGTTTTGCCTTTTATTGAAATACTCATGTGGCTATGAAGAGGAGTATAACAGTTGTGCAACCAATAAATTGGGCTGATGGTTTTTTCTGTTGCTGCCTCTTCTCTGAATTCAAAATACAAATCATCATAGAGCAATCCTTGCGGAATGTCTACCAAAATGGCATCAGCCATAAATGTATTTCGTTGATTATAAGGGAAAAATCGAATAATTTCTCCAGATTTAAATTCTGCAGGCTGCTTGGCTTCAATCTTTTTAGCGGTCACTTCGAAGCTAATTGTTGAAGCATTTTGATTGATATCACTTACTTTGTAGCTAAGTTGATGCGTCTGTCCATCATTGAAAATTAGATGCCCTTTATTTTCGTGATGCTTGTAAAATCGAAGTTTGTTCCCTTTTAAAATATAACTTCTTTGTACTCTTTTGCGATTTAAAACGTAGGTTTTGTAATCAATTAAAGCATTGAGGTAACGACCTTCATGAAAGGCAAACTCATTCATTTCTTGTTCGAAGACTAGTTTTTCATTGTGCCTTAATTGAATGTTGTAGAGGCCATAAGAGTTTCCTGTACCATTCATTCGATCAACGGCTTCAATACCAAATCCAAATTCACCGTAAAGATTAATTGTTGGGTGACTCGTCAAGTGATAAACTCCATTTTTGCCGTAGGTACTTATGCGTTTAGGTTGATTTATTCCATTAATTAAAGAGGTGTCATTTAAAGGATAAATAGTAATTCCATAAATATCAGGATTGATTTGATCTTTTATGTCAAATCCAAACAAGAAGGGATTGATTGGGTGTTCTGTTTTTGACTCTCTGATTTCGAAATGCAAATGTGGCCCACCTGAACCACCTGAATTCCCGGAATAAGCAATCAACTCTCCTTTCTTTACTTGAATTTCATTTTGACTTGGAAAAATTTGAACTGCAAAACTTTCTTTTGTGTATTGATAGGCTTCAACGTATTGATTGATTTTATCGCTGTATTTTTTTAAATGTGCATAAACACTAGTGTAGCCATTTGGATGTGTTACGTAAATTGCTTTTCCATAACCATAAGGTGAAACTCGGATTCGACTGACATATCCGTCTGCAACTGCCAGTACTTTTTGTCCTTCCACTCCTTGCGTTTTAATATCGAGTCCTGCATGAAAGTGATTGGATCGAAGTTCACCGAAATTACCTGAAAGAAATAGTGGAATTTCTAAAGGAGAGCTGAAGTAATTTTTAGGATAATTCTGAGCAATTATTTGTAACGATGCAGTGTAAGCGAATAGAAGACAAGTCAAGAAAAAACGAGGCATAGAAATAAATTTGAAGGACAAAGGTAGTGAAGGAAATTTTACTTCTTTCGGCTATTTTTTTCTTAAAGAGTTAAAAAAATCATTAGATTTGTTTCTGTGATTCAACTATTAATTTTGTCATGAGTTACTTGTCTGAAAGTTTTGATTCGCTTGAAATTCAAGTGAAAGAAATAATTAAAATCAAACAAAATTTACAGCAAGAAAACAAAGAATTGGGCTTAGAAAATGAAAATTTGCAAAAAGCCCTTGAAAAATGCCAGAGTGAAATAGAAGAATTGAAAGAAAGAAACAAGATTTTGCGAATTGCCGGAAGTAGTAAAAGTGGAGATAATCGCGAAGTTAAGTTGAAGATAAATGAAATAGTACGGGAGGTCGATAAGTGTATCGCCCAACTAAATCAGTAAACATCCGTGAAGGAGCTATCGATAAAAGTAAGTATTGCAGGAAGGGTTTATCCTCTGACTGTGAAACAAGAAGAGGAAGAAGGAATTCGCAAGGCTGTTAAAGCTTTGGAGACCATGATGAAAGATTACGAGCAGAAATATGCCGTAAAAGATAAACAAGACCTCTTGGCAATGTGTGCCTTGCAATACGCAACTGATGCCTTAGGGCTTGTCGATAAATCGAAGCAAGTGGATGATGAAATTGCTGATCAAATTAGAAGACTGGAAAAAGAAGTGATTTCAGCGCTTTAGCGTTCTTTAAATAATAGAGTCAAGAAATTGACTGACAAACCTGCCCGTACAGTTTGTTATGTTTGGTAAACTCAACATTTTTCTCAAATGGGTTTAACTTAGTGCTAATGCAAACAGGCCTTACTTACCCATGCACTGCATGGTGATTTTTCGATTTCATCGAAAGACGTTGGAAGTTTAAATTAGACGGAAAACCCTAATCCTTTCTTTTAGGGGTTTACTTAAGCAACAAATTGTACGGGTTTTTTTTATACCTAAAAATTAAGAAATGGAAATAGTAAGCATCATTGTTGGATTAGTAGTTGGATTGGGCATTGGGGTTGTAGTTGTGCTACTCATCGTGAAAAAGTCTAACGAAAAAAAGGCCAATACGATTGTTGAAGAAGCTAAGGCAGAAGCTGAAGTAATTCGAAAAGATAAAATTTTACAAGCAAAAGAGAAGTTTTTACAATTAAAAGAAGAACACGAAAAGAGCATTTCAAATCGTGAACGAAAGATTGTAGATGCTGAAAACAGAGTGAAACAAAAAGAAACTTCACTCAACAATAAATTGCACGAAAACAATAAAAAAGATCGTGAGTTAGCTTCACTTAAATCTACTTTAGAAAAACAATTAGAACTTACAGAAGCTAGAAACGAAGAGCTTTTGAAAAATCATAAAACGCAGGTAGAGTTGTTGGAAAAGGCAGCGGGTATTTCTGCAGCAGATGCTAAGACACAATTGGTAGAAGTATTGAAAGATGAAGCTAAAACCGAGGCCATGGCTCACATTCAAGATACCATTGAAGAAGCAAAAATAAATGCCAACCGCGAGGCTAAAAAAGTAGTGATTCAAGCCATTCAGCGTGTTGCAACTGAGCAAGCAATTGAAAATTCCGTTTCTGTCTTTAACATCGATTCTGATGATATGAAAGGTAGAATCATTGGAAGAGAAGGAAGAAATATTCGAGCGCTTGAAGCTGCAACGGGCGTTGAAATTATTGTTGACGATACACCTGAAGCAATCATCCTTTCATGTTTTGATCCAATTCGACGAGAAACAGCTCGTTTAGCCTTGCATCAATTGGTTTCAGACGGAAGAATTCATCCTGCAAGAATTGAAGAGGTTGTGAAAAAAACTGCTCGACAATTGGAAGATGAAATTATTGATATCGGAAAGAAAACCTGTATCGATTTAGGAATTCACGGTTTACATCCAGAGTTGTTGAGAATGGTTGGAAGAATGAAGTACCGTTCTTCTTACGGACAAAATTTATTACAACACTCCAGAGAAGTTGCCAATTTGTGTGCTACCATGGCAGCAGAATTAGGATTGAATGTGAAAATGGCTAAAAGAGCAGGACTGTTGCACGATATTGGAAAAGTGCCAGACGATGAACCGGAATTGCCACATGCTTTACTGGGAATGAAACTAGCTGAGAAATACAAAGAAAAACCAGAAGTATGCAATGCAATTGGAGCTCACCACGATGAAATTGAAATGACTTCGTTGATATCTCCAATTGTACAAGTTTGTGATGCAGTTTCTGGAGCCCGACCAGGAGCAAGAAGAGAAATTGTTGAATCTTACATCACTCGAATCAAAGAACTAGAAACTTTGGGCATGTCCCACCAAGGTGTTGAAAAAGCATATGCAATACAAGCAGGACGTGAGTTGAGAGTAATTGTAGAAAGTGAAAAGATTACAGATGCTGAAGCCAATCAAATTTCATTCGAGATTGCTCAGAAAATTCAATCTGAAATGACCTATCCAGGACAAGTGAAAGTAACGGTGATTCGGGAAATGAGGTCGGTGAATATTGCGAAGTAATACCAATTGTAATTTTAAAATACTAGTATGTTTTATATAAAAAAAGGCGTTTAGTGATTCACTAAACGCCTTTTTTTATTTTTATGAGTCCTTTAGGCTTTTACACTGCAGCAATTTCATCGGATTTGTATTCTCCAGATTTCAATTTTTCGTGTACCTTTTTAAAGGTTTCAATGGTGTAATTAACATCTTCAATGCTGTGCATTGCAGTTGGAATCAAACGCAAAATAATCATTCCTCTAGGAATTACAGGATAAACTACAATTGAGCAAAAGAGGTTGTGGTTTTCTCTCAAGTCTAGGGTCAAATTGGTTGCTTCTCCCAAGCCACCTTCTAAAATAACTGGTGTAACTTGAGTATTGGTAGTTCCAATATTAAACCCTGCTGCAACTAATCCTTGTTGTAATCCATTTGCAATTTCCCAAAGCTTTTCTCTGAGTTCTGGCATGGTTTGCATCATCTTTAAACGTTTCCTTGCTCCAACAACTAATGGCATTGGCAACGATTTTGCGAAAATTTGAGAACGCATGTTATACCTCAAGTAATTGATTACTTCTTCATCTCCTGCTATGAAAGCGCCAATGCTTGCAAATGATTTTGCGAAAGTTCCAAAGTAAATATCAATTTCATCTTGAACACCTTGTGCTTCTCCTGTTCCTGCTCCAGTTGGCCCCATGGTTCCAATTCCATGCGCATCATCTACAAAAAATCTGAATTTGTATTTTTTCTTAAGCGCTACAATTTCTTTCAGTTTACCTTGGTTTCCGCTCATTCCAAAAACTCCTTCAGTAATCACCAAAATAGCCCCATTTTGCTCTTCCGCTAATTTTGTAGCACGCTCCAATTGTTTTTCAAGGTTTTCTATGTCGTTGTGTTTGTAAACATATCTTTTTCCTTGGTGCAGGCGAACTCCATCTATAATACAAGCATGAGATTCACCATCGTAAACAATCACATCATTGCGATCAACTAAAGCATCAATGGCCGACATACAACCTTGGTAACCGAAGTTTAATAAAATGGCATCTTGTTTAAAGACATATTCTGCCAATTCTTTTTCCAACTTTTCGTGAATTGGGGTATTTCCCGACATCATTCTAGCGCCCATAGGATAGCCTAAACCCCATTTTTTGGTTGCTTTTGTATCTGTTTTTCTAATTTCTGGGTGATTTGAAAGGCCTAAGTAATTGTTTAAGCTCCACTGTAACACCTCTTTTCCTCTAAAGATCATTCGGTTATTAATTTCACCTTCTAGTTTTGGAAAAGTAAAATAACCGTGACTGGCTTTGGCGTGTCTCCCAAGAGGTCCGGGATTTGCATTTAATTTATCAAATAAATCTATCATTAATTCAAAACGTTTTTAAACAAGCGACAAAGTTAACCGATATTCCATCCATTACAAAATAGAACTTTATGCGTCAAGCCCTTGATTATCTTAATTAAATAAAACAAAATAAAAAAAGCCCTCGAATTTCGAAGGCTTTTTTTTGATTTTGGAATCTATATTTAGCTTTTTCCGCCAAGCATTTGGATTTCATTTACGAGCACCTCACAAATGTATTTAGTCTCGCCTTTGTCATTTTCGTATGAGCGATTGCTCAATTTCCCATGAATGGCAATTTGACTTCCTTTTTGAAGGTATTTTTCAGCAATCTCGGCAGTTTTTCCCCAAGCTACTAATTGATGCCAACTAGTAGCTGTGATTTTTTCACCTTTTTGATTGGTGTTTTTTTCTTTAGTGGCGATTGTCATACGTGCTACCGTTTTTCCATTTTCTAACGTTTTTACATCTGGAGCTGCGCCCAAGTTTCCAATTAGTTGTACATTGTTTCTTAAATTTTTCATGATAAATGAGTTTAAAGATTTAATAAATGATTTAAAATTTTTGTCGTTGAATTCAATTGACGCTGCAAAGATGAGGGGGATGACAAATTCGACTCGGTTGAAATACGCTTAGTTCCGTTTTTTATACGTATTTAATCGGTTTTAGTCGAATAGTTTATTGATATATAGCAACTATTATATTTAAAGTATAAATTTTAATTTCAATTTTTTTTTATTTATCGTACTTTATCATGTAATGTATCTTGTTTTGATATTTTTTTTAATGTTAAGGGAATATTAAATATAATATACTATATTTGGCAACTGTCATAAATAAAATTTTAAAAACTATGGAAATTAAAAAAATTAAAGCTGCTCTTGCAGCAATCGTAATTATGGGATTAACTTTTACTGCTTGTAGTGGTGATGATGGTGAACAAGGACCCGCTGGTGCTCCAGGAAATGCAAATGTTCAACCTTCTAATTACACTGTAATGGTTGCTGATTGGACTGCAGGACCTGTTCTAAGAGATACCTTAAACGTGCCTGCTGTAACACAAGCTGTTGTTGATAATGGTGCTGTTCATGTATATCAAAAGAGAACAGATAGTACTTCTTGGGAGGCTTTACCATTTTCCTACATTGCTTTCCTTGGAGGTAATCCTGCTACTTTAACCTTTCAATTTGGTTATAACGTAGGTGAAGTTCATTTAAGTGGTACAAATAGTTTTAATGCTAATGTAACCCCAGGTGCAGTATACCCAGGTGATAGAAATTTTAAAGTTGTAGTAATTCCTTCTACTTCTTTGATTGAAGGTATCGATGTTAACGATTACGAACAAGTTAAAATGGTTTACGGTATTGAAGAATACGATATGTAATCATTTTTTATATTTCAATTTAAAGGGAGTTCCAAAAGGACTCCCTTTTTTTTATGCATTTTTTTAATTCTTAATTTTGAAACATGAAAATAGAAATCATAAAAAAGAATCAACAAGCTAGAGGCCAATTTAATGGTGGTGAAATTTTAGAAAACAAACCCATTGGTTTTCCTAGGGAGGGTGGGCATTTAAAGCCTTATTCAAGTTTATTCTACTGGGCGCATGCTTGGTCAGACAAAGGAAGCACCATTGGTTTGCATCCTCATCAAGGCTTTGAAATTATGTCTTTTGTAATTGAAGGCTCAATTGCGCATTTTGACACAGCTGGAAATGAATGGAAAACCCTCAATAAAGGAGCGGCTCAAATTATTCGTGCCGGAAATGGCATTTCTCATTCAGAAAAAATTAATGCAGGAGCACACATGTTTCAAATTTGGTTTGATCCAAATTTAGAAATGACACTTTCTAAACCAGCTTCTTATGATGATTATCCGCATGAAGTTTTTCCTATTGAGCAACATGAAGGATATACTAAGAAAGTTTTTAAAGGAAATGCTTCTCCACTTCAAATGGATACTGAAGGAATCGAAATTAATCAACTAGATTTTGAAACAGGAAAGTTTAATTTACCTCTTGATTCGAATAAAGTTTATTCACTATACCTTATTAGTGGAAAACTCAAGGTTCAAGACAACGAATTAGAACAAGATGATTACTTCATTGTGAAAGATTCAGACGAACTTGTTTTTGTTGCGAATGAAAACAGTACCTTATTTTTGATTGCTAGTCCTTCTAAATTGGATTATAAAACCTATGCTGAGCAAATGGTGGGTTAGTTATATTTTATAATGGCACTATTTCATAGCGTGCTTTGAGTGAAACTTTTACTCCATTTCTCGCAAAGTGCGCAAAGTTATTTCGCTAAGAGCGCTAAGAATAAACTACTTCGACAATAAAAACGGATGTCTCATTCTAATACTACTTTGGTATTATTTAGAGATTCCATCAAGAAATTACTACTCGACTAGGTGGTAATTTTCTGAAGTTTCTTTCCAGTTGTAAAGAAATACATTCATAGCCTCGTCAAGTCGCTTTAAGAAAAGTGGATTGGGTGAATTCATATTTCTAAAATATTCTTCTTGGTATTGACCCAATTCATATTTAAAGAAAAATGCCTTCGACATGGCGTATAAATTATTGTTAGAAGGGTGATTAACTCGACTCAAATAACTTTGGTAATCTCTAAGAATGCCTTCTAACTTATCGAAATCTACACCAAAAACTACTGAAAGTTTAGTGATAATGTGATTGATTAAACGATTGTCTTGGTGTGCAGGTAAATGGCGTGGAATCTCTTTCAAGTTGGCAGCAATTACAATTAATACAAATTTACTGTCTTCACTAGCTTCGATTTGAGGCGTAATTACAAATTCAGGAGATTCTTTTACCAATCCAACTATGTCGGGAAAACCATCATCAACTGCCTGAAGAATAGTATTCGTGAAGATATTCGCTAATTTATCTTCTTTTAATCTCTTTTTGCCGAATATTTTGGTGAACATATTTTTTGGATTTATAGTTGATTAACTAATTATCCAAAAGTATAGGTTAATAAATAATAGCCAGAAAGCTAGGCTAAATCATTATCAACAGAGTTGTTAACAAAAAAGTCAAAATTGTTAATAAAGGAATTTGTTAATTAGTGAATGCTAGAGCCACTTTTTTCTTCTAAAAATAATAAGCATGCCTATCACAATGCTTACCATTAGTATCCAAATTAAGGGGTAAGCGTAGGAAAGACTTAGCTCTGGCATGTGTTCGAAGTTCATTCCGTAAATTCCTGCAATAAATGTGAGTGGTATAAAAATCGTAGACATAATTGTCAAGACTTTCATGATTTCATTCATTCGATTGCTTGCGGAGTTCATGTACAAATCCATCACTCCGTTTAATAGTTCTCTATAGGTATCTAAAGATTCAATTACTTGAATGCAATGATCGTATGCATCCATTAAATACCGATGCGTTTCTTTTTTAATTAAAGAAGATTCGCCCTTTATTAGGCCATTAATTGACTCCCGAAGCGGATAGATAGATCTTCGTAAATGAATTAATTCTTTTCTGCTGTATTGCAGATTTTGAAGTGTTTTATTGCTGGGTTTTTCCATCACCTCTTCTTCGATTTGCTCTAATTTTTCTGCAACCCTGTCGAGGATTAAGAAATAGTGATCAACAATGATATCAATGAAGCGATAAAATAAGTAATCTGCTCCACGCTGCCTGATTTTTCCATAAGCCGTTATCAATCGTTCTCGAATAATGTCAAACTGATCTTCAGGAAGCTCTTGAAAAGAAATAACCCAATCTTTCCCCAATACAAAACTCAAATGCTCGTAATCGATTCCTTTCTCACTAACATTGTGAAACATTTTAATGGTAAAGAAAATATGGTCGCCAAAATCCTCCATTTTCGGTCGCTGATCAACATGCAGGACATCTTCTAACAGAAGTGGGTGAAGCTGAAATTTTTCACCAATGGATTGAATCAAGTCTAAATTATTCAATCCTGCAACATTTAGCCATGAAATGGTTTTGTTGACTCCATTAATTTTAATTTCGTTGATATCCTCTATAGATTTTTGTTCAACTTCTGTTTCATTAAAAGTAATCAGTTCAACTTGAGTTTTTTCAGGTGCTTTATGTCCAGTATAGACAAGTTTTCCGGGTGTTTGTCCGATGGTTTCCCGAACCTTTTCTTTTTCAGAAAAGCGTCTAAAACTCACTTTTGGAAAGATTGTTTTTTTACTTTTTGGGGTCATTTTTATATACTATGGTTCGATAGGGGAAAGGTATTTCGATTCCTTCACTATCAAAGCGTTTTTTTATGGATTTGAATAAATCTGTTTGCATTATGAAACCTTTTATAAAATCTTCAGCCCATATATATGCTCTCAAATTAACCGATGAATCACCAAAACCAATCAATCGAACAATTACTAAAGGTGTTCCATCATTTAATTTTTCTTCATCTCTGTTATCGATTAAATTCGGATGTTTTTCAGCTTCTTCTTGCATGATTTTTATTGCAAGGTCCACGTCACTGTCATAGCTGATTCCCATTTCTAAAAACATACAGGTTTTACTTTCTCCAATTGAGGCATTTAAAATAGTATCATCGCTAATTTTAGAATTTGGAACAATGTAACGCTCATTTTGAAAACTTTTAATGACTGTATGACGAAGGGTAATGTCTTCAACAATTCCCCATCTTTTTTCAGTTTGTAATTGAAGAATATCCCCAATTCTAAAAGGTTTGAAAATGACGATGAATATTCCACTAATAATGTTTGAAAAAGCTGCTTGTGATGCAAATCCAATAATGGCTGCAAAGATACCTGCACCTGCAAAAAGTGTAATTCCAACAGCTTTTAAGGACGGAATAATATTGAACACCAGTATCAAACCAATGATTAAAAAAACAAAGCTCATACCGTTGTTAAGAAACTGGTAATTTGTCTTATCAAAACCTGCTTGGGAGTTTTTTAAAAAATGTCGCTTAAGTGCTCTTCTACTTAACTTTGCTAATATAAACAGTGAGATAATAACGAATATACTTAGCAGTGTATTTCTGTATTTCTCAGCAAAATCAATTAAAATATCAAAATCAATTTCCATCTTTATTTATTGGTATTATTTAAAATACCTCTTTTTATTAGTTCTTGAATGAATACTTCTGTCATGTCACTTTTGAATTTGAATTCATTCCTCAAGTCTGAAACATACGCTTTCAATCGCATTTTTAAATATGTTTTATCTTTATTTACCTCATGAAAGAACAATACCGTAATGGGTTTATTGATGTAGATATATCTCGAAGTTTGAGCGGACTCTTCCGCAATTTTTCTCACAAGTTTGGTGTCTATATTTTCAGGTAAGTAAATTTCAGCAACAACTTGGCAGTTATTTTCACCACCATTTGCATTCGATACAGCTTTGTTGACTACTTCTGCATTTGGAATGGATACCAAAGAATCATCAGGTGTAATAATCCGAGTAGAACGTAAACCAATTTCCTTGACTTCACCATAGTATTCACCCACTTCGATTTTATCGCCAATTTGAAAAGGGCGATCAAAAAGAATCATGATCCCTCCAAAAATGTTTTTTAGCATGTCTTGGGCGGCAAAACCAATGGCTATACCGGCAGAGGCCAATAATGCAAAGAGCGTTTCAGATGGAAGTTGTATAACAGTTTGTTCAATTAAGATAATGGCAATTATCCAACCTGCAAGTTTTATGATTGGTAGCGTTTTCTTTAAAATAGCGCTTCTTTGTGGAGATCGTTTAGACCATCGATCAATAACAAGTGAGATTATTTTTAAAAAATAATAGGCAAACAAAAGAATGAAAATCGTCCAAAATATTTTTTGAAATGAGAGAATTTCTCCAAGTGTTTTAAGTGGAGAAACATTCTCACTGTCTTTTTCTTTATCGGGTTTATCAAAAAGCTTTTCGACTTTAGTTTCGCGAATTGTATCTCGAACAACTACTTTTAAGGTTTCGGCTGCTGTTTTTTCTTGAGCAATATCAAGAACTGGAGAAGCTTCTTCTACAGCCTTTTTAGGATCTGCTTCAAGCTTAGAACTATCAACTAAAATTTCTTGAATACCTTTTCTTGGCAAACTATCACCTTCGAAAGGCACCTGAGCAAAAACACTCATTTGAAATAATAAAAGAAATAGTAAGGCCTTATTTTTCATAGCTTGAATTAAACTTCTTCTCAATTTTGTGCTCATTTCACAAGGACTAATGTAGAATATTTTTATTACTCAAAACATTTACTACTTGTCTGTATAGCAAACGATTAATTTGATAACGATTTTCATCTTGAACTAAAATTCCTTTGTCGACTAACACCATTAAACTCAATCTGCTTTGAAGCAAGTCATTGTTAAAAATTTGTGCATGATCCTCAACTGTCAGACTATCGTGCAGCAACAAAGCGTGCAAGGTAAATACACTTTCATCTGGAAGCGTATTGATCAGATTGAAGTTTAAGTTCTTTAAAATTCCAATGGTGATAACATTGTTTTCAACTTTTTTGGTTGATCTAATCCAATACAAAAGTGCAAGACTGATGTTATTTTCTGCAAAACGATTGAGCGCCTTAAAGTAAATTTCTTTGAGATAGGCATCTTTTTCTTCCTCTTCCAACTTTTTAATTTTTCTTTTTTCAGAAGTGCTAAGATTGCTCGAATCAATCTGAAAATCATAACCACTAACTCGGTGGCGCTTCATAATAATTTTTACAATCTGCTCTTCAGACATTTGCTGAAGAAGAATGGAATATTTGAAATACTTATTGATAGAAACAGATTTCTCTAGATATTTCCATGCATAAACCGTAAACTCAACCAACCAATAAACTTTCTTTTCAGTTTTTGAAATAAGTTCAAATAGCATGTTCAAGGCAGTGAAACCCTGAATTTTTTTAATGTAGAAATGCTGTAAATCTTCTAAAATTATTAGAGAATAGTTTCCACTGTTCAGCTCTTCAGCAATTGACTCAACACTGTTAAGATTTTCTTTCCCAAGCAGTTCATTAAAAAAGTTGAAAAAATGAACTTCTGTGAACTTATTATTGGTGAGTTTTTTTCGAATCACAGTTGATTGGTCAATTTCTTTTAAAAAGAAATTGACCAAACTGCTTGCACCACTTCCTTTTTCACCAATTATTGCTGTAGCGGAAAAATTATTGTTTTTCCAATTTTGATAATAGTTTGAAAGTAAATTGAGCTCTTTATTTCTAGCCTCAAAAAACACTTCTTCTTCTGTGGGTCTAATTCTATAGAGTCTCCTATAAACATATGGTAGTTTTGCAGTAGCTAGTTCAGTTTGTAATAAAAAATCGCTGAGTTCGGGAGTAAGTTCTTTTTCGAGCTCTAATAGTCCAACTTTCTTTCCAAATTTTTGAGAAAGAGCCTCAATTTTTCGGTATTTCAAACGCAAAAAACGAAGTGCTAAAGGAAGAATGTTTAGAATCTTTTTCTTGATTGCTTTTCGATAATCTTTCGTTTTCTTTAATGTTTCAGCTTTTGCAAGTTGAACTCTAAGGTTTGTAATATTTTCATTCTCAGTAAGCTTAATTAAACTAATGTTGAACTCTTCAACTACTTTTTTGAGTTTTATATTTAAAAGTGATTCAAGACCGAGTAATTGCTCTTTAACTGCATTTGTTTTAGATTTTGTTCGATCAACTCCTTCCATAGTAAGCTGATGGATACTTGCTTCATTCCCTTCTTCTTCGACAGAGTTGATGGCTGCATCGAGGTTGTAATCTAAAATTCCTACTAAATCGACTAAACTAAGCTCAGTTTTCTCCAATAATTTTATAATGGAAGTTTTGATGCCTTTTAATTTTTGGCTGAATTCATTGAACATATCAATTTCAATGAGCCTTTTCGGGTTAAAATGACTGAGTTCAGACTTGTTAATCGGACGATCGTAAACATCTTCTGAATAAATCAGCCTTTTATCTTTCATTTGATCAATCTGCTCCTCGATTCTAACTTCAAGACGTTCGAGTAAGTTCGAGAAATTCTGATTGTAAATCGCTTCTACGGTTTGAGGAATAATTTGTCTTTCAAGCTTTATAATTAGGTTCTGCCGATCTCTTTGAAGTTCATTAATAAAGTTTTTATTGTTTTGATTTTTTTGAATTGAATGTAGCACCAAATCCAGTTCTAGTTCAATTAAGCTTAAGTGCTTTTCTATAACTTTATTAAGTCGACTTTGGTAGCTCTTTTGCAGCAAAGAAAACTGGAGTAAACTCACATATTTAATCTGATGTAATTCAATATCTACTTGAAAATCATCTATCTGAGCAAATAAGGTGTTTCTCCAACCATTATTGATTTGTTGAAATTTTCGCTTGTAAAGGTCTCGTTCATTTGCCAGTTTTGTGCTTGAAAATTCTTTACTACTTAATTCAATAGTATTTACTTTTTCAATATAGGCAGTATGCTTTTTGTAAAGTTCTAAAACCGTACCTTTTGCTTCAGTTTTCCATTGGTCTAATTGATCGGTAAGCGTTTCTATTAATTGATTAATCCTATCTTTTTCAGCAATTTTTTTGACATCACTTACAAGGGTTTTAACCTCTTTTTGATCTGATTCTAAAAAGGCATTAAATGCCAAATTAATTTCTTTTTCAATCAACCATTTTACATTCAGCGCTTCGCAGCTTATTTGAAGTAAACTATTGTGATAGGAAACTGATTGAAGTAAAAATTGATTTAAAAATAAATGTTTGGAAATAGAATGAACAGGAACTTTGTGCTTCCACCTTTTCAGAGGTTTTTTCTCTTTTCTAAATAAGTTGATAAAGTGAAAAGGAAGTTTAGAGCCATAAAATACTGCATTTTTAAACTTTTTCTTGATTTTTAAAGCATTTGAGTCGTTGTATTGTGCTATAAAACGCTCAGGCTTTTGTTCTTTACTTATTACCTCCGGCAATGTATCGAAATGCGTATTTAATGATCTAAAAAATTCATTAAATGTTTCTTCTATAGTGTTTCCATTTAAATTTGGAAAGTCTTTTTCCAATAAATCATAGAGCGATTCTTTTAGCCAATTCGTTTCGTTAATTAATTTGCTTGTTTCATTGGCACTATCAATTCTTTCTAAACGATCGTAGTATGATTGGTAAAGCTTTTTAGCTTCTTCGAGTAAAGAAATTTGTTGCTTAATTTTTAGCTCAATTGGAGCGAAAAAAGTCGGCAAAATCAATTGCTCTAATTCTTCTAAGGAAAGTTTTTGATATGAATTCACCGTATTTAATTAAGATTCACAAGATAATTAAAATTCGATTAGTTAATCATCTAAACTTTAAGCTGAAGAATTATTTTCTAAAGCAGTTTTACTCCTGTATAATTAAATGGAGTAATTGCAAGTAATTCTTTTTTTATTGACTCACTCACCTCAAGTTGCTTGATAAATTGCTGTACAGCTTTTTCATCAATCTTTTGATTTGTTCTGCTAAGCTCTTTTAATGCCTCGTATGGTTTTGGATAATTTTCTCTTCGTAAAATTGTTTGAATTGCTTCAGTTACAACCGCCCAATTCTCTTCTAAATCTTGCTTTATTTTAGCTTCATTAATTAGCAGTTTGCCCAATCCTTTTTGTAAAGATTTGATCGCAATTAAAGTGTGAGCAATGGGAACCCCAATGTTTCTTAAGACTGTAGAATCAGTTAAATCTCTTTGTAATCGACTCAATGGTAATTTAGCCGATAAGTGCTCAAATAGCGCATTTGCAATTCCGAGATTTCCTTCAGAATTTTCAAAATCAATCGGGTTGACTTTGTGCGGCATTGCAGAAGAACCAACCTCTCCTGAAATGATTCGCTGTTTGAAATAATCCATTGAAATATAAGACCATAAATCTCGATTCAAGTCGATTAGAATGGTGTTGATTCTTTTCATGGCATCAAATAATCTGGCTAAATTATCGTAATGCTCTATTTGCGTAGTTGTTTGAGATCGAAATAAACCTAGTGTATCGTTTACAAATTCATTGGCAAACTCAACCCAATCAATATCAGGAAAGGCAACATGATGGGCATTGAAATTTCCAGTTGCTCCTCCGAATTTTGCAGAAAATGGCGTGTCGAGCAGTGCATTGTATTGCTCTTTTAAGCGCTCAGCATACACCATGATTTCTTTTCCCAAGCGAGTAGGGGAGGCAGGTTGACCATGAGTTCTAGCAAGCATGGGTATTTCGCTCCATTCCATCGAAAATGCATTCAACTCAGAGATCACTTCATTCAATTCAATCAAATAAACATCTTCGACAGCATCCATTAAAGAAAGTGGAATGGCCGTGTTATTAATGTCTTGAGATGTTAATCCAAAATGAATGAATTCCAATTTATCCTTGAAAGAAGTACCTTCTAATTTTCGCTTAATGAAATATTCAACTGCTTTTACATCGTGGTTGGTTTCTTTCTCAATTTCTTTAACCTCAAGAGCATCCTGATCATTGAAGTCCACATACACTTTTCTTAAACTTAAAAAATCAGCTTCCGTGATCGTTTTTAACTGAGGTAATGGAATTTTACAAAGTGAAATAAAATACTCAATTTCTACACGAACTCTGTAGCGAATCAAGGCGGCTTCAGAAAAATAGCGTTTAAGTTCTGTTACTTTTTGGTGGTACCTGCCATCAATAGGTGAAATGGCATGAATGGAATGGTCGCTCATAGTTAAAATGTTTTTAAAATCTCTTGATGTACAAACTGAATTAATTCATCGACATATTTTTCAGAAAAGTCGAATTGAATGCCTGCGGCTTGATATATTTCGGGAATTGTTTTGGTGTAACCTAAAGACAATGCTGCTTTGTAATCTTCAATTGTTTTTTTTGGATCTTCTCGAAAATTCTTCCAAATTGCTATTGCTCCCAATTGAGCCATGCCATATTCTATGTAATAAAAAGGCACTTCAAATAAATGCAATTGTTTTTGCCATTGATTTTTACGCGTTTTCTCAAAACCGCTCCAATTAACTACTGAACTTCCAAACTCATCAAGCAATGACAACCAAAATTCGCTACGCTCTTCTACACTGTGGGTTTTATTGGTATAAATCCAATGTTGAAATTTGTCGATGGTTGCAACCCAAGGCAAAGTATTTAAAATATCTAATAATTGATCTCTTTTTGCTCTTTTTAAATCATCTGGGTTTGGATAGAAAATAGACCAATAATCCATGCTGATTAATTCCATACTCATGGAGGCTAATTCAGCTATTTCGGAACTAAGGTTTTTAAAATCAACTAATTCTAAATGGTGAGATAAAATTGAATGAATGGCATGACCACCTTCGTGAACCATGGTGGTAACATCTCTTGGAGTACCTACTGCATTCATGTATATAAAAGGGTAACCAGATTCATAAAGGGGATAATTAAATCCTCCGGGAGCTTTTCCTTTTTTGGATGAAAGGTCTAAGTGCTTGTTATTGTGCATTTCTTCAATGCATTCACCAAAAAAAGGGTCAATTTGATTGAAACATTGAATGGTTTTTGAAACTAATTCATCAGCTGTTTCGAATGGCTGTAATGGAGCTTTTCCTGAAATATCAACACTTAAATCCCAAGGTCTTAAATCATCTAGCTGTAAAAGTTCTTTGCGTTTTAATTCAACTTCATTCGACAAGGGAACCACTTTTTTCTTGATAGCTTCGTGAAATTGATAGCAATCTTTAGAAGTATAATCAAATCTTCCCATTGCCTGAAACATGTAGTCTCTATAATTTTCAAAACCTGCATTATCAGAAACTTTCTGTCTGGTTCGAATCAGCTCATTAAATAAGTCGTCGAGAGCAGCTGTATCTTTTAAGCGCCTTTCATTCATTAAATTAAAGACTTGCTCCCTTTTTGCTCGATCAGTACTCTTTAAAAACTTAGCAGCTTCTTGAAGGGTTAGTTCTTTTCCGTCAATTTCAATGGTCATTTTTGCAGTAATGGCACCGAATTTTTGACTTTCTTCTTCCAACTTGGTGAAGAGTGGGATGTTTTCTTCTCTAAATAATTTTAATTCCTTTTTAACTCCTCTGAGTAAAATCTTATAGGCACTTCCCTTTAGTGATTTTGATTGTTCACAATCGACTAATTTTTTATTGAGCTCATTTTCATAAGGAGCAATTTTTGGGTTGATGTTTTGAACGAAAAACTGAAATTCTTTTTGATATTCATCATTCTCAGTGTCAATATTCATCCGAATATACCGCCATGCAAACTCCTCTTCTAATACAGCGCTCAGCTCACTTCGATCTTTCAGCCATATTTCTAAATCAGCAACAGTTGAAATTTTGCGTTCTTTTAAATCAATGTAATACGGCTTGACTTTCTCCCATTCGAAAATTAAATCGGGAGTTACGAATTCTCTTTTTTTTCTGAGTGAATTGACTTTCATTTTATTAAATCAAGGTTAACAGAGCTAAAAAAGGTTAAGAAGAGTTTATGCTAAGCAATTTAGAAGATTATTTGCCTTTTGAAGAAGCTTTAGTAGCTGTTTTCTTTACAGGAGCAGCTTTTGGTTTGGCGTTTCCTGCATTTTTGGAAGGAGCCGGTTTTTTAGTTTTCGCGGTTGTCTTTTTAACTTCTTTTGTCTCCGTTTTTTTCTCTTTATCAGCTACTTTTTTCTCTTTGGTAATGCTCAATAATTTTTTATCGATTAAGATATTGAACCATTGAACCAATTTCTTAATATCAGAAGTGTAAACGCGTTCTTCATCGTAATTTGGAAGCACTTCTTTAAGGTAAGCACGCAATTCTTCAGCACTGGATTTATGCGATAAAATTTGTTTTCCTTCCGCTTTTTTAAACATTGCTTCAAAAACTTCGGTCAACAATAAATCTTCTTCGTAGGTATAAATACTAATGTCTTCCAATGAGCTTACACGCTCAGAACCATGTACTGCAAAACGTTTCCCATCTTCTAGCGACTCAACAATCAATCCTCCTCTGCTTTGAGAAACGATTTTAGATAAACCTGACTTACCTGAAATAGAAATGATGCCTTTTAAATCCATAAATAAAAATTAAGCGATTAAATGTGATGCCAAAAGTAAGGAAATCTCATTCATTTTTCTTTTTTAACAAGCAACTATCACATTCTTGTTAACGTCTGTAAAATTCTTACTTTAGTTGCCTGTTATGATTAAGCACTTTTCATGAAAAAAATATACTTTTTTATTGCCTTTCTTTCTCTTGTTGTATTTAGTTCTTTTGACAGTAAAGCCTCTCATATTATGGGTGGTGAAATTACGTGGGAGTGTCTTTCAAACGGAGACTATAAATTTGAATTCAAAGTATATAGGGATTGTCAAGGAGCAAATATTGCTCCTGAGCAATCAGGAGTAATAAGAATTCATAACTATCCAACTGTAGGACAACCACCTACTATTATACCTACTTCGCAGTGGACTGTCGTAAGAAATGGAGATTTATCTCCTGACTGTCCATCAGCACCTGGTAATTTTAGTTGTGCAAATCGAAGTCCTGAATCTGTATTTGAATATGTTAGAAGCTTTACAAGAAGGTTAGTAGGTGTTCCACCTTCGGCAGGTTGGATCATTACTTATTCTGATTTTGCAAGAAACTCAAATGATAATATTGTTGGAACACCTGGAGTTTCATTAAGGGCTAAAATTTTTCGTCATTCTGGATCTATCTCAGATACTTGTGTAGATAACTCTCCTAAATTTAGAGAATTAGCAACAAGTTTAATTTGTGTTGGTAGACCTTTTACCTATAATCCAAATGCAACTGATGACGAATTGGACTCCTTAGTTTATGATTGGGCTAGACCTTTAAATCAAAATAGTGGAAATAGTGTTTTTGTAGAAGGAGTTCAACCACCAAATGTAAATTTTCAATCAGGATATTCATTTAATTCGCCATTTCCAGGTCCATCTCAAAACCCTAATAATGTTTCTGCAGTTTTAGACAGAAGTACAGGGGAGATTTCATTGACATCTTTTACTTTAGGGAAATATGTTTCTGTAGTAAAAGTAACTGCTTATAAATGTGGAGAAAGAGTAGCTGAAATTTATAGAGAATTACAAACCAATTTAGCTAATTCATCTTCTTGTACCAATAATGATGAACCAATTATTACTCCTCCTTTTCGTGATGCAAGTAATAATTTTACAATATGGAATGACACCGTAAGAGCGGGTGATTTAGTAACTTTTAATATTCAGGCACAAGATTTTGCTAGTTTATTCCAATCAGGTGGTGATTCGTTAACCTTAACTGCTACAGGCTTGCAATTTGGAACCAACTTTACAAGTACAACTGGTTGCAATAACCCCCCTTGTGCCACACTTACCAGTACATTGCCCCAAAAAGGCTTTTTAGGTATCAACAATACTTTCTCATGGCAAACAGATTGTAACCACGTATCCTTCACTGATCAGTGTGTTAGTGGACAAAATACCTACACTTTTGTTATTAATGTAGAAGACGATGTATGCCCTCTACCCGCAAACAACATTGCAACAATTTCAATCACAGTTTTAGCAGATTCTGTTTTGCTATCGCCGCTTATAAATTGCCTTAATGTTTTACCAAACGGGGATGTTGTTCTTGATTGGAATCCAACTCCCAACATTCAAAATTCATTTTCTGCATGGATGATTTATTCCTCATTGGATGAAAGCGGTCCTTTTACTTTAGTTGATAGTGTTAAAACCTATTCTCAATCAACTTATACCCATGTTGGAGCAGGGGCTGATTTACAAAGAAGGTGGTACCACATCCGAAGTCGTTCAGGTTGTAAAGGAATTGTTCAAAATGTCGCTAGAGAAGCTGTTTCAACAATTTTTGTTGATCCTCAAGTAGCTCCAACACAATTAAACGTTAATTGGAATGAATTGGATAATCCAAATCCAATTGGTTCAGCCGCCCAATACCGAGTATTTAAGGAATATCCTGTTGGAACAGGACTTAATTTCTTGCAAAATACAGCTACTACAACTTTAGCTGAAACTTTTCCAATTTGCGAGGATACAGTTGTTTACAGAGTAGAGTTAGTCAATACTATTGAAAGCTGTACTTCATCTTCTAATATTGCGGGTATTCGCTTTAAATTCCCTGATCCTCAAACTAATTTTAGTTTTACACCTGCCAATCCTTGTCCTGGTATTCCTATTAGTTTCACAAACTTGACTACAATTCCAGGTGGAACAATTAGCTATGTTTGGGATTTTGGAGATGCAAGTGCAACTAGTACTCAAACCAATCCTTCACATACATACGCAGCAGCAGGAAGCTATATTGTTACCTTAACAGCAAGTTCAGGCATTGGGTGTGATTCTATTTACACAGAAACAATAAATGTTACTTTTCCTAATGCAGATGCCGGCCCGGATGTTTCAATATGCCCAAGTGGAAATGTGAGTATTGGTGGGAGTCCAACTACTGGTTTAGGTAATACTGTTGCATGGTCGCCAAGCGCAGGATTATCAAGCACTACTGTTCAAAATCCTGTTGCAAGTCCTGTTGCAACTACAACTTATACGGTCACAGTTACCGATGCAAATGGCTGTACCAATACGGATCAAGTAGTGGTATCTGTTAATCCAATTCCTACTGCTGATGCCGGTTCCAATCAAAGTGTTTGTTCAGGTACTCCTGTTCAAATTGGAGGTTCACCAACTGGTCCTGTTGGTGCAAGTTTTCAGTGGGATAACGCCGGTACTTTAGATGATGCAACATTGCCCAACCCTACAGCTACCCCTTTAGTAACAACAACCTACCGAGTTACAGTAACTAGTGGAGTTAATTGTTCCGCTACCGATCAAGTTACGATAACTGTAAATCCATCTCCAAATGCTGATGCAGGGGCAAATCAATCCATCTGTAGTGGTAGCTCAATTTCAATAGGAGGGAGTCCAACTTCATCCACACCAGGAGTTACTTATTCATGGAGCAATGCAGCGAGCTTAAACAATGCATCCATTACAAATCCAACTGCAAGTCCAACAACCACAACTACTTATACAGTGACCGTAACAAGTGCAAATTCTTGTACTTCAACAGATCAAGTTACTGTAACTGTTAATTCTTTGCCAGTTGCTGATGCTGGTTCAAATCAGACCATTTGTTCTGGATTAAATACAACCATTGGAGGTTCGCCTACAGGTCCTGCCGGTGCTACCTTTTCTTGGAACAATGCTGCTAGTTTAAATAGTTCGAGTGTAGCAAATCCAATTGCAAATCCTACGGCTACAACAACATATACTGTTACAATAACAGATGTAAATGGCTGTTCAGCTACCGATCAAGTAACAATAACCGTTTCTCCTACACCTACTGCAGATGCTGGATCGAACCAAACAATTTGTTCAGGAGCTTCCGTCAATATCGGTGGTTTACCTACTGGACCCGCTGGAGCTACTTATGCATGGAGTAATGCTGCAAGCCTAAACAATCCAACAATTGCAAACCCTGTAGCAAGTCCTACAGTTACTACAACTTATACTGTTACTGTCAGCTTAGGTGGAACATGTACTGCTACTGATCAAGTAAATGTGGTTGTAAACGCAGGTCCTAATGCAAATGCAGGAGCTGATAGGAGTATTTGTATAGGAAGTTCAACTCAATTAGGTGGTTCTTCAAGTGGAGTTAGCCCTTTAACATTTTCTTGGAATAATGCCGGAACTTTAAATAATGCAAATGCTCAATTTCCTAATGCTACGCCTTTAGTTACTACAATATATACATTAACTGTTACTGATGGGAATGGATGTACCTCCACAGATCAAGTTACCGTTACAATCAATCCACTACCATCTGCTGATGCAGGAAGTAACCAGACTATTTGTAGAGGTGCTAATGTCACTATTGGCGGCTCTCCAACCGGTCCTGCAGGAGCAACCTATGCTTGGAGTAATGGCGCTAGTTTGAGTAGTACTTCTGTTTCAAATCCTAGTGCAAGTCCAACGGTTACAACTACCTACACAGTTACAGTTACGAGTGGTATCAATTGCACTGCCACAGATCAAGTTACTGTAACTGTAGATCCTCTTCCAATTGCTGATGCAGGCCCAGATAAGAGCTTGTGCTCAGGAACAACTACTACAATTGGAAGTCCAAACAATCCTAATTACACTTACCAATGGAATAATACTGGAACAATAGTTGGAAGTTCTACTATCTCAAATCCAACAGTTACTACGACTGTTACACGGATTTATACTGTTACTGTCACTGAAACTTCAACAGGTTGTACGAATACTGACCAAGTAAATGTATTTGTAAACGCAGTACCAAATGCAAATGCAGGAGCTGATAGGAGTATTTGTATAGGAAGTTCTACTCAGTTAGGTGGTTCTTCAAGTGGAGTTAGCCCCTTATCATTTTCTTGGAATAATGGCGGAACTTTAAATAATGCAAATGCTCAATTTCCTAATGCTACGCCTTTAGTTACT
>CAXBCF010000015.1:0-69853 GCA_963973975.1 uncultured Flavobacteriales bacterium
ACGATATACAAACATCCTTTACAGAGTTATAGAAACATCGTTTACACTTTTTAACTCGATAATTTTTCTGACAAAATCGGAGAATAGATTTTGGAAGACCCCAATTTTAATTTTGGGGCTTTTCCTTGTTATTATTTCAATTGTCGTCCCTGTTCAGAACAGACAAATAAGTAACCTTGACAAGGAATATTGGGAAAGTGCAGAAGGAAAGAGCTACGGAGATAGAGAAACTTGGAAAGACCTGAAGAATAGTAGGAAATTAACTGTAAAAACGCGACTGACGCTAATACACTTCATAGGCTTTCAGACAATTGCGACTTTCCTTTTTCAAATAATTGGGTACAGAAAAACCAACAAGAAAAAAACCTACCAGTGGACATCTACAGTTTTTGGACTGTTAAGTCTAACCTATTTGATTTTTCAATTCATGGTCGAAATTGTCCCGACAGGACCTTTTTTCTAAACGATGCATAAAACGAAAAGAAAAAATACTAATGCTAACAGCACCTAAGAAAACATAAGGCGGTCGGTGGGTTCCGCAAGTTTCGTTCTTCTTGGCTATCTTTGCACAATCGGAAAGTAAATAGTTTCGAGAAGCCCCAAGCCTCTATGATGCTAGCCGTTAAAGAAAATAATAATCTATATTTAAAAGTAAAATGAAAAAAAACACAATTATCGCAGGTATTCTTCTAACAACTTTAGGAATGGTAAGCTGTAATTCCGGTAAAGAAGAAAAAGTAAATGAACAGTTATCAGAGCAGATCACTGAAAATAAACCCGACACGACATCCAAAATCCAACTAAGTACTTTAGAAATCGACAAATTAAGAGGGGAAATTGAGTCTTTTGATATTCAACCTATTGAAATAACAACTTCTAATCTTCGTGAAAAAATAAAGCAGAAATGGAGTAAAATTCATTTTTATGTGAAAGACAACCAAGTAGTAAAGGTTAAAACGTACCCTTATACGGAAATTTCAAAACGAACCGAAGAGTTTTATACAAATGAAGACGGATTAGTTCTCGCAGTGATCGAAGACAACGGTGACGGCGAAAAAGGGAAGCCTAATGATGAAATAGATAAAATGTACTATTTTGATAGTGGTAATTTAATAAAAGAAGTCAGCAGTCAAAAGGAAGATGAACATTCAATTAAAGCGAGTGATGCAGAGGAACTATTGTCAGAATTCAACGAATATATTGAAATTTACAATCAGGCCAATAAATAATTATCAGCTGTGAAAGCAGCTAACCAAAAGTTGGTGTGCAGTAGTTTAATCATCCGGTAAAAGGGTGTGCAGCTATCAAAGCTTGTGCCTGATTGACAGCGAAGCACCTTGAAATCATGACTACAACTACACTTGACCGTAAGCGTTAATATAAAAAAGCCCTCCATCAATAGCAGATAAAAGAATAATGAATCAGCCTATTTTAATTAAGAATTCTACAATAGTCAATGAAGGTAAATTATGTATTGCAGATGTTCTTTTATCGGATGGACTTATTAATCAAATTGGAAACATTAAACTTGAAACAGCTTATAAAGTTATTGACGGCACAGGTAAACACCTGCTTCCGGGAATTATTGACGGACAAGTTCATTTTAGGGATCCGGGACTTACACATAAAGGTGATTTATATACCGAAAGCAAAGCTGCTATTGCTGGTGGTGTGACCTCTTTTATTGATATGCCAAATACAGTTCCAAATGTTTTGACTGTAGAGGGCCTTAAAGAAAAATACGAGATTGCTTCCAAGAAATCTCTGGCAAACTATTCATTCTTCCTTGGTGTTAATGGAGATAATATTGATGAAGTAATCAGGATGGATACCAGCCAATTTATTGGTATTTCTGATGATGGTTTATATTTCACCAAAAAGGGAAACCTGTTGGCCGATAGTCCGGAAACCATGGAAAAGCTTTTCGCTAACTGCAAATCAATTATTGCTATTCATTCTGAGAAAGAAGAAATTGTAGAAGCCAATGAACAGGCTTTTAGAGAAAAATACGGAGAGGATATTCCGGCAAAGTTTCATCCGGTTATACGAAGTGCCGAAGCCTGTTTTAAGGCCACCAAACGTGCAATTGAATTAGCCAAGAAACACCATGCCCGTTTCCATATTCTACACTTAACAACAGAAGCAGAAACTCATCTTTTTCGGAATGACATTCCTTTAAATCAGAAAAAAATAACCACCGAAGTTTCGGTACATCATTTATGGTTTTCTGACAAAGATTATGACCGGCTTGGAATGCTTATTAAGTGGAATCCAGCCATAAAAACGGAACGGGATAAAAAAGGGTTATTGAAGGCATTGCTAGATGATAGAATTGACCTTATCACTACCGACCATGCTCCACATACCTTAGAAGAAAAGCAACAATCATACTTTAAGTCCATGTCAGGGGCACCAATGGTGCAACACAGCCTTAATTGTATGTTAGAGTTTTATAAACAAGACCTGATTTCTCTGGAAAAAATAGTGGAGAAAATGTGTCATAATCCGGCAATTCTATACCATATGACTAACAGAGGCTTTATCAGAGAAGGCTATTATGCAGATTTGACTTTGGTGGATTTAGATAATCCGTGGACAGTTACTAAAGACAATTTGCTTTATAAATGTGGCTGGTCACCATTAGAAGGAACCACCTTTCAGACTAAAATCAAACAAACATTCGTAAATGGGAATTTAGTCTACGATAATGGTATTTTTCAAGAAAATTACTTCGGAATGCCTATAGCCTTTACCAATCAATAGCTACAACTATGAGTATAATTTCAAATGACATACATAAGGCCGTTGAAATCTTAAATAATGAGGATGTAGTAGCCATACCCACTGAAACTGTTTATGGATTAGCAGGGAATATCTACAGTGACAAAGCCATCAGTAAACTATTTGAAGTAAAGCAAAGGCCATTGTTCAATCCTTTAATTGTGCACCTTCATTCCATTGAACAATTAGACGAAATTGTAAACGAAATGCCCGCTAAAGCAAAACTGCTGGCCGATGCATTTTGGCCAGGTTCGTTGACCCTGATCTTAAAAAAGAAATCCAAGGTCCCGAATTTAATAACCGCTGGTAAAGACACCGTTGCTGTCAGAATCCCGAATCATCCGGTCACTTTAAAGTTGCTAAAGCAATTATCTTTTCCACTAGCTGCGCCGAGTGCAAATCCGTTTAATCGAATTAGTCCAACCAATGCATTACATGTTGAAAGCTATTTTAAAAATACCATACCAATGGTCCTTGAGGGTGGGGACTGTATGAATGGATTGGAATCTACCATCATTGGATTTGAAAATAATGAACCGGTACTTTACCGGCTAGGATCCATCTCCATAGAAGAAATTGAAAATGTGGTTGGCATAATTGATGTAAAAAACAACCAAGAGAAAGCACCCAATGCACCAGGCATGTTAGCCAAACATTACTCTCCCAAAACAAAGACTTACCTCACGAACGATATCGAAAAAATTTTAACAGATTATCAGGATCGAACAATTGGTTTGCTAAGCTTTTCAGAAGCCATAACTGCTCCAAACATTAAACATGTAGAAATTTTATCAAAATCCGGAGATTTGAAAGAAGCTGCTTCTAAGTTATACTGGGCACTTCACCTGCTGGACAACTTAAATTTGGATATGATAGTTGCACAGCGATTTCCTGATGTTGGTTTAGGCAAATCCATTAACGACAGACTAGAAAGAGCTACAAAATAGATACAACAAATTTTATGAGTACTTCATTATTTGAAAACAGAAAGCTTGTAATTGCAACCAAACATGAAAAGGAAAAAGTAATTGCACCTTTGCTTGAAAAAAATCTTGGAGTAACTTGCTTTATAAATAAAAGTTTTGATACAGATACTTTAGGAACTTTCTCAGGAGAAATTGAAAGAGAACTTGACCCAATTTCAACCCTTAGAAGAAAATGTCTTATAGCTATGAAATTGAGCAACTGCGATTTGGGTGTTGCAAGCGAAGGTTCCTTTGGTGCTCATCCGTCCATATTTTTCGTAAGTGCAGATGATGAGTTATTGATTTTAATTGATCAAAAAAACAATTTAGAAATTATCGCCAGAGAATTAAGTACAGAAACCAATTTTAATGGCAAAGAAATTAAAACTGAGAAAGAACTTTTACATTTTGCTGAAAGTGTTAAATTTCCAACTCATGGGCTTATTCTAAGAAAATCACAGAATGATAATACTAGTATAATTAAGGGTATTGTAGATTTAGCTGTACTCAAAAAAGCCTTTAAAGAACTTATAAAAACTGCTAATTCTATTTTTGTAGAAACAGATATGAGGGCAATGTATAACCCAACCCGAATGACAGTTATTGAAAATGCAACCAAAAAATTAGTTGATAAAGTAAAATCTTGCTGTCCTCAATGCAATCTTCCAGGTTTTGGAGTGACAGACGCAAAAAAAGGATTAGAATGTAGCTTGTGCGGTTCAGCAACCAATTCGACATTGAGCTATATTTACATTTGCCAACATTGTCGATTTATAAAAGAAGAAATGTATCCGCATAAAAAAACAAGTGAAGACCCTATGTATTGCGATTATTGCAACCCATGATTACTTAGAAAAGATTGAAATTATAATACGTAAAATAGAAATAAAGCCCTTAATCGAATAGACGACCGCCCCATAATAAACTGAGTTCGCCTCTCACAGTTCTACTGAGAAAAGCCAAATTACCACCACATCCCATATTTACTTTTTGTATTGTTCCAATAAAGCACAATTGTGATTTATCAACTAGTAATATGTGATTTTGAGAAATCCGATAAGCTCCAATTTACACAAAAAAATCATTTTATCTATTTCACTTTAGGGAAACTTTTGTAACTCTACTCTGCGGACAAAAATTGGAAACCAAAGAAGACGATAAATCTGAAATTTTATCAATTTTAATTGACACTTATGAAAGTGAAAACTTCCCAATCGGAATGCCAGTCCCAATATCGGTAATAAATTTTAGAATGGAACAGATGGAACTAAGGTAAAAAGACTTAGTACAATGATAGGATTTAAAAGTCGAGTGAGTGAAATAATGAATAAAAAGCAAAAACTGACTTTAGATATGATTCGAAAGTTAAACACCAATATAAAAAACCCTAACTGAAGCTTTAATTCAGGACAACTGAAAACTTTTTAGGCAACGGCGCATACGAAACTCGATTTGTTTAAGCCTTTATTAATTCTCTCGCAGCGCTTAAAACATCG
Source organism: uncultured Flavobacteriales bacterium (assembly GCA_963973975.1). Classification (GTDB taxonomy): domain Bacteria; phylum Bacteroidota; class Bacteroidia; order Flavobacteriales_E; family Vicingaceae; genus UBA1494_A. The sequence continues at coordinate 5,243 of CAXBCF010000015.1, forward strand.
GAAATTCCTTCCACTTTTTTTCCTCCAGCAGTAGCAAAAAATGCTTGACCTCCACCTCCACCATGAATTAACTTGGCCAACTCTCTAACCATGTTTCCAGCATTCCATTGTTTTGATTTAGCCAAATCCTCATCAATTGCAATTGTAATACTAGGCTGATTGTTGGCTTTAGAAACCAATACCTGAATTAAGTTTTTCACTTCTGCTTTTAATTGAAAAGCAATGGTTTTAATTTCACTTGTTTCTAAAGCTACCTCTTCTATCAAGACTTTAAAATCGTTGAAATCAATTATCTTTTTGACCAATTCTTGCTTGATATTTCCTGCAGCCTGCAATTTCAATTTCTCTAATTCCTTAGCTAATTGTTGGTTTTCCTTTTGCAAATTAGCAACTGCCAAGTCCAATAATTTTGGATTTTTAAGTTGTTCTTTTATGGCTTGAATTAAATCCGATTGCTGGTAAAAATAATTTTCAGCTTTTAAAGAACTGATTGCTTCAATTCTTCTAATTCCCGCAGCAACAGCTCCTTCAGAAATAATTTTAAACAAGCCAATTTCTCCACTTGCTTTCACATGCGTACCACCACACAATTCAATGGATTCTCCAAATTGAATCACCCGAACTTCTTCCCCGTATTTTTCTCCAAACAATGCCATGGCTCCTTTTTTCTCAGCCTCTACTTTGGGGATTGACCGCATTTCATTCAGGCTTAAGTTCTCTCTGATTTTCTGATTAACCTGATGCTCAATCTCTCTCAACTCTTCTGAACTTACTTTTTGAAAATGAGAAAAATCAAATCGCAAATAATCTGAATTTACCAAAGAGCCTTTTTGCTCAACATGCTTTCCTAAAATAGTGCGAAGCGCAAAATGCAATAAGTGAGTTGAGGTGTGATTGGCTGCAGTTAAATTTCGCTTTGATTGATTTACAACCGCCTTAAATTGAGCTTCAAGATTGGTTGGAATTTGATCGCAAAGGTGAACGATTAAGTTGTTTTCCTTTTTTGTATCTAGAATCGAATACTTTTTTCCTTCCGCTTCCAAATAACCAGAATCTCCCACCTGTCCCCCACCTTCAGGATAAAAAGGTGTTTGGTTCAACACAATTTGGTAGGAAGTTTTACCTTTCTGCTCAATGCTTCTGAAGCGTGTGATTCTTACTTGAGTTTCAGTGAAATCATAACCTACAAAATCCTCTTTATCTGACTTGTAAACAATGTTCCAATCGCCTGCATCGATTGTTGCAGCAGCTCTAGAACGTGTTTTCTGAGCTTGAAGATTCTTTTCAAAACCAATTAAGTCTACTTCTAAACCATTTTCCTGAGCCAACAATGCGGTTAAATCGAGCGGAAAACCAAACGTATCATACAATTCAAAAGCAAAATCCCCGGCAACTTTTTTGTGACCTTCTTTCACATAAGTCTCAAACAATTGAATCCCTTTGTCCAAGGTTCTCAAAAAAGATTGCTCTTCTTCTTGAATTACTTTTTCAATTAGGCTTTGCTGTTTCTTTAGCTCAGGAAAAGTAACTCCAAGAACTTTAATCAGCGGTTCAATCATTTGATATAAAAAAGCTGATTTTAGGTCAAGAAAACTGTAGCCATACCTCACCGCTCGACGAAGAATTCTTCGAATAACATAGCCTGCGCCAGTGTTAGAAGGCAATTGACCGTCGGCAATTGAAAAAGTAATGGCTCGAATGTGATCAACGATTACTCTAAAAGCAACATCCGATTTTTTAGTACTTGCCGTATATTTTTTGTCAGTTATTTTTTCTAAAAATAAAATAGAAGGCATAAATAGATCCGTATCGTAATTGGATGTTTTCCCCTGAACAGCCATGCACAAGCGCTCAAAACCCATACCTGTATCTACATGTTGTTCAGGCAATTTTTCCAAGGATTGATCTTTCAATCGATTGAACTCCATAAAAACCAAGTTCCAAATTTCTACAACTTGTGGATGATCATTGTTAACCAATTCCTTACCTGGTATTTTTTTTCTTTCCTCGTCAGTTCTCAGGTCAATGTGAATCTCAGAACAAGGTCCACAAGGACCTACATCTCCCATCTCCCAAAAATTGTCTTTTTTAGAGGCTTTTAATATCCGATCTTCTGAAATTATTTTCTTCCAAGCATTGTATGAATCGCTGTCTTCTTCTAATCCGTCAATATCATCTCCTTCAAAAATGGTAACGTATAATCGCTCCTTTTCAAGTTTTAAAACTTCCGTCAAAAACTCCCAAGCCCAAGGAATCATTTCTTCTTTAAAAAAGTCTCCAAACGACCAGTTACCGAGCATTTCAAACATGGTATGGTGGTAGGTATCTACCCCAACTTCTTCCAAATCATTATGCTTTCCTGAAACGCGCAAACATTTTTGAGTATCGACAACACGTTTGTATTTTGGCTGCTCATTTCCCAAGAAAAAGTTCTTGAACTGATTCATTCCTGCGTTTGTAAACAACAAGCTAGGATCGTCTTTTATCACGATTGGAGCTGAGTTGACAAGCTGGTGTCCCTTGCTTTGAAAAAAATTAAAAAATGCATTTCGAATACTTTGTGAATCCATCAATGTTGAAAACTTTAATTTCTTGATAACGTAATTTAACAATCACGCTGCACCTTTGCAAAAGTTGAAATAAACATAAACTATTACATTTGCAGCGTTTAATAAGTTTGCAAAAATAATTAAATCAAGTTCTAAATTGAGTAAGACAAAATATCGTTTTAATACCCGAACGCTGAGCTATGAAAAAATTGAGCTTGACTGGAAGCAGCGCATCTTAAAATTTTCTACTTTCTTCATTTCTAGCATTTTTATAGGCTTTTTATTTTATGTAGCTGCCGGAGTAATACTTGATTCTCCTAAAGAAAAATTGCTAAAGAAAGAAAATAGTCATCTAAAAGCTCAATACGATTTACTGGATAAACGCTTAGAACAACTTTCAAATGTATTGGCCGATATTCAACGAAGAGACGATGAAATTTATCGAATCATTTTTGAGGCTGAACCTATTCCTAAAGAAATTAGAGAAGCAGGATTTGGAGGAATTAATCGCTACAAAGAATTGGAAGGATACAGAAATTCTGATTTAATTATTGAAAGTTCTAAGAAATTAGATAAAATCACCAAACAGTTATACATACAAACTAAGTCTTATGACGAGGTTTTCAATATGGCGATTAAAAAAGAGCAAATGTTGGCTTCAATTCCTGCCATTCAACCTGTTTCCAATAAAGATTTGAAGCGAATGGCATCTGGTTATGGCATTCGAATGCACCCAATTTACAAATACCGAAAAATGCATACAGGCATGGATTTTTCAGCCGAAAGGGGAGCAGAAATATATGCGACAGGTGAAGGGAAGGTGGTTCATGTTGAAAGTAGTAATAGAGGTTATGGAAACCATATAATTATTGATCACGGATACGGTTATCAAACACTTTATGCACACATGAGTAGTTTCAATGTACGAAGAGGAGAAAGCGTAAAAAGAGGGCAAACAATCGGATTTATTGGAAGTACAGGAACTTCAGTAGCTCCACACTTACACTATGAAGTGATTAAGAATGGAGAGAAAGTAAACCCTATAAATTTCTACTTTAACGATCTTACACCAGAAGAATACGAGCAAATGATTGAAATTGCTTCTCAGCCAACCCAATCTTTTGATTAAGCAATTTTCTCCCTAATTTAGTCTCGAATTATATCATGGAAAAAAGCAGTTCGAAACTATATTATAGTATTGGTGAAGTCAGCAAAATTTTTGGTGTCAATACTTCGTTGATCCGATTTTGGGAAAATGAATTCAGTATTCTGAAACCCCACAAAAATAAAAAAGGCAACCGTCTTTTTACTCAAAAAGACCTAGACAACCTTCACTTAATTTTTCACTTGGTAAAAGAAAAAGGATATACTCTTGAAGGTGCAAAAAACAAATTAAAGGAAAATAGCTCCGGAGTTACCGACCAAGTTGAAATGCTGAAATCCTTGAAAAAAATCAGGTCTTTCTTAGTGGAATTAAAAGAGGAACTTTAGCATTACTTTACCTGAACTAAAACTTTCTGTTGCAGTCCGAACCACATCAAACCCTCAATTACTAAATCAGCTTGAAGTAGGTATTCTCCTGATTTTTCAGGTATTGCTAATCTAATGTCTTGAGTGTAAGAATTTAATACATCTACTTCCAAAAGTGTTCTAATTCCATCCCAACGATAGGTTGAACCGTCTTTATTATACCAATGACAAGCAATAAACGTTTGTCCTTCTATTCCTGAAGGTATTTTGGAACCACTTTTATTCAAAATGTAAACCTCATGGATAATTGTGTCTCCTTTCTGAAAAATCAATCCTTCTTTAGGTTGATAAAAACTAATGGAAACTGCATCTTTAATTTCACTTGGATCAATTACATAATCAGCCGTATTCAATTCATAATAGGAAGAAGTATTAAATTTAAAAAATCGTTCGTTTAAGAATGAATGTGGCATTACATCAAACATTCGAAAAATAAAACTGGAATCAGTTAGGTTTTTACGATTATTTTGAAAGTCTAAATCTTCTTCTGTAGCAATAGTCACTGAAGCCTCTTTTCCGTCAATAGCTGAGAATAATAAAGTTTCTATAGGATTAGCCCAATTTATTAAAGAATAGGATTTTGCGAAATTATCTGTTTTTAAAAGTAATTTACTGTGCCCTACTGTTTGAGCATAATCAACAAGGTGATTAAGTTGCTGCTCTCTTTGATCAAATGTTTTGCCGAAATCTAGTATCCAAAAAACTCTAAAAATTGCAATCCCAACAAAGAAAATTAATCCCAATGATTGAATGGTAGCTGAAGTATTTTTCCAAACTTCATGTAAAACAATAAAGACTATTAAAAAAACAATCGGACTGATTAGCGCTTCTGTGTAAAACCCAAACTGATTGATACGTTCAATGGCGCTGATTAAAACGATTAAAATGACTAATGAGCCAAGAAATAGGGCTATTTTTTTAAGCGCTCTTTTAAAAATGAAGTAGCTAAGAATGATGAGCATAAAAACTAATAATTCAGGATAGAATTCTACAAAAACTTGAAAAACATCTGGCCAATAATTAGAGTCAATTGCACCTGAAGTAAAAATTCCATTAGAATTTTGAAGCTTAGCTTGGTCGTATTGTCCCATTGAAACCAAACGAATAACAACTCCAATGAAAAAGAAAAAGATTATTGAAAGGTGAATGCGTTGCTGCCAACCTCTGTTAAGGTAATCGAAAGCAATTAAAAACGGAATTAAAAACAAATTGGCAGGATGTGAAAACAAGATCAACCATTCAATTAATAACAACAAAATCAACCATTTATCGTCTTTGTATTTTCCTGAACGTAAAATAGAATAGAAAACAATTGCCAAAGCAGCACCATGGCAAATTTCTAAAGATGGAACATGAAACAACCACAACTGTCCGATTAAATGAATCAACAGCAAAGAAACTCCTGCGGCTAAATCTTTTAATTTATAAACTAAAAAGATAAACAGTAAGTAATAGATTAACTCTACTCCTGCCGAATACGAAAGCATTAAATGTTTTAGTGGCAAACCTAAATGATAACCAATTATTGGTATTATTTGAGAAAACCCTAACAACAACCTGCTGTGCTCAATGTGAAACCAACCAGAATTGATGGAATGAAAGAAAAAGTAAGCTGAATCAGCAAAAAATCGCTGCTTATAAAGGAAGATAGAAAGAATAATGAGCATGATAAAAATACCATGCATTAAATAAAGAACTGCTTTACTTGAGTTTTTCATTTTATACCAAATTAGTATTTAAATCATTGTTGTCCGATAAAAGCAATATATTAATCTAATATTACAATATTTTGTCGATTTATCTACTTGATTTTAAATCGTTTCTCTAAAATAAAACTATTTCAATTGAGCTATTTAAATCAATGGGGGTTCTTTTTAAAAATGTAGATTTTTCATTTTTTTCGCCGTGAAAAAAACGAAATCGAAGATTCACGAACACAAATCAATAAATAAGAAGTGAGCTAAACAAAAAAAACTCGTCCTTTGAATTTTTATTTTTTCCAAATTTTATAAATCCTAAGTTCAGCCGAGTGATCTTCCATCACAGATGGAAGCTTCTCGGTTTCTCTAAGAATTTATTTCATTTTCCAAAAAGCAAATTCTAGGGACAGCTTAAAAATCAACATACGTTTTTTTAAAAAATATTTTTTTTTCGGACACTTGTGTATTTAAATACTGTTAATTAAGTTTTTTAGGTATAATGCCGATATAGATTTTAAGGAACATTTTGTACTAAAACGAATGACCATTTATTTATTTATATATTTAATGTACAATGCCGATGCTATAGACGTTTAGTCCAAAGTTAGTTGGACTATTACGTATATGCTATCGGTATTATGTGACAACCTGTCCCGAACTTGCTTCGGGATTTAAAATCATAATCGGTATTAGAAATAACGCTGTTCGATTAGGTAATTTTCTAAGTAATCTTTTACACCCTCCTCCAAACTTGTAAATTCATCGGAATATCCTGCAGCTTTCAATTTTGACATATCAGCTTCTGTAAAATATTGGTACTTATCGCGAATGTCTTCTGGAGTTGGAATAAAACTAATTTTAGGTTCTATTTCAAGTGCATTGAAGGTACTTTTAACTAAGTCCAAAAATGTGCGCGCTTTTCCAGAACCCAAATTATAAAGTCCACTTTCAGGTTGGTTCAGCATCATCCAATAACAGACGTTTACTAAATCTTTTACATAAATAAAGTCTCTTTCTTGTTCCCCATCTTTATAATTTGGATTGTGCGACTGAAACAACTTCATGCCGCCACTCGCTTTTATTTGATTAAAAGCATGAAAAATAACAGATGCCATTCTACCCTTATGGTATTCGTTTGGTCCATAAACATTGAAAAATTTCAATCCACACCAAAAAGGAGGAGAACTCTTTTGTTTCAAAGCCCATTTATCGAATTCATTTTTTGAAACACCATAGGGATTTAACGGCTTCAATTGCTCCACTACTTGATGCTTATCGACATAGCCGAATTCTCCTAAACCATAAGTTGCAGCCGATGAAGCATAAATCAAAGGAATTTGATTCACAGAGCAAATTTGCCATATCAATTTAGTGTAGTTTACATTTAATTCATCAAAAATTTGCTGATCAAATTCAGTAGTATCGGTTCTTGCACCAATGTGATAAACAAACTCTACATCGGTAGCATTTGTTTCAAACCAAGCAATAAACTGCTTGCGTTCAATTTTTTGACTAAAATTTTTACCTTCTAGGTTTTTGTTTTTATTCGGAAAAGAAAAATCATCAACAATAATCAAATTATTGATTCCTTTCTGGTTCATAAAGCTAATTAAATAACTTCCAATAAACCCTGCTGCTCCAGTGACTACAATCATATGAATGTGCTTATTGTGAAAAATCCAAATTTAGTGTTTTATACTAATTCTCATTATAAAACAGTTCTTCTTTTGGACCGTATTATATTCGTAATCGGTATTACGTGGGAAAGTTAAGGTGCGGGATTGATGAAAAGGTTACGGAAAATTAATTCAAATTTAAATATCTTATTTTCCATAAAATACTATGACTCCTTTTGAACCTTCAATTCACTGAATAAGTAATCTAATAAATAAATATTTTCTTTTTTATACTTAAGTGGCAAAATATAAGAGCATTGTATAAAAAAGTTTCCTGAAAAAAGAAATCCAGTAATTTCAGTGAATCGGTTCTGATTCGAAACTATCCTTCTATAATTGACAGTGTTGACACCATAATATTTACAGTAATATTCTACTTTTGTACTCTTATCTTCCAATAAAATAATATTTTCCTGCTCCTTTAGAAATATATCTGATGAAAATCCTTTTGAAAGTGGACTATAAAATTTAAAATATATTATTTGTTTAACCAAAGCTGCAGTATGAAGTTCAAATAAGCTAGGGTATAATATACAGAGTAGATCATTTGAGTTCAGCTTTGATAAGCCATTAAGAGTGACCCATGAATTTGGTGGAAATATTGTTATATCATAACCATCAATTTTAAACACTTCAAAAAATGTTTTTATTTCATCAATGTTGTTTTCTCCAATAACTTTAAGCTGAAGTTCATATTCTGACATAATTCTTCTCTGAAAGACAATTGAAAAAGATAGGTTTGAATAAATAATACCAATTTTGAGTCCAACTTCTTTCAATAGCAAAATAAAATCTTCTATCGTTTTTAGACTTAAATCAATATCTGAATGAACATACTTAACTGCAATATTCACATTGCAATTTGGGGTTTTAGTACTTAATAATGTGTCTAATTTTCTGGTACTATTACCATTTAAGGCTGACAAAACGAAATCATGCTGAACTAACCCATTTGAAAAATTATTTTTAAAATAAGTATCTAATAATTCTCTATTAATATTTTTTTCATTCATAAAAAAATTTGACTATTTTAACATAAATAAATTGTGATTAATTATTCTTTTTCAATTTTAGTTGAAAATCTGAGCTTTAAAATTGCCTTATATGTTAAGGCTTCAAATGCCATATCACTCTTTTCATATAAACGATTACAGCTAACATGAATAAAGTTTGAAATAAAAGATTCGGAAAGCATTGAAAAATCTACTAGACTATGTCTCTTTCTAATCATTAATGTACGATTGGTCAGTATTTTCTGAATTTTAGTAAATAAATCTGATTTTTGAAATTCTTTAAATGATATATTATTAAGAATAGAACTATCAATCTTCATCTCATATTGATTGAATGTCATCCAGAATCCATCAACTAAAGATTTAACAAAGGGGTTAATAGTTTTATCTTTAATTTCAAATAATAAAAGATACTCCAAGATACTATATGTACCATAGATAAGACATAATTGATCTGATGGATTATCTCCTAGAAAATTTAATGTACATTTACTATCAATACAAAATAAATCAATGGTAGTTTCTTGACTTATTGAAGTATATTTATTCAACTCGGGTACATAAGGTTCTATGTTAATTTTTGAATATTCTAGATTCAGAAATCTGTTTGTGATGTACTTACTAATTTTTTCTAAATCAAGTTTTGAGCTTGAAAATACCCTTAATCTTATATGAGAATTTGGATCATTATAACGTATATAAAAAAACTTTGTTTTAGGATATTGGTTTACGAATTGCCTAATATCATCTAAAACTCCATTAGTTAATGATTCAGATATATAAATCTTAAAATAAGTATTAAATTTAGTATTGAAATTACTGGATATTTTAGAAGTAAGTTTATCCGTCGATATATGGGTATAATTGTTTCCTATTTGGCCACCGCAATACTTTTCAGTTTTTAATGAAACAATAAATTCCGAAGAAATTGACTTACAATTGCTATTATAACTAAAACTTTTAAAATCATCTTCAAATGTTTCAATAATTTTAACAGATTTTAATTTCACTAAGCTTGAGATAAAAACTCTAAGAGAAATATCTGACTCAGTATTAATCAACAGCTCTTGATCACCTGATACTAACCTAAAAACTTTTGGAACTTCTTTTTCTAATAAATATGTTCGAATATTTTTAATAGTAATCGTAAAATCTAAGCGTCTCATTTGGATAAACCAGGTAGCAGGTGACAGGATATATTTCCCAAATTCTATCCTCGGTAAGTATGAATAAAATTGTTCAATACCATAAGTTTCAAAAGAAAGATTAAAAGGAAAAAATTGATTAGCATAATCACATAAAAAGGAATATTCAGGTAATGTATTCTCAGCTTGATAGTTATGCATAGTTGTAACAAGTGGCATTAATGGCTTTTTTAGTTTTTTTGAAATTATAAACATTTGACTATTTTCAATTGATAAAAACAGATCAGAAGCAACTAAAGAGTTTTTAGACAACCCTAAGTTATCATATATGGATATATTTCTTTCTCTGATTAATGGGCGTCGACAAACATTATAGGAAAATGAGTCAATTACATTAAAAATGTCTAAAACCTCAAATTTATCAAGCTTTTTACATTCATATTCGTGGAGTTCTTTTGCAAGATCATATATTGTATTGCTATAAGTAAACCTTCCTAGCATTGAAATAGCAGAAGGACCCGATAGGCCTTTAATTCTTATTTTTTCATAATTCCCAAAAATATCGATATGTAGTGACATAGTTGGTGATAGTACAGGTTTTACATTACCAACCAAATTTTCTATGTCCTTTTTACTAATTGAAACACTTCTTTTATTCTGTCCTTTAAGAATTAGACTTATTAGAAAGCTACCTACTTTTTGATTTATGTCTAAAAATAATGATGGAGTACCTTTTTCTTTAAATAAGTTATCGTATAATTTCTCTTTCATGTCAAGATACTTTAATCCCGATAATGGATTAAGAATTTTATTTAACGGTAGTGTTTGTCCACCATAATTTTCTTCATACTTTCTTATAAAATTATTCATAGGGGATTTCATAGCTTTAGTGCTGATATAATATAATAGCCTTAAAATATATTTAAAGTCACTATTAATAACTTTATTCCTATTCAACTCCCCCTTAGGTCTTTCCTCAAAAGAAATTAAATTATAATTATGAAGTTCACCACTAGAGTTAATCTGTTCTAATTCATTTTGTGTTACCTTAAATGTTTTATCTGGATTTTTTCTAACTTCTTCTATTATCAAAGACTTAGAATGAAGATTATCTTTAATCAAAAGTTTTGAGTAGCTAGAAGGTATCTCGTTTTTAAGTAATATCCCATAATGTAACAAAAAGTTAATATAGGAGTCTTCAAATAAGTTTTTATTAATTGTTCTTTGACTACTTGAATTACAATCCGATATATAATCAATTACCTCATTTAACTCACTATTTAACTTATTTCGATTGATATATACGTATTGAAAGGTCAAATCATGTTGATAGAAAGGAATTGAACTAATTATAAAGTTCTTATAAATAGTTACTAATGGATTAATAACAATTTCTTTTTGCGTTTGGTTTTGTAATAGCTTTATTGATTTTTTACCATTTAAATGAATAATGTAGCTTCTCTTGTCTGTAAACTTCAGAAATTGATTATTGTTGTTGATGTTAATACTTGTAGTTGATACACTTGCAAAAAGTCCAAATGGAGTTGATCGAGAAGCAGCCCTAAGTAAATACTTATGAGCTGCATCAATTGTATTACCTTCTAATATTTCATTATAGACATTATGGCTTGCATTTGCAATACCTAATAATAAGTCATTATTTTCAGTATAGTAGTTTAATACATTTTTTTCTGATAATTCAGTTATATCTTCATATGAAAGAATAGGTCTTCTAACAATTACTGTTTCAGCAATCTCAAAATCTAAGAAACTTTTTTTAATCATAATTAAGTAATGTATTTAACACACGTATTGAATTATATGATTTGTTCCCCATAAATGCAGAAAGCGTTAACAGAGTTCCACTACCACCAAATAATAAATCATCCGAACATTCAAAAGTTAATTTGTTTCGCCAATTCATAGAAAGCACATGGTTGTTTGCTAATTCTATTGATGAAATAAGATTTTCGAACCATTTTTCCGCGATTTTCGAAATAACTTTTACTTGACTTAACTTATTTATTTTTAAGTAACTATATGCAATTGAGGATATTCCATGACATATTGAATGATCTGGGATTTCAATGTTTGAATCATGTCTGTTAATATTATATTCTAATGCTTTTTTTATTATATCTTTATTTAGACTTGCTAGTTCATATTTTTCATGTAATAAATAGAATAATATTATTATTGGTAGATCACCCATACACCAAGCTTGCCTTTCTGTCCAAATTAATTTATCTTTTATCAAATTAATAGGTATGCAAGAGTGTTGAAGATTGAATTTCATATGCTTGTATAGAAAACCTACCAATTTATCAATAGTATTCTTCTGACTTATATTAGACCAATTATCATAATCTAAATAAAACTTTACTATTGATGGAACACCATGAGCATAGGTTAGATTAACCTGATTTATTAAATCCCTTTCTTCAGTGGAAGAATAATCTTTTATAAAATAATTATTGTATTCATCATACTCTAGTAAAGAATCAAGCAAGATTTTTATTTTTCGTATATCTTCCTCACGCTGTGTTAAAAGTACTTGATGTTTAAACAATATTCTCGCATAACCTAAGAGTCCATTCATATAGTCGTAATGGGATGGTGAAATATAATTAGGAACAATCATATCCAATCTAATAATTGCTTTATAGAGTAATCTATCTATCTGGGATTTACTATATGAAGTAACAGAATTTTCTCTAAATTCGTTCAATGCCCATAAAACTCCACTAATACCTGAAACCATAGATATATCAAATGTATTTTCTATAAAATAGGCTAATTGCTTGTACTTTAAACTTATTAGATTATCAAAATCAATGCACTTTCTATCTATAATTTCGTCTCTTACCATTGCAGATATAGCTAAAGCCCTACCAACCCATCCGTTACAAATAGAGCAATCATAATCATTAGTAAAACTATCTATGTTGTTACGAAAAATAAATTCATTAAAGATAGAAGTTACTCTAATATCATTTTCCCAGTTCATACAAAATTGTTTCTAGTTCCTGAGAAGTAATATAGCCAGTTGGTAGACTTAATTTTAGAAAAACTTGAGGGCATACTTTCCTAAATGAAGCATTAGAATATGCTTCTTTTTTGTACCAGTATGCTGTATATTTTAATGCAAAAGCATCATTAATTCTTGCTTCACGTGACTCACCCATTGCACCTGCTGTGCATTCTCCCATTACAACTGAGTTATCAAGTGAATATAATTTACTCGCAAAGATTTCAGACAAGCTATATGTATTTTTATTAATTAAGACTGCTATCATTTTTAGCTTTTGTTTTTTAATAATATTTAACACCCTGTAGCCAATAATTGGATCTTCAGGGTAGCCTCTTAAATCAACAATAACAGATGTAACCCTTTTTTTAGAAAGTTTTTTTATCTCTTTACGAGACCTTTTCTTAATGCTTTGAATATCAACATATAGTACAGTGTCATATAATATGTATACTCCTTTTCGTTCATTAAAATTAGAGATGTCTTTATTTATCAGCTTATTATTATCAATCATACTAGCTATAAAGTGGTCTGTGAGGAATTCGGTCTTTGAAATATTTAATAATGTATCAAGTGTATTAATTAGATTACTCTGTAATTGTAAAGTATCTACTTTACTCATATCATTCACCAGTGGAGATAGAGAGCTTACATATACCAACTTGTTATTAACGAATTTAACACTATTCATTTCATTTCTAAAGTTTAAACTATAAAATTGGTATGTAAATCTAGAAAAAAGACTCAAATGTGCGTCTTTATAATTATTTAAAACTTTGGCGATAATTTTATGAAAATCAAATGAACTTAGCGAGTCAAATTCTTTTTTCAAATAATACTTTTTTTCAGCATAATAACCAATTAAGCACCCTAATAATTGCTGAATTTCTATTCTTAATATAAAATAATATTCCCCATTTTCAAGGTTTCTAGAGAAAGAGTATTTTCGAATTTTTTCTAATAACTTATAATCAGCTGCTTTTTTAATAGTTTCAAAATCATAATATATTGAATCATATATGTATCTCTCATACATATCTTTCGAAATGTAATTTAAATTATCAGATTTTAGCAACTTGCAAATTGAAAAGTTATTACCATACTTGGTATTTAACTTAATATTTTGACAGAGAGAATCTTCAATAAATTCATTGTCAAGTAGTTTTTTAACAATTTCATCTAAATTGTTATTATCAAAGTCATTATACTTATCTTCAAGAATTAGTTTGAACTTTAAACTTACAAGAAATCTTATTTTTAGAATATTGATTTCAGTAGTTTCACAATATACACTAATAGGTGAAAAAAGAATAATTCCTAAAATAAGTGCCAATCTTTTAAAATTATACATAGAAGACACTTTCATTCCATTCTAGTAACCATTCCTATATGCTGCTGGTGACGCTATGCCACCAGAACATACAGCTGCGCAAGTGCAATTACTAGTAGTCTGTGTAGATGTTCCATTACCACATCTAGTATTCTTACTTGTCTTTTTTGTATGTCTATTTTTTTTAGTATTACCTGCTAAGCCACCTGCAACTGTATGAGGACCTACAACATCATTCGTAATCTCACCGATGAGTTTAACAGCCGATTGAAACATATCTGAATTATTAAATCCTACTCTAACTCGATTCTCATTTGAATTATAAGCATTCGAAACAGCACCTAACTGCTGCTTAAGATTTGCAGGAATAAATTTTGTACTTGGTCTTGACATGATTTTAATTAATTAATTAATAATATAATATTTTAAAATAAAGTTAAATATGTTGTTAAAGAGGCTCATATTTCCATGTTATACTAGAAGTAATTATTTGAAAAACATTAGCAACTTGAGTACTGGCTTTAATTAAATAACCAGATGGAAGTACAAAGTCAAACTGTAAATTACTATGGTATGTAGCTGTAACTTCATCTTGAGTTATACATGGTACTGAAGATTCCCAAAATAATTTAGTATTTACCCCATCTGAGAAAAATAATCTAACCATACCATGCCCCGTACTTTCAATTGCTTTTACATCAATACTTGTAATTGAATTTCCATTATTACTACCTTCAAGAATTGTAGTTAAAGATCCTGTTCCATCTAAGTTGCTATTGGCCGTTGAAATTGCAGCCATTCCGTTTACTGATTCTTCAATTATTTGATTTTCAGATGTTGGATATTTCCAGAGATTTCCAATCGCAATAATATTAAATGCTTCATCTTTTTCTGTACTAGCTAAAAGTTTATAACCTTTTTGAAGATAAAAATCAAGATAAATAACTTGCTGAAATGCTTCCAATACGCTTGTTTGTTCATTTCCCGGAATTGATATCTCTTCAAGTAGTCTTATATTTGATGTCTCATCTTCAATAAATAACCTAACCATACCTTGAGTAGTTGTGCCAATTGCTTTGATAATTACTGCAGCAATATTCATGTCAAATGATTCAGAAATAACCTCTGATAACTCACCTGACCCGTCAAGATTAGGGTTTGCACTATCCACTGTAACCATTCCAATTACAGCATTCATTTCTGCTAATGTTTTTGCCATTTTATGTAGTTTTAGTAGTTGATAATAATTATTGTCTATAAAATTAAAAAATTATTTTAAAAAATTTAAATTTTATAACTAATAACTAATTAATTTCTCAAGGCACTCTGAACAACTTACTATAAATATACGACTTACAAAAAAACAAAAATAGAATCTATACTAAAGTTGTTTTTCTATTACCAACTGAGAAAGAATGGTTGTTAGGTTTTAAAATGGTTGAAGATTCAGTTAATCTAAGAAACAAAAAATTTAAGATATACAACCAATGAATTCTACAAAAATGAAAGAAACAATGAATTAGATAATAAAGTAAAAGAATTTACTGATAATCTAGATAAGAACACGACAGAGCAAGAACTTCTTAAGATTTATGAAAATATTGATGTTCAAAAATTAACTGATAATTTCCAAGCACGACCTGTAAATTATCAACTAGAAACCAATACTTCTCCCCTACTCACTATGATAGGAAATGTTAGCGAATGGTTAGCTGAAGATAAAAAAGCCATTGCTTCTAACTGGAATGTGAAAGATGATCAGAAAATTAATAACTTAATCCAATCATTTGAGTCAGAACTGCCCTCTCCTTTAATTGGATTTAGAGTAATAATGGAAGTTTTAGAAAAATAATTAAATTCTTAGTCTAAACAAACACTTCATCTACTATTTTTTTCACCAAACCCTTCTCTTCCGCCATTTTAAATAAATGTTCTACAGCATTTCTGCCCTGAGCACCCAAGTCGATTGAGTAATTATTGACATACAAATCGATGTGCTGCTGCATCACTTTTTCGTCCATTTCTTGTGCATGCGCTTTTACATAGTCAGCAGAAGAAGTCCTGTTTGCAAAAGCAAATTCGATGCTTCGCTTTAAAACTTGATCAATTTTTTCTTTCAAATCTTGCGGAAATTTTCTTCTGGTAACTATGCCTCCCAATGGAATTAAATTACCAGACTGTTTTTCCCAAAACTCACCCAAATCTATCAGTTTTACTAAACCTTTTTCAGCATAGGTAAACCGATTTTCATGAATGATTAAGCCGGCATCAACTGCTCCAGAAAGAACTGCATTTTCAACAGCAGAAAATATCATTTCTTCTTTATTAGTAGCTAAGGGATAAGCTAAAGACAGTAAAAAATTAGCAGTAGTGAATTTTCCAGGAATCGCAATTCGAGCGGCGTTAATCTCACTTTCAGACATAGGCTGCTTAGCAATGAGTAAAGGCCCTACTCCACTTCCCAAAGCACTTCCACTGTTCAATAATTGATAGTCTTTCAATAAAAAAGCCATGGCGTGATAGCTCAATTTTGTGATGTCTAATTCTTGCTCAAATGCTTGGGCGTTTAGCTGTTCTACATCAGCTAATCTTACTTTAAATGCCAAACCTTCAGTGTCAATCTTTTGATGAATCATTGCATCAAACATAAAGGTGTCATTCGGACATGGCGAAAAACCTAGCGTTAATTCTTGCATTAAAGATCGTTTAATAAAAAAAGTGTGTCATCAGTTAAATTTCTGATTGCCAAATCAATTTCCCAGGCTGCTTTATTTCGCTTTTCTACATAATTGGAAATTGAACGGAGTTGAATGCAAGGCAAATCCATCATGCGACAAGCATAAAAAAAAGCGGCTCCTTCCATGCTCTCAACTTGGGGTTGAAACATGCTCTCAATTTTGGAAATTGATGCTTCATCCCCATGTACAGTATTGACAGTGATGCCATGCACTTTTTCCCATCGATGCGTTTGATACAGCTTTTCGGGCAAATTTGAATTGAGTAAGGCATTTTCAAATGGAAAAGCATTGGCGGCTTGTAATTGCAATTCACTAATGCTAATAAACTCTTTGCCATTTTCTGCTCCCATTTCAGGAAAACAATCAGAAAATACCTCAACTACTTGTCCCAATTTTAAGTTTCTGTCAAAAGCACCTGCCAAGCCCAAATTGATTGCCAAATCATAATTTTTATTGACCAAGTATTTCCCCAAAGCAAAAGCAGTGGCTGTCATGCCAACTCCAGTGATTAAAAAATCAACAACTAAATCATTGTAGTAATACTTATTCTTACTTACGGGATTCCCTAAACTACTTCGCAAAAGCTCAACTTCCATTTCAGTTGCTGAGACAATTAATAACTGCATAATCAGAAAAATTTAGTCTAAAGTAAACAGAAATTGGAAAGCTAAGTTCTTTTTGGAATTCGTTTCAAGGTTTCCAATAAAAAACCCCAATACTTCTGCACCGAAGAAATTTGAACTTTCTCGTCTGGAGAATGCGCTCCTCGAATTGTAGGTCCAAATGAAACTATGTCCATTTTCGGATAATTGCTGCCAATAATACCGCATTCTAAACCTGCATGACAGGCCATAACTCGTGGTTCAGACTCAAATTTCTCTCTATAAAGCGCACTCATTAGTTCCACAATATCTGATTGTGTTCTAGGTGTCCATCCAGGGTAGTCTCCATCGGTTTCAATTTCACAAGCTATTCCTGCAAAAGCAGAAATAATGGCCCTCACCTCATCCTCTTTTTCTGAATCAACTGAACTGCGACACAAACACAAACACCTAAGAGTTCCCTCTTCCATTTCAATTTGCGCCAAATTATTTGAAGTTTGCACCATGTCAGGAATACTAGGACTCATTCTGTAAATTCCATTTGGAAGCGCATACAAAGCCTGACTTAAGCTTCTCGTGAAAGCAGGATTTGTCATTTTTTTAGCCGAGCTAGTTGGCTCAACAATCAAAGCCAAGTTGGGATCAGAATCAACATGTTCCGCAATAATTTCTTCTTTTGCTTGATTTATAATTTTCTGAAATAAGTCCTTACTCTCTCGAGGGATCGCCAAATTCAACTCTGCCTCTCTAGGAATGGCATTTCTCAGACTTCCACCGTGAAATGATTGAATCCCAACATCCATTTTCTCACTCACTAAATAAATCAGTCGGTTGGCCAATTTGTTAGCATTTCCAAGACCTTTATTGATGTCCATTCCCGAATGTCCGCCTGAAAGTCCTTTTAATGTCAGTTTATACGCAACAAAATTTGCAGGCAAATCAATCAAATCATACTTGGCTGTAATGGTTACATTCACACCTCCTGCACAACCAATTGTTAGTTCATCGTCATCTTCAGTATCTAAATTCAATAAAATTTCACCTTCTAAAAATCCGGGTTTTAATCCAAATGCACCTGTCATTCCAGTTTCTTCATCTATTGTAAATAAGGCTTCTATAGCTGGATGAGCTATTTCTTTAGATTCTAAAAGAGCCATCATGGTAGCCGCTCCAATACCGTTATCCGCGCCCAAAGTTGTTCCGTCTGCTTTCACCCAATCACCGTCCACAAACATTTTAATTCCTTCTTTGTCGAAATCGAAAACTGTTGCATTATTTTTTTGATGCACCATGTCTAAATGCGATTGTAAAACAATTTTCTTTCGATCTTCCATGCCTTGAGATGCAGGCTTTTTTATCAAAACATTTCCAACTTCATCTGTAATGGTTTCTAAACCGAGTTTTTTACCAAAGTCCTGCATAAAAGCAATTACACGTTCTTCCTTTTTTGATGGACGTGGAACAGCATTTAAGGCTGCAAAATTTCTCCACAATGCTTCCGGTTTTAGATTAAATAGTTCTTTTGACATGCTCTTTTTTTAAGTGTTGCTGCAAAGGTAGTTTTTATGATGGAGAACTATTTAAGAACTTTCCGTGAAATTTAATTTATTCAATATATTTAATATTTATATTTGTAAAAAATAAATATAAGTAAATGATTACATTCACTAGTTCTCTACCCGAAGACCTGTTAAAAGAATTATCAGAGAAGGCTAAAAAGCTCTCTATGCCAAAGAACAAGTTAATTGAAAAAGCTTTGCGAATTTACCTTAAACAGATTACACGTTTAGAATACATTCAATCATATCAAAAGGTTGAACAAGATCAAGATGTGCTGAGTATCGCAGAAGAAGGAATGGAAGATTACCTTAAGCAATTAGAAAATGAAGAAAGCTGAAATTTGGATGGGAAATCTCAATCCGAGCCAAGGAAGTAAACAAGCAGGATTTCGTCCACTTTTAATTGTTAGTGGTAATTTATTAAATACGCATTCTCCTGTTGTTTGGGTTTGCCCTTTGACATCAAAAATTAAAAACTACAAAGGAGATCTTATTCTCAATCCAAACAAGAAAAATGGATTAACTCAGCAATCTGAAGTATTAGCCATGCACTTTCGTTCTATTAGTAAATCAAGATTAATAGAAAAGTTAGGAACAATTGAAGCAAATCAACTCGCTGAGCTAAGAAAAAGTTTGAATGAAATAATGGAGTTAGACTAAACACTTTGAACTTTGATAGTTTAACGACTATTTAGATAATCACAACTTTGGAAATATTTATTTTTTAAAATAGTAGAGTAGCAGCGCTGTATGTTATTGTATTCAAAACCAAAAACTATAACCACATAGAAACATAGATTTATTGTTTACTTTATATGGAAAAAGAATTATACCGATTATGATTTTAAAGTCGCTTAAATACACCATAAAATCTATATCGGCATTATACTTATAGAAATTTTATTAATGGCATTAAAATACTACTTAGGTATTACATAGAAATTAAATTTTAACATAGTGATCACTATGTTAAGCAAAGCTTCTATATCTTTCATTCTTGAAAGCTATGTTTCTATGTGGTTAAAATAATCCTGATTAGATTTACTATTTTTCCCAAAAACTGTTTAAAGATTTAACACTAGCAATTTAAACTTTCATAATTCATAATTAACAGATTAGTAATTGGTAATTATACATAATTCGGGTTTTAAAAAAATAAACCCAAGAAAGCTTCTCAGCTTTTTATATCTTAGCAACATCTTAACGACAATTATCTAATTTGACTCTATCATGCTTAACTTTTTGAATGCAAAGCAAAATCTATTCTTTTTACTACCACTTCTATTACTTACAGCATGTTTGAATGAATCAAACTTAAATCAAAAAGAGGTAATCGTGATTCGAGAAATGGCAGATGCCACTACTTTAAATCCTGTTTTTTCAGGTGGTGAACTTTCAGGAATTGTCGGCATGCAGCTCTATCAAACGTTAATTGGAATTGATTACAGAAGCAATGAACTTGTTGGAATTCTTGCAAAATCTGCTCCAAGCCAAGAAGTGGATAGCAATGGCAGATTGAACTTAACTTTTGAACTTAGAGAAGAGGCAACATTTGATGATGGAACTCCCATTTTAGCTGAAGACGTGCTGTTCTCTATTAAACTCAATCTTTGTCCTGCATACCAACAAATGGGAGGCGCAGCCTATTACAACTTTATTGAAGCATTTGAAATAGATAACACTAATCCTAGGAAGTTTACGATTATTTGTGAAGATGCAGCCACACGAAACAAATTTGCAGCAGGTGATTTTGCGGTTTTACCGAGAAAAAATTATGATCCCAATAATGTTCTCGAGTCTTTTAGCATTGACGATTTAAAAACAATTGAGCAATCAAAAAACAATGAAAAACTAGCAGAATTTGCAACTCAATTTGAGGCCAATCAATTTGCTTTTGAGCCAAATTTCATTTCCGGTTCAGGGCCTTACAAACTTAGTAAGTGGGAAAAAGGCCAATTTATTCTACTTGAAAAGAAAAATAATTGGTGGGGAGAATCCATAGAAGAAAATATCTTTTTTGATGCAAGGGCCCCAAAAATTCGATATGAAATCATTAATGATCCGGTAACAGCACTTACTGCTCTTAAATCAGGAAAAATTGATTTCATGCGCAACATTCCTGCAAGTGATTTTAGCAAACTAGAATCAAATAAACAACTAACTACTCTGAGCAAAGAAATTTTTGGCTATCAATACATTGGATTCAACCTGAATCAACCTTTGCTCCAATCAACTTCTCTGCGACAAGCAGTTGCTTATGCAATTCCCACTGAAAAAATCATCGAAGTTGTTTTTTATGGTCAGGCCGTTCCAACTTATGGCCCCTTTTCTCCAATTCAAAAAGAATTCGATTCAAATTTTAAAAACAAGTATCAATACAATTTAGAAAAAAGCAAACAGCTGTTAAAAATAGATCAGTGGAAAGATTTTGACGGTGATGGAATTTTAGAAAAAGGAATTAAAGATGATACGCTCTCGCTTTCTTTGAAGTATCATTACAACGCGGGCAATGAACAAAGAAAAGCGGTCGGTTTAATTATGCAAAGTGAATTTAAAAAAATTGGAATTGAACTCGAAGTGCTCGCTTTAGAATGGTCGGTTTACCTTCAAGGACTCAGAAATGGAGAATTTGATTTATTCTATGGAGGAGTTGTTTCCATGCCTGTTTCCTCAGACTTTAACTCACTCTTTCATTCTGAATTGGCAAATGGTGGAAGAAACTATGCCAATTACCAAAGTGCTGTCACGGATAGTTTAATTCAACTAATAAACAATGAAAAAAATCAAAATAAATCAAAGGATTTGATAAATGCATTCAGTGAAAACATTCAAGAAGATTTACCCTATTTCTTTCTTTTAACACCAAAAGAAAACATTGCATACAGCAATGCTTTAAAGAACGTATCTATTTATTCAATTCGACCCAACTATTGGGCACCTGAAATTAGCTGGAAATAGCTTATGCTTTATTTCGCCAAACGTCTGCTGCTCTTTATTCCCACCCTTTTGGTGCTTTCTTTATTTTTCTTTTACTTGAGTAAATTAACAAAAGGCGATCCTATTCTCAATCAGGTTGAAGCTAGTATGAAAACTGAATTCAACCCACAGTTAGAAGCAAAACTTTACAATACTTTAAATAAGAAATACGCATTAGACCTCCCAAGTTTCTATTTTTCAATACACCGAAAAACAAGTTCAGACACACTTGATAAAATTCCTGACCCACAGATTCGTAAAAACCTAGTTAATTGGGCCTATGAAATGGGTTCTTGGGAAAAAGCCAACCAAATCCACCATAAGGTAAAGCTTGCGCTTGCTTCTGATCTATCTTTTAAAAGCAAACAGTATTTGTATCAAACACTTAAAAAAGGAAGTTTAGAAGAAATATCAAGCGTTATAAAACCAACTCAACCATTAGACATAGAAAAAAATGCCAATTCATTTCATTGGAGTAATTTCAGCTTGCGATTTAATTGGTACGGTTTCAATAATCAATACCATCGATGGATTGGAAATGTATTCACTGGAAACCTTGGGAGTTCCTATTTAGACGGAAAAGCGGTGAATACAAAAATTGGACAAGCGGTGTATTGGACACTTTTGATTAGTTCACTTTCTTTAATAATTGCTATTATAATTGCTATTCCATTGGCAGTATATTCAGCATATTTTCCAAATGCTCTATGGAGCAAAACGATTCAACTACTTTTTCTCGGCCTTTACTCCATTCCAAATTTCTGGTTAGCTACCCTATTGATTATTTTTCTTGCAGGTGGTGATTACTTTTCAATCTTTCCAGCTTATGGCCCAGGACTAATCAATGAAAATGATGGTTTTTTCAGAATCCTTCAAATTCGTTTCAACCACCTTTTTCTCCCTGTTCTATGTGTAACTTATGCTTCATTGGCTTATTTATTTAAGCAAGTTAAAAATTCCATGCAAAAAGAACTAAGCCAAGCGTATGTTCAGGCTGCTTTTGCGAGAGGTTTATCCATCCATCAAGTTCTTTGGAAACATGCATTTAAAAATGCCAGTTTACCATTAATTACCTTACTTGGAAAAACCTTGCCGGCTTTGTTTTCAGGAAGTTTTATCATTGAATACATTTTCTCCATTCAGGGAATGGGAAAACTCACCATCGATTCTTTTTTTGCAAGGGACTATCCAGTCATTTTTGGAATTTTAATGCTAGTCTCTTTGCTGACACTTTTAGGAGCATGGCTTGCTGATATTTTTTATCAAAAAGTAGATCCGAAAATTCAAATTGGTACCAATACTAATCAAAAAAATTCTTCAAGTTGAATCGAATTAAAAACAACTTTTTGATACGATTCTCTAAGCTTCTCATTTCAGTTTGGGTGATTATCGCTGTTTTAGCACCTGCAATTGCAAATGACAAAGCTTTGTTTGAGATTGATGAGAATGGATGGAGCTTTCCGTTTTTAAGTAATGAAGTGAATCAATCAACCAATACACATTTCAAAATAGTTGCTCTAATCCCCTATTCTGCAGAAAACTTAGATTTGAAAAATGCCAATTTCATAGGACCTTTCGACAAGCAGAAAGTCCAATCAACTTATTATCGACATTGGTTGGGAACAGACCAACTTGGCAGAGATGTATTGGCAAACTTGATTCATGGAAGTAGAACAGCACTTTTAGTTGGACTTCTATCCATGTTTATTGCTGGTTTTATTGGGATTATTTTGGGTTTTAGTGCAGCATTTTTTGGAGATAATCAACTTAGAATAAAGCGACACAAATTAATTATCAACTCATTCCTATTTATTGGATTTCTTATTGCTATCGTTTATTTAATTCCTTGGGAGGTAGCAAGTGTAAATTATGGAAACAAATTATTTATACTTCTGATTTTTTGCTTTCTTTTTATTGGCTTGTATTACTTATTGGTATTTTTTGTTCGTCAACTCACTAAAAATAAGGTTTCTAAAAAAACGTTTATTCCTGTTGACCTAATTATCGGTAGGCTAATCGAAATTGTGGAAGCAACCCCACTTTTATTTCTTGTTGTTGCTTTGGCATCTATTATGGAAGCCTCTTTAAACTCAATTATCTTAATTATTGGCTTAACTGGATGGGTAAGTATTGCGAAATATGCACGAGCAGAAGTTTTAAAAATAAAGAACTTAGATTATGTAGAATCAGGGTGGGCTTTGGGGTACAGTAATTTTAGAATTCTATTTAAACACATTTTACCGAATGCACTTACGCCAATTCTCACAGCTTTATCATTTGGAGTTGCTGCAGCTATTTTAATTGAAGCCAGTCTATCATTTATAGGTTTGGGGATTTCAGCTTCCGAACCTAGTTGGGGAAGTCTTTTAGCTGCTGCTCGAAGTAATTATGAGGCTTGGTGGTTGGCAATATTTCCTGGTTTAGCTATTTTTCTCACTGTTCTTAGTTGTAATTCTATTGGTGAAAACTACAACAGATAAAAATTTAATCTAAGAAGGATAAGCCATGCGAACATGGTAAATATTCATCAAACGCTTTTTGAAAATCTTTTTAATTTGTAAAATATCTCTAAAAGTAATGTCCGAATGAATGAATTGTTTTTCTTCGATTTGATTTGAAATAATTCCTTCGATTAAATTTTCAATGCTTTCAGCATCATAATTTTTCAAACTTCTACTTGCAGCTTCCACCGAGTCTGCCATCATTAAAACAGCTGTTTCTTTAGAATAAGGAATAGGTCCCGGATACCTGAATAAATCTTCATCTAAGTCCACATCCGGGTTTTCATTTTGAAATTTCTTCCAGAAAAAACGAATGGTTGATGTTCCGTGGTGGGTGCGAATAAAATCAATTAAAATGTCAGGTAGTTTATACCTTCTAGCCAATTCAATTCCATGAATCACATGGTCAATAATAATAACAGCACTTTCTTCAGGTGAAATTTCATCGTGAGGATTGTAATCAGAGTTTTGATTTTCGATAAAATAATTGGGCATATTCATTTTACCAATATCATGATACAATGCCCCTGTTCTTACCAACAATGCATTTCCTCCTATGGTTCTTATTGCTTCTTCTGCCAAATTTGCTACTTGTAATGAGTGCTGAAAAGTGCCAGGAGCTTTTGTATTCAACTTTCTGAGCAACCTTCTATTGGTGTCGGCCAATTCCATCAACGTTACATCTGAGACCAATCCAAATATTTTCTCAAACAAATAAATCAAAGGATAAGTGAAAAGTAAAATTAAACCACTTCCAAAAAACCAAGCAAAAAACTTCCAATTAATATTGCTGAGAGTTGCTTCTTGAATTAACTCTAAAGCCAAATACACCAAAGAGTATAGTGCGAAAACCAATAATGCAACCAAGAAAAATTGTCCCCTGCGTTGAAGGTTTCGAATAGTAAAAAGCGTTATAATTCCTGCTATTAATTGAATTACAACAAACTCGAAAGGGTTGGGCGCAATGAACCCAACCAATAAAACCATGATTAAAAAAGAAAAAACCGCTAATCTAGTGTCAAAAAATGTTCGAATGATTAAAGGTAAAATGCAAAACGGAATTAAATAAATGTGAAGAAATGCTAAATCTAAAACCAGTTTGGAAAGCAATACAAACAATAAAATCAAAAAGAGTAGAAATACAATTTTTGAATCACTGTCGAAAATATCTCTGCGAAAAGAGTATAGAAATAGTCCTAAAGTGAAAATTATAAGCGAAACCAACAAACCATGACCGAGCAGAATCCATCTTTCTTGCTTTTGATTGCCCAACTGGTTGGAATATTCCTTCTTTAACGAACTTAAAATTTTAAACTTATTATCATTTACCAACTCTCCTTTTGAGATTATTTTCTCACCACTTTGAACCAATCCTGTGCTTGGTGAAATTTTTGAAAGTTCTTGTTCTTTAATATATTCGTTTGTCGCTTGATCGTACTTGACATTAATTTCTAAGAAATCTACCAGAATAGACTTTAAAATATCCAACTCCTCTCGATTGAGAGTTGAGTGGTTTTTATCAAAAGCATCAAAAATTGACTGAATTTGATACAAAGACTTTAGTTCAACCTTTTTAGCATTGTTATTTTCTAACACCATTATTTCAAAAGAGCCAGGCTGACTTTCTATGGTACTGTGTTGTTCGATGATCCCACTTTGGTAAACTTTTTTCAAAAAGCTCAGACCTATTTGATAAAATTGGTCTTTATTATCCCTAAAACTTTCAACTTTAGCTGAATAATTCGCAATTACTTGATTCCATTTTGAATCAAACTCTTCTTGATATTTAACAAGTACTTCTTCGCCAATAGCGCTATTTTTATGAAAATAGACGGCTTGATTCGACAGCACGTTGTTTTTTTCTTCAGCTAAGTCTTCGGAGGTTTTGTAAATTGGGAAATCAAAAGGAGCAATTAAATCAACGTGTTGCCATGGTTTAGACAACTGAAATTCAAACTTAAACTTTTGACTGCGCGGAAAGATTGCAACGATTAAACCAATTGCAAAAACAAACATTGCAATTTTTAAAATCATGTGGTGTTGATTTCTGATGTAAGCTAAAACTTTATTCATCGTCGTCGAAAGTAAATCACGAAAATAATACAATATCAGCAACTAATTGAAGGAAGAAATACAATACTTTCTTTTTTGAATTCCTTAATTTTGACTTTCATAAAAAAATAGTTTCGAATGAAAGAAGTATATATAGTTGCAGCAGTAAGAACCCCAATGGGAAGTTTTAATGGATCTCTTTCGGGAATTTCAGCAACAAAACTAGGAGCAGCAGCAATTAAAGGAGCATTGAATAAAGTTAATCTCGACCCAAATGAAGTTCAGGAAGTCTTTATGGGAAATGTAATTCAGGCTAACTTAGGACAAGCTCCGGCAAGACAAGCAGCTATTTTTGCAGGTTTAAACATCGCTACACCTTGCACGACAATCAATAAAGTATGTGCATCGGGAATGAAAGCGACAATGTTGGCTGCTCAAAGTATTATGTTAGGAGATAATGATGTAGTTGTTGCAGGAGGTATGGAAAACATGTCTCAAGCTCCGTATTACTTAGAAAAAGCCAGAACTGGATACAAATATGGAAATGGTGTGTTAATTGATGGGTTAACGAAAGATGGTTTAATTGACGTTTATCACAATTATGCGATGGGAAATGCCGCTGAATTGTGTGCTAAAGAATGTAATATTTCAAGAGAAGAACAAGATGCTTTCGCTATTGAATCATATCAGCGAGCTGCAAAAGCTTGGAAAGATGGGAAATTTAAGGATGAAGTAATTCCTGTAGAAATCCCTCAAAGAAAAGGTGATCCAATTCAATTTGACCACGATGAGGAATACAGCAACGTGTTTTTCGATAAAATTCCTAATCTTCGCCCAGCATTTGTAGAAGGAGGAACTGTAACCGCAGCAAATGCTTCAACAATCAATGACGGTGCATCAGCATTGATTTTAATGAGCAAAGAAAAAATGGAAAGCTTAGGCTTAAAACCACTTGCAAAAGTTGTGAGTTTTGCCGATGCAGCTCAAGCTTCTGAATGGTTTACTACTTCACCAGCCAAGGCCCTTCCACTTGCTATTGAAAAAGCAGGCATGAAGCTAAGCGATTTAGACGCTGTTGAATTAAACGAAGCTTTCTCTGTAGTTGGTATCGCCAATACACAACAAATGAAATTAGATCCTGCAAAAGTGAACATCAATGGAGGAGCTGTGGCTTTAGGACATCCGCTTGGCAACTCAGGTTCAAGAATAATTGTAACATTGATTAATGTGCTGAAACAAAACGGAGGAAAATTCGGTGGAGCAGCAATTTGCAACGGAGGTGGAGGTGCTTCAGCTTTTGTAATTGAAAATGTTTAGTCAATCCTGACTTTCTGCAAATGAAATTTGGAATTGCACACTTAAATGTAGTACCCTGTAGAGCAGAAGCTTCTGACAAAAGTGAGCAAGTTACTCAATTGCTATTTGGTGAATTGATTAAGGTTTATGAGCAAAGAAAAGCTTGGTGCCGAATTAAAACTGTTCATGATAATTACGAATGTTGGATTGATGAAAAACAATTTACATTCATCCCGGAAAGAGAATTTGAGAGTCTTATTAATGAAGAGTCTGCTGTTGTAAATGAGCTAGCTGAAGTTATTGTAAATAAAGAAAGTGGTGAATTGATGAGTATATTACTTGGAAGTAATTTGCCACATTTTAAAAACAATACGATTAAACTTGGTGAAACGCATTGGAAGTATGATGGCAGTTTTAATACAATGAAGAAAAATCCCACTAAATCTCAACTTACAGAAAATGCTTTGTTGTTATTGAAAGCTCCGTATCAATGGGGTGGTCGTTCGCCATTTGGAATTGATTGTTCGGGATTTGTTCAATTAATCTACAAACTCAATGGCTACTTTCTTCCAAGAGATGCATCACAACAAGCTAAAATAGGTCAAACACTTTCATTTATTGAAGAAGCAGAAAGCGGAGATTTAGCTTTTTTTGACAATGAAGAAGGTCAAATAACACATGTAGGAATGATGCTTTCAAATAACCAAATTATCCATGCTTCAGGTTGCGTTAGAATTGATAAATTAGACCATCAAGGAATTTTTAACCAATCAAAAAGAGATTATACACACCGTTTACGCTTAATAACCAAAATTTTTTAAGAAATTAGCCCCTTGGCTTAATAATTGAACTTTAAAACTAAAAATCATGATGAAAATTAAAAAACTCTTTAACTTCCTAATTATTTCAGTGTTTGCAATTTCTTGTACTGCTCAAGACAAGTTGCAAGATGGATTGTATGCAAAAATCAATACAACAAAAGGAAGCATTCTAATCAAGTTAGAATTTGAAAAAACACCACTAACTGTTGCCAACTTTGTGGGATTAGCAGAAGGAAAGATTGCGAATAATGCAAAAGCCGAAGGGGTACCATTTTACGATGGTTTAAAATTTCATAGAGTGATTGCTGACTTTATGATTCAAGGTGGAGATCCTCAAGGTACAGGTGCAGGTGGCCCTGGATATGCTTTTAGAGATGAATTTGATCCAAGCTTAAAACACGATAGAGCCGGTACTTTGTCGATGGCTAACAGTGGACCAAACACCAATGGAAGTCAATTTTTTATTACACATAAAGAAACTTCTTGGTTAAATGGTGGACATACTGTTTTTGGTTATGTTATTGAAGGACAAGGAACAGTTGACTTAATTCAAGTAGGTGATTCCATTAAAAACATCGAGATAATTCGCAAAGGAAAAGCAGCAAAAGAATTTGATGCTGCTAAAGTTTTTGCTGAATTACGATAAAAATCTTTTTTCGAAGACGTTCTATTTATATTAAAAGAGTGCTGGCAGCTCTCTTTTTTTTGCTTTTAATTCAACTTGTTAATTTTATTAAAAACTGTACATTTACTTTCCTAAATAATATTATATAAATGAAGTTATACAAGCTATTATCAATTACCTCAATCACTATACTATTTAGTACTTTATTATTATCCTGTAATTCAAAAAGTAAAAAGCAAGATACCATTGCTGAAAAAGAACAAAGTGAACTGAAAGGTGCAGATAATATCGCTTATCGGTGGAGTGAAATAGCAATAACAGCTACTGCATATGATACTGAAAAATTTAAGCCAAGACCAACTATTACGTCAAGGTATTTAGGCCTCATTTTTGTCGCCATTTTTGATGCTTGGTCAAGGTATGACGAAAAGGCAATCCCTGTATATTTGAAAGGTGTGGAAAGAAGACCAGTGGATAAACAAAGTTTAAAAAATAAAGAAATTGCCATAAGTTATGCAGCGTTTAGAGCAATGAATGAATATTATTTTACTGATACTTCACTTTTTAAGAATTTCATGATTGAATTAGGATTAGATCCTACCAATACATCTTTAGATCCTACTACACCTGAAGGAGTTGGTAACCTTGCAGCAAAAGCTATAATAGAGGCTAGAAAAGGTGATGGATCAAATCAATACGGCGAAGAACCTGGTTCAGATAGAGTTCCATATTTCGATTATATTGGCTACAAACCTATAAATGATGTTGATAATAATATTGACTTAATGCGATGGCAACCAAAATATTTTTCAGATGGAGCAGGAGGTTTTTTTGCACCAAGTTGTTTAACTCCTTATTGGGATCAAGTAAAACCCATAGCGTTAAAATCTTCTGATCAATTTCGATCTATCCCTCCTCCTGCAATCGATTCAGAGCAACTTTTAAAAGAACTTGATGAAGTAATTGAATTGCAAGCAAACTTAACAGATAAGCAAAAAGCATTGGTTGAATTTATGCGTGATGGTCCACAATCTGTTCAACAAGCGGGGCATTGGCTCAAGTTTGCTCAAAATGTTTCAATAAGAGATCAGCATACCTTAGATCAAGATGTGAAATTGTTTTTTGTAAACCAAGTTGCAGCAATGGATGCTTTTATTGCTTGTTGGGATTCTAAAATGTTCTACGATTATGCAAGACCTTATGCCTTAATTCACAAATACTATCAAGATAAACCCATAATTGGTTGGGGTGGAGAAGGAAAAGGAATGATGGAGTTAAAGGGTCAAGAATGGCGTCCCTACTCACCTGCAGTTTTTTTATGCCCTCCATTCCCATCCTATCCCTCAGGTCACAGCACAATTAGTGGAGCTTGTGGTGAAATACTCAAACTTTATACAGGTAGCGATAAATTTGGCGAAAAAGTTACACTTGTAGCCGGTGCTTTAACTGAACCTGACCTATTAGGCGACACAGTGGTTCTAGAATTTCCAACATTTACCGAAACTGCTGAAATGGCTGGAATTTCAAGAGTTATGGGAGGGTATCACATTCAAGCAGATAACATTGCAGGGCTTAAATTGGGAAGAGATTTAGCTCATGAAGTCTTTGCTTTTTATAAGAAACACATAGGAGAAGAAAACTAATTCCTAGAATTTTAAACTTCTAAGCCATTTCAAAGCAGAATGCTCGTCATTGAATAGTTTGGTTGGATATTTCTTCTTGGTATTTTGGATGTGATAATTAACTTCAATACGGTTAGATAAACTTGCTAAAACAAATGCTTCAGCTAATTTCAGTTCGACTCTATTGACTGCTTCATAATCGCTTCTTATTCCAAAATCAGCAGTATTTAAAGCATGAAATAAGGTAATGAACTTTGCTTTCTTATTACCTAGAATTTGTTTGTAAATTGCTAAATTTTCGGATAATCCTAATTGATCAATTATTGCATTTTCTTTGACCTTAACTCTAATTATACCATCTTCCAGTAACTGAATAAATGCTATAGATGTTTCAAATGTTGTAGACATAACTAATTGATTGGTTTATACGAAGGTATATAAAAAAATTAATACTTTCAAAAACTAATTAAACGCATTCAATAAAGCTTAGTACCCTGCCTATTTCTAGTTAACTTTGCAACATGCAAAATTTGATTTCTAAATACAATATTCCTGGGCCTCGTTATACCTCATACCCAACTGTACCCTATTGGGATGAGACAGGTATAGCGATTGAAGATTGGAAAAGAAGTGTCGTTCAATCATTTGATGACAGTAACAAAGCAGAAGGAATTAGTCTTTACATCCATCTTCCATTTTGCGAAAGCTTGTGTACTTTTTGCGGATGTAATAAGAGAATAACGAAAAATCATGATGTAGAAGCTCCTTATATTCAAGCTGTTTTGAAAGAATGGGATTTATACCTAAACCTTTTTAAAGAAAAACCAATCATCAGCGAATTACATTTTGGCGGCGGTACTCCAACTTTTTTTAGTCCAGATCAACTTGATGTTTTATTAGAAGGAATATTAGGAAAAGGAATTGTTCCAGAAAAACACTCCTACAGCTTTGAAGGACACCCCAATAATACAAACAAAGCGCATTTAGAAGTCATGTTTAAACATGGTTTTAAAAGAGCAAGTTACGGAGTTCAAGATTTGGATTTAAAAGTGCAGCAAGCTATAAATAGAATTCAACCATTTAAAAATGTAGAAAAAGTAACCTCAGAAAGTAGAGATGTAGGTTATAATTCCATCAGTTTCGATTTGGTTTATGGTCTACCCCACCAAACGAAAGAGAGTATTCGCTATAGCATTGAAAAAGTTAAAACTCTTCTACCCGAACGAATTGCTTTTTACAGTTATGCTCATGTTCCTTGGATTAAGGGGAATGGTCAAAGAGGTTTTGACGAAAACGACTTGCCAAAAGATGAGGAAAAGAGAGCACTCTATGAATTGGGTTACAAATTGCTTTTGGAGTCGGGATACAAAGAAATTGGAATGGATCATTTCGCATTAGAAAAAGATGAGATGTTTGAATCCATGAAAAAGAAAACCCTGCATCGAAACTTTATGGGGTATACTGCTTCAAAAACAAAACTAATGGTAGGTTTAGGTGTATCAAGTATTAGCGATAGTTGGTTTGCATTTGCTCAAAACGTAAAAACAGTTGAAGCGTATTATGAAAAGATAGAACAAGGTATTTTACCAATCTTTAGAGGTCACCTTCTCAATGATGAAGATTTGGTGATTAGAAAACACATCCTTAACATCATGTGCCACTTTGAAACTGAATGGAAATCTGAAGACATGTCGCATCCTTCTGTAGTTGAATCAATCGAGAGGCTCAAAGAAATGGAGCAAGATGGTTTGTTAGAACTCTACGAAAATAGTTTGATTGTTACAGAAAAAGGAAAACCATTTGTTAGAAATATATGCATGGCTTTTGATGTAAAACTAATGCGAAATAAGCCAAGTACTCAACTATTTTCTATGACAATATGATTGCCATTTTAGGTGCGGGAATTAGTGGTTTAGCTGTAGCTCATCAACTACAAAAAGATGGAAAAAGCTTTGTAATTTTAGAACAAGACGAAAATGCCGGAGGAAAAATTCAGACAGTAAAAATTAAGGATTTTCTTTGTGAACTTGGGCCTAATACAGTCCTTATTAATAATAAAGAGACCAAAGAAGTACTAGAAGATTTAAATCTCTATAAATCACTCATCTTTCCTGAAGAAATTGCGGTTAAACAGCGATTTGTCCTCAAGAACAATAAAATAGAACCTATTCCTACTTCGTTTAAAAGGGCCATTAGTTCAAACTTAATTGGTTTAAATACAATTTTCAGGATTCTTAAAGAGCCTTTCATTTCCAAGAAAAAAAATCAATCAGAAGAAAGCTTAGCTGATTTTTGTAGGAGAAGGTTTGGAACTCAAATTTTCGAGGATTTAATTGTTCCGTTCATAACAGGAATTTATGCAGGTGATCCTGAAAAGATGAGCATTAATCATACACTTAGTATCTTAAAAGATGCCGAAGAGCTTCACGGTAGTGTAGTAAAAGGGATGATTCAGCTCATGAAGGAAAAGAAAAAGAAAAACTCGGAGGACCAATTGCCCAAACAAAAGATTTTTTCGCTTCCAGAAGGTTTAATTAACTTAATTCAAGCTTTTGAGAATGAGCTACAAGAAAAATTACACCTAAATGCAAAAGTGATTTCTATTGAACAAAAAGTAGATTCTTATCTAATCACTTATTCTCAAAACAGTGAGGAAAAAACAATTCAGGTAGACCAAGTAATATCTACTCTACCAGCCCCTGTTCTGAGTAAATTAATTAGTCCTTTAAGTCAATCTTTTGCAAATGCATTGGATAACCTTAACTATGTTTCTGCAGTGAGTCTTCACCTCTCTGTAAGAAAAAGTCAGCTAGATTTTAAAGAAGCAGCTTTCGGAATTCTAAGTCGGCGCAGCGAAAAAGTACCCTTTTTAGGAATTCTATTCAACAGTCGATTTTTTCCACACACAAGCTCAGATCCTGAAAAAGAATTGATTACTGTAATTGCAGGTGGAAGCCGCTATCCTGAATTAGTAAATAAACCAGATGATGAGATTGAAAATGAGCTAATTTCATCGCTTCAAAAAGTGCTTGGCAGCAAAGAAAAGCCTGAATTGCTCTCAATAAAAAAATGGTTCAATGGCATTCCTCAATATGAAATTGGTTATCACAATTTCCTTGATTCAATGAATGAATTTAGAAGTTATCATCCTAACTTTTTTATTGCAGGAAATTTTAATAATGGAATCTCAGTAAGTGATTGTATCAGAAATGGTATTAATTTGGCAAAAAATAGTTAGATGTTTTTCATCCTCTCTAAAATCTTTTTTTTCTTTCTACAACCTATTGTATGGATACTTACCTTACTTCTATTCAGTCTTTTTTCGAAAAACAATAAGAAAAAATACTTAGTAAGCGCCTTATTCTTACTCTTGTTTTTTAGTAATAAGTTTATTTTCAATGAATTCTCGAGTGTTTGGGAATTACCTTCTACCAAAATAGAAACATTAGATAAAAATTATAAAGTAGCCATTGTTTTAGGGGGAATTGTGCATCAAGAAGAAACCTCTAAAAATATCGATTTTGGTAGAAATGCTGATCGAATTCTTCAAGTTTTGCCCTTGTATTTTTCAGGTCAGGTTGAGAAAATATTGATAGCAGGAGGATCTGGCAGTTTAATTAACGACGATGTTGAAGCTGAAATACTGGCAAATTACTTAATTGAAATTGGAGTTAAAAAAGAGGATCTACTTCTAGAGAAAACCTCAAGAAATACTTATGAAAATGCGCTAAATTCAATTAAATTATTAAATGAAAAAGGCATTGATGAATCCGTTTTACTTTGCACATCGAGTATGCACATGAGAAGATCGGCGGCTTGTTTTAATAAATTGGGTTTTAACCCCGATTTACTTGTTGTTGATTTAGTGAGCGAGGAACGAAAATGGCACCCTGCTTTTCTAATCTTGCCCGATACTCAAACTCTTTCAGAATGGTATTGGTTACTCCATGAGTGGGTTGGAATTCTTATTTATAAAGCAATGGGATATTGTTAGAAAGAAGTAAAATAATTGAAAGAGATTTACCTAACTTCTCTAGTGCCAAAAAGAAAATTCACGTATAGATTTACAAAAAAAGATTGATTTTCAGCGAAAGCCATAATCGGAATTTCATCGAAATAAACATCTATGGCAGCTCCAACTTCAATAGCTCTAAGTGCATCCTGACTTGTTGCAAAATCGAAATGAAAACCAAATTTGGCAAAAAGACCAGGATAAAATCTCATCTCATTAAAGCCATTTAGAAATGATGCTCTACCATAAATATCTCCTTGTTGGTGTTTGACTGGATCGTACTTTTCTTTAACAATGATCGATCTAGGCTGGTTGGGTTCTCTTTCAATAATGTTTAAATAAACAGGCTTAGCCATTCCGATAGAAGGCCCAAAATGAGAGACAAAAGTTACAGAGACCCCATTTATTGACTGCTTAGGTATAAAAATTTTATGAATCCCTATGCTCGGCCTTAAGGCATAAAATGAATTCATTTTGCCAAAAATATAGCCCCGGACATTGTCTTGAAACGGATTTACACTCCTTATTTCTTTAGGATGCTTGATGTTAGCGATTTCAATTTCAAAAACTCGTTTTTTGAAGGCAGTAATGAATTTCCCTGAACGATAAACCGCAGAAAACCCATTGGTGTGCATGCCAATACCTCCAGAAACTTCTTTGTCGTAAATAGTCGTTTTTTCTTCAAAAATCGTTTCTTGTGAAAAGATTGTGAGGGAAAATAAACTTAAAAAAAATAGAAGAATGAAATCTTTTGTTCTCATATACCTCAACAAAGTTAATAATAAGTATTTTGCCAGAATAACTATTATAAGATAGTTAACTTGATTAACAGCAAAAAAGTTTATTTTTAATGTAAAAAATGAAAGCAACCATTACCGGCTCCTACACTGACAATTTTAATTGTGAAATAATTCATGTTGGCTCAGGATATGAATTGCAAACAGATGCACCTAAAGACAATAATGGAAAGGGAGCTTGTTTTTCGCCAACTGATTTAGTAGCTGCTTCTTTGGGAAGTGTATTATAACCACAATTGCCATTAAAGCAAAAGCGAAAAATATTGAAATTGGAAAACCGCAGTTTCAAATTTTCAAACACATGAAGTCAAATCCCCGACAAATTGATAAAATCAGCGTTGAAATAGTCTTTGATGTTCCTTTAAATAAAGAAGAAAAAGACTTTGTTAATTATGAAGCAAAAAACTGTCCAGTAGCTCTCAGCTTAAACCCCGAACTAATTCAAGATATTTCGTTTACTTATAAGAGCTAATTGCTTTAGCATCAATCCCACCATGCGAAGAATGATAAATTGTTTCAGCGCTTTTAATCAAAATTAACTGAGGAGATTGGTGTTGAACTTCTAATTCTTCAGCAATCAGATTACTAATAGATCTGAATTTAATTAAATCTAAAAGGTAAATAGGAACTTCAGGATTGTGTTTTTTTCAAGAAGATTGCAATGAAAATTTAACCATAGAACTCACAGGACAACGAGTTGAATGCTTAAAAATAGCGTGAAGTTTTTCGGGAGAAGCTTTACTATCTTCTAGTAAGTTTCTAAAATCTTGCTCAGATTCTAACTTTCTCCAATCCAAATTTAGGATGGATTCTGGTTGCTAACTACTTCAGCTTTACTGTATGCAGCGCAACGGTGGTTAGACTTACAAGAGAATAAGGTTGCGGTTAAAAAAACTGCTAAAAAAACGATGCTTAATTTTTTCATGGCTAAATTTAATGCGTCAAAAATAATGAAACTTAATTGTTTAAACGATAAAAGTTTATATTTTGTTATCATTACTATTTTAATAAGCAACTATTAACAATGTCATTTTACTTTCAAGAGGAGATTAATAATTGTGGAGATTGGAAAAACTTCCTTCAAATAGAGCTATCAAAAGCGTATTTCATTTCTCTTGAAAAAGAACTAATAAAGGACTTGGAAACAAAACAAGTATTCCCTCCAAAAAACAATATTTTTAAAGCATTTGAGTTAACTCCAATTAGTACGGTTAAGGTGGTAATTCTAGGTCAAGACCCTTACCATGGAATAAACCAAGCAAATGGATTGTGTTTTTCAGTTAATCATGGAGTTCCTTTTCCCCCTTCACTTAGAAATATTTTTAAAGAAATGATGAATGATTTAAAAATAGCACTCCCAAGTCATGGCGATTTATCAAATTGGGCCAAACAAGGTGTTCTGCTTTTAAATGAATCATTGACTGTAGTGGAAGCTCAAGCAGCATCGCATCAAAAAATTGGTTGGAGCAAGTTAACAGATGCTGTGATTAAAAAAGTAAGCAATGAAAAATCGAATACTATATTTGTACTATGGGGAAAGCATGCGGCCAAAAAAAAGTCACTTATTGATGAAAAGAAACATAAAATAATTGAAGCTGCACATCCATCACCACTTTCGGCCTACAGAGGTTTTTTCGACAGTCAGCCTTTTTCTCAGATTAATCGTTTTCTCGAGAATACAAATCAAACAACAATCAATTGGAAGTTAGATTAGGCACTTTTCTTAAAAATTTTTCTAAGCTCTTTCTGCTCATTTATTTAATTATGTGCACAGAAAATCAAGTAAATGCACAAGAGAAAAAAGCATTAATTGTTGAAGGAGCGAATGCTGTTAAATTAACCCACCCAGCTTTTGTGTCTAATCGTGTAGAAGCATTAAAGGTGGGGAAATCGATTTTAGGGCAGTTTTACGAAAATGCTTACTTAAGTGCAACTATCGACACTTTAGTAGCAACAGATCAAGTCTTTATATTAAAGGTAAATCCTGGAGGAATTTATAAATGGATTAATCTTTCAAAAGGGAATCTAAAAGAGCATGAACTAAATCAAATAGACTTGAGCAGTAGGTTGTTTTTGAACCGGCCATTTCGTCCAACGCAATTATCAGAATTATTTGAGCGAACCATCAATTATTTTGAGAACAACGGCTATCCTTTCGCAAGTGTACAACTCGACAGCATTGAGTTTTCAGAAGAGAATGGTTTGAGTGCTGCATTAAAAGTTGAACGCAATAAATTCTACAAAATCGATAGTATTTTAATTCGAGGAAAATCGGGAGTTAAAGAAGCTTTTATCTTGCAACACATAGAGTTGAGCCCAGGAGATGAATTTAATGAGCAAAAGATTAAAAATATTAGTACCCGGATTCAAGAAATTCAATTTTTAAATGAATCAAAAAAAGTGGAAGTACAGTATTTTGAAGAAGGAGTAAAAATTATATTGTACTTAGAAAAAAAAGAAGCTAGTCGTTTTGATGGTATCTTAGGTCTACTGACCAATGAAGATAATGGAAACATAGAGCTAACAGGAGATGTTGATTTGAATCTTGTCAATTCCTTTAATCGAGGAGAGCTAATTGGCTTCAATTGGCGCAAATTGCAAGGAAATTCCCAAGATTTGAAATTAAAATTGGCATACCCCTACCTCTTTAATACCCCTTTTGGAATTGATTTTAATTTTAAACTTTTTAAGCGCGACACTACCTTTATTGAATTAAATACAGGTTTGGGAATTAATTATCAAATTCGGCGAGGAGAAGTTATTTCTGTTTTTGTCACCAATCAATCATCTAGTTTATTGTCAAGAACTGCCATAATCGAACAAGCCAATGCATCATTACCTGCTTTGGGAGATGTAACCATTAACTCATTTGGTGTTGCCTATCAAATTCAGCGATTCGATTATCAATTTAACCCCACAAAAGGTTTCGGACTAACCACCTCTTTTTCTGTGGGTAGAAAAGAATTAAAAAAGATTTCTGCACTTGAAGAAGAGTTTCCTTCAATTTATGATGGAGTTATTTTAAATTCAACGCAGTACAATGGAATGGCCAATTTAAATTATTTCATTCCAATTGGGAGCAGAGGAACTATAAAATTTGGAAACCAATCAGCAATTATTTCTTCTGAGAATATCTATGTGAACGAATTATTGAGAATTGGAGGTCTAAAAATATTGAGAGGTTTTGATGAAGAGTCCATCAATGCTTCTGCCTATTCAATTTTCACTTTAGAGTATCGTTTTTTATTGGATCGCAATTCATATTTCTCGGTTTTTAGTGATGGTGGTTACTATGAAAACCAAAATGTGGATTTTGAACTATCGGACACACCAATTGGCATAGGAGCTGGAATAAGTTTTGAGACTAACGCAGGAATTTTTACCTTTAATTATGCCGTAGGTAAACAGTTTGATAATCCAATCGAATTTAGAGCAGCAAAAATTCATTTTGGTTTTGTAAATTTATTTTAAACTATCATTTATTAAAAAGGTTAACGATTCCTTTTCGATAATTTAGCAGTCTAAATCTCATTTTAATGGACTACTCAGCAATCATCATTTTTATAGCAGGAGGAATCATTGGTTTTTTTATTGCAAAACTGCTTTTTAAAAAAACTGTTTCAGCAAATGACACAGATCAAGAAGTAGTTGAAGTACTTAAAAATGAAAATCTTTCACTTAAAAAAGATGTTGAGCATTT
Source organism: uncultured Flavobacteriales bacterium (assembly GCA_963973975.1). Taxonomy (GTDB): domain Bacteria; phylum Bacteroidota; class Bacteroidia; order Flavobacteriales_E; family Vicingaceae; genus UBA1494_A. The sequence goes on from CAXBCF010000015.1 coordinate 44,515, forward strand.
AGAACTTCGAATTGAAAAATCGATTGAAGAATTCAACAAGCAAAAAGAAAGAGAGCGCGAATTACAACAAGATAAAATTGATTTAAGCAGTCAACTATCTGAAAGCAAAACCAAGTACCTCAACATTGAAGAAAGACTTCGAGAACAAAAAGCTGAGTTAGAACAATTGCAAGAAAAATTTACTAAAGAATTTAAGCTTGCAGCAAATGCCATTTTGAAGCAGAATTCTGTCGATTTTTCAAAAGTGCATCAAAAAGAATTGGAAGAAATTCTAAATCCACTAAAAGAGAAAATCAAATCTTTTGAAACTAGTGTAGAAAAAAAATATGTTGATGAAACGAAAGAAAGAGCTTATTTAAAACAAGAAATTAAGCAATTGATAGAGATCAACCAAACCTTGAACCTACAAGCTGAAAATTTAACGAACGCATTAAAAGGAGAAAATAAAACCCAAGGAAATTGGGGAGAAATGGTTTTAGAACGAATTTTAGAAAGTTCGGGACTTATAAAAGGTCAAGAATATGAAACACAATACAGCGACACCAATGCTGAAAATACATTAATAAGACCTGATGTAATTATAAAACTACCTGACAATAAGCATATTATAATTGATGCAAAAGTTTCGCTTACTGCTTATGAAAAAATGGTGAGTTCAAAAAATGATGATGATAAACTGAAGCAATTAAAATTGCACATTCAAAGCGTCAAAAACCATGTAAAGCAACTGAGTGAAAAAAGCTATTTCAGTGGCAAAAACTTAAATTCTCCAGATTTTGTTCTACTTTTCATGCCAATTGAGCCTTCTTTTAGTCTAGCAGCTCAGCATGATGAAGGTTTATTTTCTTATGCTTGGGACAAAAAAGTGGTCATAGTTAGTCCTTCTACTTTATTGGCAAGTTTGAGAACAATTTCATCTGTTTGGAAACAAGAGCGACAGACTAAAAATGCCTATGAAATCGCTGACAGAGCAGGAAGACTTTACGATAAATTCAAAGCGTTTATAGATGACATGCAAAAAATTGAAAGGGGATTAAATTCAGCCCAATCTGCCTACAGCGATGCGTTTAACAAGTTGAGTAGTGGCAAGGGAAACATCATTAGTCGGGCAGAGAAAATTAAAGAAATGGGTGCCAAAACAAATAAAAACCTTTCGGAAGGTTTATTGATTGAAACGGATGATGAATAAATTAACTAGCTATTTTTTCATTTTTATTCTTTTTGGATACTTTTTAGGTTGTTCAAATTCAGCCTCACTTTCAAAAAATGATTATACCTATTTGTATGATCAAACCCAAAAATTAATCAATCCTGAATTTAAACTATTCCATGATCAAGAGGATAGTAGCACCTTGTATTTTCAGTTAAAATCGAATGACATTCTTTACGGAAGAATCAATGACTCATTGCTCGTTGCAAATATTTGGGTGAAATATTATTTATGGGCAAACAAAAGTAGAACGGAAGTTATAGACAGTGCTACACACAAATTAACTAACTATGGTTTAAATGAAAATAAAAAAATTATTCAAGGAGCTGTGCGAATTAAAATCCCTTTAGGAAAAGCATATCCATTGGAAGTGAGGTTTCGTGATGAAAATAAAGGATTAAATGTTATTTATGAAATTGTTGCCGATAAGCGATTTAATGGAAACTCCCAATTTTATCAACTTCGGAATGGAAAACAAGTTCTTGTTGAACCAATTATTACTCATAAAGGAAACACAGTACTTGAAAAAAGTCCACTGATTACTAATAATAAATACAGGCTTCAGCAAGTAAACTATTCGTATTCAATGACTCCTCCCCCATTTGTAGGAGAAAACAATGATGCAATCAATTCACAAGATGATACCACATCTGTAGTTGAGTTTTTTGCTGACACATTACTAATTAGCTCTTTTAGAAATATCAATCAACTTCTTCCAGTCACCAAAAGTGATGCGTTTCCTGTTTACTTCTTCTACTTTTATGAGGGATTTCCTTTTGTAAATAATGTAGAACAAATGATTCAACCAATTCGATACATCAGTACGACAAGCGAATACAAAAAGGTGAATGATGCGACTAATAAAAAGGGAGCAATGGATAATTTTTGGCTAAAAATGGCTAAAAATGAAGAGAAAGCGAAGAAATTAATCAAAGAATATTATAACCGAGTAGAAGATGCAAACAAGTACTTTAGCACTTACAAAGAAGGCTGGAAAACTGATCGAGGAATCATCTACGTTGTTTATGGAAATCCTACTACTATCTATAAAACAACTGCTAAAGAAACTTGGATTTATGGTGAAGAAAACAATATTTTATCAATCAAATTTGAATTTATAAACGTCAATAATCCTCAAAGTGCAAATGATTATAAATTAATTAGAAATGCCGATTATAAAAATAATTGGTATCGTGCAGTTGATTTGTGGAGACAAGGAAAAATACTTTAATGGCAACAGAAAACTACATATTTGGAATGCATCCGGTGATGGAGGCAATCAAGGCGAACAAAGACATCGATAAAGTACTGGTTCAATCAGACTTGAGAGGTGCTCATGTAACTGAATTGAGAAAATTACTCAAAGAGTATAAGGTAAGCAGTCAAAATTTACCACTGCAACGTTTAAATCACCTTTGTAAAAAACCACATCAAGGAGTAGTTGCATATCTTTCTCCTGTTAGTTTTCAGCCCTATGAAGAAGTGTTGGCTAAAGCGTTTGAATCAGGTAAACCTCCTTTAATATTGGTTCTAGATCGAATCAGTGATGTTGGAAATTTTGGTGCAATTTGTAGAACAGCCGAATGCACCGGAGTGGATGGAATCATCATTCCAGTGAAAGGTTCAGCTCAAATAAATGGAGAAGCAATTAAACGTTCTTCTGGGGCATTGCTCAAAGTAAATATTTCTAGAGAACGTGATTTGGCTCAGGTAGTAGAAGAATTAAAAGCATCAGGGCTTCAAATTGTTGCTTGCACTGAGAAAACAAACCGCATGATCTATGGAGTAGATTATACCTTACCAACAGCAATAATAATGGGTTCTGAAGACGATGGAATCAACTCTCAGTTAATGAAAGTTGCCGATCATTTAGTTGGAATTCCAATGAGAGGTGAAATAGCTTCATTGAATGTATCTGTTTCAACAGGAGTAATCTTATATGAAACTATAAGACAAAGAATGTGATTGTTTGGCTGAATACTAAAAATAGAGCTGTATTTATACTTCTCAGTATTGCATTTATACTGAGGTTTTTCAATTTTTGGGACTGGTCGTTAACCAATGACGAGTTGAGCGCTATGATGCGAACTGATTACAATTCTATCGCAACATTATTTAATGAAGGTATTTGGGTAGATGGTCACCCAGCTTTAACTCAAGTTTTTCTTTTCTATTGGAGAAAGCTTTTTGGTACAAGTGTTTTCTGGTGGAGACTTCCATTTGTGATTTTTAGTTGTATTGGAGTAGTTTATTTTTACCTTTTTGCAAAAAAAATATTGAATAAAAATGCAGCAATTGTTGCTTTAGCATTTATCAGTGTTTCTCAGTTATTTATTCTTTACAGCCAAATTGCTCGACCTTATTCATTGGGGTTCTTCTTTACAATGGTCTTCTCTTATTATTGGTATGTCTTTATTAAGGAAAAACAAACTTGGAAGTATCTTTTTATTGTGGCTTTAATTGGGGCGCTTGGAGCAATTACGCATTATTTTTCTAGCTTAAGTATATTGCTTTTAACGCTTTCTGGTTTCTTCATTATTTCAAAAATGTATTTTAAGCGCTATGTGTTTATGAGTTTCTTAATGTTCCTTTTTTATGCACCTCATCTTCCAATTACCTTCAATCATATAACTATTGGAGGGGTAGAATGGTTGGCAGCTCCAAAAGCAGATTTTATTTTTGATTTTTTCAAGTACGTTTTCAATGATTCTATCATTTTTACTGCTATTGGATTTTCTTCTATCCTTGTTGGTCTTCTTCTTAATCGCAAATTAAACATTCTAAAATCAATTGGTCTTGCTTCAATCTTTATACTTGTTTATGGTATAGCATACTTCTACTCAGTATCTCAGTCTCCAGTCTTACAATTTTCAGTTTTAATTTTTTCTTTTCCTTTCTTTCTGTTATTTTTAAGTTCATTTTTTCATGAGAACTCAAATAAAAAAGCAACTTACATTTTCTGTAGTGTAGTCGTTTTATTGGGAGTATTTAGTTTAGTTTTCGGAACAAGCTTTTACGGAACAAAAAAATTTTCCGATTTTAAGTCAGTGGTTCAAAAATCATTAACTATTAAAACTAGCTATGGAGAAAAACAACTCCTGAGTTTTTCCAACTCAAATAATCCTGAATATTTGGATTACTATTTCAAGCAGTTTAATGATACAATGAATTTTAGTATTTCTTCATTTTATTCACTTGAGTCAATTGCAGCAGCCAGAGACAGTGTTGAAAAAAGTAATAAAGAGTTTGTTTTAACAAGTTTTGCCAATGCTCCTATACCTGCTGAAGTGCATGAATTGATCAAATTGAAATATCCTGTAATAGTAGAAAAACACCGTTTCTTCAATTCAGAAGCAAAGCTCTATGGCAGAGGAGCTAACAATCGAAAGAAGATTGTTCATACTTCGTTTCTCGATTATAGTTTCAACTCAAAATGGAATGTAGCTACAGATTTTCTTGAAGACAGTATCTTTTCAAGTAAAGCACCGAGTTATAAAATGCTGTCCGAACACGAATACGTTTTGAATTTTAAAGACACCATCAAGAACCTTTTTCAAGGAAAGAATAATTTCTTAACGATTAAAGCGCAAATAAAAGCTGGCTCTACTCAAAACTTTTTGTTAGTTTGTAGTGTTGACCGAGACGGAGAGAACATCAGCTGGAGAGGGACTAACGTTAGTCCCTTTTTAAAAGAAAATGAATGGGCTCAATTTCTGACAGTTTTTCAAAAAACAGAAGAAATCCAAGCAAATGATATTGTCAGTATTTATTTTTGGAATCCTGAAAAAAGTAGCGCTTATATTGATGAATTTGAAATTACAAACTTTGAAGACAGTGATTACAATTACTATGAATAATCTACTTATTAAATTATATTCACAGCACAAAAGAAATATACTTAGTGTTTTTCTATTTTTTATTTTCATCCCCTTTTCTTCTGCACAAATGATTGAAAACCCTGCCTTCAGATTACTTTTAAGTGGTATGTTGTCTCACTCAGTTCCTGAAATTTCTGTTCAAGAAGCCGACTCTTTAAAAAAATTAAATGCCATCTTCATTGATACAAGAGAAAAAAAAGAGTTTTTGACTTCACACATTGAAGGTTCCATCCTTGTTGGATATGATAACTTGGATTTATCATCTGTAGAAAAAATTGAGAAAAGCAAAGAAATAGTTGTGTACTGTTCTGTAGGCTATCGAAGTGAAAAGATTGCTGAGCGCCTTATCGAGATGGGCTATACAAATGTAAAAAATCTCTACGGTGGCATCTTTGAATGGAAAAATCAAAACAAGTATGTTGTTAACCCAGCTAATGAAGTGACAGAAAAAGTACATGCTTACAATCGAGTTTGGGGTGTTTGGCTGCAAAAAGGTGTGAAAGTTTATTAAATTCATTACCACCCATCCGTTTATTAACCCAGTTGAAGCGAATGTTACCAAAAGATTAAATGGATTAATTATTTTTGACTTTTTAAAAATAAATTCACACCATGAAAAAGATTTCGATATTAATAGCCGGGTTGATTATTGCCTTTTCCCCGGTGAAGGCAGATGAAGGAATGTGGTTACCAATGTTTATCAAAAGATTGAACCATGTTGATATGCAAAAGCAAGGGTTACAATTAACTGCAGAAGAAATATACAGTGTCAATAATTCAAGTTTAAAAGATGCAATTGTTCGACTTGGTAGAGGTTTTTGTACAGGTGAAATTATTTCTGATCAGGGATTAATGCTAACCAACCACCACTGTGGATATGGTGTTATTCAAGAAAAAAGTACTGAAGATAACAATTATTTAGATAATGGTTTCTGGGCCATGAAAAAATCAGATGAGCTTCCTGCAGGTTTCTCAGTTTCTTTTCTAGTTCACATGGATGATGTTTCTTCTGTAATCAATGCTGAACTCAACGAAAGCATGACCTTAGATGAACGTAACAAAGTAATTAAAACCATTTCTGACTCGCTTGAAAAACAAGCGGTTGGAGAAACGCATTACGAAGCCAATGTTAAAAGCTTTTTCAATGGTAATGAGTTTTACATTTTTGTATATGAAACTTTTCAAGATGTTCGATTGGTAGGAGCACCGCCATCATCAATTGGGAAATTTGGTGGAGATACTGATAACTGGATGTGGCCAAGACATACTGGCGACTTTACCCTATTTCGTGTTTATGCCAATAAAGACAACATGCCAGCTGAGTACAGTGAAGACAATGTTCCTTACAAACCAAAACATTCTTTACCAATTTCTATGAAAGGTGTTAAACAAGGTGATTTCGCCATGACATTTGGTTACCCTGGTAGTACAGACCGTTACTTAACTTCTGCAGGAATCAGCTATGAACTAGACATTAGACAACCTTCTTATGTTAAATTGAGAAGAACTGTATTGGACATTTATGAAAAAGAAATGGCTAAAAATGACAAAGTAAGGTTACAATACGCTTCAAAACATGCAAGTATTAGTAACTATTGGAAATATTTCAAAGGACAGCAAGCTGGTTTAAAGCGATTAAACGTGTATGATAAAAAGAAAGCGGAAGAAGATCGACTTGCTAAATGGATTGGAGAAAATAATGAGCGTAAGGAGTTATATTCAGGTGTTTTGGAAGGTTTTGACACTGCCTTTACCAACTTGAGAGTACCAAACAAATTAGCCATTTATCTCTCTGAAGCAGTTTTTAGAGTTGAAGCGATTTCTTATTCACGTCAGTTTTCTAATCTTAAAAAGTTATTGGAAGACAAAAGTGATAAAGCTAGTGCTGAGGCTGATCGATTGAAAGGTAATTTAGACGCTCAATTTAAAGATTACAGCAAAGTAATCGATAAGCAAGTTTTTGCTGCCATGATGCAAGCTTATTCTGAAGACATTCCAAAAGAACAGCAACCTAAAGAATTCAAGTCATTGGTAAGCAAATACAAAGGTGATTTTAATAAAATGGCTGATAAAGTATTTAGCAAAACCATTTTTGCAGACAAAGAAAAGGTTAAAGCATTCTTAGATAAGCCAAAAGCAGCTACAATAGATAAAGATCCGATTTACGACATCATGAGAATGGTTTTCAACGATTACATGGAAAATACACGTCCATTAATTGTAGCTGAATCGAATAAATTAGCTCGTTCTGAGCGCTTATTCTCAAAAGGATTGAGAGAAATGAATACTGAGAAAGTTTATGCACCTGATGCTAACTCAACCATGCGTTTGTCTTATGGTCAAGTTAAAAACTACTTTCCTGCTGATGCAGTAAAATACAGCCACTATACGACTGCGGAAGGAATTTTACAAAAAGAAGATCCATCAAACCCTGAATTCATTGTTCCTACAAAGTTAAAATCCCTTATCCAAGAAAAAGAATTTGGTCAGTATGCCAATGAAGATGGCGAATTAGTAGTCAATTTTATTAGTAACAACGACATTACTGGAGGAAACTCTGGAAGTCCTGTTATCAATGGGAAAGGTGAATTAATTGGTTTGGCATTTGATGGCAACTGGGAAGCCATGAGTGGTGACATTGCTTTCGAGCCTGAACTTCAAAGAACCATTAGTGTTGACATTCGCTATGTATTATTTATTATCGATAAATATGCAGGAGCTCAAAACTTAATTAATGAAATGAACTTAGTGAAATAAGTTTATTCGGCTTAAATTAAAAAGGTCGGCTTGATTTTCAAGCCGACCTTTTTTTATTCACTATTTTTTCTAAATCATATTTTCCAATACTTCAGCAAAACGCTCATTGGCTTCTTGGTTTCCAATAGTTACACGAATGCACCCTTTTGCTCCAAAATTATCACCTGGGCGAACCATTACTCCTTCTTCAAGCATTTTTGCAGTAAAATCTAAGGATGGAATTGGTGATTGAAACAGAATAAAGTTCCCTTGACTTGGCCAGTACTTAATGCCTAAATCATCAAATTTCTGATAAAGCCAAGCTTTGCCTTTCCATACCATTTCCTGTGATTTTTTGACGTGGTCGGTATCTTTTAATGCTGCATAAGCGCCAACAGTTGCCAAATTTCCTATTCTAAATGGTCGAAAAATCTTATTGAGGTATTCACCGATTTTTGGACTAGTAAACCCATAACCAACCCTTAAACCTGCCAAACCATAAATTTTTGAGAAGGTGTGCAAAGCAATTAAATTCTCTCTTTGGTTGACATAGTCAATCGCAAAAGGAAAATCTGCTGCATCAACAAAATGATAATACACTTCATCGTACACCACTATAACATGAGCTGGCAAACCATCTAACAACTTCTCAAATTCTTTCTTTGTAGCATATGTCCCAGTTGGATTATTGGGATTAGTAATAAACACCAAAGCTGTTTTCTCATTAACTTGATCCAATATTCCATCAACGTCCAATCGATAATCTGGAGAAGTTAAGGGAACATCAATGACCACTCCACCTTCTAATTCTACCATGTTGATGTATGGAGAAAAAGTAGGGCTACTAACAATGCATTCAGAACCAACACTTACTAAACCTCGGCAAATAATTTCAAGTACTTCCACTCCACTATTTGCCGTAATAAATTGACCAGGTTTTAGCTTTTGATTGTAAAAATCTGCTAGAACATCTTGAAATTGATAATCATCATAAAAATCATATTCATAAATTCCTTGCAGAGCATCGTTTACAGCTTTGAGGGCTAAAGGCGAAGGCCCTAGTAAATTTTCATTCGAAGATAATTTGTAAAAACGATCCCATTGTTTTTTACTCGGAGTCGGTTTTCTTAACTGAAAGCGACTGGCTTTTTGAATGTGAGCTTTGAATAATGGATGATTTGACGCTGAACTCATAATGCTAATTTGAAAATCAAATATAATTATATGTAGGCAGTAAAAACAGGGCTTGAAAGCATAAAAAACCCTTTACTAATTAACTTCTTTTTGAAACAAGTCAATTTGTTGTTGGTTTCCTTGAACGTAAATTAAGTCATTCTGCAATAATCGTTCTGAGGATGTGACATTTAAAATCATTTCATCGTTTCTAGAAATTGCAATTACATTCACTCCGTATGTATTTCTAATATCAGCTTCTTGTAAACTTTTTCCAATCAATTTTCCACTGTCGCGATTGACTCGCAAACAAGTCACTTTAAAGTCAGGAATTTTTGTAGGCTTAAGTGTTTTGGGAAGTTTTTCACTACCTTGAAAAAGATCGTAATTATCTGATCGAACTTTATCTATAAAAGCTTCAATATCATCCACAGGAATCAAAAAGTTGTGCAGTATTCTCGAAAATATCTCTACTGAGGTTTCAAACTCTTCAGGAATCACTTCATCGGCTCCCATGGCTTTTATTTCATTAATCTCAGCTACATAACGCGTTCTTACAAGTAAGTAAATTGATTGAGAAATATCTCGAATATTATTTATAATCGTTTTTGTTGCAACTTTATCCGAAATAGCAACTACTACAGCTCGAGCTCTGTGCAAGTGCAATGCCTCTAAAATGTGATCTTGAGTGGCATCTCCATAAATAATTGGAATTCCTTTCAACTTCTCTTTTCGAACTGTATCTGCATTTAACTCAACAGCCACAAAAGGGATATTGCTGTACATAGCAGCTTTAGCCAAATTCGATCCATTGACTCCATAGCCAATAATTACCAAGTGGTTTTTTAAGTCCTCCACATCAATAGCTTCCGAACCATTAGATTTTGCAGTTTTACGTTGAATAATGTTCCCAACCTTAGAATCTAAAAACCATGACGTGATTTTATCAGAAAACATGATTACAAATGGCGTAAGAAGCATTGAAACAATGGATACAGCTAAAAAATACTGGTTGGTTTCATCGTCCAATAATTCGTATTCAATTCCTACTTTAGATAATATAAATGCAAATTCTCCAACTTGAAACAAGGACAAACCAGTAATAAAAACTGTTCTGGGAGGGTATTTTAAAACCGCAACTGCTAAGGAAGCAATACTTGATTTTACAAGAAAAACGACAAGAACTATCAACATAATTATTCCTGCATGTGCTACGAAAAAACCGAGGTTCAAGAGCATTCCAACCGAGATGAAAAAGAAACTTGTAAATAGCTCCCTAAATGGCAAAATAATACTTGTTGCTTGATGACTGTATTCTGATTCAGAAATAATTAACCCTGCCAAGAAAGCTCCAAGTGCAAGTGATAATCCCGCTTCAGAAGTCAAAAATGCAACTGCAAAACAAATGGTAATGGTGGTAATCAAAAACAATTCCTTGCTTTTGGTTTTAGCAATTAAATACATCAATTTTGGCACAACATAACGGGCACTCACAATAGTGATTACAACCACCAAAGCTGATTTAATCAATAAGGACAAAATTCCCCCAGATTCCGGGTCTGATTCACCGGCAAGAAACGGAGTAACGAGCATCATTGGAACGACAATAATGTCTTGAAAAATTAGAATTCCCAATGCATTTCTTCCATGTGGAGAAGCAATTTCCCCTCTATCTTGAAACACTTTTAATACAATGGCTGTACTTGAAAGTGAAAAAAGAAAACCTACAAATACAGCTTGATTCCATGGAAATCCATAGAAATAATAAATAGCCCCTGCAACTCCTGCTGTTAAAGCAACCTGTAAAAAACCCCCAATAAAAACTGTTTTCTTAATGGCCATGAGTTGCTTAATTGACAGCTCCATTCCAATCACAAATAACAAAAGAATCACGCCCACTTCTGCAATGATTTCAACTTGTTCAACAGCTGTAACCAAACTCAAACCATATGGTCCGATGATTAAGCCCGTAACTAAAAAACCGAGAATAGAAGGGAGTCTTAACCGCTGAAGAAGAAAAACAATTAATACCGAAAATCCCAATAAAATGAGGATGTCTTGTAAGAGCGGTAAATGCATTTAATTGAGTTTAAGAAAACCCAAATTTACTGTTTTCATTTACTAAACACAGTTATTCTGTATCAATAGAATTAAAGTAAGTATTCCGTATTCTTTTAAACTACACACTTACAGAAGTTTTAAGTATTTGAAGTTAAAAGTGGCTTGAGTTAAGAGTAAAAAGTTGATTTTAATTACCAATTACTAATCTAAGAATTAATGATTTTTTTGATTATTAGATTTTGGTTTAAAAAAATGTACTGATTACTTGCAAATTTTTAAAAATTAAACTTAATAGTTGTCTTATTGTAGCTCAACAATTTCAAATAATTCAGGTATATGACAATTCCATTTTAGTTTATCTTCAATTATTTGGCGCAGACAGTCAGCGGCATGTGGTTCTGCGTGAACTAAAAAAGTATTTTTTGGTGCTTCCTTCAATGAACTGACCCAATCCAATAGTTCATTTTGATCTGCGTGAGCGGAAAGAGAATTAATACTAAAAACTGCTGCTTTTACATGATAATAATCCCCGTAAATTTTCATCTCACTTGCACCTTCTAATAATTTCCTTCCACGAGTTCCTTCGGCTTGAAAGCCTGCCAATAAAATACTAGTAGACTCCTTTTCTAAATAATGTTGAAGATAAGTCAAAACTCTCCCTCCACTTATCATTCCACTTGCAGCGATAATGATTTTAGGTTCTTTATTTTCAACTACAGCCAACGTTTCTTGAAAATCTTGTGTGATATGAAATGATTGACACATGGATTCGAAATCTTTAATCGATAAATTATGCCATGTATCATGCTCATAAAAAACCTTCAAAACATCTGCTCCCATTGGACTGTCCATAATCATCGGCAACTTTGGGATTTTCTTCTCAAGTACTAATTTCCAAAGCATGTACATTATGATTTGAGTCCGCTCTACTGCAAAGGAAGGTATTATTAGAGTTCCACCTTTAGCAACTGTTTTCAATACGATATCTTTTATCAACGTGGCAACATCCTCTTTCGGATGGTTGCGGTTTCCGTAAGTAGCTTCTAAAAACAAATAATCTGCCAATTCAGGTTTAGAAGGATTTTTCATCAATAAATCATTTTTTCTCCCGACATCGCCTGAAAAAACCAAGCGCTGATCATTGACTTGCAATTCAATAAAACTTGCTCCAATAATGTGACCAACATATTGAAATCGAACGCGAATATCTGGAAATAGCGTTTCCCACTCATTTACCTCAACTTCCCTGAAAAAAGACAATGAGTGATGCGCCTCTTTGATTGTATACAAAGGTTCAGCAGGATCGTGTTTACTGTATCCACCGGCATTTGCCCTTTCAGCCTCTTCTTCTTGAATTTTGGCACTGTCGAGCAAAATAATTTCGGCAATTGCCAATGTTGGCGAAGTACCATATATTTTACCTTTAAACCCCATTTTTACCAAGCGAGGAATAAATCCAACATGATCTAAATGACCATGCGTCAAAACAATTGCATCTATTTCTTTCGCATTAACTGGTAAATACGACCAGTTTAACTTGCGCAGTTTCTTCAATCCTTGAAACAATCCGCAGTCAACTAATATTTTATGCTGCTCGGTTTCTACTAAAAACTTGGAACCAGTAACAGTGCCTGCACCTCCTAAAAAATGAACTTTTGTTGATTTAGTTAACATGGAAATAAAACTAAGCAGAAAATTGAGGCTATTTAGTTTTCAGAATACAAAATATATTTCCAGTACTCACCCGCTCCGCAGAATTCTTTGTTTAGAAAACTATAAGTCCCCCAAAAATAAATACGTAAGCATGCGGTTAACATAGCTATGCTTCTTGAAAAACAAATTGTTCTACGATTTAATCTCTTGAGATGAGTCCTCAGAGTTAAATTATTCCGCTCAATGTAATTCGTCCACTTGTACCTGGTCGAATGAATTTTATTTGGAATCAACTTTTTATATAGTGATAATTTATCTGAATAAATTCGTTTAGGATTTAAAAGCAAAACAGAATCTATCACCTTTTTAATGTTTTCTTTTGTTTTCCTACCTACCACAAAGTCAATTATAGCCTTAGTTTTTCGATTAATGGCATAGCAAATCCAGCACTCTTTATCTTTCCTTCCAACAAACGTTCTTAATTCATCTATTTCATACTCTTCTCCCTGTTCACGAATTTTTGGTTTCTCTATTTTCCTACTTTCTTCCAATAAAAATCTACTTACGCTAGTTTTTGGAATACTTAGAAACCTAGATATTGAACGGATACTCATTCCTTCATTACTAAGTTTCGCTATAAACCTCTTTTCTACTCTTGAGTACTTTTTATGCTTGTAACTATGATATTGGTTCTTTTTACAGAAAGAGCATCTATATACTTGTTTTCGATTTCGCCTACCTTTCTTAATGCATTTCCCGTCACAAAACTGACATTTCATTTTAGCAACAAAAAAAGGATTCTAAATCATTATTAGCAAACACCTCAGCCAAATTCAAGCAACATTTGGGACACCACGATAATTATGAACTGATTTCAGGAGGTTTCAGCGCTCCTATTTTTCCATCAGCCCCGAATATAGCCAGAATGTGATATTACGATCAATTGTTTATGAGATAGTTAAATCCTAATTTTTCAAAAAGCTACATTTGGGACACTACCACTGTAAACTATCGTAATAATAGGCTTGTTTGATCACTTTCTTTGGTAAATAGGTACTGTAATAATTTACTAAACTTGCTGTGCTTTCTGTTTGAAGCAATAAATTTAAGAAAATTTGTTCCATTCGATACTATCTAAGTTACCACACGATACGCTATTGCTAATCATTCGGTAACGGAGATGTTTTCACCACTCTAATTGAGGTTCAGAAATTAAGATAGCTCTATCAAAAAACTGAATATTTGTATACATAGTATCATCAGCATAAAAAAATAACTTTCGATACCCATTTAATAACCCATTTTCATATTGTGCAATTTCAATAAGCTTAAAGTTATTTACTTCATCAATATCGTTGTACGCCCATCTCTTTAGAACTCCATTCATTTTCCCATTCTCTATGGTAACCGTCATAGCTGTATCCTCATATTTTTTATCAAAAAAAGCAGTGTATCTTCCGTCTTCTAATCCTTTTTTAAAAATGAATATTTTTTCGTTTGTATGTAAGGTCATATAATTTTTATCTCCCCAAATACATATAAATTGAGCTTTTGCAGCAGCCCTTTTATTTGGTTTAAATGCCACTGAATCTTTAGATTGACCGTATAAGCTTATACTAAAGCTAATTGAGAATATTAGAATAAAATATTTCATTTTTAAGTAATTTATTATCTTTCATCAAGTATCTTGCCAACAGCTTCAACATCTTCTTTAGTTGGTTCTTCATTTCCATAATCTTCCATATTATCTTGACGATTTTGTCCTCTTTTTCCTTGTGTTGTGACTCCTGCGGTAGTTGTTGTTCCTGCGCTGGAATTAGAATTAACATACAAACCTCCGTCTCCTTTTCTTATGTCAAAATCTACTGTAACACTTGCTCCCTCTTCATCGGCTGTAAGTTTTCCAAGTTCTACTTGATTACCATCTTCATCATAATAACCATATGTTGCACTCCCTTCACCGTCTAAGGAAACTGTCAACTTTCCAACAGAATTTTTTGGAATTAATCTACTTAGATTGGGTATTTCATTAGTGAAAATATTTGATTTCTCAGGAGTGTCCGCTCCTCTTATTTTACTTTGGAAAGCTCCTTGAGTTGGATCTTTTTGAAATTGTGCATATTCAGCTGCTGTTGACAAATACCAACCATTAGGAGTTACTGCTGATTGTTTATATTGAGCAACCTGAGCAGGAGTGGCATTTTCATAATATGCTTTTTTTAGATACGCAGTTTGAACTCCATTTTTTGTAGGCACTTGAATTTTAGTAACCCAAAGTTTCCTTGTACCGTCTCCTGGACCTTCTCCATCAACATCAATAAATCTAATAGGATTATTAGCTGCAAATAAATAGGGACTCCAATAAGGGAACTCTTTTACCCTTGGGTCAATACTGAAGAATTTCCCGAGTCGTGCAGAATACATTCTTGCTCCAAAATCATAAGAGTTTCCTCTACCCGAAAGCCTATCCAAGCGTTCATAACCGTTAAACCCATACGAACTAAAACTACTATCACTCCTTCCATTAATTTCCATACCAAAGGGCCAATAATCTGTCCTACTTAGTACTTCGGCTTGAAAACCTTCAGCCATAGTATCTTGTGGCCAGAGTTTTCGGTCACTAATAACAGCATGAACGTTTCCAAGATGGTCAGTAATTTCATACCCTTTTCCACCAAGTTTCCTGCTGTACAAATTATCTCCATCTTTTCTGTTAGAACTTGCTTGCATCGTACCTAAACGGCTGCTACCATAGATATCATACGTTCTTGGTAACATGTATTTCGTGATAGCAGAACAAGCGGGCATGCTGTCGAATTGAATTCCAAATCTGCTCTCTAACTCAGCTGCATACAACAAAGGATTGTAATGCGGAAAACCATCAAAACTTAGTTGCAGGTTATTATAATAGTATGCTTGTTTAATCACTTTGTGTTTTTGAATTCAGTTATTTAAATCATTTTGTTCGGAAGTTTTATTAAAGTTTCAATGTTAACCACCAATCCACCAAATAGCTATATTATTCTAATGAGACTAACAGGTAAAGGAAGAAGTAAAATAAAAACAGACTTAAAATCCAACCTATAATACATTTAGAAGCTTTATTTTTTAGTTCATTTAGCATTTTTTTCTTCACACTGTCAGGCAGCTTTACTACAAATGGATTTGCCAAATAAATATATTTCTTAACATTACTCAACTCATAATTAGAAAGTAATTGATTATGAATTCGTGTCTTTTCAATTAGGAAATACCAAACAGCACCAAAAGCACCTATCATACCAATTATTGAAATATATTTCATTAGAATTTGATTGACATTGCAATATTGCCTAATTCAGGAGTTAAATTTTTAAAAGAACCATTATGATTTAAACCTTGAAATGACGCAATAGTTAATCGCTCACCATTATTTAAAAAATATATTAAACTACCTATAGTATCTTGTTGAGGAGTTATAGCAGTAAGTGAAACTTTTCTACCCTTATAACTTGCATTCTTAATAGTATCATATCTGACTACTTTAAATTTTGCATATACCTCATTGAGTTCTAACATATTCTTTCTTACAAGTTGGTCTATATCTTTATTTATTGCAACTGAGTCATCTGCAAATGTTATAATTGTGAAGTTTGAATTATATGAGTCGTTTTTTGACTTTTCGTTTTTGAAAGAAATCAAGCCTTTTTCTACAAAATAAGGTTTCCAATATTCTGGAGCAATGAAAGAGACATTTTCATACTCATAATTAATTAAATTAACTACTGATTCATTCTGTTTTGATTTACATGCTATTATTAGAAATACTAATAATATCGCTATCCTATTCTTCATCTTTCACTCCAATTTCAATGCTTATTTCTAGTCCAATTAGGGCAGCTAATTTAGCAGAGAATGAAAGAAAAGACTTATTCTTAGCCTTTTTATTCCTACTCTGTTCTTCATCCTTTTGATGATAGGTAGTACTTACATTAACTACTGCTAAAGAAACAGTTTCAGTAGTAGAAACATTTGTTATCGCTCCTTGATTCACCCCTTTCCATGCACGTTGGTACTCTTTTTCATATTCATACCCTCCTATAAATCCTGCTGAGAAACCCTCAGTCATCGTTTTATTGTCATCATCTCCCATATATTCAAATTCAGTATTCCAAGGATTATCAGAATTATTTTCTTGTTCTGCCGAATATCCAACCCATTTCTCTGTTCCCATATTTCCATAAAGAGACGCTTTTAATCCTAAAGCCTTGAAATCAACTCCTGCTTGAGCTCCATAGGTGACTTCCGTATTAAATCTGAAATAAGAAGTAGAGTTTTTCCACCAATTCCTAAACCCACTTCTTTTCCTGTCAGCTTCAATCACTACTTCAGGGATACTTGACACCCAACCTGGTGGCGGTTCTTGAGTATCTTGTGGACTTGACGAACTATTTCCGCCACCTTTAAATGCGTCACCAAAGAACTTCTTGAGCCTATCGCCAAATCCAGTTCTATTTGCCTTTCTATTGTTCTTCACACTATTCCGTTTCTCCTTCCCTCCCAACCATTTTGGCCAATCGCCGTTTGGGTCAGCGAAATAAACAGGATTATTCCTAAATGAGGCATAGGTACTTTCCCATGCCACAGGTTTTGGCTCATTGCTTAACCATCTTCCAAGCCTTGAATCGTACTGCCTCCAATAAGAAGTATAACTATTCCCATTTCCTCTAGTTTCATTATCACGAAGCATTCCATTAAAGCCATATGAGCTAAAACTACTATCACTCCTTCCATTAATTTCCATTCCAAAGGGCCAATAATCAGTCCTACTAAGCACTTCCGCTTGAAAACCATCCATAGTTGTATCTTGCGGCCAGAGTTTTCTATCTGAAATAATAGCATGAACGTTTCCTAAGTGGTCGGTTATTTCATATCCTTTACCACCAAGTTTTCTGCTGTACAAATTATCTCCATCTTTTCTTTTGGAACTTGCCTGCATAGTACCTAAACGGCTACTTCCATAGATATCATACGTTCTCGGAAGCATGTATTTGGTGATAGAAGAACAAGCAGGCATGCTGTCGAATTGAATTCCAAATCTGCTCTCTAACTCAGCTGCATACAATAGTGGATTGTAATGCGGAAATCCGTCAAAACTTAGTTGTAAACTATCGTAATAAAATGCTTGTTTAATCACTTTCTTTGGAAAATAAGTACTGTAATAATTCACTAAACTCGCTGTGCTTTCTGTTTGAAGCAATAAATTTAAGGAAATACTTTCTAATGCCAAAAGCGCATTTTTTACATGAACATTGTTCACATGCCGCAAAAGTGCTGTTTTTACGTACGGGCGGGCTGTTCCGCCTGAAAAATAATTGCTTGATGTGTTCAATTGTCCGCCGGTAAAATAGCCGCTAAAAATAGCTCGAATGTTAGCACTAACTTCAGGTACATACAACCATTTTGTAAGTAACTCTCCATCGGTGTCGGCTGTCCATTTCACAAACGAGCCCGGTGCATAAGCTCCCAATTGCCCTTTGTTAATTTGATTCGCATCTATAAAATAGAGTTGCCACAGCAAAGCGTTCATCTGCTCAGCATAGTCGGGCTGCATCCAAGAAAGAGCATCGTAAAAATACTGTATGTCTGTGATGGAGCTCAACACATTATCAAGATCTCCGTCGTTAAACTCAATCAGCAGCAGCAAGGCATTAATCATGCGCATTATTTCTTGTGTGCTGGCATTTTCTGTTTGACTCTGAAGGTAATTTTGCTCTAAATCTTGCATTAAACTAATCAATAAACTCAAAGCATAGTTCGGGTCATTTATAGCATCTTGTAAATCATAGTATTGCCCTGAAGTAAGTTCCAATACACTCATCACTAAAGACATGTTGTGAAATACTGAAGCAATAACACTTCTGTTGTGTTGGTAAAATTCTAATTCATAGCTGTCGCCACCACCGTAAACAAGGTCGTAATTATCATTGATGTCAGAATAAAAATCAAAAATGGTGTTTGAATTAATTAAGTACTGTATGGCTACTTCATTGCGGTCGTTCATTAAGCTTACAAAGTTGCTCAGGTTATTGTTGTACATGTAATCCGCATAGACGGTCGGGTTGGCATTCAATAAACGACTGCGGGCTTGTGGCACAAAATTTAAATAATCTTCCAAGTTCATGCAAGCTATAATAGTGTCCTTTATGCCATTAATAATTGGCAATAAAGCTGTTGCTTCATCCCACAACTGATCTTTTCGGCTAAAATCTTCTACCAAAAACCAAAATACACTGTCAGCCGTTACCGAATCCATCGCCATTTGGGTATAATCCAAATAACTGTGCGAGTATTGGTAATAATGCACACCCGTGCTGTCGTCACCTAAAAATAAATTACAATCTCTCTCATCATACGTACTCATAATATTGCCCTGAGCATCTCTTATGTAATAGGTGCTTTTTACATAATATCTGCCTTCTTCCATAAATGTAACACGCTTTTTAATGCGATTGCCCATAGGGTCGTAATCAAAATAAAGGTTGTTGCGTTCTCTATTTGGATGATTGCGAATAATTTTTTCCACTTTACCATTAGGATACCATCCTATGTAACATATATCTTCAGAAACATCAGCAGTTAAATTGCCGATTTTATCATAGTTGTAGTTGTCGGCTAATTGATTATCAATATCGTTGTCAAATGCATCAGGGTCTACAGTATCTATTACGTGGGTGAGTTGGTCTGTGCCAGGGGCATAGTGATAGAAAAAGTCGTCCATATGGCGCTCAGCTTGTCCGTCGAATCGCTGTAAATGAGTTAGGTTTCCACTTGGGTCGTAATTGTAAAAGGATAGATAGCCTGCTGCCAAATCTCCCAACCAGTTAAGGCTTGTTTCATCGATCGATTTTTCTCGCATGGAGCGCAAGCGGTTCAATTGGTCGTATCTAAATTGCTTGCCATAACTCATGCTTTGGTTGTGCATGCTAATTGCAGAGATGTTGCCATTGTAGAGGTCGGAAATTTCAGATACAGTATCGGCGTTGGTTAAAAAATTAGAATTACCGCCAATTGGGTTATAATCAAATTGATTGTATTTGAGTTCCATCCCAAAGGCATCGGCAGCATAGGGGTTGTTTTTATTGAAATCATCGCCTATATCGGCATTTTTATGTCCTGCATTTATGGTTTTTAGCCATCCTTCTAAGGTATAGGCATAGTCAATTCCCTGCACCTTGTTTTGTCCGATCACCGTTCGTGCCAATGGTCCATGAAGGTAATATTCGTATGTAGCATCTTGGTCCCAAATTATTCCGTCTCTACTGCTTTTTGCTTCTACAATTCGATTTTCAGCATCGTATTTATATTTGTGATGAAAAGCTTCAGCTGTTCCCAATTGATAGTGTACTTGCAACATGTTGCCACTAATCACATCATAGGTGTAATCCAAGCGTTTAAAACGATGAAAAGTATTGTCAATAGCTCCTTCTTGATAAAAATCATTGATAAGGGTTTTTACATTGCCTGTTGGGTCGTAACTGAAATGTGAGGCATATGCCCAATTTTGAAAGTTGCTGTTGCTATCTAATTTTGGATAATAAGCACTTGTAGCCACTCGATTGCGCAAATTGCGTTGTACAAAATCATTGGGCAGCACAGCGATGGATTCGTCATAAAAGTTTTTGACTACATCATTGCGTGAATGATTGTGAATCAATTCATCCAAGCTAATTAAGGAATCACCCAATAGTTCCAATACAATGAAAGCGTGAATTTCACCCCAAGATTTATCCCTTAGCGTATCTAGTCGCACTTCACCTGTTTCTATAATTCTGCTGAGTTCATCGTACCTGCTGTAGCTAAATTTATTAACTTCTTGCTGCTTGGCATTGCTAGAAAGCACCATTCTACCCGACTGGTCGTACCAAAATAAAGAGGTATCGCTGTTGGGTGTAACTTGTCGAATAATCTGATTGTCTGTATTGTATTTATAGGTCGTTTTCTTGCTGTGATTGGGAAAGACTCCTTGCCCAATGTTGTTACGGAAATTCGCAATTTTTATGGTAGAATCTGCTGTATATTCAAAGTCGGTGTCAAATCCTCCAGGAGGAATGGTCATCACTAAATTGTCCGCTTGGTCATAGTAGTAAAGCGTAAAGTGGCGTTCAGGACTTTCAAATGAAAACAACATTTCTCTATCCTTAATAGCCTTGTTGCTAGACTGATTTGTACAAAATGAAATGTAATTGTTTTTAAAGATGTTGCCTAAACTATCGAGGTATTCTTGATACCTAACATTTGCAGTAACAATTGCATCAAAATACATAAAATCTTCGCACCTCTCTTCAAGAGGCAATTGTGGTGCTCCAATTGTTTCAGTCAATAAAACTTTTGAAAGTTTTTCTGCTCCGCTTAATGGGATTGATTTGCTTGCAAGCAAACTATAATTTCTTTGATTATACTCGAAACCCATTCGAAAATACTTCATCTCACCTTCTTGAAAAACAGGATATATCGTATCGAATGGGTAAATATCAGTATGGTCATAAAAATAATTATCAGGATTGAAATACACGTAAAAGTCTTGGTAAAACGTAGAATCAGCAGCGTTTAATGTTCTAATCCAAATGGTACCCTCGGAATAGGTATATACTCTATCAATTAAAAGGTTAGGCAGGTTTGCAACAGTACTGTATTGGTCAATCAATAGATTATTCACGTAACCAGCATCAGTAGAAATGGTAGCCAGTTCAGCTGAAATAGCTGTAAAAAGGTAATTTATAGTGTCTGCTACCGCATTTAAAGTAGCTTGACCCCCTTCAAGAAAATACAAATCGTTCTGGCTGTTTTCATAATCCATCTCTCCAAACCCGATTGCTGAATAGGTGGGGTTGATTGTGTCGTAACTCTCAGCTGCTAAATAACTATTTAGTAATCGGATTAAGCTATCGTTGCTTATTTCTTTATAATTTACATCTTGTGGGTTATCAATTACTACCTTTCTTATTTCCAAAGCACGCTCAGATAATCCTGTAATTACAGAATCTCCAAATATGCTGATGGTGCTGTCGTGAGTATTTCCAATAATGAAGGTATAATAATCCAAGAAACTCAAATTCATTGCAAGCTGGCTGTTTAAAATATTAGCGAATTTCTTTTGAGCCACATTACTTATGTCAATATCTCCATATGAAGTGATTATGGGTAGTGGATGTGTGCTTGAGTACTGACTAGTATACACTCCATAAGGCACTAAAAATTCACTGTAAGTGTAATCTTCTTTAAGACTCTTACAACTATAGCGTGGTACTTCAAAGTTGCCTGAATCGCGCTGCAAATACATAAAAGTTCGCTGTAAAAAAGCAAGGTTTACCATAAATAAGTCACAACCAGTAAATAAGCTACTTGAACTAATAGGTATAGTATTCATTATTGCAGTATCTAAATAATGAAAGGGATTACATACGAATGCAGAATCGTTGAAAATAGAAACAAATTCTGCTGAATCCGTAATGTACTGAGGGTCATTAGCATCAAAACAATCATTTGCTTTTAATAGCTCCAGCACTTGGTTTGCGAGTGTCAGCCTTAATGTATCGTATTGTGGGTCATCTCCACCACCTTGCTCTTCATCATCATCAACTTTATTTTGAAAAGCTAAAATAGCATCAAGGTCTCCTTTGTGTCTTTTTTTTGTGGGGTAAAATCGGCTGTAGGGAGTATCCCATAGAAATGCATGTAAATCATTCGAACAAGAAAAATTTATTGGCAAACAACCTACATAGATAGAATCCCATTCAATGTGACTAATAGTGGTTGAGTCTGTTTTATTTGCACAGTTGCTATCCCAAAGGTAGTAGTTCGGGTTCTCACAAACCAAACTCCCCAACATATCCTCCAGAATAAGGTCTCTAATGGATAAATAAAATGATTTATAGTTCCCCCAAATTTTTTCTTCTATTTGTTTATCCTCTAAGGTATCATACACTAAATAAAATGCTTTGATTGCTTCATGAAAACCAATAGAAGGGTTTGAAATGTCTCCTTCGCATCCATTGAATAAATTATTAAAATATGCATCGTAAATGTCTACTCTGTTGAAGGTATCAATTTTTGGTAAGCAGGTGTCTCCTCTAATAAATTCATTGAACATTTTCATGGAATAAAATGCTCTACCATCATCCTCTTTTTCTGTACAAGGGTGGTTATAATATTCAACACTATCTTTAGGGTCAATGTATTTTAAGGTTTCATCAAAGTACATTAAGACTTGCTCTTTTTCTAAAGTAATAGGATTCATTGGGTCAGAAACTATATCTGCCATAAAATTTAGTGAATCTTCACTCCAGTAAAAATCAATGGTATCTTTATCAAACAAGCCTGCATGGTCACCCATTGCTACAAATTCTTCTAAATTTTTACTCTCTTCTAATATTAAATCAAATGTTTCATAAGCAGAAAATTTATCCATACAAATTTTATATTGACAATAGTTGGGATGAAACTCAACCAATCGATCTGCAAGTAAATTCATATTCTCGTATGCCATATAATCAGCATTGCCAAACATGTTTCTCATTGCCATAACAAATGCATTTTTATCACCATAGCACCCATATGGTGAAAAGTTTCTACAACTGAACGTATTGGCAAGTCTGTCGAATATCCCACCGAAAAAGCCCCCCTCCAAATCAATGCCTTGAACAAAATAACCATCAGGCAATAAGAAGTCTTCTCTCAAATTATCATAAATGAACCTACAAAAATCTTTGGTTTGTTTTTCTTTCTCCAACTCACATTGTTGGAAAGGAGTTTTATTCAATTGATCATTTTCAAAATAAGTGTAATCTAAAAATCCACAATTATCATCTTCTAAATAAACTGCTGCATCTTGCTCTAAAAGTGAATCAGTTATCAATTCTAGGCTCTTTACAAGAGTATAACTCTTACGTGCAGATAGCCCAATGACTAACTCATCGCCAATGATACTAGCAGAATAATTTTCATCAACAGAATCAATGCCATCAATTTGGTAGTTATCAGCTAAACAAATACCATCTTCTTGAAAATTTACAAGTGAATCACTTACTTGCAACACTAATTTATTTTCTTCATCAATTATTTGCAAGGTAAACTTATAACGGCAATCAAAGCAAATAGTTGAATTTCCACAAGCTATAAATGGGTCTATCTTAAAGTTATATTCAAACCTATAGTTTGAACCAACTGCTACATAAAAAGGAAATGATAACTCAAATCTATGCTCTGACTCCTTGTATTGCTCAATCCCATAGGTTAATAAATTTTCCGTCATTAAAACGGCAACAGTATCTATTCCAAACATTTCCGAACGTCCTTCTGCAACACCCGCCACTGATGAAGCTACTACTCTGTTTTTAATGTCTTTATATGCTACAGACATCAAGCCATTTTGGTCAATTGTATAGTCTTTCTTGTAAAAAGCTATTTCTCCCAAATTACTTCCAAATAATCGTTCAATTTCTCCTCGCAATGGTCTGGCATAAGCAAATTGAGTGCCTTTAGTAGCATTGTTCGCTTTGTCTGAGCCAAGTCCATATTGGGCTTTCACCCTTCCTGAACCATCTGTCATATATTCTAATCTAGTGTATGGATAGCCATCTGCATCAGGTATAAAGGCTGAAAAATCAGATGTACCCAACAATGTGTTTTCCACCGAGTAGTACTTGGAAGCTCCAACGCTATCCGAGGTTAAACTTTCAGCTGTCGATGAAAGTAATCCATCGTATTCGGTTTTTAATAACTTATTACTTGTTTTTTTGTTTATTCCAAATTGATAGGAGATATCCTGTGATTCAACCAGTGGTGTTGGTAAAACATTAATTACTGCTTCACCATTGTAGTCATAATAGTTTTCCATACTGACCACCGTGGATTGAAATCCTGCTTCTTCTAGTGATGTATTTATGATTGTCGATTTATCATTGTATATTACGGTATTTGTCTGTCGACCCCTGTTTGAACCATCAAAATAATTTACTACTTCTTTCTTCTTACCATCCGAAGTATAATTCCCACGGTATTGCCAATTTATAGCGCCCACCGCATCATCTGTTGAATTATCTATCATTATTAAATAATCTTGGCTGCCAACACTAAGTGAACCTTTATCATCTAAGCTCCAACTACCATATTTATACTTATTTAAAATTGCCGTGCTGTCTGAATTGAGTACTGGACGCTTTGTTCTACCTCTTGCCACTATAAATCCATTGCTGTGAAGAAGGTTAAGTGGCAAAAAGTTATTATTGGTTATTAATCGAACAGCATTCTTTGTAAAATCATAATTCAATGAGGTTACAGTGCTAGGATTCTTAAACGGTAAGTGAATCCATTCAATTTCATAAGAACTCGGATTTTTTATTTCATCCCACTTAATTACAGCTTCGTGTTTCTTGATTTCTACTGTGGGTTCTGAAGAATTATGAAGGTAAAATTTTGGAGAAATAGCTAAGCTTGATGGAAAAAAATAACGTCCCCTTTTCACAGATATGGAAAGCGATATTCCTTTTAAATATTCTTCTGTAGATACTGAATTTAACTGACTTTTCTCTACTGCTAAACGAACTTTCTTTAAAACATCAAAATCCAATGGACTTGCTTGCTTTTT
>CAXBCF010000016.1:0-67671 GCA_963973975.1 uncultured Flavobacteriales bacterium
TCATCCCCATTTACGGCATTGTAAAGCGGTGTTCCATCACCATCTCCTGTAATCCATTTTCCTTGTACGTAGTTTTCTAATTTCATTTTTTCTAAGTTAAAAGTGATCTAAAGTTAAAAGTAAAAAGTTCTATTTTACTTAAAATTTAGTCATCGTAAAAAATATCTATTTTATTTATCTAATTTCTTATTGTTTAATTATTTACTTATAGAAGTAAATAATGCTAAAATCTCTTTTGCTTCTTTAAATACACTTGTAAAGTTTTCATTTGCTACCCATTTCATTCTTTCTATTAAGTTTAACCAATAAACGGTTTCACTAGCTTCACTCTCACAAATCCGAATCTTGTTCTTAAAATCTGAGTCACTGCGAGCTCGATTTGCTTCTCTATAGTTTGCCCCTATGCTGGTTGCAGACTTAGTTAATTGATTTCTAAAGACCCTACCCTCGGGAGAATTAGGTGATTGTATTGAAAGTTTGATTATTGTAACTGAAAATAATTCAGTTCTTTTTTCTAAAGATATGCCAAACTCTTTATTATTCATTCTCCTATCATTTCAAACCAACTTTTAACTTTAGGTCACTTTTTACTTTTAACTTTCCTTAAAACTTTCAATAACAGTAGCATAACCTTGTCCAACACCCACACAAAGTGTACATAAAGCATAGCGTTTTCCGGTAAGTTGAAGTTCTAATGCAGCACTGTGCAAAATTCTTGCACCAGTTACTCCTAGTGGATGTCCCAAAGCAATGGCACCACCATTTGGGTTAATACGCGGATCATCATCTTTTAAACCCATGGCTCTAGTACAAGCTAGGGCTTGAGCTGCAAAAGCTTCGTTCAGTTCTATTATGTCCATATCATCCAAACTTAAGCCTGCACGTTCTAAAGCTTTCTTTGAAGCTTCAACCGGCCCAATTCCCATAATTCGAGGCTCTACTCCAACTACCGCTGAACTTACAATTTTAGCTAAAGGTTTGAGATTGTATTTTTTTACCGCTGTTTCAGAAGCAACAATAGTTGCAACTGCTCCATCATTTAAGCCTGATGCATTTCCAGCGGTAACTGTTCCACCTTCTCTTCGAAAAGCAGGCGATAATTTCGACAAGGTCTCCACATTGGTTTCAGGTCGAATAAACTCATCATTCTGAAATATAATGGGATCTTTTTTTCGCTGAGGAATTTCAACAGGTACAATCTCCTTAGCCAAACGCCCACTTTTTTGAGCTGCAGCAGCTTTTTGCTGCGACCAAGCAGCAAATTTATCTTGATCTTCTCTTGAAATAGTGTATTTATCCACCAAATTTTCAGCGGTTTGTCCCATCGCATCTGTTCCAAACTTCTCTTTCATCTTTGAGTTAACGAAGCGCCAACCAAAACTACTGTCATGCATCTCAGCATCTCTACCAAAGGGTTTAGAAACTTTAGATATAACCCAAGGACCTCGGGTCATGTGCTCAATTCCTCCAGAGATAAACAAATCTCCTTCACCTGCTTTGATTGCTCGGTGAGCATGAATAATGGCAGACATTCCCGAAGAACACAAACGATTTATCGTTTCACCTGGAACTGAAAATGGTAAACCTGCTAACAGCAAAGCCATTCGTGCAACGTTTCGGTTGTCCTCTCCTGCTTGGTTTGCACATCCCATAATCACATCTTCATAAGCTGCTGTTGGAATATTGGGGTTTCTTTTTACAATTTCTTGGATCACCAATGCACCTAAATCGTCAGCTCTTATAGGTGCTAAACTCCCGGTAAAATTACCTATTGGTGTTCTTATTCCATCTATTATATATGCGTCTTTCATGTTTTAAATTTTGAAAGCATAAAGGTAAAAAAAACAAACTCCAAAGACTAGAAAAAGAAAAGTTTGAACAAGGAGTTTTGCACAGACAAATAAAGAAAATTCAATTTAAAGCCAATCAGTCGTTTTTTTATAATATCTTGCGAAGCTTTAATTAACAAATTTTTCAATTATGAAAATTAAATTCTCACTACTCCTTATTTTATCATTTATCCTATCTTCTATTTCCTTAAGTCAGGTAAGCTATGAAAAGCGCATTGAATTTGAGCTCAAAGATGGTTATGATACTGACAATATAATACCAAAAGGTAAAGATGGTTTTATCATGATATCTGAAAATCAAAAACCTGATGGAAAAGATCGAGAATGGCTCTATGAATTTTATGATAATAATTTAGAAAGCGAAAAAAGAGAGCAAATCTACTTAGATAAAAAAATGGCCTCAGATGTTAGCTTTGAGTCTCAAAAAGGAGTTTACTCACTTTTTAGAAATAATAAAGGCGAAATTGAAATAGTTACTGTTTTACATCATGATGGATCAATTAAATCAACTAAAGGGAAGCTACACAAAAAGTTTTATCCAAAATCAATGGTAGTTGTAGATCAATTTGCATACATAAAAGGTATTTTAAAAAAATCACCTGCAATTATGGTGGTAAATTTAAGTACAGGAATGACTGGAATTCTTCCTGTTTCAATTGGTAGCTATAAACTAAAAAACATTAGTTACAAAAACATGCAAGCAAATACTTCTGCCAATGAAGTTTATCTATTTGTTCAAGGCATTAATTCTAAGAAAAGCAGTGAAATGTTTTTCTTAGTTCTAACTGATGGCAAAATAAAAACACCAGCGCAAAAGATTGATAAAACAAATGATTTTAATATCATCTCTATCTCTGCCTCTAAGATTAACGATGCTGAATACATAATTACAGGTACTTATGGTGAAAAGTCAAATTATGCTTCTGTTGGACTCTTTTTTGGAAAAATTGAAAATAAAAAAGTTGACTTTCTGAAGTTCTTTAATTTTTTAGAATTCAAAGATTTTCTAACTTATTTACCTGAGAAAAGACAAGCTAAAATTGAAAGAAAAAAAGAAAGAAAAAAGAAGCAAGGAAAAGAAATGACTATTGACTACAATATTGCCAGTCATAATATAATTAAGACTCCTGAAGGTAATTACATTTTTTTAGGTGAGGCTTTCTATCCTACTTACAGAACTGAAACCTATACTACTTTCGTTAATGGTCAATCTGTTACTCAAACACGACAAGTTTTTGATGGCTATCAATATACGCATGCAATGATCAGCAAATTCAGTCCAAAAGGTGAATTAATTTGGGATAGGCTGTTTAAAATGTATGCATCTTATAAGCCTTTTTACATCAAACGATTTATAACACTTTATGGAGACTCAGAAAATTCATTAAACATGGCATTTGTAGATTCTAAAAAAATTAACACCAAATCAATTAATTATATTAATGGTGAAATTTTAAAAGAAGAAAACTCTGATGAAATTGAGACCGGTTGGGAAGGTGATGAGACAAAAAAAGGAATTACTCATATGGAATATTGGTACGAAAACTATTTTATTGTCTACGGCAATCAAGTCATAAAAAACAAAGGCGACGATAAAAACAAAAAAGGAAAACGAAAAGTTTTCTTTGTCAGTAAAGTTGCTTATCAGAAATAGATGATGAATTATATCCATACAAAAAATTAAGAAATTTAATGTTGGTTTGGTTCAAAATATGAGGAATTTTATGCCACCTCTAAGAGGTTTAATCCATTTTCTTATTACTATTTATTTTAATAATACCGCTCCTTCGGAGTTTTTTACTGTATTCGACCTGTTTTTTATTTCTATAAATCCTTTAGGGATGTCATAATTATATAAATAGAAGTGTAAAAGACTTTAATCCCATAGGGGTGAGATAAGTTAGTAAATAAAAATAAACTGATTCCATAGAAAATATTCAGCTGTTTAATATTGGTTTAGTTTACTGATTAAGAAAAAAAGAATTTGAATATTCTTATTTCTATTTCCCTAACTATCGTACCTCAAATGCTTCACTGATTCACCAGAATCCTTCAACTCCTTGAGTGCATCAATCCCAATTTGCAGGTGATTATTAACAAATGAACTCGTCACTTTCTTATCGCTTTCGCTAGTTTTTACTCCCTCAGGAATCATAGGGTTATCTGAAACCAATAGCAATGCTCCATGAGGTATGCCATTTACAAAGCCAACTGAAAAAATGGTAGCAGTTTCCATGTCAATAGCCATTGCTCGAATTTCTCTCAAGTAATCTTTAAATTCTTGATCATGCTCCCAAACCCTTCGGTTAGTACTGTATACTGTACCCGTCCAATAGTCCAATTGATGCTTTTTAATCATTGAAGAAACCGAGCGTTGTAAACGAAATGATGGAAGAGCTGGAACTTCAGGTGGAAGGTAATCATCACTTGTACCTTCACCTCTTATTGCTGCTATGGGTAAAATCATGTCACCGATTTGAGTGATTTTTTTCAATCCACCACACTTTCCTAAAAATAAAACAGCTTTTGGAGAAATCGCTGAAAGCAAATCCATGATAGTTGCAGCATTTGCACTTCCTATTCCAAAGTTGATAATGCTTATTCCATTAGCCGTTGCCACTTGCATGGGGTGGTCTTGACCTTTTATTTCAACATCAAATGCGTTGGCAAACATTTTTAGGTAATGCCCAAAATTGGTCAATAAAATGTATTCTCCAAATTGATCAAGCTCACACCCAGTATAGCGTGGCAACCAATTTTTCACTATTTCTTCTTTAGTTTTCATCTTTATTTTCTTTGCTTTTCACAAGGGTTAACTCCTTCATAATGTGTTGAGCATTTGCAAACTTATCGACTACAAAAAGTACGTAGCGAATATCTACAGAAATGTTTCTACATAAACTTATGTCATAATTGATATCGCTCATAGTTCCTTCCCAATTTCGATCAAAGTTCAGCCCAATTAACTCTCCCTTTGCATTAATTACCGGACTGCCCGAGTTGCCTCCTGAAGTATGGTTAGAAGCAATGAAACAAACCGGCAAGTACCCTTTAGAATCTCTGTAAGGACCGAATTCTTCATCACCAATTAATTCCATCAACTTCATTGGAAGTCTAAAATCTACATTTGATGAATCGTATTTTTCTAAAATCCCTTTACCAGTAGTAAAAAAATCATAGGTCACTGCATCAGCAGGTTGAAAACCTTCCACTTTTCCATAAGATAAGCGCAGAGTAGAATTAGCATCAGGGTAGTATCGATCAGGAACATATGTTCTTAAAGCACTCATATAAATGGTACTCAAAGAGTCAATTTTATCGCTAATTCTGTTGTATTCAGGAGAAATTCTCTCTCTAAATGTTGACCAAAATTGACTGTTTAGTTCAAAAGCAGGATCTTGCTTCAATTTTGCAATCTTTTTGGTATTCTTTGATTGCAACAAAGCTTCTAACTTAGCCTTATCTGAAAAAATTGATTTACTGTAAAGTGTTTGAACTTTTTTGTTTAACTCTTCTTTAGAAACAGATTTTAAGTATTCAGGAGTAAACTCTTCAGGCATGTTTTCCTTATAAATTAGCAACAAGCTTTCAGCCATTTCCCGATCAGTTGTTAAATCAAAATCCTTAAAAAAAGAATTAATTCTTTCTTGCAACTTAACATAGTCCTCTTCTTCAATTTCTTTGTCATCATTTACTGCCGTTACTATCGAATTAAATGAATTCGCCAAAGAAAGTATTTCAATTTTTCTGTATGGAATTTCAATAAAATAACTTCGAGCAAGGGCATACTTTTCTATTGCTTCATAATTTACTTTAAAGGCATCTAGTAAGCCATTGTATTCTTCTACTTTTTTAGTCGACATTTCAAAAGCTTGCTCTAAATCTTGCTTTTTTCCGATGGCATTGGTTTGTTGCAAGCCTTTATTTTCTCCAATCCACTTTTTCCAATAATTGCTAATACTTGCATATTTGGATGCGTATTTAATTCGAACTTCTACGCTTCTCGACATGTTTCGATTTAATATGTCTAAAGCTTCTTCTCGAATTGCAATTTGCTCTGGATTGATTACCTCTTTTATTTGTTTGATTGCATAGGAAGTCAAATACTCTTGAGTTCTTCCCGGAAAACCAAAAACCATTGTAAAATCTTTTTCTTTCACCCCTTCTAAAGATATTGGAAAGTGATGTTTCGGTCGATAAGGTACATTTGATTCACTGTATTCAGCAGGCATATTATTGGAATCTGCATAAATTCTAAAAATAGAAAAGTCGCCTGTGTGTCTT
The DNA here is from genome assembly GCA_963973975.1 of uncultured Flavobacteriales bacterium. Classification (GTDB taxonomy): domain Bacteria; phylum Bacteroidota; class Bacteroidia; order Flavobacteriales_E; family Vicingaceae; genus UBA1494_A. Next base: position 6,135 of record CAXBCF010000016.1, read on the forward strand.
GGCCACATCCAATTATCTGTATCGCCACCAAATTTACCAATAGAAGATGGAGGTGCTCCAACTAAACGAACATCTTTAAATGTTTCAGTTATGAATAGATAGTATTCATTGCCATAAAAAAATGGTCGAATATATGCATCATAATGAGTGTCAGCTGTTACTGCTTTCACAATCGAATCAATTCTTTTAGCAATTAAAGCATTGCGCTCCTTTGTACTTAATTTTTCATCTATCGCTTCTAAAACTGATGAAGTTACGTCTTCCATTCGCACTATAAAAGTAGCAGTTAAACCCGGATTCTTCAGCTCTTCTTTTAAATTTGAAGCCCAATAACCATCAGTTAAATAATCATTTTCAACAGAACTGTGCGACTGAATTCGGCCGTATCCACAATGGTGGTTTGTTAAAATCAAACCCTGATCTGAAATAATTTCCCCTGTGCAAAATCCGCCAAACGAAATAACCGCATCTTTCAAACTCGATTGGTTGATACTGTATATGTCTTCAGCAGATAATTGAAGTCCCATGCCCTTCATATCTGTTTCGTTCAGGCTTTTCAACAACATAGGCAACCACATGCCCTCTTTAGCGATTGCACTTTGAAAGCTAATGGTAGCAATGGTAATTAATAAAATAAGTTTTTTGATTGACTTCATATTAGAAAAAATAAGGTGAAAATTAAAAGGCTAATTTAAAAATACGGTAAGGATAATTCTCAGAAAATAAACAAGATTTAGGCTTTTCATCGAAAAATGCATAAAAACTCGATCCGCTTCCGCTCATAGAAACAAACGTAGCTCCCATATCTACTAACTGTTTTTTTAATAAATTCAATTCGGGAAAAATTGAAAGTAACGGAGCTTCAAAATCATTTACTAACTTTTCTTGCCAAGTACTCAGGTCATTTTTAATGATTTCAACGATGCTTGATTCCGCTTGTTTAGGCTGAATGCTGGCATACGCTTTTTTTGTTTCAATGTGCAAATTGGGATAAACCAATAGGCAGTAAGTATTTAATTTAAAATCAATAACAGGTTTAAGGATTTCTCCCTTTCCGCTTGCAATTACAGGTTTATTAGGTATAAAAAAAGCACAATCACTTCCCAATTGAGCTGCATAATTCATTAGTTGATTTTCTGAAATCTCCAGATTAAATAAAGTATTCAACCCTTTTAAAGTAAAAGCAGCATCAGAAGATCCTCCACCCAAGCCTGCTCCTATTGGAATATTTTTCGTTAAGCTAATCGAAACTGGGGCTAACTTATAATCATTTTGTACTAATTTATATGCTTTCACACATAAATTATCCACTGCATCTCCATCAATTTCAATTCCATTCGAGGTAAAACTAAACTTCTCAGATTTCACTATTTCCAGTTCATCTGTCCAAGGTACAGGAAGAAAAAGACTATCAATGTTATGAAATCCATCAGCTCTTTTTTGGGTGATAAACAGCCCTAAATTTATTTTAGCATTGGGAAATAATATCATGACGACAAAAGTAGTGGATAAAATTAAAGCCGCAACTGTTTATATTCTGCTGTGATTTTCTATTTTTGAACTTTATTTTAAGACAAAATATGGCGAACTATTTGGAATTTGAAGAACCTGTAAAGGAAATTATAGAGCAACTAGAACAAGCTAAGGAGCTTGAAGAAAAAAGCCAAGTTGATGTTTCCAAAACAACAAAAGCACTTGAAAAAAAGTTAAAAGAAACCAGATCTGCGATTTATGATAAATTGACTGCTTGGCAAAAAGTACAAGTTAGTCGTCATCCTGATCGTCCTTACACGTTAAGTTACATAGATTACATCTCAGGGGGTGATTTCATTGAATTGCACGGCGACAGAAATGTAAAAGATGACAAAGCAATGGTTGGTGGTTTGGGAACCGTTGACGGACAAACAGTCATGTTTATTGGTCAACAAAAAGGAATTAACACCAAAATGCGCCAATACCGAAACTTTGGAATGGCTAACCCCGAAGGTTATCGAAAAGCATTGCGTTTAATGAAACTTGCAGAGAAATTCAACATCCCTGTTGTAACATTTATTGATACCCCAGGTGCATTTCCGGGATTAGAAGCAGAAGAACGTGGTCAAGGTGAAGCGATTGCAAGAAATTTAATGGAAATGACCACTTTGAAAGTGCCAATCATTTGCATTATCATTGGTGAAGGAGCGTCAGGTGGTGCATTGGGAATAGGAATTGGCGACAAAGTTTTGATGATGGAATATACTTGGTATTCAGTTATCTCTCCTGAAAGCTGCTCTTCCATATTATGGAGAAGTTGGGATTATAAAGAGCAAGCTGCTGAATCGTTAAAACTTACAGCTGAAGACATGCTTGAAAATAAACTGATTGACGGAATTATTAAAGAACCAATTGGTGGAGCGCATGCTAACCGTGAAGAAGCGTTTTCAAATGTGAAAAAAGAAATTCTTAAACAACTGGAAAAACTAACCATTATAGAACCAGAAAAAAGAATTGCTTCTAGGATTCGAAAATTCTCAAGCATGGGAGTTTTTGAAGATAAAAGAAGATAGAAAATCAGCGGTTAAAACGAACATCAATATTTATAATTCTCGAAGGTAAAGTTGCTTGAGTAACAAGGTTTGTTGGATTCAGCGAATAAACACTCAGTGTTTGGTTACTTCCTATTAAAAGTTGATTGTTCAGCTCATCATAAGCTATTACAGCATTTGGAATAATCAGAAAATCAAAGCTTGTGTTGGTAGAAAAGTCGTATCGCACAATTTTATTTGAAGTACTAATAAAGTAATCTTTGTCACTTATCTGTGTAACGCTAATGATTGAATCTCGAAAGGTTTTCATAGTTCTTACACCGTTAGCTTGAATATCTACTTCACTTAACAAACCTCCATTGGCATTATTCTGAAATAAGATTGCCATTTCTTGGCTTGTGAAATAAATAGCTTTTACTGGATCACTTATTGCCAATTCAGTATGTATAAAACCATTATTTCTAAAAAGTATTTGCACGCTTCGATTGCTCCCATTAAGGTCCACTTCTTCTGCTAATAAATATTTATGATTGGCTTTCAAATTTAAAATACTCCGTCCTGAATTAATAGCTCTGTAAGTGAAATTATCTTGAAAACTTTCATTAAACCCTCTAATTTCACCATCTTTAGCTGCTATCAATACAGTTCTATCTTCTAAATCAACACTCGTAAAGAGCTCTGAAAAATTACTTAAAAGTTGATTTTGATAGGCAATAGAATTTTCTTTTAAGTCGAAAACACTTATGTACCCTCCTCTTTTTGAGAGCATCCAATATTGCTGATCTATACTATTTACAACGGCTTCAGTTAAAGAATTTGGGTCAGTTAAAAAGGCAGAAAAGTTAAAATCGTTATTATCTTTAAAAAATTGAACTCCATTACCACTTTCACAAGAAACAATAGTATTTAAACGGACTTTAGGAACCGTATTAATTTGAATATCGCGAAAAGCAGCTTTTACATTTTCTCCATCATCTGCTAGAATTCTAAAATAGTAAGTTCCACTTTCTATTAAACTGTCTTTAATGAGAAAGTTAAGCGCTAATCTAAATTGATTAGAATTAGGGCTAAAATCATTATTCCCTTGAACTTGACGATTATCTGATTTTCTAAACAATCCTAATTGAATAGACTTTATAGACTCGTTATCTTGAATTTCAGCTTCAACAAAAATTTCATCCAATGTTGAAAATGTAGTATTATCCGTGGGAAACAGCCAAGTAATTTGTGGAGGAACTTCATCTATTTCTTTTCTGCAAGATAAAAGCGCTAAAAATAGAAAAAACAGAAAACAGCTTCGAAAAAAATTCATTTTATAAAATTAAGCAGAACTTCGAATAGTTGACTTAGCGGTATGTGTTAATTTCCTTTTCATAAACAGTTCAAAACTTGTTAGCAGACTGTTAAAAAACAATTGTAATTTTTAATAAATTCAAAATATCTTAGTTATTAAAAGCTTTGACAATGACTGAAAACTTATCCATTTAAAATTGACTTATTGAATGCTTGTTTGAAACCAAAAAGACTATTTTTGACACATGAATAATTCTCCTGAAAAAAGCAGTTTAGTCCGTAAAAGAAACCTTAGCAACTCAATACAACTCTCTAATTTAGAGCACGGTAAACTACAACCACAAGCAGTAGACTTAGAAGAAGCAGTGCTTGGAGCAATGATGCTCGAAAAGGAAGCAGTTAATACTGCAATCGACATCCTACAACCTAAAAGTTTTTACAAGGATAGTCACCAAAAAATCTTTGAAGTCATTCAGGAATTATTCACAAAATCGGAGCCGATTGACATATTAACAATTACCAATGCTTTAAAGCAAAAAGGACAGTTAGAAATTGTTGGTGGCCCCTATTACATTACCCAATTAACCAATAGAATTGCATCTGCAGCCAATGTTGAATTTCACGCTAGAATAATTTCCCAGAAATACATACAAAGAGAATTAATCAGAATTTCTACTGAAATTATAACTGATGCTTACGATGAAACAACAGATGTTTTCACCTTACTCGATCGTGCTGAAAGTGGACTTTTTGGAGTAACTGAAGGAAATATTCGAAAAAACTACGACTCCATGTCGACCTTAATTCGGTCTGCTATCAAACAAATTGAAGTAGCAAAAGGTCATGAAGGAAATGTTAGCGGAGTACCGAGTGGTTTCACCGAATTAGACAGAATGACTTCTGGTTGGCAACCTTCAGATTTAGTTATTTTAGCGGCACGACCTGCAATGGGTAAAACAGCTTTTTCATTGTCTCTTGCACGAAATGCAGCTGTTGAATTTAAGAAACCAGTTGCAATTTTCTCTCTAGAAATGTCATCTTTACAATTAGTAACGCGTTTAATTTCTTCTGAATCTGAACTTTCTTCCGAAAAACTTAGAAGTGGAAACTTGAGGAACGATGAAATTGAACAAATTCATGCAAAAATTGGCGGACTCTCTGAAGCTCCAATTTTTATTGACGATACACCTGCAATTTCAGTATTCGAACTTAGAGCTAAAGCTAGAAGACTAAAATCTCAGCACGACATCCAATTATTGATGGTCGATTATCTTCAATTAATGACTGCTGGTGGAGAAGGCTCCAAAACTGGTAATCGAGAACAAGAAATTAGTACCATTTCTAGATCATTAAAAAGTATCGCTAAAGAATTGAATATCCCAGTTATTGCTTTATCTCAATTGAGTCGAGCTGTTGAATCTCGAGGTGGTGACAGAAGGCCACAGTTATCAGATTTAAGAGAATCCGGATCCATTGAACAAGATGCCGATATGGTAATTTTTATCAATCGCCCTGAATATTATGGCATTGATCAAGATGAAGCTGGAAACTCAACTGCGAGCTTAGCCAACATCATTATTGCTAAACACAGAAATGGTTCTGTTGGAGATGTCCGACTTAAGTTCACTAAAGAATTGGCAAAATTTGGCGATTTTGATTCTTATAATCAAAATGAACAATTCAATGAACTCCCTATCTCTGACGAATTTGATCAAGGCAATAGCATTACTCGATCTTCAAGAATGGACGATTTTGAAGATGAGGATGACGCTCCCTTCTAAGAATTGTGTAAATTAGCTTTCCAGAAATTTTTTGTTCCCATGAAAGGATTTTTAACCCTTCTCTTTTTGATGAGCTTATACTTTCAAAGTATGGCTGCTTACATCCTTATTCCTATGGATGAAAGCCAAAAAAATCATTTAAAAGCATATGGAATTGCTTATTGGTGCTTAGAAAGAGAAGTTGAAGTTGATTGGTTATTAAATTATCGTGGTGGTAGTTTTATGATGCAAGCTGCTAAAGCGATTCAAGATGAAATGATGATTCGAGGAGTCACTTTTGAACTTATACCAAACGCTAAATCTACTGCAATTCTGAATGAAATTAGTAATCCTGAAGTTAATCAAGATGTTGTTAAACTTCAAGTTCCACCAAAAATGGCTGTTTACACACCAGATGGAAAACAACCTTGGGACGATGCTGTAACATTAGTATTAACTTATGCTGAGATTCCTTACACAAAAATTTATGATCGAGAAATCATTGGTGGTGAATTGCCAAAATATGATTGGTTACATCTTCACCATGAAGATTTTACAGGGCAATATGGTAGATTTTATGCCTCCTATAGAAACCACTCCTGGTACAAAGAAGAAGTCAGTAGAAATGAAAAAATGGCCGCAGAACTAGGTTTTTCTAAAGTATCTCAACTTAAATTAAATGTGGCTAAAAGAATTAGAGAGTTTACCGCAGGTGGTGGATTTTTATTTACCATGTGCTCTGGAACAGACTCATACGACATTTCTTTAGCAGCTGAAGAAATAGATATTTGTGAAAACATGTTTGATGGTGATGGCACTACTCCAAACTATAACTCAAAACTCAATTTTGAAAACACATTTGCTTTCAAAGATTTTCAATTGAAAACAAATCCTATGGAATATGAGTTTTCAACCATTGACGCCACTCAAGTTCATTCAAGAACTCCCGAATCTAGTGATAAGTTTTCACTCTTTGAGTTTTCTGCAAAGTGGGATCCAGTGCCAACAATGCTTTGTCAAAATCATACAAAAATAATTGATGGATTCATGGGGCAAACAACTGCTTTTGATAAAAGATACATCAAATCCGATGTTTTAATTATGGGCGAAAACAAATCACTCAATTCTGCCCGATACATTCATGGAAGCTTTGGGAAAGGTACATGGACTTTCTATGGAGGACATGATCCTGAAGACTATCAGCACTATGTTGGAGATCCTCCAACTGATTTAAACCTGCATCCAAATAGTCCGGGATACCGACTTATTTTAAATAATGTGCTTTTTCCTGCTGCCAAAAAGAAGAAACAAAAAACTTAGTTGATCATTCGCCAACTGAACCCAACTTTCAAAACTCTTCCCGGAATGGAGTAATTTTGAATCCGCATAGATTCAGGAGTAAATTCTTCATTCAAAATATTCTCCATCTTAATAAAGACTCTTGCCGCTTTTTCAATTCTAAAGTTGATAAAAAAGTCTAGTTGACCATTACCTCCTAATTTCTCTTCTGTTTCACTTAAGTAAAACTGCGTAAGTGAAGGGGAATAAGCAAAACCACTGTACTCCCCAATATAATAGTAATCCAATCCAAATTGCAATTGAAGTGCTCCACCAAAAACAGCTTTATCAAAATAAAAACTATGAAAGGAATAAAGACTAGGTAAAGGAATAAACTCCTTCTCTTCGATGGATTGATACCTGATGCTGTTATTAAAATTCAAATACCTGAAAAAATGTAATTTATGTTTCACATCAGCACTTAAAACTGAAAACCTTGATGCAAGCTGAGTGGGTTCAATTTGTGAATTGTAAAATATGTAGTTCTCATAAGTTTCAACTCCAAAAGTGGTCGTTAAATTTAAATGATCTGCTAAAACATGAAACAACAAAGCCGATTGATTGGAAGTTTCAAAATCTCGATCAAAAAAATGGTGGTTTGTCCGTTGACTCTGAATAAATAAATCAGCTTGCTTATTTCTAACCAATGCAGCCAAGGAGAAGTTAATTTTATTCCACTTGGTAAGCTCAATTCTTGAAGAAAAGTCTAATTCATCTTCATGAAATCCCGAAACTCCTTTCTCTAAATAAGCCTCAATTTGCCTATTAAAAACTTCTCCTTTTGAGTGAAATACAAGGTAATTACTCTGAAAATTTCGATTCAATAAGAAATTCTGAAAATGGTGGTATTGCTCATTTCTAAATCCAACGTTTAATTCCTTATTAAAGAAATTTAGCATCAATTGATTACTAAATACTTCAGCATAGCTTGAATCAGCTGTTCTTGTTGTATCTATGAAAAAATTTGAATGAAATGAATTGTCTTCAAATTGATCTTTAAAAATCCGATAGCTTCGATTAAAGCCTATTTCATGAGATATATTTAAAAAGACTTGATTACTATCAACAATCAAATCATAACTATTTTCGACTCCAAATCCAGTTGAACGGGATTTATTTTGTGCAGTATTCAAATTAACGCGAAGTAAAATACTATTGTCTTCTGTGTTATCAAAAACTTCCACTCCACCATTTTCTTGAGATTTTAGATTATTAATGAAGTAATAAGCTTTTGAAAGAAACCGTTGATCTCTTGATTTTACATAAAAAGTTGCGTTAAATTGTGTATGGCTCGTCAATTGATTTTGAAAAAATCCTTCTGATACTATTCTCCTGTAGTTCAAACTAACATTAAGTCCTTCCCCCAGATTTTGAGTGTGCATAATTTCAAATAGCTGTTCACTACTAGAACCATTTGCGTAATTCATAAAAGTAATGGGACGAGAAGCCTGATAAAACTTCATTGAATCTTTGCTCATTAAGTATGCTTGATAGCCTCCTAAATTTGCATTTACATCCCAGTCTTGATAGTTAATTCGGTATGAATGAACAGGAAGTCCAATATTTCCACTCCTTGCCATTGGTAATCGATTTCTTCCAAATGGTCGGTATTGCTGAAAGCTTTCCATTGAAGTGTAATCCAATTTCTTGAAGTTTTGCTCTCCCTTTTTTAGAACTTGAATTGAAATAGTGTCATCTCGAAAACGAACTTCTTGCCCATAAACAGCTATCGAACTTAGAAATATCAAAAGAAAATTACAGGCCTTCATTCAGGCAAAGATAGAAGTTTAAACAAACTGTAGGCAAAAGATAGATTGATAAAAAGAAAAGTATTAACTCGCTTTTTCAAGCTCTTCTTGTTCAATTATAGCTTCTTTCGGAGAATCACTTGTATTGGGATTAGCAACAACTTTCTGCATTTGCATTTTTGCCATATCTTCTTTGTGTTTATCTACAGGGCTACCAAATAAAATAACCCAAGCTTGTTTCAATGATTTCGCGCGAAAAATATCCTTCCCAACTTCTAACCATTCATGAAATACAAGAAAAACTGGATTAAAGGAGTTTACAGGTTTAGTGATTCCATATCTGGCAGGCTCATCTTCCTCTTGAAAAGTTCCAAACATTCTATCCCAAACAATAAATGTAGATCCGTAATTTTTATCGATGTATCTTTCATTTACTGAGTGGTGAACTCGGTGATGAGAAGGTGTTGTAAATACATATTCTATAGGTTTTGGCAATTTTCTAATTAACTCTGTATGAATCCAAAATTGATAAAGAACTTCTATTTGATGTACGATAAAGAAAACCAAAGGATGAAAACCCATTAAGATAACAGGTAAAAAGAAAACTATTTTCAAATTCTGTGTCCAACTTAAACGAAAAGATACTGAGAAATTATAATGTTCTGAAGAGTGGTGAACTACATGCGTTGACCACCAAAAACGTTGTTCGTGAGCAATACGATGTGCCCAATACCTGCAAAAGTCTAAAACAACTAAACAAAGAACATATGACCACCATGTATGAGGAATTTTAAACGGGGCAAGATTGAAAAAGAAAAGAAACACTGCAAACATCCCTAACTTCATAAACCCATTTAATATTAAGTTACCTATTCCAATTGAAAGGGAAGCTAAAAAATCTTTGCCATTATATAATTTTTTATTTTGTTTCTTTCCTATTAGGTACTCTACTAATACCAAAGCAAACATAATAGGAGCAGCAAACCATATGACTGTTGTAAAATCAAGATTGGTGATATCTTCTAAAACTAATTTCTCTCTATTCATTTTATCAATTCTAATTCAACAAAATCGTCTGCAAAGATAAGTCTTAAACATTTGTTGCAGATAGATTTTTAAATGTTTATTCCCATGTAGCTGTTGACAAATTAATTGATTAACATTTTTTCACTTCAAGTATCAATTGTTTTTGTGACCTTAGTAGTATTAAATTTACCTTATGAGAAAACTTCTACTTTTTTCGCTTTCAATTATTTATTTCTCATTACAGTCTCAAAATTCAACAACGGTTAATTGGATAAGTTTTGAGGAGGCAGTAAAAAAAAATGAGACAAGTCCTAAAAAATTTCTAATTGATGTTTACACAGATTGGTGTGGTTGGTGTAAAAAGCTTGATGCCACCACTTTCAAGAATCAAACTATAGCTGCTTACATCAACGAATATTTTTGGGCAGTTAAGTTAGATGCTGAATACCCTGATACTATAAAGCTCGGAAGTCAAATATTCATCAACGAAAATCCAAATGCTAGAAGAAGTGCGCATCAACTTGCCATTGCTTTACTGAATGGTAAAATGACCTACCCTTCTATTGTCTATCTAGATGAAAATTTAGAATTGTTACAAGCAATACCTGGATATTATGATGCTTCAGGAATTGAACCAATACTTACTTTTTTTGGAGACGATATTTACAAACGACAATCGTTTGATGACTTTAAAACAGTCTTTTCGAGTAACATGAAATAACTTTTTGCAAAAAACTAATGTTAAGCAAGTTTTATATTTTTAAAGGATTGATAATTATTTGTCAATTTATTGCTTTCTTTGTTATGTATTAATTTTATTATCATGAACATTTACGTAGGAAACATTTCATACAAATCAACCGAAGACGACTTAGGGAACTTATTTGCTGAATTCGGTGATGTTACTTCAGTTAAAATCATTCAAGACAAATTTACTGGCCGATCAAAAGGATTTGGTTTCGTTGAAATGAGTGATGAAACGGGTCAAGCTGCTATTGACGCTCTTGATGGATTTGAGCATTTAGGAAGAAATCTAAGAGTAAGTCAAGCAAATCCTAGAGAAGAAGAAGAGAAAAAATAGATTTATTAGATAAATTTTCTTAATTATTGCCTAATTGATAAATATCCTTTAGGTATGAGATTATATCTGTACCATATCTTAAAAGATTTTGTCCCTCAAATAATGCAGGATATGCATAAATTGAGATAGGAGGTTTTTCAGAATCTAAATCAACATTTATTGTCTTGTAGGAAATATTATTTTCCACTAAATAATTTATGACATTCGCACATTGAGTACAATTCTCTCCAACATATAAGGTATATTTCATTATAGTTTATTTAAATCCCTAATTAGAAATCTTTTCCGCTCCATATAGATTAAATCTCTTTCTTTTAGCTCATTCAAAATTACAGTAACTGTTTGTCTTGAAGTAGCAGTAAAACTGGCCATTTCCTGATGTGTTAAATCATGTTTAACTAAAATTTCAGTGTCTATATTTTTCCCATGTTTAACTGCTAATTCTTTAATAAAATCGATCACACGTCCACGTGCATCTTTAAAAATAAGATCTGTTAATCTTCTTTCAATGTTTCTTAATCGCTCTCCAATTGTCTTTGTTAGTTCAAAACCTAGCTTAGGATTCGATTCAATAATTTTTTGAAATTCTTGAATATTAATAGTACACATCCTCGTGTCGAAATCCATAGCAATTGCAAAGTCTTTTCTTTCAGTCTCACCAATAACTCCCATTTCACCAAATATTTCACCTGGATAGAGTATCGATTTTATAACCTCTTTACCATCTGAAGAAAAATGACCAATTTTTACACGTCCTTTATTTAAAAAAAATAAAACTTTACTTGGTTCATTAGGAGAATAAATATATTGATTCTTATTTGCAGTTTTAATTAATGTCAGTTCATCTATAGTTTCAAAATCAACTTTAGATAAATCCTTTAAGAGATTTATTTGCTCAAGATACCATAATTTAGAATTTTGTAAGGCCATTTTTATAGTTATAAACTAAAAGTTAACGGATTTATTTTGGTAAGCCTGAAATGTGTTTTGCAATAAAGAAACGATGGTCATTGGACCAACTCCACCTGGAACTGGAGTTAAAAAGCTCGCTTTTTGAGACACCGATTCAAAGTCTATATCACCATAGAGTTTATACCCTGACTTTTTTGACAAATCTTCTACCCTACTAATTCCAACATCAATAACAACTGCTCCGTTTTTAATCATATCTGCTTTTATAAACGCAGGTTTACCAATTGCAGATATTAAAATATCTGCATTCTGAGTAATTTCTTTAAGGTTTTTAGTTCTACTGTGTGTTAGCGTTACAGTTGCATTTCCAGGATTTCTATTTCTTGAGAGTAAAATACTTAATGGAGTTCCTACAATAGCGCTTCTTCCAATGATTACACAATGTTTTCCTTCCGTTGGAATTTCATACTCTTTCAATAATTCTAAAACACCATTTGGCGTGGCTGGAAGAAAACATGGTAAGTTTAAACTCATTTTACCAATATTCACCGGATGAAAACCATCCACATCTTTCAAAGGATCGATGGTTAAAGTCACAGTCTTTTCATTGATGTGTTTTGGTAGTGGTAATTGAACAATAAAACCATCAACATTTTCGTCATTGTTTAATGATTCAACTTTATTTAACAACACTTCTTGACTTACTTGTTCATCGAAATGAATTAGTGTAGAATTGAACCCTACTTCTTTACATGCCTTTACTTTCGCATTTACGTATGTAAGGCTTCCTCCATCATTTCCTACTAAAACTGCTACAAGGTGTGGTGCTCTTTTACCTTCAACAACAAATTTTTCAACTTTGTTTTTCAAGCTTGACTTAATTGCAAGCGAAGTTGTTTTTCCGTCTAATAGTTTCGCACTCATCGTCCGAGTCCTCCAGACATGTTTTTCATCATTTTTGCCATGTTTTGCTTGTTGCCCATCATTTTCATCATTTTACTTGTCTGCGTAAATTGATTCAGCAACTTATTCAATTCTTGAACAGAAGTTCCGCTACCTTGTGCAATTCGTTTTCTTCTTGAACCGTTAATTAACTTTGGGTTTTCTCTTTCCATCGGAGTCATAGATTGAATCATAGCTTCAATGCCTTTAAACGCATCATCATCAATATCAACATCTTTAATGGCTTTCCCAACACCTGGTATCATGCCCACTAAATCCTTCATATTGCCCATTTTTTTGATTTGATTTATTTGATCAAGGAAATCATTAAAATCAAATTGATTTTTGGCAATTCTTTTTTGAAGTCGTCTTGCTTTTTCTTCATCATATTGTTCCTGAGCTTTTTCAACTAATGAAACAACATCACCCATTCCAAGAATACGATCTGCCATCCTAGAAGGATAAAACAAATCTAAGGCTTCCATTTTTTCTCCTGTACCAATAAACTTAATAGGCTTATTAACAACAGAACGAATAGACAAGGCTGCACCACCTCGTGTATCACCATCCAATTTTGTTAGAACAACTCCATCAAAATCAATTTGATCATTAAATGCTTTGGCAGTATTCACAGCATCTTGTCCAGTCATTGAATCTACAACGAAAAGCGTTTCAGATGGATTGGTACTTTCCTTTACTGCGGAAATTTCCTGCATCATTTGCTCATCAACAGCTAAACGACCCGCAGTATCAATAATTACTACATCATGACCCGAACTTTTAGCTTCTTGTATTGCTCTTTTGGCAATATCAACTGGATTTTTGTTTTCCTTGTCAGAATAAACTTTAACACCAATTTGCTCTCCTAAAACATGTAATTGATCTATCGCTGCAGGTCTATATACGTCGGCAGCAACTAATAATGGGTTTTTATTTTGTTTGGTTTTTAAACGATGCGCTAATTTCCCAGAAAAAGTAGTTTTTCCAGATCCCTGTAATCCTGCGATTAAAATTACTGCCGGATTTCCTGAGAGAGATATTCCAACTTGCTCACCTCCCATTAAATTTGCCAACTCATCATGTGTAATTTTAGTAAAAAGTTGTCCTGGAGATACTGAAGTTAAAACATCCTGACCTATCGCCTTTTCTTTTACACTGTCAGAAAAACTTTTTGCAATCTTGAAACTAACATCGGCATCTAGTAAAGCTCTTCGAATTTCTTTAGCAGTTTCTGCAACGTTTATTTCTGAAATTTGACCTTGTCCCTTAAGTACTTTAAAAGCTCTATCGAGTTTATCAGATAAATTATCAAACATATTGTATTTCTCTTTTTATAAGCTGTAAAATTACTCAATCTGAATTCGTAAAATCAACCTAATAGACATAAAAAAAGGGTCGACAAAACTGCCGACCCTTTAATTTTATTGAAAAATTATTTTACTGTAAAATAATTCTCTTCACAGCAAAACTATCCTCATTACTTATTCTTAAAAAGTAAATACCTTTTGACAATCCACTTAAATCAACAGATTGAAAAGTAGAACTACTAACTTTAATTTCTTGAATGTTTCTTCCATTAATATCGAACACTTCAATAATCTCAGGTTTATTATCAATGGAGTTGAACTCTAAATTAAATACAGCTTGACTTGGATTTGGATAAACTGAAATTGCAGCTTCCAAATTCTTATCAATTTTAGCCAAACCTGTAATTAGGGGTAATGGTAATAAAGTTCCACCTGCTGAAGTAACTGCCCACAACCCAAAAGCAGGACCGTTTGAATTATTTAATGGATCTAAAAATCCTGAAGCTAATACAGCTATTGCTTCTCCACCTAGACTCAAAGTACTTAATGGTGCTGAATAATTTGCAACAACAGCAGAGTTTGAAGCTGCTTGTATTTGAAGTTCATAATCAGCGGTTACTAAATTTAAGTATCCTTGAAACTCAGAATAAGAAATACTGTCTACAATTTGACCCGCAGGAACTGATGTTTCTAAAACGTCTACTGCTGGAGCATCTGTTGCACCATGGTAAACCAAAACTTCTGTGTTTGTTGAACTTGAAGCTACTTCCTTAGCACCTACAAATACGTCTAAATCAAATGGTGTAGCAGGAGAATAACCACTAGCACTCACAATACCGTTTGCAACTACAATATAACTGCTATCAGCTTCTAAATTAAATGTGAACTGAGCTAATGCAGTAGTAGTATCAGTACTTGAAGAATCCGAAATACTAATTACAAATGGTACACCTGCTTGCGCATCAATAAATGGACTTGCTGTTCTGAACTCAAAATTATCAACCAAAACACCATCATTTAACCAAACATCAACAAACTCAGCTGCTAAATCAGCAGAGTTGTGAATTACTTGAACTCTAGCAGTCGGAATTGGCACTTCAGGTAATGGGATTAATGCTCCACCTGCAGGAGTTGCTGCAAATAGTCCAAAAGATCTACCATTCGAATTTTGAGTTGAATCTAAAAAACCTGAGGCAATAACAGTTACTGCTAACCCTCCCGCATTTAAAGTAGAAAGAGGAGCACTGTAAGATGCTATAATTTTACTGTTAACTGAATCTCTTACATCAATAACATAGTTACTCGCGGCTAATGATAAATAGGTAGTAAAGTCTCCATAAGATAAATTATCAACCAATCTACCTGCAGACACAGAGGTTTCATATACATCTACTGCAGGCGCATCAGTTGCACCATGCATCACTAAAACATCTGTAGAATTAACTCCACCTACTGAAGCAACTCTAGCAAAAGGATAAATATCTAATCCAAAAGGCTGAGGATTAGAATAACCTGTGGCACTAATAATTCCATTTGCAATTACAATATATGTTTCATTAGAATCTAAGTTAACTGTAGTTTGAAACAATGCATTTGAAGTATCAATACTATTAGACGGCTGAATTGTAATAACAATTGGAACATTTGAAGGCAGTGTCAAAAAAGACGTTGATTCACGGAATTCAAAATCGTCTAGTGTATTCACATTGTTTAACCAAACGTCAACAACTGCAGCAGCTGTATCGGCAGAATTATGTATAACTTGAACCCTTGCAGTTTGTGCAAAAGCTCCCGATATTAAAAGAAATGTTGAGATAAAAAATAGATTGAGTGTTTTCATAATTATTTTGGTTTAAAAGTTATAATTGTGAAAACACTGTTAAATTAATATTGTTTTTGTTTAACGATTTATTAAGAAACTTTCACAGAATCAATAGACGAAAAATATAACAATTTGCAATAATCTTATTTATTTTAAACTCTTACATTCTATTGGGAACATTGATGCCCAATAAACTGCAAGTTCTCTTTATTACATCACCAACTACTTGTATTAAATGAAATCGAAATGCTTTGATGTTTTGATTTTCTTCTTTTATAATTGGTGGCGTATTTTGATAAAAATGATTGAAAGTTTTAACCAACTCATAACAGTAGTTTGCTACAATTGCAGGACTTTTTAAGGTGGCTGCTTCGTCTATCATTTGGGGTAGAGTGTGTAGAATTTTAATCAATGCTAAATCTTCCTCCAACAAACTTTCAGCATCAACGTTCAAATCTGTTTGACTCAAGTTTAACTTACTTAATATTGATTGGATTCTAGCATAAGCATATTGGATAAACGGTCCTGTATTGCCATTAAAATCAATGGACTCTTTAGGGTCGAAAAGCATTCTTTTCTTAGGATCTACTTTAAGTATGTAATATTTCAATGCTGCCATACCAATACTAAAATGTAATTGATCTTTTTCAGATTCACTGAATGAATCAATTTTACCTGATTCATTGGAAATTTCAGCAGCTGTTCGCTTCATCTCCTCCATCAAATCATCAGCATCCACAACAGTTCCTTCACGAGATTTCATTTTACCACTTGGTAAATCAACCATCCCATAAGAAAGGTGCTCAATGCCACTCGCCCACTCAAAGCCCATTTTTTCTAGTACTATAGCCAACACTTTGAAATGATAATCTTGCTCATTTCCAACTACATAAAAATACTGCTCACAATTAAATTCTTCTTGACGAATGATGGCTGTTCCAATATCTTGAGTCATGTAAACAGATGTACCATCAGAGCGAAGTAATAATTTATCATCTAATTTATGGTCTGAAAGATTTACCCAAATAGAGCCATCCTCTTTGCTATAAAAAGCATCATTTGAAAGATGCTCCTCCACTTTTTCTTTTCCAATTAAAAAAGTTGTTGATTCATAATATAGTTTATCAAACTCGACTCCCATAGTTCGATAAGTTTTCTCAAAACCTTCATAAACCCAAGCATTCATCTTTTCCCAAAGTAAAAGTGTTTCAGCATCATTAGCTTCCCATTTCCTCAACATTTCCTGAGCTTGCAACATAATGGGTGCTTCTTTTTCCGCTTCTTCTTTCGTTTTTCCTGAACTTATTAAGGTTTCAATTTGTGCTTTGTATTGCTTATCAAATTCAACATAATACTTCCCAACTAAGTGATCACCTTTTGTATTTGAGGATTCTGGTGTCTCTCCATTCCCAAACAATTTCCAAGCAATCATCGATTTACAAATATGGATGCCACGATCATTGATAATCTGAACTTTAATTACTTCGTTCCCATTGGCTTCAAGAATTCTAGCAATAGAATTTCCAAGAAAATTATTTCTAAGGTGTCCTAAATGCAGCGGCTTGTTCGTATTTGGTGAAGAATACTCAACCATAAACTTTTGACCACTCTTTACAGGCTTGAATCCATAATTTGAATCATTTTGAATGGATTTAAAAAAACTAATCCAATAACTATTTTTTACGCTTAAATTCAAAAAACCTTTTACAACCTGAAATTTATCTACAAGCATTGAAATTTTTATAAGTGCAGCTCCAATTGATTCAGCAGTTTTTTCAGGTGATGATCCGCTAAAACGCAACAATGGAAAAACTACCAATGTCATGTCTCCATCAAAATCTTTTCTGGTTGGTTGCAATTGAAATTGGTCAACATCAATTTCTTTTGAAAAAGCTTGCTTAAAAGCTTGTTTCAACTCTTCTTTAACTAATCCTTCAAGTGAATTCATCCTATAAGTGTTTTTTCTATTGATTCTGTAGTTGACTTTAGTATTTTAAAAGCAGTTTCTGCCATAAAATTTTCTTTGTTATCAAGCGTTGGGTTTATCTCAACCATTTCAAAACAAACTAATTTTTGAGAAGAAGTAAACTCTTTAATTAAGGCTTCTGCTTCTTTTGGGAAAAACCCATTCTCAACGGGAGTTCCCGTTCCCTCAGATACTTTATCAGAATCCATGCTATCAACATC
This sequence comes from uncultured Flavobacteriales bacterium, assembly GCA_963973975.1. Classification (GTDB taxonomy): domain Bacteria; phylum Bacteroidota; class Bacteroidia; order Flavobacteriales_E; family Vicingaceae; genus UBA1494_A. The sequence goes on from CAXBCF010000016.1 coordinate 24,076, forward strand.
AAAAGAAAGGTAGAGTAAATCGCATGCTTTAAGACTTTCTAATGCTTCAGTGGCACATTCTTTAAACGTTCGCTTCCGGCATTCTTCAACACTGTAATTTTTAATCCCCAACTTTTTTACTAAATGCTCTTCTGGAGCTTCAGTGTCTCTTACTCCAAAGAAAACTAAATCAGAGGCTAAAATTTTTGGAGCAATGCCTCCAGTGTTTTTTAATTGATTCCAATAACTTAAAGTTGTTTCATCAACTTCCCTAATTTTTGATTCCTTGTTATCAATATTTAAAGCTGTCGCTAAGGGCATTCCATGAATATTTCCACTTGGAGAAGTATATGGAGAATGTAAATCTCCGTGTGCATCTATCCAAATCACACCAATTCTTTTATCTGGATATGCCATTTTAACTCCTGCAATTACTCCCCCTGCTGAAGCATGATCTCCCGATAGAACAATAGGAAATTCATTTTTTAATAGTGTTTCTTTAACTTCATTTGAAATTATTTCATAAACCTTTACGACTCCTTCAATGCGAATAGCACTGCTACTTTTAACAGGCTCATACAACAAATGATTTTGATCTTTAATTGTTACAGAAGAATAGCGTTTAAAATAATTATCTTCCTGATTCCAAGCTGCAACCTTAAGTGCATCTATTCCTAAGCTAGACCCTCTTGTTCCAGCAGCGATTTCAGACTTATTCTCAATAATCCTAATTCTTCTCATAAAATTCATGTTGATAATTGCTACAAAAATAAGGAGTTTAAACACGCTAAACCAACCGATTTTATCTGAGAATTAGTCGTCTAAAAAATAAGCTTTGTCGAATTTTAATTATTTAACATGTTTGTTCTTCAATTTATTATTTATAACTTTCACCCCTGTTAGCCAATAGTATCACTTGAGTTAAATGAGACTTTTCTTGATTTCAAAACTATCTTTAAAAAACACAGTTAAGATAATACCAGTTTTAGTTGTCTTATTCTTGGCTTCGTGTACGGAATTATTGGCTCCAAAAGGGATATCAAAAGGTCATATTGAATACACAATTGAATATCCTCAAATTCCTGAAAATAGTTACCTCTTAGATTTAATGCCGAAAAAAATGGAGACTACTTTTATAGACGGTAGTTTTAGAAGCGACATTATTGCTGGAATGGGCTTGTTTAAAACTTCTATCATCTGTCAAAAAGGAGAAGAGAGTTTGACTCATTCTGTGAAAATGCTAAATAAAAAGTATTCGAGTAAGTTAAATCATGATCAAATTGTTGAAATGAATAAAAACTTCAGTGATTTTACAATCAAGAAAACAAATGAGACTCGTGAAATTGCGGGCATGAATTGTAAAGCGGCAAATGTTACCGTTAATGGAGACAGTACTTGGTCATTTACCCTTTTTTACACCAATGAAATCAACTTGCCTAAACCAAATGCTCACACACCTTTTAAAGAAATAGAAGGGGTTTTAATGCAATATGACATTATAAGTTACGATACACACATGCGCTTTACAGCAAATAAAGTTACCATCAACGAAGCAATTGAATTAGATAAAATTCTTTTAGAAGAAGGCTATGAAAGTGTTAGTCCTGCAAGATTAAAGTCTGAAATTGAAGCAATTTTTGCTACTGTAAAGTAGGCATTGTTTTTGCTTACTTTTGCTAAAACTAAAACTAAAATTATAAAATATGAAACGTTTAAGCTTTATTCTTTTAATTCTATTTGGTACAACCCTTTATGCACAAGACTTTGAAGGTGTGATTGAAGTTGAAATTACCTACGAAGACCTTTCAGTTGAAATGAAACCATATGCTAGTATGCTTCCTTCTTCATCTATTACTTACATTAAAGGCAATATTTCAAAAATGGTATTACCTAACATGGGTGGTGAAACAACTACAATATCTGATAGTGAAACAGGAGAAACAATTACCTTACAAGATGCAATGGGAAATAAAATTGCTATAAGAACAAATTTAAATGATGTTGAAGAAGATGATATTCCTGAAATAGAATATTCTGAAGAGACCAAAGAAATTTTAGGTTACAAATGTAAAAAGGCCTACTTTGAAAGTGAAGGTGCTGAAATGACAATCTATTATACAGAGGAATTACCAAACTTAGTTTCAAAAGCTCAATTAAAACAAATAAAAGGGTATCCAATGGAATCAATATTAGTGACTGAGCAATTCACACAGATTTCTAAAGTAAAGTCAATTAAGGAAGAAAAAGTAAAAAAAATAAAAATGGAAGTCCCTGCTGACTTTAAAGAGATGACATTAGAAGAAATTCAAAAAATGCAATCTGGAGCAGGAATGTAAAATATTCACTGTTCATAACTTCTAAGCAGCCGTTTTAGCATTTGTTAAAACGGCTTTATTTTTGTTCAAATTAAGTCATTCGAGTAAATGTCTAAAAACCAATTTAAATCTACATCTGAAGAAAAGTCAAGCTCTAAAAAAGAGCCAAATAAAAAGCCAAGTAAACAAGGTAAGTTCCTAAAACCGTTTAGAAATTTCTTTGGTTTCTTTCTAAAAGAGCAAACCAAACAAGCATTTGGACTTTTCTTTGTTTTATTTTCAGCTTATTTACTCATTGCTTTCACTTCTTTTCTTTTTACTTGGAAGGTAGATCAATCAAAAGTTGAATTGACCTTTTCCGACTACTTCTTTAATTCAGAGATATTGGTTGAAAACTGGTTGGGAAAAACTGGAGCTTCACTTTCACATTTATTCATTAATCAGTGGTTTGGAGTAGGATCCTTTCTATTTGTGGCTTTGTTTTTTATGATAGGATTTCGACTATTGTTTAAAATTAGCCTATTACCATTTGGAAAAACATTCAAAAACAGTGGATTTGCGCTCATCTGGCTCTCGCTCTTTTTTGGTTTCTTTTTCCAAAACGACCTTCACTTTCTTGGTGGTGCAATTGGTTTTGAACTAAATCTTTTCTTAAAAAGTATATTGGGTAAAGTTGGAAGTGGAATGTTTATTTTCTTCCTTTTAATTACCTTCTTAATGCTGTCATTTAATTTAAAACCCTTCTTCAACTCATTAACTAGCATGCTAAAATCTGATAAGAAGGATACAAGTGCCAATGAGATTGAAGATGAAGACAATGAAGACAGCAATGTTGAATCGATAATTACAGATGAATACAATAAAACAGAAATTGAAGATGAAAAACAACAAGAAAATATAACTTCTGAAGCAATAGAACTTGATATTGAAGAAAGTAAACCTGAATCATTTAAAAATGCTGAAGAAGAAGAAGAAACAACTGAAGATCAAAAAGAAGCAAGTGATGATTTAGCTTTAGAAATTGAAGAGCCAGTTGAAAAAGAGGAAACCTTAAGCGATAGTGAAATCAATAAGTTGGTAAAGGATCATGGAGAATATGACCCAACACTTGACTTAGGTAATTACAAAAAGCCTGGCATTGAATTACTAAAAGACTATGGCGATGGGCAAATTAAAGTCAATAAAGAGGAATTAGAAGCAAATAAAGATAGAATTGTAAGCACTTTAGAAAACTACAACATTAAAATTCAATCCATTAAGGCTACCATTGGGCCTACAGTTACCCTTTATGAGATTATACCAGCACCTGGAGTTAGAATTTCTAAAATTAAAAACTTAGAAGATGATATTGCCTTGAGTCTTGCAGCTCTTGGCATAAGAATCATTGCTCCAATTCCAGGTAAAGGAACTATTGGAATTGAAGTCCCCAACCAAAACCCTGACATTGTTTCAATGCGATCTGTGATTGCCTCTGAAAAATTTCAAAATTCAAAATTTGACTTACCAGTGGTAATGGGAAAAACCATATCGAATGAAACCTTTGTATTTGATTTAGCGAAAATGCCTCACCTTTTAATGGCAGGAGCTACAGGTCAAGGAAAGTCGGTAGGTTTAAATGCTGTTTTAACATCTCTGCTTTATAAAAAACACCCTTCTCAATTAAAATTTGTTTTAGTAGATCCTAAAAAAGTAGAACTAACACTTTTCAATAAAATCGAAAGACACTTTTTGGCCAAGCTACCAGACACTGAAGATGCCATTATTACTGACAATCAAAAAGTAATCAACACTTTAAACTCTTTGTGTATTGAAATGGATAATCGCTACGAATTGCTTAAAACTGCATTCGTAAGAAACATTAAGGAATACAACGAGAAATTTATTAATCGAAAGCTAAATCCCGAAAATGGTCATAAATACCTTCCATACATTGTGTTGGTAATTGACGAATTCGCCGATTTAATCATGACAGCTGGTAAGGAAGTAGAACAACCTATTGCCAGATTGGCACAATTGGCAAGAGCAATTGGTATTCACTTAATCATTGCAACCCAAAGACCTTCTACTAATATCATAACTGGTTCAATCAAAGCAAACTTCCCCGCTCGTATCGCATTTAGGGTTACTTCCGGAATCGATTCTAGAACGATTTTAGACTCAGGAGGTGCGGAACAATTAATTGGTCGTGGAGATATGCTTCTTTCTAATGGCAGTGATTTAATTAGAATTCAATGTGCATTTGTTGATACTCCAGAAGTTGAAGAACTGACAGAATTTATCGGAAATCAACGCGGCTATCCAGATGCATTCATGCTTCCAGAGTACATTGATGATGATAGTAAGTCTGCCGGAGAAATCGATTTAGCTGATAGAGATGCCCTATTTGAAGATGCAGCAAGAATAATCGTTCAACACCAACAAGGTTCGGCATCGCTTTTGCAAAGAAGATTAAAACTTGGTTATAACAGAGCAGGTAGAATTATTGACCAATTAGAAGCTGCAAATATCATCGGACCTTTTGAAGGAAGTAAAGCAAGATCTGTTCTTATTACTGACGAATCAAGTTTGGAACACTTATTGAATAGTATAAATGAAAATAATTAATAAACCCATGAAAAATAACTTCATAATTACCTTAAGCTTACTAGTTGCATTTTCTGTGAACTTATCTGCACAAGATCAAAAAGCAAAAGCCATTCTGACAAAGTTAAGCGATCAAACGAAAACTGCTAATACTATAAGTGCTGAGTTTACCTCAACATTAGAAAATAAAAGCGAAAACATAGATGAATCCAGAAAAGGTAAAATCCTAGCTAAAGGAGAAAGCTATAGAATTTACTTAGATGATATGGAAATTCTAACTGACGGAAAAACTGTTTGGACCATTATACCAGATGCTGAGGAAGTTCAAATTAATACTGTGCCTGAAGAAGGAGAAATGGCAGATTTTTCAAATCCCACAAAAATTGCAACCATGTGGGAAAAGGGATTTAAATATTCCTATGTAAAAGAAGAAGTAATTGATGGAACTAAAACACATTTAATTCACCTATTTCCATTAAAGCCTGCTGAGAAAGATTTTCATACCATCAAGTTATATGTCAATCAAGCTAGCTCTAACCTACAAAGAATAATCATAAAGGGAAAAACTGGAACTGATGTAATTTATGATATTACCTCTTTCAAATTAAATGAGGCAATACCTGAGTCTACCTTTTTATTTAAAAATGCTACTTATTCTTCTTACGACTTAATCGATTTGAGATAAGTCTAGAATTATTGTTCTACAGGATGTAAGATTAGTTCGTTTTCAGAAACTGCAACAATGGTTGCAACAGTTGCATCACCTGTAACATTTACAACAGTTCGGCACATATCAAGTGGACGATCAACTGCAAAAATTAAACTAATTCCTTCTAAAGGAACCCCAACTGAACCTAAAACGATTGCGAGCATAATTATTCCTGCTCCTGGAACTGCAGCAGAACCTATTGATGCAAGAGTCGCTGTTAACACAATCGTTAATTGTTCTGACAAGCCTAAATCCATTCCATAAACTTGGGCAATAAAAACTGCTGCGATTGACTGGTAACAACTTGTTCCATCCATATTAATGGTTGCTCCTAATGGCAATACAAATGAGGCAACTTTATTAGAAATACCCAATTTTTCTTCACAACGCTCCATAGTTAAAGGTAAAGTTGCTGCTGATGAACTGGTTGAAAATGCCAAAAGTTGAGCTGGAGCAATTCCTGAGAAAAATCGTCTATAAGAAAAGTTAGCAAAAATCTTTAATGCTAATGGATAGACTAAGAAAATCATCAATGCCAACCCTATTAATACGGTAATTGAATAAACTCCTAAACCTTTCAAAATTTCCATTGCAGCAGAAGGATTATCTCCAGCTAATTCTACCATTATATTTCCGAGAAGTGCAAAAACTCCAATCGGAGCGAAATACATTATAATGTCCACCATTTTTAATATCACTTCATTCGCACCATCAAAAAACAGTTTTATTGGCTCAACTTTCGAAGAATTAGGTACTAAAATCAATGCTACTCCAAATAAAAGTGCAAAAAAGATGATTTGGAGCATGTTTCTATTGTCTCCAGATGCAGTAACAAAATTCTCAGGAACCATATCCACCAAAAACTGTAATGGCCCTGTTTCTTTCTGCGCATTTGCTTGTTCAGCAGTAGATTTCACTTTAGCTTCATTTTGTACCACCATCTCTTGTCGAATCTCTTCAGAAAAACTTTTACCTGGTTGAACAATATTGACTACTAATAAACCAATTGAAACTGCGATAACAGTGGTAACTAAATAAATCCCAATCGTTTTTCCTCCCATAGAAGAAAGTTGAGCTATGTCTTTCAACCCTGAAATTCCATTAATTAGGGAAACCAATACCAATGGAACCGCAATCATCTTTAGCATGTTGATAAAAATCGTACCCCATGGAGCTATCCAATGTGCCGTAAACTCCTGCCATCCTGATTGTGCAGCTACTAATCCATATACTAAACCGAGTACAAGTCCGATGATGATCTGCCAATGAAGAGGTATCTTTTTTTTCATATGTTATCCAGTTTTGCTGTTTTATTTCTGAGTAGGTGATCGAATATCGTTAATGCAGCCATTGCAGAAACAATAGGTACTGCCCTTGGAACAACACACGGGTCATGTCTTCCTTTTCCCTTAATCACTGTTTTCTCAGCAGCTGAAGTAACAGATTCTTGATCTTGCATAATTGTTGCAACTGGCTTGAAAGCTACTTTAAAGTAAATATCTTCTCCATTGCTAATTCCACCTTGAATTCCACCACTCCAATTCGTTTTTGTTCGAATTCGATTATTTTCAACTACAAAAGTATCGTTGTGATCGGAACCTCTCATTTTTGCAGCATTAAAACCAGAACCGTATTCAAATCCTTTTACTGCATTAATGCTCAACATGGCTTTTGCAAGATCTGCATGAAGTTTATCAAAAACTGGCTCACCAATTCCGGGAGGGCACCCTTTTACAACTGTTTGAATTACTCCTCCAATAGAATCACCTTCCTTCTTGATTTTATTAATTAAATCAATCATCTTTTCAGCGATTTGAGCGTCAGGACATCTTACAGTATTTTCAAATATCTGAGTTAAGTCTAATTGTTGATATGGAAGATCAAGACTGACTTCACCAACAGCTTGAACAAATGAATAAATTGAAATACCTATTTGTTCTAAAAACTGAGCTGCAATACTTCCTGCTACTACCCTACAAGATGTTTCTCTAGCAGATGCCCTTCCTCCACCTCTATAATCTCTGTACCCATACTTTTCTTGATAAACGAAATCGGCATGAGAGGGACGATAAGAGTCTTTAATATGATCATAATCTTTTGATTTTGAATCAGTGTTTTGTATTTGAAAACTAATAGGTGTTCCAAGTGTGATACCATCAAAAATTCCTGACAAAAACTCAACTTCATCCAGCTCCTTTCTTTGCGAAGTTAAAGCTGACTGACCAGGTTTTCTGAGATCTAAGTTTTGTTGGATTTTTAAAAAGTCTACTTTTAGACCAGCAGGACATCCATCTATAATTCCTCCAATTGACTTTCCATGCGATTCGCCAAAAGTTGTAAGCTTCAAACATTCTCCAATCGTATTGCCTCCCATGAAAACAAAAATAGTTTTTTTACTGAACCAATTGGTATATATTTTAAAAACTGTAATGACTACTTAACTAAGCCATTTCATTCAAAATCTTTTACAATTATGGTAAAAAAAGAAAGGAAAGCTTATAGATTAAGAAAAATCTTGTCGAAATTCTTTGAAAACCCAATTCAAAAAACAGCCATTTAAGGCTCTAAGCCCTTTAAACAAGCTACTTTATTAACATTTAGTCGTTTTTTTCAACAAAATGCAGCCTTATTTTAAGAAAACCTTGCACCGCAAAGGTTTTACGCTATATTTGTAGGGCTTCTTGTGAGGCAATTAATTAATCATTAACTTAAAACTTAAAAAAGATGAACAAATCTGAACTTATCGATTCTATCGCAGATGGTGCTAACCTTTCAAAAGCTGATGCAAAAAGAGCATTAGACGCTTTCATTAACACAACAGGATCTGCACTTAAAAAAGGTGACAAAATTGCTCTTGTTGGCTTTGGAACTTTCTCAGTATCTAAAAGAGCTGCTAGAAAAGGTAGAAATCCTCAAACAGGAAAAGAAATTAATATTGCTGCAAAAAATGTAGTAAAATTTAAAGCTGGAAGCGAGCTTTCTAACCAAGTAAAATAAGCTTTCACAATTCTTAGAAAAAAGAAACCGCCTACTTTGGCGGTTTTTTTTTGCATAAATTTATTTCATTATTCCTTCTAATTGAGTAATTACAGCTTTCGCAGCTCGCTCCCCTGAAATGATTGCTGCATTTAATGAAGGGTTTAGTAAGTGATCTCCCGCTAAAAAAACGTGTTCTGTCAATTGGGTTTCACTTGAAGGAATATCGTATTGTAAACCTTCTAAAATCGGAAGCGCTTTTGAAATCTTGTAGTGCTTTAAAAACTTACAAGATTCAATATTGCAGAATTCTTTTAAATCACTTTCTACCTTAGAAATCAAATCAGTAAAAGAATAGTCGTTCTCCTTAACAACTGTTACAGAAATTAACTCTTTTTTTCCACGACTTGCAGTAATAATCGTTTGTGGGAAAAAAATATTATTAATCAAACTAGTATCCGAAGCTATTAACCCAATAATTGCCCGATTGTCCATTAATTGATCTACTTCAAAGTATAAGCAATCACAAGTGTTCCAAGCTAGTTCTTGATTTCTTAAGTTCAAAATCAATTCATTTGGCTCAGTAGCTATTATAATATAATCCGAATCTATAGAAGCTAAGCCATTTATATATAGCTTATTATTTTCCACCTTATCAATTTTAACATTAAAATGAATCGTAGTATTTTTAAGTGACTTATACAATTGGTCTGGAATTGCCTGAATTCCATCTTTAGGAATAAACGCTTTTCCTTGAGCAAAGCATTTAAAAACAAACTCAAACATTCTAGATGAACTTGACAAGTTGTTTTCTAAGAAAATTCCCGAATAAAAAGGCTTAAAGAAATTTTGAATTACAATTTCAGAAAATCCATAGCCTTTTAAATAATCATAAGTACTGGTTTCTTTTTTTTCAAAAATTGCTTCAAAAAATTGTTTTTTTAATTCTTTTTGCAATTTAAAAATCAACCACTTATCTTTAATTGTTGCATTTAAGGAAGTGATTACAGGCCATAAAAAACTTAGATTTCTTAAAGGGTCTCCAAAAAGTGATGGCTTATCCTTAAAAACTTTAGCCCCAGGCATTAGTTCTTGAAGGTTTAACTGATTGTAATTTAAATATTTTTGAGCATAAGGATAAGCTCCTAAAAGCACTTGAAAACCGTGATCTAATTGATAGTTTTCAATAAAATCTGTCTTTACTCTTCCACCTACTTGATCAGTTGCTTCAAAAATTTGAACTGTAATTCCTTTATTTTCTAAAACTTTTGCTGCAATAAGTCCGCTAACACCTGCTCCTATTATTGATACAATTGGTTTTTTCATCATTAATGATTTTATACCTATTGTAATATTGAAATAAGCGAAACTATTTCAAAATATTACAATTGGTTAATGCCGATATTATAAATAAACAGCACAGTAAAGATTTTGATTAAAAAAAGCCGTCACATTAAATATGACGGCTTTAAATTTAACAATTAATATAAAAAACTATTACTTACCAGATTTGGCTTTTTCTAGTTTGGCATTCATTTCATTGTATTTTGACTCTTTACCAACAATGGCATAAACTTGAACTAAAGAAGCTAATGTACTTAAATCATTTGGCTCTAATTTGTGTGCAATTTCTAAAGCAGGTTCAGCTTTCTTGAAAAAATCTTTTGCTTTTTTATCTGCTTCATCATATTTCGCTTGTTCTTTTAATCCATAAGAACTAGCTTTTTTATTCCACTCAACACCACGGTTAAAATACATGGCACCTAGATTATACGCAGCATCAAAAAAGCTTGTATCAATTTCAAGTGCTTTGTTGTAGTCAGCTGCTGCTTTTTCAGTTTCTCCAATTTCATCATAAATAACACCTCTGTTGTAGTACAATGAAGGGTTATCCTTGTCTGATGCAATTGCTTTATCAAAATTCGCTAAAGCCTCTTCTGTTTGTCCCGTACTTAATAAATAACTCAACTCTTCACGAATTAAATCTGCATTTTCAGGATAAACTTTTAGCCCATCTCTAATAGCTTTAATCTTATTTACTGTGTCTTCTTTAATTTGATAAAGATTTGCCAAATAAAAGTAGATTGCTGGACCACCAAATTTAATTTTTGTTAACGCAGTGTAATAGCTAATAGCATCATCATATTGTTCTAAACGTTCTGAAGCAAGAGCAGCGTTATACATTCCCAAAGAATCTACTTTGCTCAAAAACATATTCGCTTCGATTGATTTTTCAGATAAGACTTTAGCTTTTTCAAAATTTCCAGCTTGAAATTCCTCAACTCCATTATTAACAAAGGCATTTGCCAAATAAGGCAATTTATTTCCGATGATGTCTCTAAAATAAGAAGGGTCATCATATGAAGTATTTTTATTATTGAAGTATCCAAATAATTTTAATAAATCAGACTCCTTTGTCAAATCAAGATCTTTAGCTGCCTCATCTTCAATATTGTATTTCATTGAAGTTAAATAGTACCTGTAGCATTTTTCAAGGGCATTCTCGAATTTAGCTGCACAGTCTTCATCTTGAGTTAATGCTGCATTGAAGTAAAGATTACCACCATAGTACCAAGTTTTAGCCCAAGTATTTGTAGTTGGATTATTAACCGTTGCTTCAATGGCTTCTACTCCTTTCACAAGTTCTTTACAATCTTTATCGCGCTCATATGATTTATTATAGTTGTATGCACTAACAACTTTCGCTTTCTGAGCTAATGCAAATAAACTTGTAAAGCTCAAAAATATAACTGGTATTATTCTTTTTAAATTCATGATCGTTTTTTTTTCAAAAATAAGATATTGCCTCAATTAAACAAATTCTTTGCCAAAAGTCTGTCACAAGAAAAATTACTCATTAGTTTCTGGAGACTCATTTTCTGTAGATTCATTACTTGAAGTTTCATCTGTTGAAGGTTCACCAGTTAATGCTTCATCAATTATAACTTCTTCTTCCTCAACTGTTACTTTTGCTACTGCGGCGATTGTATCACCGTTCTTCAAATTTATTAAGCGGACTCCTTGAGTGGCTCTTCCCATTACTCTTAAATCGGTTACAGCAATCCTAATAATTACTCCTGAGCGGTTTATTATCATCAAATCATTGTCATCTGTAACATTTTTAATTGCAATTAAGCTACCTGTTTTGTCAGTAATGTTAAGTGTTTTTACACCTTTCCCACCTCGATTAGTGACACGATAAATTTCAGCATCATCTTCAGGATCATTTAAGAAAGAACGTTTACCGTATCCTTTTTCAGAAACCACCAACACTGTTTCTTGTTTAGAATCTCTAACAGTAATCATTCCTATAACCTCATCTTTTTCTGAAGCTAATCGAATTCCTCTCACACCAGAAGCATTTCTTCCCATAGGTCGAACTTTACTTTCATTGAATCGAATGGCTCTTCCACTTTTTAAAGCCAACATGATTTCATCTGTGCCGTTTGTTAATCTTGCTTCAAGCAATTGATCTCCGTCTCTAACAGTGATTGCATTAATTCCATTCGCTCTTGGTCGAGAGTAAGCTTCTAAACTTGTTTTTTTAATCACTCCTTTTTCCGTACACATAACAATGAAATTCTCATTGATGTATTCTTTGTCATTCAAATCTTTAACACAGATATATGCTTTAACATTATCGTCAGGCTCAATACTGATTAAGTTTTGAATTGCTCTACCTTTAGCTGCCTTTGTCCCTTCAGGAACTTCAAACACTCTCATCCAATAACACTTACCTTTTTGAGTAAATATCAATAAGTAATTATGAGTAGTAGCTACAAATAAATGTTCTAAGAAATCTTCATCTCTAGTAGCACTTCCTTTTGAACCAGTACCACCTCTATTTTGTCTTCTGTACTCTGAAAGCTGAGTTCGTTTAATGTAACCCAAGTGAGAAATAGTAACTACCACTTCTTCATCCGGAATCATGTCTTCTACACTAAAGTCTTCAGCAGAGTATTCAATAATAGATCTTCTTTCATCACCAAATTTATCTTTCACTTCAATCATCTCATTTTTGATGATTTCCATTCTTAAATCTTCATTAGCAAGCACAGATTCTAAGTATTCTATCAATTTCATTAATTCTGCATGCTCTTCTTTTAACTTATCTCTTTCAAGTCCAGTTAATTTCTGTAACCTTAATTCTAGAATAGCTTTTGCCTGGATATCAGATAAATTGAACTTTGCAATCAAGCCAGTTTTTGCATCATCTGGAGTTCTACTTGCTCTAATTAAATTGATGACTTCATCAAGGTTATCGATGGCAATAATGAGTCCTTCAAGAACGTGCGCTTTTTCTTTGGCTTTTTTGAGTTCATAAGTAGTTCTCTTAACAACTACTTCATGTCTAAAATCAACGAAATGGCGAATCATGTCCTTCAAATTCAGTGTTTGAGGACGACCATTTACTAAAGCAATGTTGTTTACAGAAAAGCTTGTTTGAAGACCTGTGTACTTAAATAAATTATTCATCACCACATTGGTGATTGCATCTCTTTTTAAATCATAAACAATGCGCATTCCATCACGATCAGATTCATCGTTGATGTCAGAAATACCTTCAATTTTTTTATCGTTGACTAGGTCTGCTGTTTTCTTAATTAGTTCGGCTTTATTAACCAAGTAAGGAATTTCTGTTACAATAATTCTCTCTTTTCCACTTGCAGAGGTTTCAATTTCGGCTTTAGCTCGGATTACAATTCGACCTTTACCGGTTTCAAAAGCAGACTTTACTCCTTCATATCCGTAAATAATTCCTCCTGTAGGAAAATCTGGAGCTTTGATGTATTCCATCAAGCCACTTATTTCAATGTCTTTATTCTCAATGTAGGCTATAATTCCATCGATTGTTTCAGTCAAGTTGTGTGGCGCCATATTCGTAGCCATCCCAACTGCGATACCAGACCCCCCGTTGATAATCAATTGTGGAATTCTACTTGGAAGAACGGTTGGTTCAGTTAAAGAGTCATCAAAGTTCAATCTAAAATCAACAGTTTCTTTGTCGATATCACTCAGCATTTCTTCAGAAATCTTTCTCAATCGAGCTTCGGTATACCTCATTGCTGCAGGACTATCGCCATCAACAGATCCAAAGTTACCTTGGCCATCAACCAACATATACCTCAAAGACCAAGGCTGAGCCATACGAACCATTGAGTCATAAACAGCTGTATCTCCATGCGGGTGATACTTACCAAGTACTTCCCCTACAATTCTAGCTGATTTTTTATGTGGTCGAGAAGAAAGCACCCCTAAATCTTGCATTCCGTACAAAATTCTTCTATGAACAGGCTTTAATCCATCTCTTACATCCGGTAAAGCACGACTAACAATAACCGACATCGAATAATCGATGTAGGCAGATTTCATTTCCTCCTCTATATTGATCTTAATAATTTTTTCTCCTTCAGCCATTTTTTACGTTTTGATATTTAACAAAATAACCGCCAGTTAAAGCGGTTTTTTCAATAGTCCAAACTACTTATTTTAATCCCTTTTTTGGCTTAAAAATCGAAGTAAATACTAACAAAATTTTGTTGATAAAAGCGTTTTGTAAATTAATTTAAAGGTTCTTCCTAAAATAACTTTGATTTAAGAGTTCTTATCTTAATTTTAGGGTTTCAATACAACTATTTCCCCTTCAAATACGTTTAGTAATAAAGTTATTATATATGGAATCGAATTTTTCACAGAGAGTCAAAGATGTCATTACTTATAGTAGAGAAGAAGCTCTCCGCTTAGGCCATGATTACATCGGAATTGAACATTTATTACTTGGAATGATACGCGAAGGGCAGGGAATCGGAATACAAATTCTTAACTCTCTTGGTGCAGATATCAATGAATTGAGAAGAAGAATCGAGAGCGCAACGAAAATAGGAAGCAATTCTATCAATCATTTGTCAAATATTCCGCTCGTAAAACAAGCTGAAAGAGTATTGAAAATAACTTACTTAGAAGCAAAATTGTTTAACCAAAGTTTAATAGGAACTGAGCATTTATTATTATCCATCTTAAAAGATGCCAACAACATTGCAACTCAAGCTTTAGAGGAGCAAAATGTATATTACGACGCAGTGAAGGAAGAACTAGAAAGTATCTTATCAAATAATCCTCGAACAAAAAGCGAATTGCCAGGCAATCCAACAAACGATGATGACGAAAGTGATTCATTTATGGGAGGTGGAGGAAATCCTGGAAGCGGAAGAAGTGGTGGCGGAGCTGGAAAAGCAGCTAACACTAAATCAAAAACGCCTGTTTTAGATAATTTCGGAAGGGATTTGACAGCAATGGCTGAAGAAGATAAATTAGATCCAATTGTCGGGCGTGAAAACGAAATAGAACGCGTTTCTCAAATTTTGAGTAGAAGAAAGAAAAATAACCCTATTCTTATAGGTGAACCTGGAGTGGGTAAATCTGCTATTGCTGAAGGTTTAGCTTTGAGAATTATTCAGAAAAAAGTTTCGAGAGTATTATTCAATAAACGCATTGTTACGCTTGACTTAGCATCATTGGTTGCAGGAACAAAATATCGCGGTCAGTTTGAAGAGCGTATGAAGGCTGTAATGAATGAATTAGAAAAATCTCCAGACATTATCTTGTTTATTGATGAAATTCATACAATTATAGGAGCTGGAGGAGCATCAGGTTCTTTAGATGCTTCAAATATGTTTAAACCAGCTTTAGCTCGTGGAGAAATACAATGCATTGGAGCAACAACTCTTGATGAACACAGACAGCACATCGAAAAAGATGGCGCTTTGGAAAGAAGGTTTCAAAAAGTAATTGTGGAACCAACTAGTCCTGAAGAAACTTTTGAAATATTGAACAACATTAAAGATCGCTATGAAGATCACCACAATGTAATTTATACTCCTGAAGCTATTCAAGCTTGTGTTACGCTCACAGATAGATACATGAGTGATAGACATTTGCCAGACAAAGCAATTGATGCTTTAGACGAAGCAGGTTCTAGAGTTCACATTACCAACATAAAGGTTCCTCAAAACATTATTGACATTGAAGAAAAAATTGAGGAAGTAAAAGTTCAGAAAAACCAAGTTGTAAGAAGTCAAAAATACGAAGAGGCTGCCAAACTGAGAGATACAGAGAGACAATTAAGTGAAGCACTTGAGGAAGCTAAAATTGCATGGGAAGAAGAAACAAAAAATCATAGAGAAACGGTAAGTGAAGAAGATGTTGCAGAGGTTGTTTCTATGATGACAGGAATTCCTGTTCAACGAGTTGCTCAAAAAGAGGGAAAAAAATTGGTTAAAATGTTTGATGACTTACAAGGTAAGGTAATCGGACAGGATGAAGCAATTAAAAAAGTGGTCAAAGCCATTCAAAGAAACAGAGCTGGGTTGAAAGATCCAAACAAACCAATCGGTTCATTTATTTTCCTTGGACCTACAGGTGTTGGTAAAACTCAGCTAGCAAAAGTATTAGCGAGACATTTGTTCGACAACGACGATGCATTGATTCGAATTGACATGAGTGAATACATGGAAAAATTTGCAGTTAGTCGTTTAATCGGTGCACCTCCGGGATACATTGGTTACGAAGAAGGCGGACAATTAACCGAAAAAGTTAGACGTCACCCCTATTCAGTTATCTTACTGGATGAGATTGAAAAAGCACATCCAGATGTTTTCAACTTATTGCTTCAAGTACTAGATGATGGTCAAGTAACCGACAGTTTGGGAAGAAAAATCAACTTCAAAAACACAATTATTATCATGACATCCAATATTGGAGCCCGTCAGATTAAAGATTTTGGACAAGGAGTTGGTTTTAATACCGCTGCTAAGAAAACTGCATCAGTTGATCATTCTACTACAGTTATTCAGTCAGCTTTGAAAAAAACCTTTGCACCTGAGTTTTTAAATAGAATTGATGATGTTATGGTTTTTAATAGCCTAAGTAAAGAAGATATTCATAAAATCATCGACATTGAATTAGAAAGTCTTTACAAAAGAACAAAAGAGTTAGGTTTTACAGTTGCAATTTCTGATGGAGCTAAAGACTTTATAGCTGAGAAAGGATTTGATGCTGATTATGGCGCAAGGCCATTAAATAGAGCGATTCAAAAATACATTGAAGATCCTTTAGCAGAAGAAATTATTCAATCCAGGTTGACGGAAGGCGATTTAATCAACATTAAATTATCTAAGGATAAAAAAGAGATTAAAATCGACATTACAAAACCTACAAAAAAACTAAGTACTTCAAGTGAAGAGTCAAAAGATTCTGAAGAAGACAAATAGTTGAAAGAAATTTCAAAATAAAAAAAGGACTTTATCAAATTTGATAAAGTCCTTTTTAGTTTAATTTTTGTAGCTGTGTTTACACAAATTTCTCCATCACACTTCTACTAACTCCAGTATTCGAAAACCCTCCATCGTGATAAAGGTTCTGCATGGTAACATACTTGGTCAAATCACTGAAAAGTGAAACGCAATAATTTGCGCAATCAAGAGCTGAAGCATTTCCTAAAGGCGACATTTCATCGGCATAGTTGATAAAAGCATCAAATCCTTTAACCCCACTCCCTGCAGTTGTTACGGTTGGCGACTGAGAAATTGAGTTTACTCTAATTTTCTTTTCCTTTCCATAATGGTATCCGAAGCTTCTGCAAATAGATTCAAGTAGCGATTTAGCTTCAGCCATGTCATTGTAATCAGGAAAAACACGCTGTGCAGCAATATAAGTCAGTGCAACAACAGAACCCCATTCATTTATTGCGTCTAATTTCTTAGCAGTTTGAAGCACTTTGTGCAACGACAAAGCAGAAATATCTAATGTTTTATGGAAGTTATCATAATTGGTATTGTCATAAGCAAATCCTTTTCTAACATTTGGAGACATGCCAATAGAATGTAAAACAAAATCAACTTTTCCACCTAAAATTTCAGTTGACTGTTTGAAAAGATTTTCAAGATCTTCTAATGAAGTAGCATCGGCTGGAATAACGGTTGCATTACACTCTTCAGCCAACTTATTGATCTCTCCCATGCGCAAGGCAATTGGAGCATTTGTCAACGTAAAAGTTGCACCTTCTTCATGAGCTCTCTGAGCAATTTTCCATGCTATAGACTGATCGTTTAATGCGCCAAAAATAATTCCTCTTTTTCCTTTCAATAAGTTATATGCCATCTTGTATATTTTTAAAAATTCAACAAATAAGTTCCAAAAAGGTAAAAATACTCAAACCCGTTGTAATTATTCAAGCCTTGTGCATTTCCAATAATTCTTTTGCATTATTAATTGCTGCATCAGTCAAGGATTTACCGCTAAGCATTTTAGCTAATTCAAGTACTCGATCATCCACTGTCAAGGTTTTAATTCTTGTTTGAGTTAAACCATCAATATCAGCTTTAAATACAAATAAATGCGCCTTTCCTTTTGCAGCTATTTGAGGTAAATGTGTAATTGAAAAAACTTGTGTTTCGGTTCCTAAGGATTTTAGGATTTCCCCCATTTTATCGGCAATTTCTCCTGAAACACCTGTGTCAATTTCATCAAAAATAATTGTTGGAAGCTGCTTGTGTTTTGCAATTAAACTTTTCAAACTCAGCATCAACCTTGAAATTTCACCTCCGGATGCTGTGGCTGCAACTTTCTGTGGACTAACACCTTTATTGGCAGAAAACAAAAAAGTAAAGCCATCAGTTCCATTTATGGTAAACTCAGTTAGTATTTGATGGTCAATTTTAAAAGCAGCATTTGGAATTCCCAGGTTTTGCAACAAATGAACTACGTTTTTTTCTAATTCAGCTATAGAAGACAATCGATTATCTTTTAATTTGATGGCTTTATCGGTTAATTCTTTGATTAACTTTTGCTTTTCGAGTTCTAATCTTTCGATCTCAGTCCCTGAGATAGATATTTGATTGAGTTCATCACTTATTGAATCTTGAAGCTTTAGTAAGTCGTTTGGGTCATCTAATTGATGTTTTCGCTGCAAACGATAAATCTCAGCTAAGCGATCATCAATAAAACTATGTCTCTGTGGATCGTATTGAAAATTATCAGACTGACTTTCAATGGTGGAAGAGATGTCTTGAAGTTCTATAAAAACCACTTTCATTCGCTCATCTAATTCTTCACCACCTGCAATAAAAGATTTTAAAGCAGATAGATTTTGCTTTACCGAAGCTAATTGACTGATAATATTGGCTTCACTTTCAGAAAACAATGAATGAGATGATGCAAGTAAACGAATTACTTCTTCACTATTTGCTAATAGATTCTGCTCATTCTCCAATTCAGAAACCTCACCTTCTTTCAGACTCAATGCTTCTAGTTCGTTGTACTGAAAGTTTAAAAAATCCTCTTTTTCTTCTAACTCTGTTTTAGTCTTAATCTTTTGAGCTAATTCTTTATCAATTTTCTTATAATTTAAAAACAGAGAGCTGTATGCTTCAAGCAACTTTTCATTGTTAGAAAAACTGTCTAAAAGTTCTAATTGAAACGCTTCATTATTAATTTGCAGTGATTGATGCTGAGAATGAATATCAATCAATTCATCACCAATCAATTTCATTACATCTAATGTAACTGGAGTATCGTTAATAAAGCTTCTACTTTTACCTTGTGGAGTAATTTCTCTTCGAATAACACAAGTAGAATCAAAATCTAAATCATTTTGCTCAAAAAGGTTAGAAAGGTCTTTATTTTCCAAATTAAAAATTCCTTCAACCACACATTTTTCTTCTGAGTTTTTTAAAGCTGAGTGATTTGCTCTTTCGCCAAGAATTAATGACAAAGCGCCTAAAAGTATTGACTTACCTGCTCCTGTTTCTCCAGTAATTACTGTTAAACCGTTTGTGAAGTCAATCTCTATTTGATCAATTAAAGAAAAGTTTTTTACGGATAATTGAGCTAACATTGTTCAAATATAAGCTTTGAAAAAGTGCGATGAATCAACAAAGAGATTATTTTTTCAGCTTATCATATTTCGCAGAATTTCCCGGATCAATGGTCATTAGTAACTCTGAAATTTCATTCTTTTCAGGAGGTGTAGCATTTTCATATAAACTAATCACTTCTTGAGATTTTGCATTGAAAAAAACTTGCATGTTGTAAGAAGAAGGCTCAACACTGTGAACAGTTTTAAGTTCTTTCAATGATTGTGTTATTGTATTTCTAGCTTTCACCATGTTTTGCTGCATCTCATCAAAGCCTTTTCGATGATACTCATAATAGGTTTTTCTGAGTGGTTTAAATCTAGCATTTAAGGCATTTTCAACTAACCAATAGCGATTATTTCTCGATTCGAATGCTCTCCAACCTGTTTCACTTGAACTTTGAGCATTGTTGACAATTCTCAATGCTTCATTGAAATATGGCGTTCCACCTTCTAAGGAAAATGAATCATAATCGTAACCCAAAATCATGTAAACGTAAAAAGCGATGATACTTACCAATTCTCCACTAAAAGTTGTCTCATTGAAGATGATTGGTTCAAATTGATTGTACCTCACTTTGAAGTTTTCATCCCGAATATTCATTATTGGACTTTTATAACTTGAGTTATAAATTGGTCGAGAAGCTTGAACTTGAATATTCCCTTTAAATTCATTTGCAGAAACTCGTTCAGTGAGATTAATTAAAATACTGCATTCTATTCGTTCTTGAATTTCGTACTCGTGATTGGTCCATTTTCTTGAATTAACAAATTGAAATAATGCTCGTTGCATTTCTTCAAACATTACTCTTTCACTTCCCTCCACCTGACGTGCGTTTACATTAACAACACAATTCAACTCTTGAGAACTGAGTGAAGATGCAAAAAAGAATAAAGTAAATGCTAATATTAATCTCATGAAATCCACAATTTTTGAATGTGGTTAAGTATATCCACTGCAACTGCAGCTTTTGATTTTAACTCAAATGTTGTTTTCTTATTGTTCTTATCAAAAATAGTTATCTGATTGGTATCAAAACCAAAACCTGAACCTTGATTTTTTAATGAATTTAAAACAATTAAATCACAGTTCTTTTTTTGGAGTTTTTCTTTAGCATTCGCTTCTTCATTGAAGGTTTCGAGTGCAAATCCTACTACATATTGCTTGTTGGTTTTATTCTGACCCACGTATTTTAATATATCTATGGTTGGTTCTAAATCTATAGTAAGACTAGCATCAGACTTTTTAATTTTATCAACAGCTACTTTTTTTACTTGATAATCTGATACCGCCGCAGACATAATAAAAATGGTTGCTTTCTTTTGATATTTTTTCACCGCTTCAAACATCTCATTGGATGAAGTGACAGCAATAAATGTATCTACATATGGGGCAACTTCATTGGATGGTCCACTGATCAGTATTACCTTAGCACCTCTTCGAACAGCGTCTTTAGCTAGCTCGTATCCCATTTTACCTGAACTGTGATTTCCAATAAATCTAACAGGATCAATTTGCTCGTAAGTTGGACCTGCAGTAATTAAAACAGTTTGACCTTTTAATGTTGCTTTCTGTTGATCAATGGCTTGAAGAATTGTTTCGGGTTCAGCCATTCTGCCTTCACCATAAAGCCCACTTGCCAACTCTCCTGTTTCAGCTGGAATCAAATGATTTCCAAATTCTTTTAGTTTTCTAAGATTTTCTTTATTGGCAGGGTGTTGATACATGTCTAAATCCATTGCAGGAGCTACATAAACTATATTTTGCATAGAAAAATAGGTAGCCATCAACAGATTATCACAAATCCCGTTTGCCATTTTAGCAATTGTGTTTTGTGTAGCAGGAGCAATGAGCATAAAATCAGCCCATTTAGCCAAATCAACATGGTTGTTCCATAAGCCTGACTCTTCTTCAAAGTAAGTAGAATAAACAGGATTTTTAGAAAGTGTGGAAAAAGTAAGAGGCTTAATGAAATCAACTGATGAGGGGGTCATCAGCACTTTCACATTAGCCCCTTTTTTGACAAGTAGTCTTACGATTAGAGCAGCCTTATAAGCAGCGATGCTTCCACATACGCCTAAAAGAACATTTTTGCCCTTCAGCATGACTATGCTTCTTGAATGTCTGTGTTTGGTTTGCGGAAGTAAATTTCTTCATTCAAAAACTCTTCCATTGCAATTGCATTTGATTTAGGAAGACTTTCGTAGTATTTAGAAATTTCAATCAACTCTCTGTTTTCAAAAACTTCATCCAAATTATCAGTTGTAGTTGCAAATTCAGCAAGTTTACCATTCAATTCTTCTTTAATGTGAATCGAAATTTGGTTCGAACGCTTTGCAATAATTGCAAGTGCTTCGTAAATATTTCCTGTTTTAGAATCTAAGTCTACTAAATCTCTTGTAATGGTTGAGCCTGCAGCATCTGTATCTTTAAAATTCATAGTTATTGGGGTTTTCTTGTAAAAACTTCTCTCTTTCGCGCACTAATTTAGTATAAATTAATTGTGCATCCTTAGATTTACTTCCGTCTGCAAAATTATCAATAAAATCGATATAAGCCTCCATTCCTTCATCAAATCGTTCTAACTTTTTAGATTCAATACTATTAATAGCCAAATAGTAATATGCTTCAACGATTGTAAACTTCGCTTCTTCTGCAAATTCAGAACTTGGGTATTTGGATAAAAAGTCATTTAAAGCAACGATTGTAGATTTATACCTTCTGATTTTATAGTATTGCTTAGAGTTAAGAAAGTCTTTAACCTCCAATTTATAATTCAATTCATCAACTAAACTATTTGCAGAATCTACTAGATCACTTTGTGGATATGTATTAACAAAAACTTGTAATTCCTCTAAGGCAATCTTTGTTGGAGTTTGATCTAAAGATGGATTTGGAGAATCTAAATAATTGCAATAAGCACTCATGTATAATGCTTCTTGAGCTTTTTCATTTAAAGGAAAAGTCGAAGCATAATTTTTAAAGTGATAGGCTGCAATTATTAAATCACCTAAAAAGTAATTGGTATATGCGTAATAAAAATAGATTTCTTGCCCCTTATCAGTTCCTTTGTACAAAGGCAAAATCTCTTCTAGAAGAGGCTGGGCTTTAAGGTATTCTTCAGCTTCATAATATTCTAATGCTTTCGTATATTTCAGCTCAGGGTTAGGGCTTTTAAGCACTTTGTTGTAATCGCTACAAGCAACAAAGACCAAACAAATTAAAATAAATGAATAGTTAATAAATTTCATTGTGGCGAAATTACGATTATTGAAAGAACCATGTTTTTTATTTGGTGTGGTATTTGAATAAAATTAGTTGTTAAAAACCATTCAAACGTTTAATTTTAACCGCTATTGTTTAAAATAACTTTACATTCAAAAAGATGCACATTAATTTAACATTAACCCTTTTCTTTCTTTTACTAGCAAACTTCATTTATGCACAGCATTCAATGGTTTTAAAATCAGGTAAAAAAATTGAAGGAGTTGTTTTATCACTTGAAGATGATGTTTGGAAAATATTTTCAAACGGAAAAGAAATAGCTGTTGACATGAAGGAAGTAAGCAGTGTATTTTTTGATGAGTATGTTCCTTACGATGGAGTTTTACTTCCCGAAGGCGAGGAAACAGTTATCAAAGTCAATGGTTTTACGGTAAAATATCAAATTAAGGGAAGGAAATTAGTTCGCGAACCAAAAGTTTCCATTGGAAGTGAAGATAGAGGAACAGTTGTTGTGAAATTTGTAATTGATCGATATGGCAATGTCCTATCAGCAGAACCCGGTCAATCAGGTAGTACCACATCTAACAACTATTTGCTAACAAAGGCGAAAATAGCAACTCAATCGGCTATGTTTGATGAAGATTTAAAAGGACCACTAAAAACAGAAGGATTAATTACCATCATTTACTAAATTTATAAACTATGAAAAGCACTTCCAAGTTACTGGCAATTAGTCTATTTACAATTATTTCTTTTCCACTTTTTGCCCAAGTAAGTCACCCTCATTATATTTCTGTGAATATTGGCACAAACATACCATTAGAAGAATATAGTGAAGTAAGCGATATAGAACTTGGAAGTGCCGACCAAGGAATAACTTATAGCTTTGAAGCGGGGATGTATTTGTCACGAGTTTTTGGCTTAGGTTTCAACCTCGGTGTTTTTGAAAATCCCTTAAGTGAAAGTGATATGAGGGATTTCATAATTGATGGAGGAAATTCAACTTTTAATTCTGATAACCTGAATGTTTCAAGCAGTAATTGGGTGAACGGATATTTTATGATTGGTCCACTTTTGTCATTTGGAAAAGAAAAATTCATTGTTGATTTTAAGTTACTAGGTGGTGTGATGAATACTTCTAAACCAAATATGAACTTAGATAATTCTTCAACAATAGATTCTTTTACTCAAAGTAGAGAAGTGAGTTCAACTGCATTGGCAGTAAACTATGGAATACACTTTAGAATTAAATTGATTGGTAAATTAGGATTGAGAATTAATGCTGAGGGATTTCAATCTGCTCAAGAATTTGAAACAAAAGTAAAAGAGTTTGACAACAATGGGGTAGAATCTCAAGCAACAAAAAATATTGAGAAGGAAATCATGGCGCTTAATCTAGGAGCAGGTTTAGCATTTACTTTTTAAACCATCATGGTTTTTTCCCAAAGAGAAAGCGACTTACTTTAAATAAGAAGTTTCTGTGGTCGGCTACCCACTGATAAGCAAAATCACTCAACTTTTGAAACCAAGTATATTTGGTATACCAACGATGTAAAAATCGGTAGCGTTTCTTATATTTTAAAGTCTGGAAGGCTGCTTCAGGACCATTTCCTACAGTTCCATCTAAATTTATAAAACGAACTGCTTCTTTGAAGTGATGCTCCGGAATATCTTCAAATTGGTTAAGTACTTTTTGATAGGGACTATAATCGATGTGGTCGTAAGTCAATCTTTTCCACTTTATGATCCAATATTTACAAAACCCACAATTTCCATCATAAACCAATAAAGGTTTGAATTTTGGAGGATGAGCAGTTTTATCAATTTTTGAAAACATAAACAGTTCCTAAGTTGAATATAAACTACAAAATTACTGTAGAAACCATAATTCTGTTCATAGAAATAAGAAATATTTATTGTTCAAGCGGAGGCGTACTTGCCAAAGTATGGAAAGTTTGAAAATGAGTTTGATTCCTTACAATATTAATTTGATAGGAAATGGTGTCGTTCATTTCAGTAATTAAGTTGATGTTTTGTAACCCAGTATCCAATTTGATTCTAGTATAATGGATAGAATGTGGGAGTGTTTGCCAGTTTCTCGTATCGGCCTTTTCACTAAATGCTCCAAGCATTGAAACTGCTGCTCCTAAGTTATCGTTTTTTTCTTTTGCAGCAGCTTCAGCAGCTTGTTTAATCGCCAACCTTCCTATGGATTTTGCCATTTCTCTCCACATTCTATCTTTTAAAGTCGCAATAGCAATCTGTTCAATATTTTCTACCATTTCAAAAGGGTAAGTTTTGCCATTCGCTTCAATCCTAGCATTGTTGATCAATGGTTTTCTCACTTTAAATTTGGGCACCGCCATTCTAACAAACTTTAAGTCTGAGAATTGTGAAGGTTCGGAATTGTAATAAGGCCTATTAGAACTGTAAGGAATAGAAATTTGCTCTTGTTCGTTGGCAAAAGAAACCAAACCACCTTGACCATTTACAACCGACAAGTTGATGCTAAATTCACTCTTTACTGGACCCAAGCCATTGAGCCAAAAAAAGACTACTTCTCCCCCATCGAATTTTTGAGCTTGGAATTTCATGTCAAACTCCCTTTCATAAAAATCCAATTCCTGATTAAAGCTAATTTTTTGAGCTGTTCTCAAAATGTCGAGCTTCAACTGTTTTGGGGTTTGCATCAAAAAATTTTCCTTGTAATCAGTCTTGTAAACGTTGTAGGCATTTCTGTAAGCAATAAAAGCATTGTTATTATCTCCTTTTGCTTCATAAATCAATCCCATTAAGGTGTGTGCAAAAGCATCTTCTTTGTATCGATTTTTCTTGTACTCATAGCGATCATTCATTTCATTCAATTGAACGTTCACCCTTCTGATTTCAATCAACGCATTGTCCAACTGATTTAATTGCATGAAATTCATAGCCTTATAGAAATGAAGCAACACTACTTCATAATCTTCTCCTCGATAGGTTGTCAGCATTGGGTTAGCTGTCATACCAATCAAATCTTGACTAAAATTTTTTCTAAAGTCTTGAGAAAAAATGTAGGCCTGTTCAAAATAAGCATTGCTTTGCTCATAATTGCCCAACATTTGTTCAATAACCCCTCGATCTAGAAAATACAGTAGTCGATTTCGTTTTTCAGCTTCTTTTTCATTTTTTTCCAAAAAGGATTGTGCTTTTCCTAATTGACCATTTGCAAAATATTGCTGAAAGTCAAAGGACTTTTGATAGTAAGTAGCACAAGCGACAAGAAAAAGAGAGAGAAAACCTAATCCAAAAACTTTTTTAAAGTTGGTTTTCATTGGATTTAGTCAACCACTTTTTTGATCTTTTTATCACCAATCCAAACCTTTTCGTTGGTTTCAATATTGGTTAACTCTAAATCAGTTTGATAATAGATTAATTTGGTTTTGTTATTTGAATCAACAATTGAATTGACTACACCTTGAAGAATAAAGTCTGCTCCTAGCTCCTTCCCCCATTTAGCAGCAGTTGCAGCTGTAGCAAATTCATTTTGATCGGCTTTTTCTTTTCTTAGTTCTTCACGAGCTTCACCAGATTGAACCAATCTAACTTTTCCAGAATTTAAAATGGCTTTTTCGATATCTTTGATGTAGGTATCAGTAGCAATGTGTTCATGGCTTTTGTTTTGAATCAATCCAACAATTATTTTTGGTCTTTCCCCTTTTCCTTTTTCAAATTCCTCTAACCAAGGTCGAAGTAGCATATCGCTTACCATTTCTTCAGCAACTAATCTAGAGTCGGTATCGTTCCACCTTCCGCTTAAATCAATTACTGCGTCTTCTTGAACTCGAGTAACTTGTTTTGTTCCCTTACATCCTTCGACTACAAAGAGAGTTACTGCTATTAATCCTGTTGCTATTGTTGTTTTTAGTTTCATTTTATTAAGTTTTTAAGATGGTTTGTGGCTTTTCAATATTTATGCCAAAAGAACAAAGAAAATTTAGAACTGCACTTTTTCTTTGAAATTAAATTTCATTTCCTCGGCTATTCCTAATGAGAGCTATACATAGACAGGCATATCTGTCTGTTACGATTTCATCTTTCTTAGAATTAGCATGGACTTGCAGTCCATGCTAAAAAAGTGGTAGCAATAGATTCCTACTTATTCTTCCTTTCCCTTTTTTTATAGGGTATTTGGCCTTGCTCAATTTTGGTAACAATTTCTTCAATCATTTCGTCTTCTCCTACTGCATCGTACTCCAATTTTAAGTTAGAGCCAAACAAACGCGCTAAAGACTGCCAAAAAAATGCGGTGAAAGAACCTCTCAAGTCCTTCACTAAATCGTAAGAAGTAGTTCCTGTTTCCCGGTCAATCAACTTGATTAAAATAATGCCCTGCTTGATGGTTAACTTTTTTAATTCCCCTTCAAATTCAGCCATCAATTGTCTTTCAACTGTTTTGATGTATGCTTTTTTCTTTTTTTCAGATTGGATGCCGTTTAAAGTATCTTCAAAATCGCGAAGCATTTCTCCTGCCACTTTTGCATAGGGATAAACTTTCACGACATAAGCCTGCAGTTTATCGTATTTCCGTTCTTCCCTTTTGTTTTTAAATGTCCTTGGAGAATAGACTTGAATGGTATTTAAACGATAAATTGCAAGGGTGTCGCCTTCTACGATAACAGACTCCATTACTTGATAGGAAGAATCTTTCGATGCTTCATTCTGAGCTATGCTACTGAAATAAAATAAGAAACTAAAGAAAAAGAGAAAGATTTTCTTTAAAAGCAAAATTTACTATTGATTAAAATTCAAAAATTAAAATTAACGAAAACCATGCCTAATTTATATCTGGTTAATTTTGCCGCCATGGAATTGAAAGAAGCATTGAAAACCATATCAAATTCATTAAAATCTGGTGAAGTTATTTTATGTCCTACAGATACCATTTGGGGCTTAAGTTGCGATGCTACTAACGTGGATGCCGTCAATAAAATCATCGATCTAAAAGGCAGAGACCAAACTAAAAGCTTCATTGTTTTGGTCAATTCTTATCGAATGATCAATCAAATTTTTAAAGAAATTCCAGATGTTGCTTGGGACTTGATTGATTTGACAGAAGACCCACTCACATTAGTATTAGACGATGCCAGTTTTGTTGCCCCAAATGTTTTAAATCAAGATGGTAGTTTGGGCATTAGAATGATAAAATCAGGTAGTTGCTTTGATATACTAAATACATTAAATAGGCCGATGGTTTCTACCTCTGCAAACTTCTCAGGACAAACAACACCATTGACTTTTGAGGCTATTGATTCGGATATTAAATCGAAAGTTGATTCAATCTTTCCTGTTGAACTAGTGAAACAAAACCTTGGGAAACCATCTAAAATAATAAAAATTAACCGAAAGGGAGAAATCAGCATTCTTCGAAAATAGGTGGATTTTGTACTTTTGTCTAAAATTTTTTCCTTGCGTCAATACTTACAACACCCCATTTTTACAATCATCTCATCAAGTGCTAAAGAACTCAACATAGAAACCTATGTGGTTGGTGGATTTGTAAGAGACTTGTTGCTAAACAGACCGTCTAAAGACATTGATATTGTTTGTGTTGGCAGTGGAATTGAATTGGCTAAAAATATCTCAAAAAGTATTGGTAACTGTAAAGTAACGGTCTATAAAAACTTTGGAACAGCCATGCTTCAATACCAAGATTGGGAAGTTGAGTTTGTAGGGGCTAGAAAGGAATCCTATCGTTCGAACTCTCGAAAACCAATTGTTGAGGAAGGAAGTTTAGAAGATGATCAGAATCGCAGAGATTTCACCATTAATGCAATGGCAATTTCACTGAATGAAGCAACTTTTGGTGATTTAATTGATCCATTTAATGGGCAAGAAGATTTAAAAAATAAAATCATTCGAACGCCACTTTCTCCTGCTCAAACATATTCAGATGATCCTTTAAGAATGATGCGTGCCATCCGTTTTTCAAGTCAATTGAATTTTACCATTGAGGCAAATTCCTTTGAAGCAATCAGTAAGGAAAAAGAAAGAATAAAAATTATTTCTCAAGAGCGGATTTCGGAAGAATTAAATAAGATTATTAGTTCACCAGTTCCTTCTGTTGGCTTTAACCTTCTTTTTGATAGCGGTTTATTGCATTACTTTTTCCCTGAAATGATAGCGCTTCACGGAGTAGAGTTTAGAGATGGAAAAGGACATAAAGATAACTTTTACCATACACTTCAAGTGCTAGATAATTTGGCTACAACGAGTGACAATTTGTGGTTGCGATGGGCAGCAATTTTACACGACATTGCAAAACCCGACACAAAGCGGTTTGATCAACTTCAAGGCTGGACTTTTCACGGGCATGAAGATAAAGGTGCGCGAATGGTTCCTGGAATTTTTAAGCGAT
Source organism: uncultured Flavobacteriales bacterium (assembly GCA_963973975.1). Lineage (GTDB taxonomy): Bacteria > Bacteroidota > Bacteroidia > Flavobacteriales_E > Vicingaceae > UBA1494_A. The sequence goes on from CAXBCF010000016.1 coordinate 53,173, forward strand.
TGAAATTGCCTCTTGATGCTAAAATGAAGTACGTGCAAAAGCTTGTAAAACTTCATTTAAGACCGATTGCATTAGTAAAAGAAACAGTAACCGACTCGGCTGTAAGGCGCTTGCTATTTGAGGCTGGTGACGACATTGATGATTTGATGTTACTTTGTTCAGCGGACATTACCACCAAGAACGAAAAACGCTTGAAACGTTATTTGAAAAATTTTAAAGAGGTTGAGAAGAAAATAAAAGAAGTTGAAGCAAAAGATCATTTAAGAAATTGGCAACCACCGGTTTCTGGCGAAACCATTATGAAAGTATTTGGTATAAAACCATCTAAAGAAGTGGGCATGATCAAAAACAGCATTAAAGAAGCAATTCTTGATGGTGAAATTCAAAACAACCCCGATGAAGCAATGGAATTGATGATCAAACTCGGGAAAGAATTAGGGCTTTCCATAAAAATGGCAGAAAAATGAAATACCAAGTTGTTAAAGTACTTTTAAAATCGAACAAGGTCATTTACCGTGATTTTTTGGTTCATCCTGAAAATACGCTGAAAGAATTACATGCGGCAATTTTAGCTGGCTTTGGCTTTGAAGGAAATCAACTTGCTTCATTTCTAAAAGAACAAGGAGATTGGCAAGCTGAGGCGGAATATCCTCTGGAGGATTTGGGTGAACCAGGAAAAACTCCAATGGAAAAAATTCAACTGCAATCAGTTTTGAGTAATGTTGATGATCAGCTGACATATATTTATGATTACTTGAATGAGTGGCGATTTTTTGTTGAAGTTGTTGATATCATAGAAAAAATGGAAACTGAAAAAACTCCGAAACTTATTAAGTCATTTGGAAATGCTCCAAAAGAAGATGAAAGAAACTTAAGCGGCGATGATGCCACAAAGATTTTAATGAATGAATTACTAGGTGATGAAAATTTCTTCGATGAGGATGAAGACGAGGATGATCCTTTTAATTCTGGAGACTACGATAGTTTGGACGATTACGAAGAGTATCAATAATTCCGGTGGCTGAAAAAAAAACATTAATTGCTATATTGGGTGCAACTGCAGTTGGGAAAACAAGCATGGCCATAGAAATCGCTAAAGCGCTTGAAACAGAAATCGTTTCATTTGATTCTAGGCAATTTTTCAAGGAATTGAACATTGGAACTGCCAAACCTTCAGCCAATGAATTAAATGAAGTCAAGCATCACTTTATCGACCATCTCAGTATTTCAGAAGAATACAATGCCAGTAAGTTTGAAAAAGAGGCATTGCAATTTTTAGAGCAATTTTTTAAGGGGAAAGATCAGGTAGTTTTTTGCGGAGGTTCAGGCATGTACATTGATGCTATTACTTCGGGTTTTGATGAGCAATTGCCATCTGCTGATGAAAACATTAGAGCTGAATTGAATTATCAATTGGAAGAACATGGAATTACTGTTTTACAAGAGCAATTAAAAGCACTCGATCCTGAATTCTATCAAAAAGTAGACCTTCAAAACAGTAAACGTTTGCTAAGAGCCATTGAGGTTTGTTTAATAACAAAAAAACCATATTCTCATTTCCGAAAAGGACTTAAAAAAACTCGTCCGTTTGAAATAATCAAGATTGGCTTAGAGTTGGAAAGAGAGCAATTGTATGAAAGGATTAACATTCGAGTGGATCAGATGATAAAAGACGGACTCTTGGAAGAAGTGAAAGCATTAACTAAGTTTAAAGACAAAAACGCGTTAAAGACAGTAGGCTATCAAGAACTTTTTAACTATTTGGAAGGTGAATGGGACCTGGATTTTGCTATTGAAAAAATAAAAATTAATAGCAGGCGCTATGCTAAACGTCAACTAACGTGGTTTAAAAAAGATCCTGAAATTGAATGGTTCCATCCAAGTGATAAAATCCAAATCATTGAGTATCTTCGCAAGAGAATTTAAACAAAATGAGCAGAGTTGAAGAGATAAAAAAGATGCTAAAATCAGACCCATCCGACAGTTTTTTGTCGTATGCATTGGCATTGGAGCACGAAAAAGACGGAGATATAAAAACTGCCATAAAAATAATTGAGCAACTTATTATCTCTGATCCAGAATACCTTGGAGCATATTATAAATTGGGGCAACTTTTCGAAATCAATAACAAACCGGAAAAAGCTATTGCAATTTATACCAAAGGCATTGGCTTAGCATCAGAAAAAAATGACAATAAAACCAAAGGTGAGCTAGAAGAAGCCCTATGGTTAATTGAAGAAGAAAATTAATTTAGTAAGTACACCAATTAAACTTTCGTTAAACTTTTTTTCTACCTTTTGGTTTAATGTATAACTAAAAGTTTTTTTGGTTTGGTTTGGTTGAAACCCATTGCTCGTTTTTTAACAGCAGTGGGTTTCTTTTTTTATTTTCAAACAGAAACTTATTTAAATAAACAATTACAATAAGTTTGCAGCGTTCATTTTAGAATACAGAAAAGAGAATCAATGGGGGTTATTATAAGGCAAGGAATTAAGTCTTCAATCGTTGCTTATTTAGGCGTAGCACTAAGTGCCGTCAATATATTATATATCTACCCCAAATTCTTGCAGACTGATGAGATTGGGCTAATTACTATATTAACGAGTATCTCATTGATGATCGCACCTATAGCTCAATTGGGAGTACCAAATATTATTTTAAAATACTATCCATACGTAAAAAATGATGCAAAGCAATTAAGTGCTTTTCTTTCATTTATTGTTTTAATTCCGATAGTTGGTTTTATAGTGGCAATGCTAGTTTTATTTCTAGCAAGATCTGTTTTTGTTGATCAATTTTCGGAAAATTCTCCCTTAATTATAGATTACCTATTTGCGTTGGTTCCCTTTTCATTTTTTCTTGTGGGAAATAATATTGTCGATGCACTTGCTAGAGTGCAGTACCGCATTGTGATGCCGAAATTCTACAAAGAAATAAATCTAAAAATTATTACAATTGCTTTAATTCTCTCCTACTATTACTTTGGTTTTTCGTTAGATTTTTTAGTGTACGGCATTATCCTCGGATTTGGAATTTCATTTACTCAAACCCTCATTTATCTGAGACGTCTAAACCCTTTAAAAATTTCATTTAAGCTTAAAGACCTACCTCCTCAATTAGTTAAAGAAGGTCTAACATATGGTATTTTTATTATTCTCCAAGGATTTTCAGGCTTAATTGTTACAAAAATTGATTCTTGGATGATTGCAAAATACATCAATTTATCACAAACAGGAATATATGCCATAGCAGTGTATATTGGTTTGGCGATTGAAATGCCCAAACGCTCCCTCAATTTAATTTCAATGCCGGTAATTGGAGATGCACTTAAGAATAATCGCATGGATCAAGTGAATGATATTTATAAAAAGTCTTCAAGTATACAATTAATCGCAGGTATGCTCTTACTAACTTGTGTTTGGATTAACATCGATTCGATATTTTCATTGATTCCAAATTCTGAAACATATGTTCAAGGAAAATACGTTGTGCTATTTATTGGTTTAGCTGTTGTTTTTGATATGGGAACTGGTGTTAATAATGAAATTATTTTGTTATCCAATTTCTACAAATACAACCTACTAATTATTATTCCACTTATCGTATTAACTATACTTAGTAATTTGTGGTTGATTCCCATTTACGGCATAACAGGTGCAGCTCTAGCAACAGCTATTTCAATTTTTATCTATAACATTATTAAATTTGGATTGGTATACTACATGTTGAAAATGCAGCCCTTTTCATTTAAAACACTACTAATTCTTGTGATAGGTATCCTAACATATTTTATTGTAGATGCTATTCCTTTATCTTCATTTGCGCTTTTAACGATTATTTACAAAGGACTATTTGTCTGTGTTTTTTCAATCGCTGCAAATTATGCTTTAAAAACTTCTGAGGATATGAATCGATTGATTATTAAATCATTGAAAATGATTGGGATTAAAGTAAATAAGTAATACTTACCCTTTATTTCAATTTCAAGGAGTCTCTTAAATGACTATCTTCTATGCTATTTTGTTCCCAATAAGGTCCTATCTGTTGACCTTTTTTAAAGGCAGTTGTTTTCATGGTCTTTGCATTAGTTCCAAATCCACTTTTATGAGATTCTTCCCAAGAAATAATCTCATGAGGAAACTCTTTTTGAAAGGTAATTTTCAAAAAACGTTTGAGCTCAGGATAATTCACCATTAAATTTCTGTATTTTTTATCAGGATTTCGATCAAAAGTTATCACAGCTTTATAAGCCTTTAATTCGTTATGCGAAAACCTTAAAAAATGAGCCGATGGAAAAATCATGCGTTCTCCACGAGGAATTAAGTCAGGATTGATCCGAATTTGTGTCCACAAAGCATCTTCAATAATTGCTTCATTTGCTAATTCAAATTGCTTGTCACCTTCAGCCTGAAAGTAGGAAAAGGAAGTAATGTCGAATCCCTTGTTATTTTGATTCAGTTGCATCCATGAATGTCCACACCACTCTTGAGATGAAGTTGTGCTTTTGATTGGTGAAGTATATTTTTCTTGGTTGATTGGATTGAAAGTTGAAGTCATCATGGAATAGTCATAAATTCCAGTAGGAAACTTTCTCAAAAAATTTAACTTTAATACAGAAGTTGCGGCTTCATTGGTTTCGCTTTCCTTTTTTACTTGACTATTCACCAAAAAATCTTCAGTAACGAAAATAAGAACCGCTTCCCCTTTCCGAATTTCCCCATACCGAGCTTGCTGAAGTTCGTAACTTGTAATTTCAGCATTTCCTGAATACCAATAATCATCAAAAGTCTCATTCGATTGATTTTTAAATAAATTAGTATCGAGTTCTTGATTGTTTTCAGATTTTTTTTCAACTTGATTGCAAGCATTAAAAATCAAGAGGGTACTTAATGCAAGAAAGAATGGGCTACTTTTTTTCATAATTGACTTAAAACATAGTATGGGAATTACCGTTCAAAAGTATTAAAAGCAAATGGAAGCCTATTGATTAAAAAAATGGAGAGAAATTCTAATTATTATTCGTTTTTTTACACTGTTTAATAATTAATAAAAAAAATGGAAGCGCACGAAATCGACTATGAAATAATTGGTGACGACATTCAATGTGTTGAAATTGAACTGGACCCAAATGAAACAGTAATTGCAGAGCCTGGAGCAATGATGCTAATGGAAACAGGAATAGTGATGAACACCATTTTTGGTGATGGCTCTAAAAATGAATCCGGTTTAATGAACAAACTTTTTTCAGCTGGTAAAAGAGTTTTAACAGGTGAAAATTTATTTATGACAGCCTTTACACAAACAGGAATGAACAAAGCTAAAGTGACGTTTGCAGCTCCTTATCCTGGTAAAATCATACCTATGAATCTAAGTAAATTAGGCGGGAAATTAATTTGTCAAAAAGATGCATTTTTATGTGCTGCAAAAGGGGTTTCGGTGGGTATAGCTTTCCAAAAGAGATTAGGCGTTGGATTTTTTGGTGGGGAAGGATTTATCATGCAAAAATTGGAAGGCGACGGAATGGCATTTGTGCATGCAGGAGGAAATATTGTCAAAAAAACACTTATTGCAGGAGAGGTTTTAACAGTAGACACTGGTTGTCTGGTTGCTATTTCTCAAACGGTAGACTACAATGTTGAATTGCAAAAAGGAATCAAGAATTCGTTGTTTGGTGGTGAAGGTTTATTTTTAGTGAAGCTGAAAGGTCCGGGAGATGTTTGGATTCAATCCATGCCGCTAAGTAGATTGGCCGATCGAATTGTTAAATATGCTCCAAAGTCAGGCGGCAAAAGAAAGGGTGAAGGAAGTGTTTTGGGAGGTATAGGAGATTTACTTGGAGGTGACCGCTATTAAGCCTTATTTTTGCAAACATGATTCGTAAAGTCAATTTATTACTTACATTCATATTCTTTAGCAGTCTTGTCTTTGCAGGCGGTGGAGACAGAAAAGACACCGTTCAGGCACTTGTAGTTTCATCTATTAAAACAACTACTCAACATTTCAACATTAATCAATTAAGTGGAAATGAGATCATCCAAATAATTGATTCGTTATTAGATTTAGATGAAGTGCCAGTTGATATGATTAAAGAAATCAATAAGTATGCAGCGAGTAAATACTTGAAACACGATTACTATATTTCATTAACAGGTTTTTACGATCATTCAATGTATCCATCACAATCCATGTACAACAGTTGGGATACCTACAACCTTTATCCTTACACTGAAAAATTGAGGAAAGACGATGATGCAGTAAAATTGGTTTTAAAAGATGATCCAAATTTTTGTCATTTTGTTCCTCCTGTCAAAGGTCTAATTACCTCTAATTTCGGTTGGAGAGATGGAAAAAATCACAATGGAATTGACATTGACTTACACGTTTGGGATACAGTAGTTGCTGCATTTGATGGAATGGTTCGCATTGCCCGTTTTCACCCGGGATATGGGAGAGTTGTTATTATTAGACATTACAACGGTTTAGAGACTTTGTATGCTCATTTTCATCGTCTTAAAGTTAAGCCCGGCGACATAGTTCAAGCTGGCCAATTAATAGGACTTGGTGGCAGCAGCGGAAGATCAACAGGAAGTCACTTACATTTTGAATTGCGTTTTAAAGGCAAGCCAATAAACCCTAGAAGCATTGTCGATTTTAATAATAACTGTTTGGTCAGCGACTCCTTGCTATTGAAGAAGACAAAATGGTCTTACACCCCAATCCCACTTGGAATAGAATACCATACTGTTAAAAAAGGAGAGTATTTACAAAAAATTGCTTCTTATTATGGCATGAGTATCGAACAGCTTTGTCAACTTAACGGAATTCGAAGAAACAATATATTAAGAATAGGGCAAAAACTTAGAATTGGTAGTTAAATGCTGAAACTAGTTAATTTTCAAGATCATCCAACAAACTTCAACAAAAAAGTTTTCTTTTTTAAACAAGTTACACATGCCAATTACTTTGAAGTAATGTTGGTAGAAAGCAAAATTGTGTACGAGAAACAAATTGATGTAGAAGGTGATCAAACAATCTATTTTGGGGTAAAAAAAACAGATTTTAAAGCTGCTCAACGACTCAATTACTTGACAATCGGACATTTTAGAAAGCCCTTTATTGCAGATAAGTACTTTCGTTTCTTTTTAATAGCACTCTCCATTTTTATTGTAGGATTAGCAATTTTAGGAGCAATTCTAAGTTAGTTTTATCTGTTATAGAAATGGTAATTTTGTAAACCATTCAATCTATCGAGTAGCATCTAAAAATGGTTCAGAAAAGTAATTCTTTCATTCTACTTCTACTTTTACTTGTCGTATCCGTTACGGTAAATTCACAGCAAAACGTCACAACTTTTGGAATTCAATTTAAACCAATTTTCAGTTCTGAATTAGTAAATACAGGGCCACAAACCAATGTGGAAGGTGACATCTCTTTTACTTTAGAACAGCAATTTGGCTATAGTTTCGGAATGGTTATTCGAAAAGGATTAACAAAACAACTATCTTTAGAAACTGGTATAAATTTTACACAAAGAAATTATCAACTGAGTATTTTCGAGGATTCTACTAACTTTAATGGTGTCTCAAATTTTCGTTATGTGATTTATGAAATTCCAATAAAAGGCATGGTGTATGTGCAGATGGGACAGCAAACCTATCTAAATGCGGCGTTTGGGATCACGCTCAACTTTTTGCCAAGCAACTGGAGTACTTTCGATACTTATTTCGAGCATTTTTCTGTAAAACGATCTTGGATTGTACCTGCATTACTCACAAATCTTGGTTTTGAATACAGAACTCAAGATAAAGGGTATTATTATGCGGGCTTTTCATTGCAACAACCATTTACAAATATCACAACGGCAGGTGTTCTCTTTAAAATTGACCAATTAGAACAAGAGCGAACCTTTTTTGATGTTGCCGGAAATTACCTGACCTTTGACCTGCGGTATTTTTTTAATGAACCACCTGAAAGAAGGCGAAGAAGATAGAAATGAAAAAAATTAGGGAACAGCTTATCGATTACTTAAATAATAATGGGCTACACGCTACTATAAGCGAAGCATTGGTAATTGTTTTATTATTAATTGTAGTTATTATTATTGGATATATTGTAGATCGAATAATAAGAAAAGTTTTATTAATTGGTTTTGAACGTATTATTCGAAAAAGTAAAACAGATTGGGATGACTTATTGATTGATCATAAGGTCTTCAATACCATTTCTCATTTAGCACCAATTCTAGTTATTTTCAATTTTCTACCATCCATTTTCGACCATCATGAATCTGCTCTTATATTAATTGAGAAAGTTGGAAATATTTTGGTGATTTTATTAAGTCTCCAATTACTTTTTCGTTTACTAAATGTCTTAAGAACAATAGTTTCCAGAGTTGAGCTTTTTAAAGATAAACCCATTGATAGCTATTTTCAGTTAATCAAAATTGTAATTGGAATCATTATCGGCATCTTGATTCTTTCCATTTTAGCCAATAAGTCCATCGTTTACTTTTTTGGCGCATTTGGAGCCATGACGGCTGTTTTGCTCTTGGTTTTTAAGGATACTATTCTCGGGTTTATCGCAAGTATTCAATTGGCAGCAAACGATATGATTCGAATTGGTGATTGGGTACAAATGCCCAAATATGGAGCTGATGGAGATGTAACTGAAATAAACTTAACCACCGTAAAAGTTAAAAACTGGGATAAAACAGTTAGCACGGTTCCCACCTATTCGTTTATTTCTGATTCCTTCAAAAATTGGAGAGGAATGCAAGAAACTGGTTCTAGAAGAATTGCTAGATCCGTTTTCATCAACCAACACACTGTGAGATTTGCAGACAGTGAGATGATTAATCGCTTTAAAAATATTCACATTTTAAAAAGCTACATCGAAGAAAAAGAGTTGGAAATTAAAGAATACAATGAATCTCGAAAAATTGATACCAATCAAGTTTCGAATGGTAGAAGAATGACCAATTTGGGTTGTTTCAGGGCATATTTATTGAACTATTTAAAGAATCATCCGAAAATAACGCAAGACTTAACCATTTTAGTTAGACAACTTGAGCCGAATGAAAATGGAATTCCCATTCAAGTTTATGCCTTTAGCTCCGATATTGAGTGGGCAAAATACGAAGCCATTCAATCAGATATTTTTGACCATATTTTAGCAGTCATCCACCAATTTGATTTAGAGATTTTTCAAAATCCTTCTGGAAGCGATTTTAAAAAGCTGCTGAACTAACGGAAATATTTTTCAATTCAATTTTCGACAGTTCTTCCAATTGCTTGTTAATGAAAAGCTTGTCTAATTCAGCTACAGACTCCACTTTCACCGAAGGTTTATAGTTGATGTAATCTACAAATCGAATGCCTCCAACATAGCGTTCATTGTAGGCTTCTCTGAATCTAAAGCCTCCACCATTCACATTGAATGAATACGCTAAAAAATCAATTTTATAGCTTGCTGCATTGATCCAATAAACATAAACATCTTCAAAATCGGCTCCTCCACCCTCTTCCTGAAAAGTGACTTGAATTTTATAGTATTTTCTTTCATTGATCAGCTTTTCTTCTAAAAATTTCTTTTGTACCGCAGCATCGTTTAAACGATAAGGCAAGAGAGCAAAATAAGTAACTGAATTAATTGATTCCTTGTACTTAAAAGCCATGGTATCGTGAACAACTACTACTTCTTCGTTAATAAAACGCGAAAAGGATGTATTGTCTAAGACATCTTTAATTTCTGAAGTATCGGTCTTTAAAACACGCATCATTTTAAACTTCTCTTTATCTCTCTCAACCAGGTAGTGATGATCTCTAAAATCAAATTGAATCAATGAATTTTCATAAACTGAAGCACCCGAAACTTCGATGGATTTATCGATAATCTTTTGAGCTTTCGGCTGCTTTTCACAAGCAGTGAGAAATAGAAAGCAAGAGATAAGCGTGATTAATTTGAGATTCATACCTGTTTTTTTTTAGCAAAACTAAGCAAGAAGGTAGCTTACTAAAAGGGAAATTAAGAATTAAGCGAAGAGATGAAAGAATTAAATAAAGTTGGGACAAAGGACTAAAGATAAAGGATGAAGGAAAGAATTTGGAAATTAAGAATTACGAATGAAGGAGAAACAAATTAAGAATTTGGAAATTAAGAATTACGAATGAAGGAAAAAGAAATTAAGAATTAAGTGTTCCCAATGGACAATTGACAATGATCAATTAAGAAAATGAATTACGAATTTGGAAATTACGAATTACGAATGAAAGAGAAAGAAATTAAGAATTAAGAAAAGAAAAGAAAAGAAAGACATTATGAAATTGGGACAATAAAATATGAAATACAAAACACTGCATTTAAAAAGCGCCAACGTATATTTGCAAAAAAATTCCCTAATGGTATACATAACAAGAAGAGAGCGATTTAGCGCTGCTCACAAATTAGCCAGAAAAGATTGGAGCGAAGAAAAAAACTATGAAGTATTCGGAAAATGCTCTAACCCGAACTGGCACGGTCACAATTATGTTTTACACGTAACTGTTAAAGGCAGCCCCGAACCTTCTACCGGGTTCGTTGTTGATTTGTCGGCTTTAGGCGATATAATAAAGCAGTATGTGATTCAATTTGTAGACCACAAGAATTTAAACATCGACGTGGACTTCTTGAAAGATACCATGACTTCTACCGAAAACATCGCCATAGCTATTTGGAATCAATTAGTTAAACCAGTGGCTGAACTCGGAGCAGAATTGCATAGCGTGAAGCTACAAGAAACAGAGAATAATTATGTCGAATATTTTGGAGAATGAATTTAGTATTAAGCCTGAAAAAGACAATCAAGAAGGTTACGAAAGAATAGATCAGTACAACAACGAGAAAATTGATTCTCTATCGTCACATTACAGCAGCATCATTTCTGAACTAGGAGAAAACGTTGACCGAGAAGGTTTATTAAAAACTCCCGAGCGTGTTGCTAAGGCGATGCAATACCTGACTCATGGCTATGATTTAGACGCAGCTGCCATTTTAAAAAGCGCCATGTTTAAGGAAGATCACAGTCAAATGGTGATTGTGAAAGACATTGAACTTTATTCTTTGTGCGAGCACCACATGTTACCATTTTTTGGAAAAGCACACATTGCTTACATTCCAAATGGTTGGATTGTTGGCCTAAGTAAAATCCCTCGTGTGGTGGATGTTTTTTCTCGCAGACTTCAGGTTCAAGAACGCCTCACCGACCAAATTAAAAATTGTATTCAAGAAACATTAAACCCTGTTGGAGTGGCTGTAGTAATTGAAGCAAAGCACTTGTGCATGCAAATGCGTGGAATCCAAAAACAAAACTCTGTAACAACCACTTCTTCTTTCACCGGTGCTTTTAAAAAGAATTCTACTCGAAAAGAGTTTATTGATTTGATTGCAGCGAAATTGTATTAGAAATTAATTTTTGATTTTTAATCGGCTAAGTGTTTTCAGAATGGTACGCAGATGATATTTCGATTAAACTCAGTACAGCGCTCGGATTGATTTCGTTTTTGGATGGAAAATTTGATTTTGATTTTTGAAATATTCCTCTCCACATAGTTAAAGTTCTAAGGCTACTTTTTATCAATATTTCTATTTATAACTTTCTAATCTATTCAAAAATAGACAATCTAACTTAATATTAATCCCACGAAATTGCATAATACCTAAAACAACAAAGGCTCGTAATTAATTACGAGCCCTTGTAAAAGCAAACAAACAACAAACAAAATCTTAAAATCGCGCTTTAATTCCCAAATTAAGTGCTCTTGGCATTCCGGGTCTTAAACCAGCTGGTCTTCTCGCTACCATGTAAACTTCATCATTGATGTTGGTAACACTTGCAAACAAGGTCGTGTTTCGTTGAAGCAGGTAGCTTGCACTTAAGTCAAGTACAAAATAATCGTCGGTGGCTTCATTGGTAGGAATGTCTCCTTGTCCCGGCATGGTACGCATTTTATCCATGTACCTTCCATTAAAGTTGATGCTGAATTTGGCATGCTCTAAACTCAAAATAAAAGTCAATTGATTGTTAGCCAAGTAAGGTAATTCATCGCCTACAGCTACAGTTCCCCAAGCTTCGAAATTACTGTCGAAGTCGTTTTGAAATTCTGCATTGGTATAAGTATAAGATACAGTCAAAGGCAATGAAAACTTACTTTTTTCTCTTTTGTACAATAAATCATAGGTAAATTGCAGTTCAGCACCATAGGTTTGAGCTTCCCCTCCATTAAATAATTCTCCAGTTCCACCACCAACTGAAGCGGCTAAATCACTTCCCAATAAATTGGAGTAATCATTAAAAAATAAAACTGCCTGACCTGATAATGGCCCTTTAGCAAACCTAGAACCTAGTTCATAGTTGATACTTTCTTCGGGATTGGTTTCCTCTTGAGATCCTGCTGGAGAAAAGCCTTTGTGAACTCCTGCAAAAGTGCTTACATAAGGGGTTAACTCATAATCTAAACTTACACCAGGAATAATAACTTCAACCGTATTGTCGCGCTCAGACAAAGAAGTTCCCAATCTTTCTGGATCGCTATTGCCATAATCTAAACGGTCTTGATAAATGTTCTCATACCGAACTCCCGGAGTGGCTGTCCATTTTTTATAATTCAATTTATACTGCAAATAGGTAGAAAAAGCTTTTGCACTTTCTATACGATTGCTTTCAGTTCCGGGTCTTCCAGCATCAGTTAGTTGCATGATGCCATTGTCCATTGCGTATTTATCAACCCATTGAAAACGATCTGCTTCATCAATGTGGTAACGAATTCCTAAATCAATGTTGTGTGTAAATTCTTTTTCAGTGAAGTCATAACTCAAAACTGACTGCACTCCTTGAGAGTAATATTCTCTATTGTTGGCTTTCACTTCCAAGGCATCGTCATTCACACTGCTCTGCCCTTTCACTATATCAAAAGCATCGTCCACATCTGTAGGATCATCCAATAAATTGGCAATGGAATGTCTTTCTCCAGTACTGTCTTTTACACGATCCAATTTGTACCAGTTTCTTTTAAATTCTGTTCGATAAGCAGTTGTAGAAATATGAAATCGCTTTGAAAATTTAGCAACATGAGTTATAGCATATTGTTGCTGTTGGGTAGCCATGTTATCCACTTGTGAGCCGGCATACCTTCTAAAAGGATCGCTTTCAAAATCTTGAGCAGTTAAGCCCAGATAGGTATCGTCAGAATTTTCTGTTGCTTGCCCTATTTTAAACGTAATGGATTGATAGATTTTAGCAGTTTCATTGGTATTGAACCTAAATTTTGCCAAATAATCTTCTTTATTGAAACCAGTGTTTCCACCATTATCAAGATTTTTAAATCCTTCAGAACTTTGCTGAAAAGTCTCCACCATGTATGCGAAGTTTTTATAGGAATCACCCACATTTGCATGCACAGTTCGTCCATCAAAGCTTCCACCTAAAAGTGTCAATTTACCTGAAAACTCGTCGGGGATTTGTGTAGAAAGTATATTAATTGCGCCACCTGTTGTGTAAGGACCGTATTTAATTTGGCTACTTCCTTTTACAACTTCAACTCCTTGCGCTCTTCCAATGGTTGGAAAATAATATGCTGCTGGCGCAGAATAAGGTGCTGGAGCCATTAAAACCCCATCTTCCATAATGGTAATTTTAGAACTTCGATCTACTCCAGTTCCTCTCAACCCAATATTAGGACGCAAACCAAAACCGTCTTCCTCCTGTATATTCACACCTGGAACAGCTCTAAGCACTCGGTTCACATCTGTGTAAGTAAATTTCTCCAATTCTTTTGGCGATAAATATTGTGCTGAGCCTGAAATTTTCTTCAATCCAGATGTTCCATAGGTCATTACTGAAACTTCAGGCAATGAATTAATTGATTCTACTAAGTTGAAATTAATTGTTTTTACTTCTCCATCCTCTAAGAAAATGTTTCGCTTAATGGTTTTGTAGCCAATGAAAGAAACTACTAAGGAGTAATTCCCCGGATCAACATCCGAAATTATAAACTTTCCACTCGCATTGGTAGAAGTTCCTTTTGTTGTTCCAGCTAAATAAACCGAGACTCCTGGTAAACTAATGCTACTGTCTTTGTGAAATACTTGACCTTCAATTCTTGCATTTTGAGAAAATGCTGCAAAGGAAAATGCAAAAATAAGTGCTACTAAAGTGATGCTATTTTTCATGAGCGTATATTATGTTATTCTTATTTAGACTAATTATAAATTGGGGGCAAAAGTTCTTTTAAAATACTGGCAAATCAATACCCTAAAGAGGGTAAATTGCATTATGATAATAAAAAGAAACTGTTAGTTGTAGGTTAATTTAACTCTAGAAAGAGAAATACATTTTTAAATAAGGTAACTATTCAGTTCGCTATTTCACTCTTTTCCTAATATTTAAAACTAAAACCACATAGAAACATAGATTTTTATTATTGCTAATGTTCCGATGTTTCTAGTATAATAGTTGCATTCAAT
>CAXBCF010000017.1:0-66512 GCA_963973975.1 uncultured Flavobacteriales bacterium
GAGCGTTTCCTTGGTAAGGAAGAGGTCATGGGTTCAATTCCCATCATTGGCTCTAGATAGATAAGTGTTAACCTATTAATTAATTATAAATAACTAAACTAAAGTAAATAAGTCATGGCTAAAGAAACCTTCGACCGATCCAAACCACACTTAAATATTGGTACAATCGGTCACGTTGACCACGGAAAAACTACATTAACTGCAGCAATTACTGCTGTGTTAGCGAAAAAAGGTTTTTCTCAAAGACAAGAATTTGATAGTATTGATAATGCCCCTGAAGAAAAAGAAAGAGGTATTACCATTAATTCTTCACACGTAGAATATTCTACAGAAAAAAGACACTATGCGCACGTTGACTGTCCAGGTCACGCGGATTACGTTAAAAACATGGTTACAGGAGCAGCCCAAATGGATGGAGCAATTTTAGTAGTTGCTGCAACAGATGGTCCAATGCCACAAACTAGAGAGCACATTCTATTGGCTCGTCAGGTTGGTGTACCTACAATCGTTGTTTTCATGAACAAAGTTGACATGGTTGACGATGAAGAGTTGTTGGAATTGGTTGAAATGGAAATTAGAGAATTGTTGAGTTTCTACGATTTTGACGGTGATAACACTCCAGTAATCGCAGGTTCAGCTTTAGGAGCATTGAACGGTGAAGAAAAATGGGAAGAAACAGTAATGGCATTAATGAATGCTGTTGATGAATATATTCCAATTCCTCCACGTGATATCGATAAGCCATTCTTGATGCCAGTTGAAGACGTGTTTACAATTACAGGTCGTGGTACAGTTGCTACAGGTAGAATCGAAACCGGAGTAATTAACACAGGAGACGAAGTTGAATTGAACGGTATGGGTGCTGAAGGAAAGAAAACTACTGTAACAGGAGTTGAGATGTTCAGAAAAATCTTAGATAGAGGTGAAGCTGGAGATAACGTTGGTTTGTTATTAAGAGGTGTTGAGAAGAAAGATATTTCTAGAGGAATGGTAATCGCTAAATCAGGTTCTATAACTCCTCACACGAAATTCAAAGCTGAGGTTTATATCTTGAAAAAAGAAGAAGGTGGACGTCACACTCCATTTCAAAATAAATACCGTCCACAGTTCTACGTAAGAACTACAGATGTTACTGGTGAAATCTTCTTAGAAGAAGGTAGAGAAATGGTAATGCCTGGAGATAACGTTACAATTACTGTTCACTTAATCAACAAAATTGCCCTTAACAAAGGATTGCAGTTTGCGATTAGAGAAGGTGGAAGAACAGTTGGAGCAGGTCAGGTAACTGAGATTTTAGAATAATTAAATAAATTATGTCTAGAAAGGTGTCGCGAAATTTTCGTGACACCTTTTCTTGACTTTATAAATTACGGGTGTAGCTCAATTGGTAGAGTAGTGGTCTCCAAAACCATTGGCTGGGAGTTCGAGTCTCTCCACCCGTGCAGAGATAAATGATGAAATTATGTCGAAACTAAGAACATACATTGAAGAGTCTTCTGATGAGTTGCTCAATAAAGTGAGTTGGCCATCGTGGAATGAATTGCAAAGTAGTGGAATTGTTGTTATGATAGCTTCCATCATTATTTCTCTGATCATCTTTTTAATGGATTCAACATTCAGCAGATTGATGGAGTTTATTTACAGTATATTTTAAGGAATAGGGACTATTTAGAATGAGCGATAATAAGAAATGGTATGTAGTCCGCGCGATAAGTGGGAAAGAGAAAAAGGTAAAATTATATCTAGAGGATGAAATTAACCGATTGAAGCTGAATGATTATGTCAGTCAAATCTTAATTCCTACAGAGAAGATTTACCAAATTAGAAATGGGAAGAAGATGAGTAAGGAGAGAAGTTTTTTTCCTGGTTACATCTTAATTGAAGCTAATTTAACTGGAGAGATACCTCACTTAATTCAAAACACCAACAATGTAATTGGATTTTTAGGAGGAGAAAAGGGAGGAGATCCACTACCGTTGAGACAGTCAGAAGTGAATCGAATTTTAGGAAAAGTCGATGAGTTGGCTGAGACAGAAGAGGAATTAAATATTCCATACATTATTGGAGAGTCTGTTAAAGTAATTGATGGACCATTTAATGGTTTCAATGGAACGATAGAAGAGATAAACGAAGAGAAGAAGAAATTAAAGGTAATGGTGAAGATTTTTGGAAGAAAGCAACCTTTAGAATTAAGTTTTTTACAAGTAGAAAAAGAATCATAATTAATTAACACGAGAAATGGCTAGAGAAGTAACCGGTATAATTAAATTGCAAATTAAAGGTGGAGCAGCAAACCCATCACCTCCAGTTGGTCCTGCACTCGGTGCGAAAGGAGTCAACATTATGGACTTTTGCAAGCAGTTTAATGGAAGAACTCAAGAGAAAGCGGGAAAGGTATTGCCGGTGGTTATTACAGTTTACGCTGATAAATCTTTTGATTTTGTAATTAAAACTCCTCCTGCTGCGGTTCAATTATTAGAAAAGGCGAAATTAAAGTCTGGATCTGCTGAGCCAAATAGAAAAAAAGTAGCTTCAGTTACTTGGGATCAGGTGAAAGAAATTGCAGAAGACAAAATGGAAGATTTAAATGCTTTCAAAGTTGAATCAGCAATGAGCATGGTTGCAGGAACTGCAAGAAGTATGGGAATAAATGTAAAAGGGCAAAAACCATTTTAACGGTTGAAAAAAGAGATATTATGGCAACATTAACAAAGAAACGCAAAGAGGCACTTGGCAAAATTGAAAAAGATCACCTTTACAGCTTAAAAGAAGCTGCAAATTTGGTAAAAGAAGTGGCTACCACTAATTTTGATTCCTCTGTAGATATTAGCGTTAGATTAGGAGTTGATCCAAGAAAAGCGAATCAAATGGTTCGTGGAACTGTAAGCTTACCACATGGAATTGGTAAAGTAGTAAGAGTTTTGGCATTGGTTACTCCAGATAAAGAAGCAGAAGCTAAAGAAGCTGGTGCTGACTTCGTTGGATTAGACGAATACGTAGAGAAAATCAAAAATGGTTGGACTGATATCGATGTCATTGTTACCATGCCAAGTGTAATGGGTAAAGTTGGAGCTTTAGGTCGTGTTTTAGGACCAAGAGGTTTGATGCCAAATCCAAAATCAGGAACAGTAACAATGGATGTTGCTAAAGCTGTTTCTGAAGTTAAAGCTGGTAAGATTGACTTTAAAGTTGACAAATACGGAATTATTCACACTTCTATTGGAAGAGCTTCTTTCGAAGCACAGCAAATTTCTGAAAATGCTCGTGAAATGATTCAAACTATTGTGAAGTTAAAACCAACAGCTTCTAAAGGAATATACATTAAGAGTATCTGTATATCGGGAACAATGTCTCCAGGTATTCATGTTGATACCAAAAGATTTATTGAAGATTAATTATTCATCATTCTGGAAATAAGGAAATGACACGAAAAGAAAAAGAAGAAATTATAAAAGATTTGTCAGCAAAGTTAAATGAAAACTCAATTTTTTATTTAGCTGATATTTCAAAT
The DNA here is from genome assembly GCA_963973975.1 of uncultured Flavobacteriales bacterium. Lineage (GTDB taxonomy): Bacteria > Bacteroidota > Bacteroidia > Flavobacteriales_E > Vicingaceae > UBA1494_A. Next base: position 3,512 of record CAXBCF010000017.1, read on the forward strand.
CTTGATGCCGAAAGTTCAACCAACTTAAGAAGAATGGCTCATAAAAGAGAAGTCTCCTTAAATGTGGTGAAGAATACTTTGCTAAGAAAAGCTTTAGAAGCTGCTAATGGCAGTTATGATGAGCTTTACGAAGTATTAAAAGGCAACACCTCTATAATGTTTGCTGAAGTAGGAAATGCTCCTGCAAAACTTATCAAGGAGTTTAGAAAGAAAAGTGAAAGACCTATTTTAAAAGGAGCTTATATTGAAGAAGCGATTTATATCGGAGATGATAAAATAGAATCTCTTTCTGAACTTAAATCTAAAGAAGAATTAATTGCAGATATTATTGCAATACTTCAATCACCAGCTAAAAATGTTGTTTCTGCCCTTCAATCAGGTAAAAATACTATTGCAGGTTTGGTAAAAACACTTTCCGAAAGGGAAGCCTAAATTATGTACGCACTCTCAATTCATATAAATTTAAATAATAAAAATTAAAACAAAATGGCGGATTTAAAAGCGCTTGCTGAAGAGTTAGTTAACTTAACAGTGAAAGATGTAAACGAATTAGCAGGAATCCTTAAAGACGAATATGGTATTGAACCAGCTGCTGCAGCTGTTGCTGTTGCAGGTCCTGCAGGTGGAAGTGGAGACGCTGCTGCTGAAGAAAAGTCTGAATTTGATGTAATTTTAACAGCTGCAGGTGGATCAAAACTTGCTGTAGTTAAATTGGTTAAAGAATTAACTGGTCTTGGTTTGAAAGAAGCTAAAGAATTAGTTGACGGTGCACCAAAACCTGTAAAGGAAGGTGTATCTAAGGAGGAAGCTGAATCACTAAAAACACAATTAGTAGAGGCAGGAGCGGAAGTTGAAGTTAAGTAAATTTTCGCATCACTGATTTTTAGGTTTAGATTTCATTTGCCAGAGGCAGATGAAGTCTAAACCCTTTCTTGTTTATATCTGAGTATTAACTAATCACTTCTTGAGATGGCTAACGTAACGTTAACAAAAAAGCAAAACCGTATCAATTTTGCATCTATTAAAAATAAACTGGACTATCCTGATTTTCTCGATATTCAACTTAAATCGTTCAAAGACTTTTTCCAGTTAGATACTTCTCCTGAATTTCGTGACACTGAAGGGTTATACAGTGTTTTCAGTGAAAACTTTCCAATCACGGATGCCAGAAACCAATTTGTACTCGAATTCTTGGATTACTTTGTTGATCCTCCACGATACAGCATCGATGAGTGCATTGATCGCGGATTAACTTATAGTGTGCCTCTTAAAGCAAAACTAAAGTTATACTGTACTGATCCTGAGCACGAAGATTTTGAAACCATCGTTCAAGATGTTTATTTGGGAACTATTCCCTACATGACTCCTAAAGGAACTTTCCTAATCAATGGAGCTGAGCGTGTAATTGTTTCTCAATTACACCGTTCTCCTGGAGTATTCTTTGGTCAGTCAAGACATGCAAATGGTACAAAACTTTACTCTGCAAGAGTAATTCCATTTAAAGGATCATGGATTGAGTTTGCGACAGACATTAACAATGTGATGTATGCTTACATCGATCGTAAAAAGAAATTACCCGTAACTACACTTCTTAGAGCAATCGGATTTGAGTTCGATAAAGACATTCTCGATATCTTCGAATTAGCTGATGAAGTTAAAGTTAGCAAAGCTGGATTAAAAAGAGTGCTTGGAAGAAAGTTAGCTGCTAGAGTTTTGAGAACTTGGGTGGAAGACTTTGTGGATGAAGATACTGGTGAAGTTGTTTCTATTGAAAGAAATGAAGTAGTCATTGACCGTGAAACTGTTTTAGAAAAAGAGCATCTTGATCCAATTCTTGATTCAGGTACTAAAACTATTATTCTTCATAAAGAAGATGTAAACTCAGCTGACTTTGCAATTATTTACAATACCTTGCAAAAAGATCCTTCAAACTCTGAGAAGGAAGCAGTAGAGCACATCTACCGTCAATTGAGAAACTCTGAGCCACCAGATGAAGAAACTGCTAGAGGTGTAATCGATAAATTATTTTTCTCTGAAACAAGGTATGACCTTGGTGAAGTAGGAAGGTATAGAATCAATAAGAAACTTAACTTGTCGATTGACGATAATACTAAGATTCTTACAAGAGAAGACATTATCTCAATTATCAAATACCTTATTGAGTTGATTAACTCAAAAGCAGATGTTGATGATATTGATCACTTAAGTAATAGAAGAGTTAGAACGGTTGGAGAGCAATTGTACAACCAGTTTGGTGTTGGTTTAGCTAGAATGGCTAGAACAATTCGCGAACGAATGAATGTGAGAGATAACGAGGTGTTTACACCTGCGGATTTAATTAACGCTAAAACGCTTTCAGCTGTTATCAATTCCTTCTTTGGAACGAATCAGCTTTCTCAATTCATGGATCAAACGAATCCTTTATCAGAAGTAACTCACAAGAGAAGACTTTCAGCACTAGGACCAGGTGGTTTATCGAGAGAAAGAGCAGGTTTTGAGGTGCGTGATGTTCACTACACTCACTACGGAAGACTTTGTCCGATTGAAACACCTGAGGGACCAAACATTGGTTTGATTTCTTCGCTTTGTGTTTATGCAAAAGTAAATAGACTTGGATTCATCGAAACTCCTTACCGTAAAGTAGAAAACGGTCAAGTAGGTTTTACAAATGATAAAGTAATTTACTTAAGTGCTGAAGAAGAAGACAAGCAAACGATCGCTCAAGCGAATGCAATTGTTGCTGAAGATGGTAAGTTTGAATCTGAATTGATTAAAGCACGTTACGAAGGTGATTTCCCAATGGCTTCGCCAGATCAATTAACTTTGATGGATGTTGCGCCTAACCAAATTGCTTCGATTGCCGCGTCGTTAATTCCATTTTTGGAACATGATGATGCTAACCGTGCTTTGATGGGATCTAACATGCAGCGCCAAGCAGTGCCACTTTTGAAACCTGACTCTCCAATTGTTGGAACAGGTCTTGAAAAACAAGTGGCTATTGACTCAAGAGTATTGATCAATGCCGAAGGAAATGGTGTTGTTGAATATGTTGATGCCACTAAAATTATTGTAACTTATGATCGATCTGAGGAAGAAGAATTAGTTTCTTTTACCGAATCGACTAAGACTTATAAATTAATCAAATACAAAAAAACAAACCAAGGAACTACCATTAACCTTAACCCAATTGTTTTAAAAGGCGAGAAGGTGTTGAAAGGTCAGGTGCTTTGTGAAGGTTATGCGACTGAAAATGGTGAGTTAGCTTTAGGAAGAAACTTAAAGGTAGCGTTTATGCCGTGGAAAGGGTATAACTTCGAGGATGCGATTGTAATTTCTGAAAAAGTTGTTTCTGAAGATTTATTTACTTCAGTTCACGTTGATGAGTTTTCACTTGAAGTAAGAGACACTAAGCGTGGTATTGAAGAATTGACAGCGGACATTCCAAATGTTAGTGAAGAAGCTACAGCCAACTTAGATGAAAATGGATTGATTCGAATTGGTGCTAAAGTTCAAGAAGGAGATATTTTAATTGGAAAAATTACTCCAAAAGGAGAATCTGATCCAACTCCTGAAGAAAAATTACTTAGAGCAATTTTTGGAGACAAAGCAGGAGATGTAAAAGACGCTTCATTAAAAGTTCCACCATCAACTAAAGGTGTTGTTGTAGATAAGAAATTGTTTGAAAGAGCAGTAAAAGACAGAAAGTCTAGAGCTGATGAGAAGAACATTATCGCTAAGTTGGATGAGGAAGAACGCAAAGAATTAGCTCAACTTAAAGAAAGATTAGTTGAGAAACTTTATACAGTAGTAAACGGAAAAACCGCACAAGGGATTACAAATTACTATGGTGAAGAGATTATTCCGAAAGGAACGAAATTCACTCAAAAAATTCTTCAGAGAATTGATGACTTTGCTTTCATTGACTTTAAAAACTGGACAACTTCAGATGAGTTGAACCAAGTGATTAAAACCATGTTGCACAACCATAACATGAAAGCTACTGAAGTTCAAGGAAACTACAAGCGCAAGAAATATGCGTTGACAGTAGGAGATGAGCTTCCAACAGGAATCATGAAGTTGGCTAAAGTTTATTTAGCGAAAAAGAGAAAGTTGAAAGTTGGAGATAAAATGGCGGGTCGTCACGGAAACAAAGGTATTGTTGCTAAGATTGTACGTCCTGAAGATATGCCATTCTTAGAAGATGGAACTCCGGTAGACATCGTATTAAATCCACTAGGTGTACCATCGCGTATGAACTTAGGACAGATTTATGAGACCGTACTTGGTTGGGCAGGACAAAAATTAGGTTTAAAGTTTGCGACTCCAATTTTTGATGGAGCAAGCTTAGATCAGATTGATGAATATACCAGACAAGCAGACTTACCAATTTCAGGAAGAACTTTCTTGAGAGATGGTGGTACAGGTGAATACTTTGATCAACCTGCAACAGTTGGGGTGATTTATATGTTGAAACTTGGACACATGGTTGACGATAAAATGCACGCAAGGTCAATTGGACCATACTCTTTAATCACACAACAACCTTTGGGTGGTAAAGCTCAATTCGGTGGACAGCGTTTTGGAGAGATGGAAGTATGGGCATTGGAAGCATTTGGAGCTGCCAACATATTGCAAGAAATCTTGACAATTAAATCAGATGACGTAAATGGTAGAGCGAAAGCTTATGAAGCCATCGTAAAAGGTGAACCAATGCCAGTTCCGGGAATTCCAGAATCATTCAACGTATTGTTGCATGAATTGAGAGGTTTATGCTTGAACATCACCTTGTCGGATGAACCCAAAGTAATTGTTTAGATCAAAGAACTTAGATTATTAATTTAATAATAGAATTATGGCTTTTCGAAGAGAAAACAAAGAGACAGATAGATTTTCAAAAATTACTATTAGTCTCGCATCACCTGAGTTGATATTAGAAAAATCTCATGGTGAAGTATTAAAGCCTGAAACAATTAACTACAGAACTTATAAACCAGAAAGAGATGGTTTGTTTTGTGAGCGAATTTTCGGGCCTGTAAAAGATTACGAATGCCACTGTGGTAAGTACAAAAGAATTAGATATAAGGGCATTGTTTGCGACAGATGTGGTGTAGAAGTTACAGAGAAGAAAGTTCGAAGAGAGCGAATGGGCCACATTTCATTGGTTGTTCCAGTTGCACATATCTGGTACTTTAAGTCTTTACCAAATAAAATTGGTTACTTATTGGGCTTACCAACGAAAAAATTGGACGCCATTATCTATTATGAGCGCTATGCGGTTGTTCAAGGTGGAGAAGCTAAAAATGCTGAAGGAGAACCATTGCAGTACCTCGACTTTTTAACAGAAGAAGAGTACCTAGATGTATTGGATTCACTTCCAAAAGAGAATGCTTATTTAGACGATTCAGATCCGAATAAATTCATCGCCAAAATGGGTGCTGATGCTTTATTTGAATTATTGAAACGCTTAGATTTAGATGCACTTTCTTATGATTTGCGTCACAAAGCGGGAACTGAAACTTCACAACAAAGAAAGAATGAAGCCTTGAAAAGACTTCAAGTTGTGGAAGCATTTAGACAAGCAAATGAACACATCGAAAATCGTCCGGAATGGATGATTGTGAAAGTTGTACCAGTTATTCCACCGGAATTGAGACCATTGGTGCCATTAGATGGAGGTAGATTTGCAACTTCCGACTTAAATGACCTTTATAGAAGAGTAATTATCCGTAACAATCGTTTGAAGCGTTTAATGGAAATTAAAGCTCCTGAGGTAATTTTGAGAAACGAAAAAAGAATGCTTCAAGAAGCAGTTGATTCTTTGTTCGACAACTCTAGAAAATCATCTGCTGTTAAAACTGATTCTAACAGAGCTTTAAAATCACTTAGTGATAGTTTGAAAGGAAAGTCAGGTCGTTTCCGTCAAAACCTTTTAGGGAAAAGGGTAGATTATTCTGCTCGTTCTGTAATTGTTGTTGGACCAGATTTAAAATTACACGAATGTGGTTTACCAAAAGACATGGCTGCAGAGCTTTACAAGCCTTTTATTATTCGTAAGTTAATCGAAAGAGGCATTGTAAAAACAGTAAAATCTGCTAAGAAAATTGTAGATAAGAAAGAGCCAGTTGTTTGGGATATTTTAGAAAATGTATTGAAAGGACACCCTGTTTTATTGAACAGAGCTCCAACACTTCACAGACTTGGGATTCAGGCTTTCCAACCAAAATTAATTGAAGGAAAAGCAATTCGTTTACATCCACTAGCTTGTACTGCGTTTAACGCGGATTTTGATGGGGATCAGATGGCTGTGCATTTACCTTTAGGAAATGCTGCAATATTAGAGGCTCAACTATTAATGTTGGCTTCTCACAACATCTTAAACCCTGCAAATGGTTCGCCAATTGCGGTTCCTTCTCAGGATATGGTACTTGGATTATATTACTTAACCAAGGAAAGAGTTACTGATGATTCTCGAGTGATGAAAGGTCAGGATAAAGTATTTTACTCTCCTGAAGAGGTTGTAATTGCAAGAAACGAAGGAAGACTAGATTTACATGCTAGAATTAAAGTAAGAATTACTAGAGCAGGGAAATCTGAAATCATGGAAACTACTTGTGGTCGTGTTATTTTCAATGAAGTGGTGCCGGAAGAAGTTCCTTACATTAACCAATTGTTGACTAAAAAATCTCTTAGAGATATTATTGGCGACATCTTGAAAAAAGCCGGTACAGCAAAAACGGCTGCCTTCATGGATGAAATTAAGACATTGGGATATAACATGTCTTACAAAGGTGGATTATCATTTAATCTTCAGGATGTTATTGTTCCTGATGTGAAGGAAGAAATGATGAACAAAGCTGCTCAGCAAGTAAAAGAAGTTTGGGATAACTACAACATGGGTTTCATTACTAATAATGAGCGTTATAACCAGATTATTGATATTTGGACACACACAAATACCCGTTTGACTAATACAGTAATGTCGCGTTTACAGAATGATAATCAAGGTTTTAACTCTGTTTACATGATGTTCGATTCAGGTGCACGTGGATCTAAAGAGCAAATTAGACAGCTTTCAGGAATGAGAGGTTTGATGGCTAAGCCACAGAAATCTGGATCGTCTGGACAAGAAATTATTGAAAACCCAATTCTTTCTAACTTTAAAGAAGGTCTTTCAATTCTTGAGTACTTTATTTCTACTCACGGTGCTCGTAAAGGTTTAGCCGATACGGCTTTGAAAACTGCAGATGCGGGTTACTTAACAAGAAGATTAGTTGACGTTTCACAAGATGTTGTTATTTCAGCTGAAGATTGTGGTACCTTAAGAGGTGTTACCATTGCAGCATTAATGAAAAACGATGAAGAAGTTGAATCATTATACGATCGTATTTTAGGTAGAACTACAGTTCACGATGTTTATCATCCACAAACTGGTGATTTAATTATCGCGTCAGGAGAAGAAGTTACTGAAGAGGTTGCGAAAATTATTGAGGAGTCTCCAATCGATGAATTGGAAATGAGATCTGTACTTTCTTGTGAATTGAAAAGAGGAGTTTGCGCTAAATGTTACGGAAGAAGTTTGGCAACAGGAAGAATGACTCAAAAAGGTGAGGCGGTAGGAGTTATTGCTGCACAATCCATTGGTGAGCCAGGTACACAGTTGACATTAAGAACTTTCCACGTTGGGGGTACGGCTTCTAAAATTGCCGATGAATCAAGAGTTGAGTCTAAATACGATGGTATTCTTGAAATCGATGAGTTAAGAACTGTTGAAGGAGAAGACAGAGATGGCAACAAAATTAACATTGTTGTTGGTCGTTCTGCTGAAGGTAGAATCATTGATGAGAAAACAGGAATTGTATTGACAACTAATGTTATTCCTTACGGTTCTGTTTTAGTTCAAGAAAATGGATCAAAAGTTAAAAAAGGAGACTTGATTTGTTCATGGGATCCATACAACGCATTGATAATTGCAGAAACAGCTGGTACCGTTCAATTTGAAAACTTAGTTGATGGCGTTACTTACAAAGAAGAATCTGATGAGCAAACTGGTTTTACCGAGATTGTTATCACTGAGTCTAGAGATAAGAAATTAATTCCTGAAATAAAATTAATCAACACTAAGAAAGAAGTTGTTAAAACTTACAACTTACCTGTTGGTGCTCACATTGTGGTAAAAGAAGGTGAGAAAATTGTAAGTGGTAGAACGCTTGTTAAGATTCCTAGAACTTCTGGGAAATCTGGTGATATCACCGGTGGTTTACCTCGAGTAACTGAGTTATTTGAAGCAAGAAATCCTTCTAACCCTGCAGTAGTATCTGAAATCGATGGAATTGTTTCTTTTGGAAAAATTAAAAGAGGTAATCGTGAGGTTGTTGTTGAATCAAGAACTGGTGAGGTTAAGAAATACTTGATTAATTTATCGAAACACATCCTCGTTCAAGAAAATGATTTTGTTAGAGCAGGTGTGCCATTGTCTGATGGAGCAATTACTCCAGCTGATATTTTAGCAATTAAAGGACCAACTCAAGTACAAGAATACATTGTAAATGAAGTACAAGAGGTTTACCGTTTGCAAGGTGTGAAAATTAACGACAAGCATTTTGAAGTAATTGTTAGACAGATGATGCGTAAGGTTGTTATTGAAGATCCAGGTGATACGCGTTTTCTTGAAAAACAAATCGTTAACAAAACTGATTTTGCTGATGAAAATGATTGGATTTTCGGAAAGAAAATTGTCATCGATGCAGGAGAATCAGAAGAATTGAAACAAGGTCAGATAATTACTCCTAGAAGATTGAGAGAGGAAAACTCTAAATTGAAACGACAAGATAAAAAACTAGTTGAATCTAGAGATGCTATTTCTTCTACTTCTAATTCAATTTTACAAGGAATTACCAGAGCTTCGTTACAAACAGATAGCTTTATTTCTGCAGCTTCCTTCCAAGAAACTACAAAAGTATTGAATGAGGCAGCAGTTAATGGCAAGCAAGATACCTTGGAAGGCTTGAAAGAAAACGTAATTGTAGGACATTTAATTCCTGCAGGAACAGGTTTGAAAGAGTACAGCGAAATAATTGTTGGTTCTAAAGCTGAATACGAAAAACTTAAGAATAAAGAAGAGGAAGAGTATTCTGCTGAAGAAATTGAATCAGAAATTTAAGGAACTATGAGCGACGAGAATAAACCAAAAAAAGAACAAGAAGAAGGAAAACTGAACATTGAGTTGAGTGAAGAGATTGCAGAAGGTATTTATTCCAACTTAGCCATTATCAGTCATTCAAATTCTGAATTTGTTTTTGATTTTATCAAAGTAATGCCTGGCTTACCTAAAGCAAAAGTAAAGTCGAGAGTTATGATGACTCCACAACATGCTAAAAGGTTGGTGAAAGCATTGCAAGAAAATTTGGCAAAATTTGAATCGCAATTTGGACCTATTCAACATGCTGAACAACCTCAATTTCCAATGAATTTTGGAGGACCCAAGGGAGAAGCATAGTTAAAAAACAACAAATAAAAAAAGCCGTTTTGAGAAATTAAGACGGCTTTTTTTGTTAATGATTTTTCAGCTTTTCAATGGAATTTGTCGCAATGTTTTTTAAATTTGAGGGACTGTCAAAATTTATCAATTAACCTTTAATAGTTATAAGCAATGAGTACAGGAAAATGCCCAGTAATGCACGGAGCAAACACAAAATCAAGTAATTCTGTAATGGACTGGTGGCCAAAGGCACTTAACTTGGATATTTTGCATCAACACGACACCAAATCTAATCCATTTGGAGAAAAGTTTGACTACAAAGAAGCTTTTAAACAACTTGATTTAGAAGCAGTAAAAAACGATTTAAAAAATCTGATGACAGATAGTCAAGATTGGTGGCCTGCCGATTGGGGACACTATGGCGGATTAATGATTCGTATGGCTTGGCACGCTGCAGGGACTTATAGAATTGCAGATGGAAGAGGTGGAAGTAACACCGGAAACCAGCGATTTGCACCATTAAACAGCTGGCCTGACAATGTTAATTTGGATAAAGCACAAAGGTTGTTGTGGCCAATCAAGAAAAATTACGGGAATAAGATTTCTTGGGCAGATTTATTCATTTTGGCGGGAAATATGGCCTATGAGTCCATGGGACTTAAAACATTCGGTTTTGCAGGGGGACGAGAAGATATTTGGCATCCTGAAAAAGACATCAATTGGGGAACTGAAAAAGAATGGTTGGCAGCTACTAAGAATCGTTACAAAGATGACACTGACCGCGAATCTTTGGAAAATCCTTTAGCAGCAGTTCAAATGGGATTGATCTATGTAAATCCCGAGGGAGTTGATGGTCAACCAGATCCTTTGAGAACTGCGCATGATGTAAGAATGACTTTTAAGCGCATGGCAATGAATGACGAAGAAACAGTTGCCTTAACCGCAGGCGGACACACCGTTGGAAAAGCGCATGGAAATGGGGATGCATCCAAATTAGGTGAAAGCCCTGAAGGTGCTGAAATACAAGAAAAAGGTTTTGGATGGAAGAATCCAAAAGGAAATGGAAATGCGGGAGATACTGTTACAAGTGGCATTGAAGGAGCATGGACAACCAATCCAACTAAATGGGATAATGGATATTTTTATTTGCTGTTCAATTACGAATGGGAACTGAAGAAGAGTCCTGCAGGAGCTTGGCAGTGGGAGCCAATCAATATAAAAGAAGAAGACAAACCGTTGGATGCACATAATCCGCACTTGCGTCAAAACCCAATTATGACGGATGCCGATATGGCAATGATCAAAGATCCAGCTTACCGTGTGATTTCTGAGCGTTTTTACAAAGACCCTGAATATTTATCAGAAGTATTTGCAAGAGCATGGTTCAAGTTAACTCATCGTGATTTAGGACCAAAAAGTCGATACCTTGGGGCTGATGTTCCAAAAGAAGATTTGATTTGGCAAGACCCAATTCCAACTGTCGATTACGATTTATCGAATGCTGAAATAGAAGAATTAAAAGAGAAATTATTAAACTCTGGTTTATCTCGAACAGATTTAATTAATACCGCTTGGGACAGTGCAAGAACCTTTAGGGGTTCTGATTTTAGAGGAGGAGCAAATGGCGCACGTATTCGTTTAGCACCTCAGAATACCTGGGAGGGCAATGAACCAAAACGCCTTGAGAAAGTATTGAAAAAGCTTACTGAAATTCAAGCTGGCTTATCTAAAAAGGTAAGTTTAGCAGATTTAATTGTGTTAGGTGGAACTGCAGCAGTTGAAAAAGCGGCACATGAGGCAGGTGTTAATGTTTCCCTTCCTTTTTCTCCCGGAAGAGGTGATGCAACAGCAGAAATGACTGATGCGGAATCTTTTTCTGATTTAGAACCTGTTCACGATGGCTATAGAAATTGGTTGAAAAATGATTTTGCTGTAAAAGCTGAAGAACTCCTTTTGGATAGAACCCAACTCATGGGTTTAACAGCACCGGAAATGACTGTTTTAGTTGGTGGAATGCGTGTTTTGGGAACCAATCACGGTGGAACTAAATATGGTGTTTTAACGGATAGGGAAGGAGTGCTCACCAACGATTTCTTTGTCAACCTAATGGACATGAACTATACTTGGAAGCCTCAAACAGACAATTTATTCAACATTGTGGATAGAAAATCAGGTGAAACAAAATGGACAGCCACCCGAGTGGATTTAGTTTTTGGTTCTAATTCAATTTTGAGGGCTTATTCTGCATTTTATGCACAAGACGATAATCAGGAGCGATTTGTTCTAGATTTTGTCAAGGCATGGACGAAGGTGATGAATGCCGATCGGTTTGATTTGAAATAACCCTAACCGTATCAAATTACCTCCATAGCCCTCGGTTTAAACCGAGGGCTATGGAGATACGAGGCGAAAACCAAACCGTTTCAACGGTTTGGTATTATTTTCCCTAGCCCACGATTTGATTGTGGGCTAGTTTTTTGCTATTATTTAATACGATGTCAACTTAACTTTATTCCACTTTTTCTTAACAGCTTCTAATTTACCACTAGAAAAAAGTAAATTAACCGTTTGAAATTAAGCAACAGAGGAATGCAGATAAATAGATTGAACCCAAGAAAGGCATTAAACAAAGCCTTTTTGAAAGTAAAGCCGAACAGAACAGAAATTGAAGGGTTCAAAACGAATCTTATTCAATTGCTCGATAGAATCAATGACGCTGAATCTGAAGAATTTCATAAAAACTTGGTCAGTGATTTTCTCAAAAAAACCTATTACGAACCCAAGCACTTCATCAACACCAAAGGAAGAAACGATTTAGTAATTCACAATGGAGATAAAGCAAACAGCTCAGTTGGGGTAATTATAGAAGCAAAAAAATCGACTAACAAAAGTGAAATGGTGAAATCATTTGCTGAGAGCGATACGCCACAGCAAATAATTTCTAAGCTGAATACAAAGGCTTTTCAGGAATTGGTGCTGTACTATTTGAGAGAACGAATAACGCACAAAAATCTTGAAGTAAAGCACCTGGTGATTACCAACATCAATGAATGGTTTGTTTTTGATGCGAGGTTATTCGATAGACTTTTTGCACAAAATAAAAGTTTGGTACAACAATTTAATGATTTTGAAGCCGGACGATTGGCAGATAATAAAACTGACTTTTTCTACAAGCAAATTGCCGAACCATTTATTGCAGCGATTAATACCGAAATAGAATTTACTTATTTCAATCTTCAGGATTATCAGAAACCATTGAGAAATGACGATAAAACGGATGACAATAAACTCATTGCACTTTTCAAATTACTTTCTCCTGAGCATTTACTGAAATTGCCATTTACTAATGACAGCAATAGCCTTGATAAACGATTTTACAGCGAATTGTTGCACATAATTGGTTTAACGGAAACCAAAGAAGGAAGCAAAAAATTAATCAATCGCAACAAGGCTGGTGAAAGAAATTCGGGAAGCTTTTTAGAAGATGCAATCATTCAATTAGACAGTTTAGATAAAATTAGCCGCTTAGAAAAACCAAGTCAATTTGGCGATACGCAAGAAGAGCGATTGTTTAATGTGGCTTTAGAACTTTCCATTACTTGGATCAACAGAATTTTGTTTTTGAAATTGTTGGAGGCTCAATTAATTACCTACCACAAAGGCGATCTATCGTATGCCTTTTTGAGTTTTGATAAAATCAAAAACTACGATGACTTGAATAGCTTGTTTTTTCAGGTTTTAGCAAAACAATACGATGAAAGAAATGAAGATGTAAAACAAGTTTTTGAAAAAGTTCCTTACCTGAATTCATCCCTCTTTGAACCAACAGATATTGAGCATGCAACCTTGTTTATCAGTAACCTGAGAGATGATAAAACTATTCCCATTATTTCATCAACAGTTCTAAAAAATGAGCAAGGGAAAAAGCGAACTGGAAGTTTATCTACGTTGGAATATTTGTTTGAATTTTTAAATTCCTATGATTTTAGCAGTGAAGGTTCTGAAGAAATTCAAGAAGACAATAAAACGCTGATCAATGCTTCGGTGCTCGGTTTGATTTTCGAGAAAATTAATGGCTATAAAGATGGTTCGTTTTTTACACCTGGCTTTATTACCATGTACATGTGTCGTGAAACCATTCGAAAAGCAGTGATGCAAAAGTTTAAAGAAGCAGGTTTTCAACTTGCTGAAAGTGCTGAGCTTTCCGAAAATTTGAACGAAATCTACAACCAAATAAGCGACATTAAAAAAGCCAATGAAATTGTCAACAGCATTAAAATTTGTGACCCTGCTGTTGGCTCGGGACACTTTTTGGTTTCGGCGCTCAATGAAATGATTGCAGTAAAAAATGATTTAAATATTTTGCAAGACCGCGATGGAAAAAGGCTAAGAGACTATCATGTGGAAGTGGTGAACGACGAGTTGATTGTGACAGACGAAGAAGGAGAATTGTTTGACTACAAACCCAACAACAAGGAAAGCCAACGCATACAAGAAACACTCTTTCACGAAAAGCAAACCATTATTGAAAACTGCTTGTTTGGAGTGGACATCAACCCCAATTCGGTGAAAATTTGCCGCTTGCGTTTGTGGATTGAGCTGTTGAAAAATGCCTATTACAAGAATGAAAAAGAGCTGGAGACTTTACCAAACATTGACATTAACATAAAATGCGGAAACTCTTTAGTAAGCCGTTTTGCCATTGATGCTGACATTAAAAAAGCCCTGAAAAAAAGTAAGTGGACCATTGATAGTTACCGCATTGCGGTGGCAACTTACCGAAATGCGCAAAACAAGGAGCAGAAAAGAGCAATGGAAAAACTGATTGCCGACATTAAATCGGATTTTAGAAGTGAAATTTCCATGAATGACCCCAAGGCAAAGCGCTTGCGAAAATTGTCTGGTGATTTATTTCAGATGACTCAGCAAACACAGCTTTTTGAAATGAGCAAAAAAGAAAAAACCGCTTGGAACAAAACAGTAGCAAAACTAAGTGAAGACACTAAAAAGCTAGAAACCGAAATTGAGGTAATAAAAGCTAACAAGATTTTTGAAAATGCTTTTGAATGGCGTTTTGAATTTCCGGAAGTGCTGAATGATGACGGCGACTTTATGGGCTTTGATGTGGTGATTGGGAATCCACCTTATATAAGACAAGAAGAGTTTTCGGAACTAAAACCATATTTAAAAATCCATTTTGAAATCTATCATTCTTTAGCGGATTTACTTACTTATTTTGTAGAACTAAGTCATAATATTCTGAAGCAAAACGGAGTATTTCAATTCATTATTTCAAGTAAATTTACGAGAGCTGGATATGGTAATGTTATGCGTAAGTTTTTATCTAAAAAAACAGAAATAACACACTTTATTGACTTTGGTGGCAAACCAGTTTTCGATGAAGCAACAGTAGATGCTGCGATTATTGGTTTCGTAAAACAACAGCCAACAAATGAAGGTACATTTGTTTTTAAAGAAGTTTTAAAAGAAGATAATGTCTCTTTAAATTTTGATAATTATATTAAAACTAATGCAAACCAATTTCCAATAAAAGCTCTAACAGAAGATGTTTGGAGTTTTGATAATCCCAAATGGCTTACGATTATTGATAAAATTAATAAAAATGGTATTCCTTTAAGTGAATGGAACATAACAATTAATTTTGGAATTAAAACTGGCTACAATGCGGCATTCATAATTGATGAAGCAAAGAAAAATGAACTAATTGAAGCAGACTCGAAATCATTAGAAATTATAAAACCTTTACTAAGAGGTAGAGATATTCAAAAGTACGTTGCTGATAATGTAGTAAATTGGGTGATAGGAACATTTCCTAGTAAAAAATTAGATATTGAAGAATACGTAAGCATTAAAAATTACCTAATAACTTTTGGAAAAACAATTCATCAAACTGGTGAAAAAGGTTCAAGAAAGAAAACATCTCATAAATGGTTCGAAACGCAAGACAATATTGCATTTTGGCAAGATTTCGAAAAGCCAAAATTAGTATGGAAAAGAATTGGATCTTTACTTCGCTTTTGTTATGATGAGAGTGGTGCATACTGTCTAGACAGTACTTGTATAGCAACGGGTTCAAAAGTTAAATTTTTATCTGCTGTGCTTAATTCTAAAATGTGCAATAAAGAACTTTTTAGACTTTCGCCAAAAACAGGGACAGGAGATTTGATAATCAGTGTACAAGCATTAAACCCATTAAGAGTTCCAATGCCAACGGAAAAGCAAGAAAATGAAATTTGTTCTATACTCGATAAAATTATTGAAATCAAAAAACTAGACCCCACAGCCGACACCACGGCACTTGAAAAAGAAATCGACCAATTAGTTTATGCTTTGTATGATTTGTCGGAGGAGGAGATAAAGATTGTGGAAAATTCTAAATGACAATAACGATTATCATGTCAGAAACACTTATCCTTTTGTTAAACTACACTTTAACGTTTTCATATAATAAAAATTATGGCTAGTCTTCAACAAATTCAGCAAGCTTTAATTAATATGAATGAGACACTTTTCGAAGAAATGTGTGGTATTTACTTATCTTACGAATTTCCCTTACATAGGTCTTTTAATCCCCAAAATCATAAAACAAAACAGAAAACAAAAAAGGGAACTCCAGATATTAGTTATAAGCTTCCCAATGAAGGTTATTTATTTGCTCAAATAACAACTCAGGAAAATATTGGAAAAAGCCTAACAACAAAGTTGAAGAATGATATTAAAGAATGCTTCAATATTGAAAAAACTAAAATTGAGATAGAGAAGATTAAGGAAATTGCTTTATGTTATAATGAACAAATAAAGCCTAGTGACGAAGAATTAATTAATGATTTTGCAAAAAAAGAATTTAATATTGTTCCACATCATTTTGGGCTTAAGCGAATCGCAAAAGACATTCTCTTTAAATATCACTTCATTGGAAGAGAATACCTGAAACTAGAATTTGGTACTGGTCAGATAGTTTCTATCAAGCAGTTTATTAAAACTTATGAAAGCGGTGGTCAGAGTTTAGCTACTCCACTTAACAATCATTATCTTGAAAGGAATCAAGATTTGCCAAACTTGATTGATTCCATTATCAATAATAATATTGTCATTATTCATGGAGTAGCAGGATCTGGTAAGTCAAAACTTGCTATAGAAGGGATTGAAAAGTTCATTGAAGAAGAAACTGAATATATTGATCTGGCACTTTTTCCTAATGGAGGTGACTTAATCCACGATCTCATTAGTGAAATAGATAATTCAAGGAAATATATTCTCTTTGTAGATGATGTTAATAGAATCGAGCAGTTTACATCTGTTTTAGCTCACTATAGAAAAGCAACCGAGAATAGCCTTAAATTAGTTTTAACAGTCAGAGATTATGCTTATTCTGAAGCAAAGTCAAAACTGCTAGGTCTTAAATATAGTGATATTCATACAGAAAGGTTTAGTGATGATGAAATTAGAGACTTAGTCGAAGCTGCACCTTTTAATATCAAGAATTCAAAATTTCGATTTAAAATATCATCAATAGCTAAAGGCAATCCACGACTAGCAATCATGACTGCAAAACTTGCCTTGGAACATCAAAAAATTGAAGCTTTAGATAACATTTTTGATCTATTCGACCAATATTTCACTTCTTTTATTTACGATAATGATATTTTAAATGAACCAATTAATTTAAAAGTATTAGGATTGCTTTCGTTCTTTAACAATATAGAACATGAAAAAGGAAGAGAAATTGAAAAACTATCTTCTAATTTCAATCTGGATGAAAACAAGATAGTTGATTCAATAGAAAAATTACACACACACGATCTTATTTTACTAAATTTTGGTTATGCAAAAATTGGTGAGCAAAACCTTGCTACTTACTTCTATTACAAAGTCTTTATTAAAGATAAATTGTTATCAATAAACAATTTGTTGAAATATTATTTTTCAACTCATTCGAATAGATTTTCGGACAGTATAAAATCAATCATTGAGCATTTTGGAGTAGAAAGTTTAGGTACTGTAAAACCATTAATTAAAAAGTATTGGCAGGAACAAGATTTAGAGCTTCGTCAACGACTCAGTTTTCTTGATATTTTCAGACAGATCATACCAAATGATGTTTTAGTTTTTATTGAAAGCTATATTGAAAGTTTACCTAGTACCACAAACCCAATATTTAAAATAGAGGAAAATAATGACTCCGATCATTCCTTTATATACGAACCTAATGCTCTTCGTTTATTGTTTAGTTTTTATAATGACTTAAACTATCTAGATGACGCTTTCCAACTATCTTTTTCATTAATAAAAAAGAAACCAGATTACTTTAATAAGTTAATCCAAAATTTGAAAGAAAAATTTGGAAAGAGCTTCAACGATGAGAAGTCCAAATTTGAGAGACAACATAAGCTAATTGATTATTTAATTGGTATGTCTAAAAAAGAAGAGGGGGACTTGTATAAGATTTCATTGATTGCCGTTTCACAAAGTATTTTATCTACTTTTAAATTGGATACTGAAGGTTTTAAAAGCGAAGACGTCAATGAAGATTTAGTTGATTCTATTAAGAGGATTAGGGAGAAGCTAAAGAGATTTTTATATGAAAATGTTGAAAATTTTAGTGAACCGATATTAGAAGTTTTGTTAGACAATACAATTAACAATGTTGCCATATCAAGAGAAACACACGAATTTGATCTAACTGTGACAACATCTCTAATGGCAGGTTGTCTTAATAGTAGTGACTTTAGACACTGTTTGCTAGTACAAGAGGAGTGTTGGCTAATGAATAAATTGGGCTCATCCTCAAATGAACTGGAAAGTATAAAAATTCAGTTTTCACATTCTGCTTATGAAACCTTTATTAATTTAAATAGAGAGCGTTTAAGGGGGAAGGTGGATTTTGAATTTGAAAACTCGGATGAGTTTGATAAATTAAAAACAACAGATCAAAAACAGTTTTTTCATTTTAGAAGCACTAAGGAAGTTGACAATTTTATTGAACATTTGAGACTAATATTAAATTGGGATTTTCTTTCAAAACATAGTTTATATCAATTAAGACAGTCTATTTATATCATCTTAGAGGAAAACAATAGACAGAACCGAAAAATTGGATTTCATTTACTTTGTAAGTTAATTACTTTTTTTAACCTGAGAAAAGAAACAATTGTTGATGCTTCTTTTTTTAAAATAATTTCTGACGAAAATGAAGTTTTAGAAAAGCTTTGGGAATATATAGTTTCTAATAATTTACAACCAATATGGAAGTTATTTGTGCTAGATTCAATTCCTGCATATAGAATTGAAAAAGTACATTATGATCGATTGATCAATACTATTTCTATCCAAAAAAATGATTGGTACTCACTCAAGAATTTTGAAAAGTACTCTAATGTTGATTCTCAGGTAATAGAGAAAATCGTGAAACAAATAACTGATTTAAACGAGAAAGGTGGTGACTATAAAATATGGTTAGATAGAGAATTTCATCAAAATTTGGGAGAAAATAATCAGCTTGAGCTTGCTAAAGAGTCCTATCTTCAACAATACTTTATGAATAAACATTTTGATCATGGAGGTAAAGCCTTATTATCAATTTTAGAAAAGGATAAAAAATTTCTAAACGTGTTATTAAGGAGTATTGTTGAAAGACAAATAAAGCTGAAAGCTATTGAGCACAGAGAGTTAAGTATTGTTTGGGAATTAGAAGGGGCAGAAGAAGTTATTGATAACGCTATTTTATTGATGGTTGAAATGAATACTAATTATACAATAGGTGAAGATTTTATCAATACATTTTTTTATGAATCACATCTTCGTTCAGTGCAAGTAAACACATATTTATTAAATTTAATAAAGAAATATTACTATAGAGTGGATGTAGTTAATATTGCTTTTAATGTAATAAACTACTCTAAAAAAGACTTATTTGATAAAGCATTCGTAACTTATTTAAGTATTAATCAGTCAAAAGATGACTTTGAACAAATAGATTGGTTTGAAAATCAAATAATATATCCGGGTGGTGCTAAGGTTAGTAAGATAAAGATTAGCAAATGGCAGTATTTACTCAATTTAGTTGAAGGTCATGAAAAACGGTTAGATTTAATTGAAATTAAAAGATTTATCAATAGCCAAATTGGACACCAAGAAAATTTTGCAGTCATTGAAGAGAGTTGGAATTTTTTAAAAGAAACATGGTAGTCAAGTTAAATGAATGTATAACATATACATCAGTCTTAAATATTAAGCTAAATGGATAATCCATTCTAAACATAACAAATTATCTCCATATCTCCATAGCCCGGGGTTTAAACCCCGGGCTATGGAGATACGAGGCGAAAACCAAACCGTTTCAACGGTTTATAAAACGATCAATTATGCCGCATTCATACATTAAAATATGGATACATGCCATTTGGGCAACAAAAGAGAGAAAACCCTTGATTAACTCAACCATTGAGAAAAAGGTGTATCAGTTTATTTCTGATCAATTGCGTGAGCAGGGTTGTCCTGTTAGAATTATCAACGGAATGCCCGACCACATTCATTGTTTGTTTTTATTAAGCCGACAAAAATCCATAGCAGAAGTTATAAAGCAGATAAAAGGCAGCAGTTCACATTTTATCAATCATAATAATCTAATCCCTGAAAAATTTTCATGGCAAACAGGATATGCCGCATATTCAGTTTCTGAGTCTATTGTTGAGAGGGTATTTAATTATATCAAAAAGCAAAAGGAGCATCACCAAAAACAAACATTTCTTCAAGAATATGAGGAATACATAAAATTATATGGGTTGGATAAAAATTAACTTTAGCTCATGATTTAAATAATGAGCTAGGTATGTATCTTACCCCCCAACACGCTTCACTTTATAGCCTTTTTTGGAGAGCACTTCCATCACCTTATCGCGTTTTTCTCCTTGAATAATAATTTCTCCATCTTTTACGCTGCCGCCAACGCCACAAGCATTTTTTAGGGTTTTGCCCAAGTCATTCAAGTCGGCATCGTTGCCAATAAAACCACGCACAACGGTGGCTGTTTTTCCACCCCGATTTTTCTTGTCTTGATATACTTTTAGTTCTTGTTGTTGAGGTGGAAGGGTGTCAATTTCCTCTTCTTCTTCAGTTTTGAAATTTGGATTTGTTGAAAAAACGATGCGATCTTTTGATTTCATTTTTTTAAATCATGTGGGTTAAGCAAGCTTAAATCAAGCTGCTTTGAAAGTGGAACTTTTGAAATATTTTGGATTTCAAAGGTATTAAATGCTGTTGAAAACTTCTATTATTTTTGAATGCGTTTCAAAAAAATCGTATACATTTGTAGCATTATTGGTTTCCACAAGTGAGTCATCGCTTTGGAATTAAAAGGGAATTCGATGAAAATTCGAAACTGTTCCCGCAGCTGTAAGCTCTAATAACCGTTGGTCAACACCAATGCCACTTTTTCGAGAAAACGAAATGGGAAGGCGACCAAGTCGGGGAGTAAGTCAGAAGACCTGCCTTTAATGTGATTAGCTTTCGGGATAAAAGCGAAGAGTCAAGATCCATCCGCGGCAGGATTTTTACCCTTTGTGCTATTCCGGTTTAATTTATTTATTGTTTAACAAAGCAATTAAACCGATGGAATTTAGGACTTAAACTATTGTGCCTACCATTTGTTTTCTGCACCAAATTTCAGAAAATGAAAAAAGTAAACTTATTTCTCTCGCTCTTTTTAGTATCAATTTTTTCAAGCCTTGCTCAGCAAGCAGTGATTGTAAATGGGGGGCAATTTGGCAACCCCAATGAAAATGTCAATGTCGTGATTTATGACATTCCCACAAAAACCTACACCACACTCGATACCATACACACCAATTCAGTTCAGGATATTTTAATTGACGGAAACGAGTTTTTTGTATTGGCTCAAGATTCCATCGTTAAATACGATGTGCAAAACCAAAGTCGCTTAGCAGCCCAAGCTTTTAGTGGCCCAAGTACTAAAACTGTTTTATTGAGTGGCAATGAACTATTAGTTGGCAACTGGTATGGGAAATCAACCGATAATTTATACATCTACAATGCTACTAATTTACAATTGATTGATTCTGTAAGTGCTGTGCAAAGCGGTGTTAGTTCCATGTTGTTGGATTCAAACTTTTTATACATTACTCAAAACCAAACTACTTCTAGCTTTACAGATACACTTGGGGTCATTTTAAAAATCAATATTTCTACCCGTCAAATTGTAGATTCGATTACTGTGAATAATTACAGCGAAGAATTTGGAGAACTGATTCGAATGCCAAATGGCACTGGTTTTTACAGCATCAATTCAGGTTCAAATACCATTACTTCAGTTGATTTTAATACGCTGAATGCCAGTAATACTTCATTCAATCATAACCTTAGAGTAGGCAATCGCTCACAATGGAGCAATCATGGCGATACCTTGTTTTTGAGAATGAATGCAGGAATTGGCGCCTTGAACTTGCAAAACTTAGCAGTCATTGATTCTTTAATTATAGACACGGTTGTTACGGCTTTTGTCTACGATACTTTGAATCGACAATTTTTAGTGACTCAAACAGATTTCTTCAGTTTTACTTCCGGAAAAATTTACAACCGTTTGGGAGTTCAAACCGAAACTTTAACTACTGGTTTTTCTCCTGAAGTAATTGATATTTTACCACTTAATCCTGTTGGAATAGTAAAAAATAAAATTGAAAATAAAGGATTTGAACTAAGTGTTTACCCAAATCCAACACAGGGAATTCTCAATTTGAAATTCGAGGAAAGTAGCAATTCAGTTATTCAAGTTCAATTGTTGAATGGTTCAGGTCAGTTGGTTTTAAATCAGAATTTGAGTTCTACAACTAACCAAATTGACCTTTCGAATTTGCCAAAAGGGATTTACTTTTTGAATGTTTCGAACAATGAGCGTCGAGAATTGAAAAAAATCATTTTGCACTAATGAAGTTATTACAAAACATTTTTTTAGTTGGTTTTTTACTGTTGAATTTTCAGCTTTCTGCACAGGGGCCTTTTGCTCCTGCCGCAGGAAGTGAAGGCTCTACAGCCATTGATAAAGAGGATGTGAGATTTGTTGCTTGGGCTACTTCTGCTCAGGTTCAGCGAGGGCTTCAAAATATTTCAAATCCTTCACTTGGATATGCTTCTGTTGGCGATTCTTCAAAAGCCATGGGTAAAGCCGATTATGTTGTTGTGAGTTTAGGTGATGCAGGGGAGGCTACTCTCAGTTTTGAATCACCGCTATACAATGGTGAAGGACCTGATTTTGCAGTTTTCGAAAACAGTTTTTCCGACTCTTTTTTAGAATTAGCATTTGTTGAAGTGAGCTCCGATGGAATTAATTTTTTCCGATTTGATGCTCATTCATTGACGGATACTTTGCAGCCAGTTGGCTCATTTGGAGCATTAGATCCAACTAATTTGTCCAACCTTGCAGGGAAATACAGAGGTGGATTTGGAACACCTTTCGATTTAGAAGAATTGAAAAATACTCCAGGCTTGGATGTCAACAATGTGACACATATTAAAATTATTGATGTGGTAGGGACGCTTAATTCTGCTCATGCAAGACGAGATGCTTTTGGCAATAAAATCAACGACATGTATCCAACACCTTTTCCTTCAGGCGGATTTGATTTAGATGCTGTTGGAGCAATTTACATTAAACCTGTTGGTCTTGAAAAACAAGTCGTTCAAAAATTGAAAACCTATCCCAATCCTGTAACTGATAAAATTAACCTACAAGGTGATTTTGAGAATGCGCGCTATCAATTGTTTAGCATTTCAGGACAATTGAGTCGAGAAGGTCTTTTGTTTGAAAACAGCATTGATTTTTCATCGATTAAGTCTGGGCTTTATTTTCTGCGTATTCAGCATGAAGAAGGTGTTTTTCAATCTAAAATTGTGAAGCAATGAAGCAAATAGGCTTATTATCATTGCTTTTGATTGGTTTTGGGCTTTTTGCTCAAGAGCAATACCGCGATACTATTAAGCTAAAAGAAGTGAGCATTCATGCTGGAAGAAATCTTTTTGAGGCACAACGAATTGATTCATTAGCATTAGAAGATCCTACAAATTTAGATTTAGGTGAAATGCTTCAAAAACAAAGTCACCTTTTTGTAAAATCTTTTGGAATTGGAAGCATCACCAGTGTTTCAATGCGCGGAACTGGCAGTGCACATACACGTGTTTTTTGGAATGGAATGCAGTTAAATTCTGTGACACATGGCATGTTGGATTTGTCCTTGTTTCCAACTTTATTTATGGATGAGGTTCAAGTCAATTACGGTCTTTCTAGTTTAAAGCAAAGTAGTGGAGGCCTAGGAGGAGCGATTAATTTGAACAATAAAGTCAATTTTTTAAACAAGCACAATGTCAAATTTTCTCAGTCTTTTGGAAGTTTTGGACAAAAAACTAGTACAGCAAAACTTCAGTTTGGTACCGAAAAATGGCAATCCATTACCCGCTTTTTTTGGCGGGAAGCTGAAAACGATTTTGAATACAAGGATTTGACTTTAGAGGGCTTTCCAACAACCAAAGCTAAAAATACTTCGCTGCACCAAAAAGGCTTGATGCAATCTTTGCATTATAGAATCAAAGAAAATCAAGTGATAGAGGGAAATCTTTGGCTTTACCATTCAGATCGCAACTTGCCTGCACTGATGAGTTTGAGAAATAATGTTGAAAATCAAATCGATGAGTCGATGAGATTAATGCTCAATTACAATTATTATGGAAACGATTGGGTTTTAAAATACAGTATTTCGAGCTCCATCGACCGTTTGATTTATCGAAACGACCGTGCTTCGGTTAACGATAGCACGCTAACAAGGGGAATTTTTAATCGAATGGAATTCAATAAAACATGGTCTAAAAAAGTAAAACAAACCACTCAAGCCAATTTTAATTTTCAAGATGCTAGCTCAGGAGCAAATAGCGAGGTTCGGAATCGAAAAACAGTATCGATTTACAATAAAATTAACTACGAAGCAACTAAGAGAATGACTGTAAATGCAGCTTTTAGGCAAGAATGGATTTTAGATGAAGCGAATTTATTCATGCCTGCAATTGATGTGAATTATGGACTTTTAAAAGGTCGTTCACTTAATTTGTTTTTTAAGATTGGAAGAAATTACAATTTCCCATCTTTGAATGATTTGTATACTCAACCTTTTGGGAACGAAGATTTGAAAGCGGAAGAAAGTCAGTCTTTAGATTTGGGAATTGCACGTTTGTTTAAAATTAAGAAGCTTGAAATTTTTTCTAAACTAACCGCTTTTGCTGCGAATATCGAAAATTACATTCAGTGGCAACCCACTGCATTTGGATTTTGGCGACCTGTGAATTTGGAGGCTGTAAAAACGAGAGGACTGGAAGGGGAGTTGTCTGTAAAACAGAATGATGCTAAACTTAAAAAGACGCTGACATTAAATTATACCTACACCAATTCAATCAACCAAAATAGAATCCATGAGTTTGATGAATCGAATGGAAAACAACTGATTTATATTCCTGAAAATCAATTTAATTTTCAATTGGATTTGGCTTACAAAGATTGGCGCTTGATGAGCAGTTGTAATTTTGTGGGGCATCGTTACACTTCGAGCGATAATGAGCGATTTGTTCCTGCATATACTACAACAGATTTAACCCTTAGCAAAAACATGAATTTCAAAACCCACAACATGGAATTATCTGTTTCAGTCTTGAATGTTTTTGACACAGAATACCAAACAATTGAATGGCGACCGATGCCAAATAGGAATTATCTACTTCGTTTAACCTACCATTTGAGCAAATGATAAAAAGTTCTTATTTCTTTATTCTTGCTTTGATTTTAACTGTTTCTTGTAGAGAAAACGACGATGATGATCCTGTAGTTTTAGATCCAAATGAACGGAAAGTTTTTGTATTGAATGAAGGAAATTTTCAATTTGGTAATGCGAGTATTTCCGTTTTTCAACCTGAAAAATCAGAAGTAAAACATTTTGTTTTCGAATCCAATAATTCAGGTAGACCGATTGGAGATGTAGTTCAATCAATGGAAATAATTGATAATAAAGGATTCATTGTTGTCAATAATTCCTCTAAAATTGAGGTGGTTGACATCTCCAATTTTAAATCGTTGGGGAGCATTTCACCTTTTAATTCACCGCGCTATATTTTGCCAATCAGTAAAAACAAAGCCTATGTCAGTGATTTATACGAGGGAAAAATTAGCATCATTGACCCTGAACAGCAAACAATTATAGGTAGTATTTCAACAGGAGGATGGACGGAAGAAATGCATTTAGCCAATAATAAAGCCTTTGTTTGCCACATGGACAGTGCTCAGATATTGGTGATTGATGTGCAGAGTGATCAAATAATCAATCGAATTAAAACCCCAGTTGAGCCAAATAAAATTCTACAAGATGTGAACGGAAACCTTTGGGTGGCTTGCTCAGGAGGTTTTAGTGAAGACTATACTGCCTTAGTTCAAATCAATCCTTCAAATGAGCAAATAATAAAAACGATCACCTCAAATGATTTAAGCAATAGCATCAATAACTTAGAAATGCATCCCTCAAAATCGAGTTTGTTTTATTTAATGAGTGGAGATTTATTTGAAATTTCCATTTCTGACAGCACTTTGCCAAGTCAAGCTTTAGTTTCGGGTGATGGAAAACTATTTTATGGCTTGGGAGTTGATGTAGTTGCCAATGAAATATACGTTTCTGATGCCATTGATTACCAACAACACGGAGTAGTTTTTCGATATGATTTCAATGGCAATCAAATTAGCCACTTTAGAGCTGGAATTATTCCGGGAGATTTTATATTTTACAAATAAACAATCTTGAAATGAACTTTGCACCTGAGCGAATCATATGCTTAACTGAAGAAACCACTGAAATGCTTTACCTTCTTGGTGAACAAGATCGAATAGTTGGAATTTCAAGTTTTACAAAGCGTCCAAAGCAAGCTCGGAAAGAGAAAGAAAAAGTTTCTGCTTTTCTTGATGCTAATTTGAATCGAATCATTGAATTAAAACCAGATTTAGTAATCGGTTTTTCAGATATTCAAGCAGACATTGCACAGGCTTTAATCAAACATGGAATAAGTGTTTGGGTGAGCAATCATCGATCTGTGAAAGAGATTTTCAACTTTTTAGTCCAGCTTGGTGCTTTAGTTGACAAAAAGGAGGCTGCAATTGATTTAGTCAAAGGGTATGAAAAACGAATTGCAGAAATTCAACTAATTTCTTCCAAATGGGAAAAGAAGCCACGAGTTTATTTTGAAGAGTGGTTTGATCCTTTAATTACAGGAATTGAATGGGTAACTGAACTCATTGAAATTGCAGGTGGGGATGATATTTTTCCTGAAAAGAAAGGTGCGAGTTTGGCAAAAGACAGAATCATTGAATATCCAATGGAGGTGGTTAGAAGAAATCCTGACATTGTTCTAGCATCTTGGTGTGGAAAGAAATTTAAATTGAAAAAAATGCTTGAAAGAGAAGCATGGCAGACAATAAAAGCTATTAAAAATAATCAGGTTTTTGAAATTGATTCCACCATTATATTACAACCCGGGCCTGCTTCAATTACAGAGGGAGTGCAAATAATGCATGGTATTTTTAAAGATTGGAACGAACAATATGGCAGCTAAACCCAAACTTTTTTTGAATTGGAGCAGCGGAAAAGATGCTGCTTATGCTTTGTATCTTCTGCAAGAAGAAGGCTATTATGAAGTGGATCGCCTGCTAACTACAATTAATAGCAGTACCAATAGAATCAGTCTTCATGGATTGAGTAAAGAACTTTTAATTGCACAAGCTAGTGCGATTGAATTGCTGTTAGATATAATTTCATTTAAAGCCGATTTTGATGCGGAAGCTTATGCAAAGATGATGCAAACTGAAATGGTACGCTTGAAGCAACTAGGGTACAATCATGCTGCATTTGGAGATATTTTTTTAGAAGATTTGAGAGCATACAGAGAAAAACAATTAAATAACCATCAAATTCAAACAGTTTTTCCACTTTGGAAAAAAGATACCAAACAGCAATTGAAAGATTTTATCTCATCGGGATTTAAAGCCGTGGTTGTTTCTGCCAACGCTAAGTGGTTCGGTAGCGATTTTGTGGGAAAGGAAATCGATGAACGCTTTTTAAATTGCTTGCCAAATGAAGTTGACCCTTGTGGTGAAAATGGAGAATTTCATACCTTTTGTTATGATGGACCCATCTTCAAACGTCCTGTAAAGTTTCAGATAACTGACATATTAATCAAGACTTATCCTCCGATTGATTCATCAGATAAGGGCATAGAGTTTTGGTTTGCTGAGCTGATTTCGTTAAACAAACAATAATTGCAACCTAAAACAAGTTTTTCGGTATAAGGTTGTTAAGCTTTTCCGATATTTGTGTTTCCTTGTAATAAATTTAAATGAAGTCATTTTTACGTTTTCTTACTGTGATATTGCTGCTTTTCTCTGCATTTGAGGGGAAAGCTCAATGGCGCTTAATAATGGAAATGGTAGTTACTGATGAAGGTAAAAACCTTCCTGGCGCAGAAATTAAAGTTTTTAAAAGCGGTAAATTGGTAGAAACCGTTTTGACAGATGCGAAGGGAAGAGCTGATATTCCGCTTAATCCAAATGGAGACTACACGATTGAAGTAGGAGGTAATAAGAATTTTGCAAAAAAGAAAATAGCAGTGAGTACCAATAATGTTCCTGCTGAAAATGCTAAAGGTGATATCTTTTATCCTGCTGAAGTAGAGATTTTTAAGAATATTGATGGCTTAGATTTAGCTATTTTAGAAAAGCCTATTGGTAAAATATTTTATGATCCTGAATACGGAGATTTTGGAGCCGATCGAAAGTATACCAAAGAAGTTCAAGCGAAATTAGAGCAACTTAAAAGAGACTATGAAGTTCAAAAAATTGAAGAAGAAAAAAATCTAAAAGAAAGGGAAAAAGAATATGCTGCTGCTATAAAAATTGCAGATAAAGCTTATGCTAGTGAAGAATGGGAAAAAGCAGAAGAAGAGTATAAACGAGCTGCAAAGCTTATGCCGATTGAAACCTACCCCTCCTTTCAATTAGCTGAATTGGAGACAAAGCTCATCAAAATTAGAGAGACAAATAAGAAATATGATGAAGCGATGACTAAAGCAGCTGCTGCTGAGAAAGTCAATCAACTAGAAACAGCAATTACAGAATATAAACGAGCAAGCGGCTATAAGCCTGCTGAAAATGCACCCAAAGAAAAAATTTCTACATTGCAGGAGTTGATTACAAATCAAGCAAAATCTGAACAGTTGTATTTGGCTGCCATTGAAAGAGGCGATAATGCTTTAAAAGTAAATGATTTTACTACTGCTAAAACAGCATTTGAAGAGGCTGCTGCTGCTAAACCGAGTGAGACTTACCCAAAGAATAAAATTGCTGAAATCAACGACATCATTCAAAAACGTGAAGCAAAGAAAGGCTCTTACGATGAAGCAATCGCTTCAGCTGACCAGGCAGTAAAAGAAAAAGATTATCAGAAAGCAAAAGCAGAATACCAAAAAGCATCTGGGATTTTTCCAACTGAAACTTATCCAAAAGAGCAAATCACAAAGATGGATGCTTTAATGGCTGATGCTGCTAAGCGAGATCAAAATTACATCGCTGAAATTGAAAAAGGCGATCAAGCATTTAAAGCCAATGATTTTGATGCTGCTAAAAAAGCCTATGAAGCTGCAGGTGGAATAAAGCCCGAAGAAGCTTATCCAAAAACAAAGTTGGCAGAAATCAACAACCTTATCGCTGAACGAGCAGCAAAAGACAAAGAATATCAAGATAAAATAAGTGAAGCCGACAAATCATTGGCAGAAAAGAAATACGAACTTGCTAAAACAGCTTATCAAGCAGCAGCTGCATTAAAACCAAGAGAAACGTATCCCAAAGAGAAAATCACTGAAATAGATGGCGTTTTAAGTCAATTGGCGGCGAAAGAAGAAAATTACAAGAAAGCAATCACTAAAGGAGATCAAGCACTGGGAAATGATGATTTTCAAGCTGCTAAAACTGCTTTCAATGAGGCATTGACATTAAAACCAGATGAAGCCTATCCAAAAGATAAGTTGGCAGAAATTGAAACAATTGTTTTAAAGAACCAACAAGTTGAAGAAAATTACAAAAAAGCAATTCAGAACGGAGATGATGCGCTGCAAGCAAAGGATTTTGAAAATGCTAAAAAGTTCTACAAAGAAGCAATAGCACTGAAAGAAACTGAGAAATATCCCAAAGATAAATTAGCTGAAATCGATCAAAAGCTTGCTGCTGCAAAAGAAGTAGAAGAGAATTACGCCGCTGCCATTAAAGAGGGTGATGCAGCTTTTTCCTCTAATGAATTTGAAAAAGCCAAACTTGCATTTACAAAAGCAAAAGATTTAAAACCTGAGGAAGCATATCCTCAAGAGCAGTTAACTAAAATTAATGAGACACTTGCTGCTGCTAAAAAAGTTGACGAGGATTACAAAACGGCAATCAAAGAAGGAGATGCAGCCATTGCTTCATTGAACTACAATCAAGCTAAAACTGCTTTCGAAAAAGCGGCTAATTTGAAAAGCAATGAAGCTTATCCTAAAGACAAGATTAAAGAAATTGATACGCTTCTAGCTGAGCAAAATAAGAAACAAGAAGATTACAAGCAAGCCATTGCTTCTGCAGATAGAGCTTTTGATGCCAAAGAATGGGAAAAAGCAAAAACGAATTATGAAACAGCTTTAACGATTAAGCAAGAGGAGCATCCTAAAAATAGAATTCAAGAAATTGAAACAACGCTTAAGGAAATTGCTGAAAAAGAAAAAGCTGCTGCTAAAATTGAGGCCGATTATCAAGCCGCCATTTCAAAAGGAGATCAGAGTTTGAACAATGAGAAATTAGAAGATGCTATTGCAGCATTTACTCAAGCGCAACAATTGAAACCTGAAGAAGAATATCCTTCAAAGAAACTAGCCGAAATTAAAACGGTACAAGATCGTTTGGCGAAAGAAAAGGCAGAAGCAGAAGAGCTTGCTAAGAAAGAAGCTGATTACAAAAGTTTAATTACCGCTGCAGATAAAGCGTTTTCTGCCAATGATTTAAAAGATGCACGAGAAAATTATCAAGCTGCTTTGGCAATTAAGGCAGAAGAAAAACATCCTCAGGAGAGAATTGCTGCAATAAATGAACAATTAGCCGATGCCGCTGAGCAAGACAAGGTCTACACAGCCGCTATTAAAAGTGGTGACGATTTGTTTAATGCACAGAAATTTGAAGAAGCAAAACAAAAATACAATGAAGCGCTTTCGGTAAAGTCAGGAGAAAAATATCCTAAAGATCAATTACAAGTAATTGACACAAAATTAGCTGAGTTGGCTGCTAAACAAGAAGAAATTCGTTTGAAACAAGAACAAGCAAATGCAGATCAACAGAAGTTTGATGCATTTGTCTCAAAAGCAGATGAGGCCTTTGCTCAAAAGAAATATGAGGATGCTAAAACGAACTACGAGTCAGCTCTTGGCGTAAAAGAAGCGAGCTATCCTGCTGAAAAACTTGCTGAAATTGAAAAAATCTTAATACAATTAGCGAGTAAAGAAGAAGAGGCAGCAAAAGCAGCTCAACAAGCAAAAATTGATGCAGAATACCAAGGTTTAATAGCTGAAGCAGATCAGTTATTAAATGAAAAAAATTATCAAGATGCTAAGAAGAAATACCAAGATGCACTTGCAGTTAAAAATGAGCAGTATGCTCAACAAAAAGTTGATGAAATTGATGGTATTTTAGCTGCTCTCGTAAAAAAGAATGAAGCTGAAAAAGAAAAAGCAAATCGCGACAATCAATACATGGCTTCAATAACACAAGCAGATGAAATGTATTCCTCAGAGCGATTTGAAAAAGCAAAAGCAAAATACGAGGAGGCGCTAACTTATAAGGACGAGCAATATCCAAAAGATCAATTAAAAGCAGTAGAGGCAGCACTTGCTGCTAAAGCAAAGAGAGATGCGAAATTAGCTCAAGAAGCCAAAAGTCAAACCGAATACATTGCAACCATTCAAAATGCAGATAAAGCTTTGTCAAATGACAATTTCAAAGAAGCGCTTGCTTTGTATCAGAAAGCGTTGAACTTAATGCCAAATGAAACCTACCCGAGTAATAAAATAGATCAAATCAACTCGATATTGGAAAGAGAAGAACTTTCTGATAATGCTCAACGTGCTATTATTGAGTCCAAATACATGGAATCAATTACACTTGCTGATTTAGCGATAGATTCCAAGGATTATGTTGAGGCACGAGAATATTACAAGAATGCAAAATCTTTAAAGCCAAAAGAAGCATATCCTGTAAAAATGCTTGCAAAAATTGATGAATTGATTGCTAATGAAGAGCAAGCAAAAATCGACGCTAAGTTGGCAAAAGAACGAGCTGCTCAAAATGAGATGGCCTATCAATCAGCGATTGTAGCGGCAGATAATTTTTATGCGGAAAAGAAATACAATGAGGCTGAGAATGAATATCGTTTGGCATTGAGCTTAAAACCATCAAGTGAGTATCCTCAAAATCAAATGGATAGAATCAAGGCAATTTTTGACGAACAAAAAGCAAAAGAAGCTAATAAAAGAGCTATAGCAGATGCAGAAAATCAATTTAAAACACACATTGCAAATGCTGACGAAGCATTTAATAAAAATGATTACCAAAAGGCAAAATCGGAATACAATAAAGCACTTTCATTGAAAGCCAATGAGCAATATCCTAAAGATAGAATTAAAGCAATCAATGATTTATTAGAGCAAGAACGCTTAGCTGATTTGGAAAAGAGAAAGCAAGCCGATAAACCTATTGAGATTCAAAAAGGGCCTAAAAAAACGATAACAGGCGATGCTGAAGCAGAGATTGAGAAGCTTTATCGTGAAATGAAAGAGAAAAAAGATGCTGAAAAATTGCTTGCTATTCAAGAAAAAGAACGCTTGGTTAAAGAATTGGGAGAACAAAAAAGAGAAGAGGAAAACAATAAACGCCAAAATGCCATAGAGCGAATTGAGGGTATTAGCATATCCATTAGTGAACAACAAAAAATGGGCGATGACTTTTACATGCAGAACTACGAAGTTGTGAAAGAAAAAGTAAAAGATTTAAATGCTGCAAATGAGGAATTAAAAGTCAACTCAGAAAGAAATCGAAATAACGATTTTGAGGACATCTATGCAAGTAGCGATGATTTTAGAGCGTTTCACACTAAAAGAAATGAGTCGATTTCAGGAAGTAAGAAATCAGTAGTGGAAGGTGAATATGATGAATTGAATACTACTATTAATTCTTATGTGAAAAAGCAAGAAAGTCAGATTGAAAAATCAAATGAGGCGTATATTAGAAAGGAAGAAACGATTCAAGAATGGTCTCGCAAAAGTGCAGAAAGTAATTTAAATAAAAACACTGCTTTCGTTGATCAAAAAACAAAAGAGCTTACTGAAGCTGAAAGGGAACGCGTCAAAAATGCTAGAGAAAAAATAGAAAACTCTAATGAAGAATATATTTTAAAGGAAGAAACGATTCAAGAATGGTCACGAAACATGGCTGAAAGTAGTCTTAATAAAAATACAGCATACGTCGATCAAAAGACAAAAAGTATAACAGATGCTGAAAAAGAACGCATAAAAAATTCAAGGGAAAGAATAGAAGAAACGCAGCAAGAGGTACATCAAAAAGAAACAGATTTGCGCCAATTTTCTGAATCGAGGAAAGAGCACTTTAAAGAAAATCAAAATCAAGTTGAGGAAAAGGAGAAAGCAGTTCAAACTTTTACCAATGAATTAACTGCCGAATCAGAGAAAAAGCGCACAGAAAATTACAATGAGGACTATTATCAAGGTGAGAAAAAAACGCGACAAGATTCTGAAGCTGCCAACTATGCTCAAGGAGTTACTGAAGAAATTATTGAAAATACTAATAACAGTACAACAATTAGAAGAATTGTTGTTGAAGGAACTCAGGTTGATATTTATGAAAAAACGTTTTATCCCTACGGAGGAATTTTTTATACCAAAAACGGAAACAACATCACCCAAGAAGTTTGGGATGCCGAAAGTAGGTAGTTGAAATGATTTTTAAGCAAACATTGAGATACATTCTTCTCTTTTCCTTAGTTTATTATTTTTTTTCCTGTGGAAAACCCAGTAAAAGTGAAGCAACAAAATTCGATTCAGAAGGCGAACAAATTACAAAGCACTTTTCTATCTTTGAGAAGGAGTCTTATACCATCTTAGAAATTTCTGAACCCTTTGTAGGCTCATCTTCGATTGAGCGATATCTGCTGTATCCTAAAAATGAAAATCCTCCAAATATTGAAGGAATAACTCATTTTATTCCTGTTCCTGTGAGTCGAGTTGGAATTAATTCCACCACATATTTGGGTTTAATTGAGCCTTTAGGTCAGATTGATAAAATCTCAGCTGCATCGAATTTAAATTTATACTATAGTCCACAATTTCAAGAAAATGTTGAAAATGGGGAAATTCAATCTATTGGACAGCAACGAATCGAGCAGGAATCATTGATAAACGAAAAGTTGGATTTGCTTTTTTCTTATGTGATTGATGCAAATGATTTGAAGGAAGTAAAGCGCTTACGCGAATTGGGTCAGAATGTAATATTAATTGCTGAATACATGGAGCAAGATCCATTAGAAAAAGCGGCATGGATAAAAGCAATGGCACTTTTTTTTGGCGAAAGTGCAGAATTGAAAGCAGATAGTATTTTGGCAATGGTAAAAGAGAATTACGATAGTTTAAAAAAGCAATCGAATGAATTTACTAATCAGCCTGAAGTGATGATTGGTTATCCTTGGAAAGGAACTTGGTATGTGAGTGGAGGGAACTCTTTTCAAGCTAAGTTAATAGAAGATGCTGGAGCAAACTATACATGGAAAACCTTCGATCAAGCAGGAAGTATTCCATTAACAATAGAACGAGTTCTTGATGATGCCTTAGAAGCAGATTTTTGGATTAACTGTGGCAATGTGACCAATTTTTCGACGATTGAAAAGGATCAAGCGTTATTGAAAAATTTTAAAGCTTTCAAAAATCAGGTTATTTATCACCATTACAAACGTTCCAATGCTTCAGGTGCCAACGATTATTGGGAACAAGGCATTGTTCGTCCGGATTTGATTTTAGCAGATTTAGTAAGTATTTTTCATGGCGTTAAAGACAGTAGTCAGTCGCTTTATTTTTACGAAAAACTTGCGCCATAGTCATGCTTAATTTAAGGAACAACCTCTTTTTTGTGCTCTTATTAGTGCTGACACCAATCTTGTTTTTTTTGGATTTAGTTTATGGAAATGTATCCATCCCATTTAGCGAGGTTTTAAGTGCTTTTAAAGGAGAATCGGTGTCATTGAGTCATCAGATTATTTTGTTTGAGTCGAGGTTGCCTAAAGCGATCACTGCAGTTTTGTGTGGAGCGGCTCTAGCGGTTTCAGGTTTGTTGATGCAAACGCTTTTTAGAAATCCTTTGGCAGGTCCATATATTTTGGGAATCAGTTCAGGTGCAGGATTAGGAGTTGCCATTTTAGTGATGGGAGCAGGAATATTTGGTTACAGTTTTATAGATGGGTTTTCATTGAGTTTTGCAGCATTTCTTGGTGCTACAGCTGTATTGTTTATCTTGTTTTTAGTATCCAATAAAGTCAATGATGTGATGACACTGTTGATTCTAGGAGTGATGATTGGAGCAGTTGCAACCGCAATAATTGGTTTGATTCAATATTTCTCATCTGATTATCAACTAAAATCTTTTTTAATTTGGACTCTAGGAAGTTTATCTGCCATTTCCATGAGTCAGATTTCTATGGTCGCTTTATTGCTTTTTATTGGAATAGTGGTTGCATTTATTTTTTCTAAACAATTGAATGCTTTGCTGCTGGGCGAAGAATACGCAACAACAATTGGTGTTCCCATTCAATTTGTCCGTTTAATTATAATTTTAGTTAGTGGATGGTTAGCAGGAATTATAACAGCTTATTGTGGCCCAATTGGCTTTATTGGAATTGTGGTTCCCCACCTTGCACGCCTGTTTTTTAAAACATCCAACCATTATATTTTGATACCTTCGGCAGTATTGATTGGTGCTAATATGTTGTTGATTAGTGATTTAATTGCAAATATTTTCGGTAGTGGAATTAGTTTGCCAATCAATTCAATCACAGCGATTTTAGGGATTCCAATTGTCTTTTGGATTATTTTTAGCAAACGAAAAATTGCATCAGGATTTTGAGTGAGTCATTGTTACATATCGAAAAATTGTGCTTGGCTTATTCCAATAATGCAGAGAATGTCCTAGAAAATGTGAATTTATCTTTGCCAAAAGGGTCAATTATCGTTCTTTTGGGTGAAAATGGTTCAGGAAAAACTACTTTGTTAAAAGCCATTGCAGGTCTTCAAAAACCTAAGTCTGGAAAGATTGAAATTGAGAATAAAAAAATTCAAAGTTGGACGAAGAAAACCTTAGCTAGTAAAGTAGCTTATGTTGGAAGTAAACAACAATTTAATCACCTACATCAATTAGAGGAGTTTGTTGCTTTTGGACGTTATCCTTTTCTAAATTGGCTTTCAAAATTGAAAGAGTCTGATAAGAAACTAATTGACACAACGCTTCAGAATTGTGACATTGCTCACCTTCGCAATCGTACGCTCGATCAATTGAGTGATGGTGAACGACAAAAAGCCATTATTGCTCGGGCTTTTGTTCAGCAAACTGATTTACTTGTTTTGGATGAACCAACCACTCATTTAGATTTTAAAAATGCCATGGCAATTTTAAAATTATTACAAGAGCAAAGTCGGCAATTGCAAAAGACAATTATTT
Organism: uncultured Flavobacteriales bacterium; assembly: GCA_963973975.1. Classification (GTDB taxonomy): domain Bacteria; phylum Bacteroidota; class Bacteroidia; order Flavobacteriales_E; family Vicingaceae; genus UBA1494_A. The sequence continues at coordinate 39,892 of CAXBCF010000017.1, forward strand.
TTTCAACTCATCAACTTGAAGCTGCAATGCACATAGCTGATACAGTTTGGTTGTGTAACAATAAGAATATTCACTCAATTAGCACCAAAGCGTTTTTAGCATCAAAAGACTTTCAAAAATTAGTATTGGGAGATTATTACAGTTTTGATCAAAGTTCAAACAGTTTTAAAATCGATTTCAATGAGTGATAAATCTTCTTTTAAAAAAGTATTATTTATCTCGTATGATGGATTAACTGATCCATTGGGGCAATCTCAGATATTGCCTTACCTCATAGGTTTGTCAAATTTGGGGCATTCAATACACATATTGAGCTGTGAAAAGAAAGAAAATTTTGAGTTGAATTTTAATCAAGTCAATGAGAAAGTTAAAAGCAGTCAACTTTCATGGACTTACACTTTTTATTCAAATCGACCACCAATCATTTCAACGGTTTTCATTATTCAAAAAATGAAAACATTGGCGCTAAAAATTGCTCGAAAGCAGCAAACTGAAATTATTCATTGTCGTTCGCTCATACCCGCTATGATAGGAAGCTCTATCAAGAAAAAACAAGGAGGAAAATTGGTTTTTGATATTCGAGGGTTCTGGGCCGATGAGCGCATTGAAGGTGGAATTTGGAACTATAATAATCCCTTGTTTAGAATTATATATAATTTTTTTAAAAGCAAGGAAAAGCACTTGTTTGAAAATTCAGACTACATCATTTCCTTAACAGAAAATGCTAAAAATTTCATTGCTGCAAATTTTAAAACCAAAGGTAATTTTCAAGTGATTCCTTGTTCAGTTGATTTGAATCATTTTAATCCCAATCAGTTGGATGATAAGCTAATCGCTTCATTAAAGTTAAAGTTTAACTTCTTGCCAGGTGATTTCGTTCTGACTTATGTTGGCTCTTTGGGAACTCGCTATTTATTAAAAGAAATGTTGCTATTCTTCAAAAGCTTGAAGCAGCAAAAAAAAGAAGCTAAATTTCTTTTTATTACAAAAAGCAATACCAATGAAATAGAATCGATTTGTAAGGAACATACTATTGATTTTTCATCCATCATTATTACTTCATGCGATTACAAAGAAATTCCCAATTATATAGCTATTGGAAATGCCTCAATCTTTTTTATTGTGACTTCTTTTACAGGCAAAGCAGTATCTCCTACAAAACAGTCAGAAGTAATGAGCTTAGGTTTACCAATTGTGAGTAATTCTGGCTTGGGCGATACCGACAAGATTTTGGAAGCTACCAATACAGGAATTGTAGTAAAAGAATTTAATAAAGCTGCATATGAAGTTGCTGCAAAGAAACTACTCCAATTTAATCGTTCAAAAAACGAAATTAGAGAAGTAGCAGTTCAGTATTTTTCTTTAGACGCCGCTATTGAAAAGTATCGAGAAGTATATGCGCAGCTATAATTATTTTTTGACAATTTTGGTTTATGTTAAATTACAATCAGCAAGAACAACGAATTCAAGAAATTGGGACTAAAAAAGTTTATTGTTTTGATTTAGGATCACAAAACATTGATGAAAAAACAGTTGCTTCTTTTGGTTCAGAATGGTTGAAGTTTGATGCTTTCACTGCTGAAGAAATTAAAAATGCTGGAGATCAATATTTTGATATTGTTGATGCCAAAATGCTTAATAAAGAGAGTGTTGTTTTAGATCTGGGCTGTGGTTCAGGGAGGTGGACAAAGTACATGGCGAATCAAGCGGGTTTCATCGAAGCAGTTGATCCGAGCGAAGCAGTTTTTAGAGCAGCATCTATATACAATTCCCTCGAAAATGTTCGATTTACACAAGCGAGTATTGAGACGCTTCCTTTTGATGATGAGAGTTTTGATTTTGTTATTTCATTGGGTGTTTTACATCACATTCCCGATACTGAAAAAGCATTGCAATCACTGCTTAAAAAATTAAAAGTTGGTGGTTATGCACTTATTTACTTGTATTACGCCCTGGATAATAGAGGGTTTTTTTACCGCAGTTTATTTAAATTAAGCAGTATTTTTAGATTTTTAATTTCTAAATTACCGGCTAAAATAAAGCACTTTGTGTGTGATTTGATTGCTTTACTCATTTACATGCCTTTAATTTTTATTTCAAAATTGATTAAATGGATGGTTCCTGCTGAGTTCTATCAAAAATTTCCTTTATCTTATTACATCGATAAAAGTTGGAACATTATTCGAAACGATGCTTTGGATCGCTTTGGAACTCCATTGGAACAGCGCTTTACGAAAGTTCAAATTCATCAAATGCTAGAAAATTCAGGAATGAAAGACATTCTTTTTTCTGAAGGATTTCCATATTGGCATGTAGTAGCAAAAAAGAATTAAATGGCCAAAAAAGTACTTTTCATTGCTAATCACCGCCTAGGACGATCTCCTGGTCAGCGCTTTCGTTTTGAGCAATATTTGAATTTTCTTGAAGAAAATGGCTATGAATGGGAAATTTCCAATATTATTTCTGAAAAAGATGATGCTATTTTATACTCAAAAGGGAATTTTTTGGAAAAAGCTGCCTTGGCAAATAAGGCTTGGAAAATCAGAAAACATGATGTAGAAAGAGCGAATGAATTTGATTTAATTTTTATTTTCAGAGAAGCGCTTCTTACAAGAAGTGTTCGTTTTGAAAAACTTTTTGCAGCTTCAAAAGCTAAAGTAATATTTGACTTTGACGATGCGATTTGGTTGCCAAATGTTTCTTCAGGGAATAAAATGCTTCAAATGCTAAAAAACCCGTCTAAAACACAAAAAATTATAGGATTGGCGGATTTGGTTTTTGCTGGCAATCGATATTTAGCTGATTTTGCCAGTCAATACAATTCAAATGTAAAGGTTATACCAACTACCATCGATACAAATTATCATCAACGAAATAACTTTTCTGAGAAAAACACACTATGCATTGGTTGGACCGGAACTCAAACCACATTGAAATATTTAAATGAACTCCTTCCCGTTTTTATTCAGTTAAAAGAAAAATTCAAGGAAAGGATTTCTTTCAAAGTAATTTGTGATCAAGCTTGGAACCCTACAGAAATAGAGGTAAATAATGAAGTTTGGGATCCTAAAACTGAAATTCAACAATTGGAAGAAATTGACATTGGTGTGATGCCATTAACAGACGATGCTTGGAGTAGGGGGAAGTGTGGGTTTAAAGGCTTACAATACATGGCACTTGAAATCCCTTCAGTGCTTTCACCGGTTGGAGTAAATACTGAAATAATTGAAGATGGAGTCAATGGTTTTCTTGCAGAAACTGGTGAAGATTGGATGAGAATTCTATCTTTGCTTATTGAAGACAGTGATTTAAGAAAAAGCATTGGCAAAGCAGCTAGAAAAACGATTGAATTAAACTACTCCGTTGAGGCGAATAAAGCATTGTATTTGGAGAGTTTCAATGATTTAACAAAATAAATAAACATAAAACACGCACGTATCAATGAAAGAAATTGCATTATCAAAAATCCATCAGGCTCTTGGAGCAAAAATGGTAGAATTTGCCGGCTATAATATGCCGCTTCAGTATTCAGGTTTAACCGATGAGCACTTAGCTGTTCGAAATGGTGTTGGAGTTTTTGATGTTTCTCACATGGGAGAATTTATTCTCAGAGGTGAAGGAGCCTTAGATTTAATTCAAAAAATTACGAGTAATGATGCCTCAAAATTAGAACCTGGCAAAATTCAGTATTCTTGTTTTCCAAATGGTAAAGGAGGAATTGTAGATGATTTATTGGTTTATCAACTTTCTGATAATGCTTATATGTTAGTGGTGAATGCATCTAATATTGAAAAAGATTGGAATTGGATTGTACAGAACAATAGTTCCAATGTAGACATGGAGGATATTTCAGACCGAACAACTTTATTGGCAGTACAAGGACCAAAAGCTGCTGAAGCGCTTAAATCCTTAACAGATATCGACTTAGAAGCAATGAAATACTATACCTTTGAAAAAGGAAAGTTTGCAGGAGTGGACAATGTATTGATTTCTGCAACTGGTTACACTGGCTCTGGTGGCTTTGAAATCTATTTTGACAATGAGCACGCAGAGAAGATTTGGACTAAAGTGATGGAAGCAGGAAAACCTTTTGGCATCATGCCTGCGGGATTAGGCGCGAGAGATACCTTGAGATTGGAAAAAGGCTTTTGTTTGTATGGGAATGACATTGACGATACCACTTCTCCCATTGAAGCTGGCTTGGGTTGGATTACTAAATTCACCAAAGATTTTATTGATGGAGATTTGCTCAAAAAGCAAAAAGAAAATGGTACAGATCGTAAACTAGCTGCTTTTAAAATGATTGATCGTGGCATACCTCGACAAGGTTATTCAATTGTTGATGCTTCGGGAAGTAAAATAGGTCATGTGACTTCGGGAACGAGTTCACCTTCATTGAAAGTAGGAATAGGAATGGGCTATGTGTCTACACCAAAAGCCTTAGTTGGTGAAGAAGTTTTCATTGAAATACGCGGTAAAAGTTTAAAGGCACAAATCGAAAAATTGCCATTTCTTTAGCCTATGGAAACAACAGAACTTCCACACCAACGGAAAATAGAGGTTTGTTATTCACCAGCATTGTTTCCTGTTTATTACAGCAATAAAAATTGTGTTGTTGTAGTAATCGATATTTTTCGTGCAACTTCTGCGATTTGCACTGCTTTTCAATACGGTGTTTCAAAGATTATTCCTGTTTCTAGTGTTGATGAAGCTCGGGTTTATCAGGCGCAGGGATTTATCGCTGCCGCTGAACGATCTGGTGAAGTGGTCGAAGGTTTTGATATGGGCAATTCACCTTTTAGTTACATGAATCATGTTTTAAAGGGTAGAGAAATAGTATTAACCACCACCAACGGAACCAAAGCTATTGAAAGAGCAAAAGCCGCCGATCAAATTATTGTTGGTTCATTTCTAAACATTCAAGCGGTTTGCAATTATTTGGAGCAACAAAATAAGAACGTGATTTTACTTTGTGCAGGTTGGAAAGACCGATACAACATGGAAGACTCCCTTTTTGCTGGAGCTGTAGTTGACCAATTAAAAAAGAACCCAATTTATACTGGGCTTGCTGATTCTTCTTTAGCTGCTAATCATTTATATGCCTCAGCAAAGGGCAATTTAATGGAATTTTTAAAACCCTCTTCTCATAGAAGAAGGTTAGAACGCTTAAATTTGGATCGAGATATTGAATATTGTTTACAAATGAACACCATGGATCTTGTGCCGATTTTTAAGGGAAATGGTTTAGTAATTGAGAACTGATGCAATCAAAGCTGAAATTTTTTACGGCTTTACTTTTTATTTTAATGCTTTTTCCTTCATGGGGTTTTTACGGCCATCGTAGGATTAACCGAATGGCTGTTTTTACACTTCCCCCTGAAATGATAGGCTTTTATAAAAGTCATATCGAGTATATTACAGCACATGCAGTTGATCCTGATAAAAGAAGGTATGCCACTAAAAATGAGGCTCCAAAGCATTATATCGACATTGATCATTACGCAAAAGGGGGAGAAAATCCCTTTGAGATTATGCCAAAGTATTGGAATGATGCTGTTGAGAAATTTACAGAAGATACATTACAAGCTTATGGCATCGTGCCTTGGTACGTAGCTTCAATGACTAAATGGTTGAGCAATGCTTTTAAGGAGGGAGATGCCAATAAAATATTGTACCTCTCAGCTGACTTGGGTCACTACATTGCCGATGCTCATGTTCCTTTGCATACTACAGAAAACTACAATGGACAGTTGACCAATCAAAAAGGAATTCACGGATTGTGGGAGTCAAGGATTCCCGAACTTACAGCCGATGAATATGATTATTTAGTTGGTCGTGCCAAATATATTCCAAAACCAATTGACGCCATTTGGAAAGTAATTGAAGAAAGCCATTCTCACCTAGATTCTGTTCTTTTTATTGAAAAAGATTTGACAAATAAGTTTCCTACAGATAAGAAATACGCTTTTGAAAGCCGTGGATTGTCAACGGTGAAACAGTATTCCCAAGAATTTTCTTTGGCTTACTATCATCGAATGGGATCAATGGTTGAATCACGGATGCAAAAAGCAATTGAAATGGTTGGCAGTTTATGGTACACGGCATGGGTAGATGCAGGTCAACCTAATTTAGAACTACTGGATAAAAAAGTGGATCAAGAAGCCATTGCCAAAAAAATAGCAGCCGAAGAAGAAGCCATTAAAGGAGAGGAGATTAAGGGAAGAGCGCATGATGATTGAAGGTTTATGATGATTTCTATTACTTATTACACATGTTTATGGTAAAAGCTAAAGAGCCAAATTTTCCTCTAACTTTTAAATTCGTATACTTATTATTGGTTTTTGAAAATCAGAATAAATTCCTGTAAATTTAAGCTTCAATAAGTTTTTCTAAGAAGCACCCCATTAATTAGTTCATTTTATTCTAGTCCTACTCCTCATTATCAAAGGGAATCGAATTTCTACCTTTGTTCCCTTATCTAAATCTTCGATGTGGATCAAAATCGGATAAATTAAGCTTGCATTAATCAGATTAATTCTTTTTTCAATTGCAGCTGTGGAAAATGATTGGTGATTTTTTTTTCTTCGTTGGTTTATTTTGTTGGATGCCTCCATGCCAATACCATTGTCAATAATTTGGCATAAAACGCTTTTTTCTTCTTTAAGAAATCTAATGATTAATTTTTTTTCTTCGTTTTGGCTATGAAGCAATCCATGTTTTATTGCATTTTCCACATAAGGTTGAAGCATCATTGGTGGAATGGAGAAATTGAGCAATTCTTCTTCATCTTCAATAATAATTTCTGTAGTTACTTTATCGTTAAACCTTAACTTTTCAAGATCTAAATATATTTTTAATAGATCAACCTCTTCCTGAATTGAAATTCTATCTTTTGAGCTATAATTTAAAACAGAACGAAGCAATTCTGCAAACTTTCCTAAGTATAAATTACTCTCATTTACTTGCTTTTGAATGATAAGGTTCTGAATGGAATTTAATGCATTAAAAATAAAATGAGGGTTCATTTGTGCCTTCAGTCCATCTATTTCTGATTGAATAAGTTTTGTTTGAAGCTCCTTTTCTTTTTTAATTCTCTTTAGCCGTTTACTGAAGATAAAAAAAAGTAATGCAAATAGGATTAATGAAACGAATAGAAAGAATAACCAACTTTGCCAAACAGGGGATTTAATTTCAAATGAAAAGCTTTTAATTTTACTTCTATTTCCATTGAATCCTTCTACATAGACCTCAAAAGTATAATTTCCAGGTGATAAATTGGGAAACCTTATGATGGTGTTTTTATCTAATCGAATCCACTCTTGATTTGCACCAAGAAGACGATAATAGTACAAACGATTTTCAAAACTTCTTAAATCTAAAGCGGATAGTTGAATAGTAAGTCTATTTTGATTGTAGTCGAAATGATTTTTCTCAGTCGGATCGACTACTTTATCATCAATTTTTACTTCTTTGATAAAGACTTCATTATTTATAAATTCAGCATTGTTTTCCATGGCTAAAACTGTCAATCCCTTATTTGAAATTGCATACATCTTACCATTTGAAACAATAGCCTTAGAAATGTTATCGCTTGGTAACCCATTGTTTTTTGTCCATCGCATGTATTTTTTTGTCGTCCTATCAAAAGTGAATACTCCAATGTTGGTGCTTGCAATAATTAAGGGCTCATGATATGAAATGGAGTTAATATAAATCGTAGGAAAGTCTTCGGAAAGCACAACATATTCAATAAGAACACTACCAGAATAAAAATAAATTGCATTTGCCGTGGAAATCCACAATTCTCCTTGTTTAGTAATCTGTAAGTCGTTCGCTAAAATAGCTTTGTCCTCGAATTTAATTTGAGTTTTAGTGTTCTTTTTGTATTTCCAAACCCCACGACCATCAATGACCCAAACCGAAGAATCAAAAGGATTGATTAAAGTCTTTACACACCTGTCGTTGCTAATTCTAGTATAGCTTAAATTCGATACACTTTCAAAGGAGAGGCTATCTGAAATGTTTTTATTAAAATAAGCTTCCAGGCTCAGTTCATCACCATTTAAAAATCCAGTGAAGCATCCATAGGTATTTCCATAAATTAAGAAGTTACTCATTTTATCTAAGTCCTTATTTCCGAGATTTGGGAAGGAATCAAGCAAGCGAATTTGCGGAACAATTTGGAACTCATAAGCATAATTGAAGGTTCCAATGAGCAATGAATTTGAAGCTATACTATACTTCATTACTGAAATTTCTTCACTTGGTTTTTCGATGCATTTTTGAATTTTAGCTTCACTATCGAAGCACCATATCTTTTCTTTATCTTCAAGAAAGAAAACAGTATTCTCAACCTCAACCAATCCGGTTAAATTATTACTTTCCAACAAAGAGCCATCGGAAGTAAATACTTTAGACTGGAGGTTTGGAATGAAGTAAAGTCCATTTTCAAGTGTAGAAACCCATAAAGAATTTTTATTCGCAACAACTCCTGTAATCTTCTCTTCTTTAAATAAATAGCTTTCTAAATGATAATGCTCGTTATAGATTTCCAAACCATACTCTCCAAAAAATAGAATTCCGTTTTGCTTGCTCTCACTTCTATATCTTCCAATTTTATCTTTAAATATCTCTTCAATTTCGATAAATTGATTTATCTTTTTATCAAACTTTAGAAGCTTTTCATCTTGACCTAAAGCAACATAATGTAAAGATTGAGGAGTTTTTATATAGTGCCCTTTATAAATTAAATTACCTTCATAAATAACTTCTACTAATTTGCTTGATAAATTATAAGTAATAAGTCTTTGAATTTCTCCATCAAGAATCCTTAGATGGATTTTATCATCCCAAAATAATAGTGGCTCAATGTATTGACCCTTTGATAATTTAAGCCCTAATTGGATATAATCAAACTTTTTATTTATTAAGTTAAATGTTGTAATTATGGATGATTTAGAGGGGAGGTAGAGTATATTTTCATGAACCAAAAAATTGGTATACTGCTCTGTACTATCATTCCAATCAATGACAAGTCTAATGGAATCAGACTCAATTTTATAAATCCGATTTTTTAAACCAGTACCATAAACATTCCCAGTTTCATCTTTTTGAAAATAAAGAATTTCGTCCTTAATGGTGTTTTCCCAAGGGATAGCCCTGTTCTCTAGACCATCAAATTCGTATACACCTGACTCTGTGCATAAATAAATAAACTCTGAATTGCTTTTCGTAATATGATATATGTGACTAAAGGGGTAATCGATTCTTGTATTAAGATCAAAATAGAAGCTACTTTGTGCTTTTGTATAGGAGAATAAAAAGTTAAGTAGAAGAAAGAAAAGAAAAAATATATTTATAACTTGCTTTTTCACAATCTTTTAATCAATATTTCAACCTCAGAGAGATATTCCTTACTATATTTTACTTCAATTTTATTTTGCAATTGTATCGTTCTATCTGTTTTATTAAATGAAAGAATTTTAGATGTATTGATTAGATAGGAACGATGAAATCTTGCAAATTGACCAGTTTCTTTTAAAAGTTCTTCAATTTTATTCAGGCTCTTACTTATCAGTAATTTGTCATTTTTATAGAAAATGTAAGCATATCCTCGATCTGCTTTAACTGCAATAATGTCTGTTACGTTTAGGGCGTAATATCCTCCTGAAAATGGAATTGATATTTTTTCAAGTTTTTTATTATGTAGGTAAGATTCTAAAATCTTCAATCTACTATCGCTTTCCTTGGCCATTTTCTTCGAAAAAACCTTCTCAATTGCTTCTTTTAAACGATCTACATTAATTGGTTTTAATAAATAATCAATCGCTGATATTTCGAAGGCTCTTACAGCATGATTTGAATATGCAGTGACGAAAATGATCTCAAAATTTATCTGTTCAAAGAAATCCAATAACTCAAAACCAGAATAATTTGGCATTTCAATGTCTAAAAAGACTAGGTCAGGTTGATATTTATGAATCAATTTAACTCCTTCTTTGATATCCTCAGCCTCTCCCATCAATTGCACTCTGCCCTCACAATGCTCCGATAGGTTAAACTTAAGAACATTTCTTGCGCCCTCTTCATCTTCAATGATAATTGCTTTTAACATGTTATTCTAATCTAAAAAAAAGACGTTTCGAAGTCGATCAAAACGCCCTTTCAAATCTAATTGTTTAACTACCATCAAGAAATTAATTTTGATAAGATGAATGATAGCAAAGTTAAAAATAAGAAGACCGCAGACGAAGCCATAATTTATTTTCCGTAAAGGTTATTTTGCTTTTTTTAGGATTATTCTTTTCGTAATTACTTTTAACTTCTTCCAAAGTTTATTTTCTAGATGTTTCCTTTAGTCTTGTAAAGTATGTTTTAAAGAAAAAAGCGCTTACAAAAGAAAGCGCTTTTTTTTTGGGGTAGATTTTTTAGTATTTAATGAGTTTCTTAGTTAAGATTTTGTTATCAAATACAATTTTCAGGAGATATACTCCTTGAGGATAAGTAGAAAGGTCTACTTGATTTTTACTGCTGATTACGTGTCTGATTTGTTGACCATTTAGTCCAAAAACTTCAATCGATTTTGCGCCATCAACTCCTGTCAATTGAAACAAGCCGTTAGAAGGATTGGGAAAAACATAGGTGTTATTGTTAGTGAGTAGCTCATCAACAAGTCCCACAGGGATAGGAGGCGTATAACCGCCCGCAGCGAATAAACTATCAACTTCAATATTGGAGATTTGTCTGCTGTAAATATTTACGTCATCAATAATCCCGTCAAAAAATTGATTTCCATTGCCAATGTTTGGCCAATTCTGCGAAAAGGTAACCCCAATTTGGTTTTTACTTAGGTTGAAATTGAAAACTGCACCTTGCCCCATTCCAACCATTCTGCCATCAATGAAAACTTGCTGGTAGTTCGTGGAAGCTGCTAACACTAGATGATGCCATGAGCCGTCTGCCACATTTACTAACTGTTGATTAATGTTTGCATTTCCAGTACTCTTTAAAAAGGTAGCATGTAAATTGCCTGTGGTAGTGCCATCTACATACATTAGCGGCACAAAAAAAGTATTTGAAGAGGGTAGTGCATTCTGCTGGTGCCCAATTATGCCTCTCCCTTTTTGTGTTGTCTTAATCCATACTGAAATACTTCTTACGTCGCTTCTAAGTAGATTGTCTGGCATTGTTACTTGACTGTTTGTCCCATTAAAATAATAGGCAGAGGCAGGGTTTCCAAAACGATCTGTGGTATCTGTAACATTTATTGCTGTACCATTGTTATTGCTTCCTGAACTATCTGCAGCATTGCCACTAAATAAATATCTTGCAGTATTTCCAACTTTAGTGGTACCTGTATCTACTTCGTTGTAAAGTTCAAGTGCTTCTGCAGCAGTAATTTTTCTGTCGTAAATTTTTACATCGTCAATGCTTCCAGTGAAGAAATTTTTCAAAGTATTATAGTTAGGCCAACCGGTTGCGTAGGTAGCTCCAATCTGATTTTTAGGCATGATTGATGAAGAAGTAATTCCTGCACCTGTACCTGAAAGAACACCATCAACATATATTTCCTGACTGTTTAAGTCACCGCTTATTACCACATGATGCCAGAGCTGGGCAGCAACAGGAACATTGGAAGAAAGTATGTTGCTTGTGTTTGCCTTGTAAAAAGTGCCGTGCAAGTTGCCGGCAGAATTAATATATAAAAATGGATTCCAAGCAGTACTTGATTGTCCTACAGGATTGTTTTGAATGCCAATAATCCCTCCTGCATCCCCTGTTTTAAACCACAGCGATATAGAAATACTATCGCGTTCTAACAAACCATCTGGCAAACGAACTTCGCTATTGCTTCCATTAAAACTTAATGCAGCATTGACATTTCCAAAGCGATCAAAAGTAGGGCTAGCGTTTAAACCTACGTTTATTCCATCATTTGCATTAGAAGTAGCGTCTAAAACAGAACCATTATTAAACGGAAAATCAGCAATTAAGCCTACTTTAATAGGGAGAGGCGGTGGCAGTGGTACAACTAAGGTATCTGCGGCTAAAATAGCAGCTTCTATATTCGAAAGTGGTCGATCAAAAATTTGAACATCATCGATAATTCCTTCAAAATACATATTGCCCAAAGTGTGTCCTGAAAAACCTTGTGCATAAGTTACTCCAATTTGATTGCTAACTACGTTGGTACTAACATTTAATACAATACCTGTGTCCGACCCTACAAAAACGCCGTCAATGTAAATGTTTTGATACTCCCTAGTACCGGAAAGCACCACATGATGCCATGTAGAGTCAACAACATTTATTGTTGTTTTATTCACATTATTGCTATTTGATTTAGTAAATGATCCGTATAAATTGTTTGTTGAATCATTGGCAATGTATAGGTTGGGAGTATATTGAGAACTTATGCTTGTAATAATATTAGATTGTTGCCCAATGATTCCTCCTGCATTCGAACTTGCTTTAAACCATAAAGCAATACTTAAGGTGTCTTTTAAAAGTAAACTGTCTGGCAGTCTCACTTGGCTGCTGCTTCCGTTAAAATAATACGCCGATTGGGAGTTCCCAAATCGATCTGTAGTATCTACCACTCCTAATGGAGTGCCATTCAAGCCGTTTCCTGAACTGTCTAACGCATTACCACTAAATTTGTAGCTAGCAATGCTGTTAACGTATGTAGTTCCTGTATTTGCCTCCTCATAAAGTGACGTAACTTCAGCCGAAGTTAATACTCTATTGTAAATACGCACATCGTCTATAGCTCCTTTAAAATATTTTAACCGCTGCGTTCCATAAAGGGGCCAGTTGGTGGCTGAAGTCACTCCAATTTGATTGAAAGCTAAACCTGGAACCAAACCACCACCAGTTGCCGTTCCAACAGCAACACCATCGATATAACAACTTATTCCTCCACCGTTACCTGCAATCACTGCGTGATGCCAATTATTGTCTGTAACGTCACTCAATACTGTATTTACATTGCTGTTATTGTTTTTAAATGTAGTCGCGTGTAAATTATTATTGTCATTTACGTACATATTAGCCACCCAACCTGTTTGGTTGCTAAGTGTATATCCTCTGTTTTGCTGACCAATAATTCCACCAGGTGAGTTTGTTTTAAACCAAAGTGAGATCGTAATTGAACCTCTGTTTAACATATTATTTGGAAGTACTACAACGCTGCTGCTACCATCAAAGTAAAGTGCATCACCTGCATTTCCAAATCGGTCTAATGTAGGTGTAACATTTGTACCTGTACCGTTAGCATTAAAGGCTGAAAAATCATTGGTAGAGCCACCGGTAAACGGATAATGACCAACAAGTCCGGTTGTTGGAATTTGTGCAATTACTTGAGCACTGAATAAAATTAGAACGAATAAGCTGTTTTTCATATTGTTTTTTTTGTAAAAAAAGACAGCCTGTTTCCTATGAAATCAAATAACTTTCCGAAAGCCATAAATTTATTTCCGAAGCAAAAAATTTAGTATAAATAAGCAAATACAAATTACGCATTAGGAACAACAAAAACTTTTGAAATCTTTAAGGCTCAAAAGTTTCCTTTTCAACCCAATTAGATTATTTGAAAGAAGTTAGCTCCTACAATAAAGCCACTATTAATTAGCGAAAGGAGAAAACTTATAAAATAAGCTAACCTTTATTCAAAAACACTTGCTTGTTATTGATTACACCAAGTACTTTTCCTTTTAATTCCATTCCAAAAAAGGGAGAATTAAATGATTTTGAGAGCACTTGATCTTTGCTAAATACAAATTTTTCAGATGGAGAAAACAAGGTGAGATTGGCTGTTTCTCCGACTTCAATGCTCGGTGTTTTAAGTTTTAAAATTGATGCAGGCCCTTCAGTAAAAAGTTCAATCAACGCTTCAATACTAATATGGTTTTCTAATGCGGTATGTGCACATGAAAAAGCAGTTTGGGCATTGATTATACCAAAGGCAGCATAATCCAATTCTTTTTTCTTTTGTTCAATATCTTCCGGTAAATGGTCGGAACAAATTGCATCAACAAGTCCGTCTTTTATTCCTTTGATCAATTGTTTAATGCTGGATTTACTTCTCAAAGGAGGTAAAGTTTTAAAACGACTGTCGAACTCAACTAATTCTTCATCACTCAATAAAAGGTTATAACTTGCCACATCGCAACTCACTTTAAAGCCATCTTTCTTCGCTTTTTTGATCAATTGCAGTGATTCAGGTGATGAGATTGTTGCAAAATGCAAACGCCCATCGGCATAGTCTAGTAAATAAAGATCTCGGTTCACCATCATAACTTCTGCTACTTCAGGAATTCCCTTTAAACCAAGTCTAGTACTTGTAGCCCCTTCATTCATCACTCCTTCTTCACATAAAGCAGCAGTATTTGGAAAATTCACTACCAATCCATCAAATGCTTTGGTGTAGCGAAGTGCGCGATACAATAAATTAGGATTTTTGATGGATAATTTCCCATCTGAAAAAGCAACAGCTCCACTTTGTTTCATGTCGTTAAGCTCCGCGAGTTCTTTGCCTTCACAGTTTTTTGAAATGGCACCATAAGGCATGGCATCAACAATATTGCCTTTAGTTTGATTGATTAAGTATTCAATTTGCGACTTTGAGTCACGAGTGGGGTAAGTATTCGGAGCAACACAAACTCTAGTAAATCCACCTGAAGCTGAAGCGAAAAGTCCGGTTTTGAAGTTTTCTTTTTGCTCATCTCCCGGGTCTTGATAATTTACATTTAAATCAATCCAACCTTTTGAAAGATGTAGTCCTTTTGCTTCAATCGTTTTAATAGATTTTCCATCAATTGAAGGATTGATTTTTTCAATTTTACCGCCTTTAATTAAAACATCAGTTTGCTTTAAGTGAAAGCTACTCGTTCGGTCAATTATTTTAGCGTTTTTAATAAGAAGATCCATGGCGCATTAATTAAAGTATTCTCAAGAATAAAATTTCAAGTGCAATAAAAAACAAGGCTAAGATGATAAAATATTTCCAAAGTGGCGTACCTTCTTGCAAAGTTGAAATAGCATTGCTTAAAACGGCAGCTGGTTCATCAATAATTTTAATGCTTTGTCCGTGAATTTTAGCTTCTGCTTCCAATTCTCCAGAACTGTAAAATTGCAAATCTGATTCATTTCGATTGTAATTGAAAGAAATAAAACCCAAACTTTGATCTCCTTTTACCAATTCGTAATGTCCTGCTTGTTTTAATTCATCTGTTAAGTCGAGTACTAACTTTCCTTTAATATAGCGCTGTGCAGGGATAAAATCTTGTCCATTTCCAATGATGTGAAGCGCTGCTTCTTTTTTAGCATCGAGTTTAGAACTGGAGATTTCAATGCTTGTATGGTTTAGGTTGTAATAAAGTGGTTTGGAACTTCCCGATTGCAAAGCCATATTAAACAGCAATGGAACAAATAAACCGTGATTCACTAAATTGCTCTCATCCGTATTAAAACCCACAGCACTTAAATAAACCTTTCCCTCACCGACTGAAGCTTTGAGAAGAAAGGGACTGTTATCACTAAAACTTAAAATGGGTTCTGAAATTAAGCGTGTTGCCAAATTGTAGGTCCATTTACCTTTTACTTTTGGAAGGTTTATGTTTTCATCTAAGGATTCAAAAACTGAGGAAAATAAATCAGCTTTTTTATTGATTTGAGTGACATTTTTGTCTTTGGTTTCATAGTTAATTACTGAACCTAAACCGAGTTGGTTCAAAAAATTCGACCATGTTTCTTTTTCAATTTTTGCAGAAGGAAATAGCGCTAAAGAGCCACCATCAAGTACAAAATTTTGAAGTGTGCTTTGCAAACCTGAACTCAATTCTGTGATTTCATCAAGAATGATTAATGCAGGTTTTTGAATCAGAGAATAATCAATCTCATCAATTTTTTGAGCGGTGTAATTGAATAAAGTATCCTTGGCAAATAAAGTCTGTATGTTTTTATTAGGTAATTCATTGAATAGATGAACGACATTAATATTTTCTTGAATGGAGTAATTAAAATACAGCGTATCATCAAAGGTGAGCGGATAATCCTTAATGATTAACTTCCCTTTAACCTGACTCAATTCACCACTTCGATAGTTCATTTGACCAAGTGTAGAATCGTTTTCTTCTAAATCTATAAAGTGTGGCGACTTCAATTGGTTGTTGATGAAAAGCGAAACTGGTAATTGCTCTGTTTTTGTTTTAAATTGATTTTGAATAGTATAACTGAGCTTTTCTTCTTGATCTGTAAGGTGAAATGGTTGAGCAAACTTCAATGAAGCCAGGTTTAAATTTAGATTCCGATCTGCTTCAATTGGAATAATGTTTAATGGAACAGTATCCATTATTGATCTAAAATCTACTTGATTTTTTTGTAAATCAGTGATGAGGTACAACTCTTGAGTTAATTGTTCATCACCATAGTTTTGGGTCATTCTACTCAACACTTCGCTCCACTTTTTATAGATAGGGGAGTAATTGACATTTTGCAATTCAGAAATAAAGTCCGCTTTATTCAACCATTGACTGTGTCGACTGCTAAAATCATTAGTCAAAATTTTGAATTGATCGGATTCTTTATAAGCATCTAAAATGGCTAGTGCTTTGGCTTTTGCTATGTCTAAATTTGTTCCTTTCTCCGAATTGATTTGCATGGAGAATGAGTTGTCAATATAGATGCTTACTCCTTTTTTGCCTTTTTGAACCACTGTGCCTTCATTGCTCAAGTACGGCTGGCAAAAAGCTAGAACAAGCGCAGCAATTGCCAATAATCTACTGAGTAAAATGAGTAGATGCTTGAGTTTGGAAGTAGATTGGGTTTCCTGCTTAATATTTTTTAGAAAACGAACTTGAGAGAAGCGAACTGTTTTGTATTTCCTGAAATTAAATAGGTGAATAATGATGGGAATTGCTAGAAAAAATAGCGCATATAGAAAATCAGGATAGAGTAATTTCATCAAGGTCGAAATTACAAATATTCGCAGATTGATGAAGTAAAAAATTTAATTGCTTTGTGATAGAATGAGTGCTTAAAAGAAGTCAATGAAAATTATCAACATTTTAATGGTTTTTAATTTTCGCTTTTTATATTTACACCTAAACTCTTTAAAACTATAAATTATGAGAAAAGTATTTTTTTTAGCCGCAGGCTTATCGTTAATGATTACTCAAACAGGTTGCTTTGGATCATTTGAGCTTGTAAAAAAAGTTTATGAAGTAAATGATGGGATATCCAATAATAAATTTATTAAATCATTAATTTTTTGGATCGGAGGTTTTGTATATGGAATTGCAGGATTTTTAGATGCAGTAATTTTTAATTTAATTGAATTTTGGACTGGATCTAATCCAATAGCGATGGAAGAAGGACAATATGAAGAACAATTATTGACTTTTAAAGGAGAAACTTATAAAATTGTGGCCACTAAAAATCAAATGACTTTTTTAAAATTGCAAGACGGTTCTTCTATTGATCTTGGGTCACTTAAATTCGATGCATCTAATTCCAGTTGGAATTTCGAAAAAGATAACCAGATAGTTGAATTAATCAGAGTTGAAGAAGATATTTTGAAATATTCTACAGAAGATGGAGTGAAAATAGCTAATGTTAGTGAATTAGATTGCATTGTAATAAATGAAAACTGGATTTCTACCAGTTTTGCCTTTGCTTCTAAGTAATTTGTAAATCTTAAATTTAATGGAGTTCAGATACCATTTTTAAAAACGAGGTGAAACCGAAAAACCTTAAGAGTAGGTAACTTAAAACAAAAATAGAATGAAAAAAACTTTTTTAAAATTATTATTTATTAGTTTCTTAACATTTTCAATGTCTGCTTGTTATACTAATACTTTTTCTATTGGTAAAGGAGCTCAAACTGGTGTTAAATATCAAAAAAAGAATCATTATTTAATTTATGGACTAGTACCACTAAGCAATGCTAATCCTGTAGAAATGGCTAAGGGTGCTGAAGATTATGATGTTACAATAGTACATACTTTTGTAGATGGTTTAATTAATGCTATTACTTTTGGAATTTATACTCCTACAACAACAATAGTAAGTAAATAATAAGAATATTTATTTTTTGCTATAAAAACTCCCATTTTTATGGGAGTTTTTATATTATCTATATGAAAAATTTAAAAACTATTATTGGGTTATTATTAATTATTATAGCTTTAATTTCACTGATAGAATATGCAATTGATTACAATCAATTGAGTGAATATGGTAAAGGATACATATGGGGTAAAATTGTAATCTTAATAATTGGTTTCTTTTTAGTTTTTACTTCGCTAAGAAATAAAAAATAATTTATTCCACAATAATTTTTCGAACCTCTTGTAGTCCATTCTTATCACTTACTCGCACAAAATAGAGCCCTTTTGTATAGTTCGCAACTGAAATTTCATAGAGATTACCAGAATAAGAAGCGCTATGGACTAATTGACCGCTGATGGTATATAAATCAACCAACGCTTCATTTAGTGGTTGATTCGATTGAATCAATAGTTTATTTATCACAGGGTTTGGGCCAATACTCAGCTTAAATGCTTCATTCTTGATTTCCTTGATTGTTGTTAAGTTAGGATTGTAAAATTTGATAATTCGTTGAGGTGAAGAATTTGTTGCAATGAAAATTTCCCCGTATTGATTGGTAGTAATCGACCTCAATCGACCGAATGTGTTTGTGAAGAAGTCGTTTGTTCCTGTCACACTGTCTTTGCTAGCACTTAGTTCAATCTCAATCAGTTTTGAATCTTTTAGTGTTGTCATCAATAAACTTCCTTGCCATTCAGGAATACTTGAATGATCGTAGTAAATTAACTGAGATGTAGCAACCGTTGGTGTCCAAGCAATAATAGGCTCTACAACATTGGAATCATTGCAAAAAGTAATTTCTGAAGGAGTATTGCAAAATCCATTAACATTTGGCCAACCGTAATTTCTTCCTTTTACAATAATGTTTAATTCATCGTCAGTGGTTGGTCCATGCTCAGAACTGTATAAAAAGTTATTGGCAAATACCAACCCCTGTGGATTGCGATGGCCCCAAGAATAAATTGGGCTTCCCGAAATCGGGTTGTCAATTGGAATTGATCCGTTAAAATTAACTCGTAGTACTTTTCCCGCTAGTGTGTTGAGGTTTTGAGACAGTGTTGTATTATTTGCATCTCCGGTAGTCATGTAAATTTGATTGTTGAGGAAAAGAAGCCTTGAACCAATGTGTCCTCGGGCTGCAGGAATACTGTCAATTAAAATTAGTTCACTGAGGAGGGTGTCTTGAATTGGATCGTAAATAAATCGTTCTAAACGTTCAAAAAAAGTAGAATTACTGTCTAAATAAGTATAGGCCAATAAAACTCTCGGAATAGCAGTAGTTTCGATAATTGCCATTCCAAGCATACCACTTTCACCGACTGCCTCAACTTCGTTTTGATAATCGAGCATGGTGTGCGTAATTCCCGTTGCTAAATCAATTCTACTCACTTTGCCAATGCGTTCGGTAAACCACAAAGAAGAATCTGAAGTATAAAGAATCTCCCATGGTGTGCTTAAATTAGTTGCAAGCACAACAGTGTCTAGTTGAGTGTTTCCTATAGTAAATTGGGAGAAGCTATTTAGTTGAATTGAAATAAATAAGATTAAAAAGAAGGCTAATTTTTTCATTTCGAGGTTGATTTAACTTCGAAGGTAGGATTAAAATTTTAAAATCGCTGTTAAAAGCGCAGAGATTTGTTCCTCAAATCAGAATTACCTAGTTGCTCTTGAATTTAAAAAATTGCTAATCGGCATACCCGTCGCGCCGTTTGGACTGCTTATTCCCAACAAAGTAGAAAGGGTAGGAGCAATGTCTTTAATAGAAGTTAAGGTGTAATCTATCCCAGCTTTAGTGTTGAAACCGTACCAAATTAGCGGAACATGTGTGTCGTAAGAGAAAGGACTGCCGTGTGTTGTTCCTCCTTTTTCATTGTAACTTCCCAACCAACCTGGTTCAATTACAAAAAACAAATCACCACTTCTTTTAGAGTGGTATCCATTTGCAATTCGTTCACAAATAGTTTTTTCACCAATGCACCAATTGTTAGCCGGGTCTGAAACAACTACAATTCCTTCAGTTAATTTTAAAAATTCCATGAAACTACTTTTCACTTCACTAAAATCTAAATTATTAGCATTTAGTTGCTCATAATCTATATAAACTTGCTCATTCGCAATGGCTTCAATTAAGTTGACTTGATACAATAATTCACTGTACTCTTCTAATTCTTTTTTTAATTCTTCGTTTTTAAAATATTGAGCACTACCATTTACATGAGCAGGAATGTCAGCAGCACCATGATCTGAAGTTAGTACAATTAAAAACTCATTTTGCCCAACTTGAGTTTCTAAAAATTGAATAAGGTTCGCTAAATCTTGATCTAAGCGTAGGTAAGTATCTTCTATTTCAATTGAATGTGGTCCAAATTGATGGCCGATGTAGTCTGTTGAAGAAAAACTAATGCTCAAAAAGTCAGTGAACTTATCTTTACCTAAATCCTCGCCAATAATGGCTTTTTTCGCAAATTCAACGGTAAAGGTATTCCCATAAGGAGTATTTTTTACCATCCCGAGACCGTTTGCTTTGCTGAGCTCTTTTGTTTTGTGCGGGAAAACTGGCTTTTCCTCTCCTTTATATGCTTTTTCGAAAGGAACATCATCTGCTGTAGAAACAGTATAGGTTTCTATCGGATACAAAGTATTCCAATCTTGGTCTAAATATTTTTTTGGCAGGTTTAACTGATTGAATTCATTTGCCCACTTTGGTAGTTCAGAGCGATAAAATGAGCTAGTTATAAATTTTGCTTCATCGCTATCAAACCAATAAGCTCCATCAGTGAAATGACCCACAGGCAAAATTGCTCCACGATCTTTTATGGCAATTCCAATTGTTTTGGAGGCAGAATTTGCCATTTTTAATTGCTCTGCAAATGTTGAGCTACGCAAGTTCTTTGGTGAATATTTTCCTGCATCACTTTTAGAACCAATTGTGTTAACTTCTTCATCAGAAACACAGTACATTTTCTTTTTTGAAACTCTGTCGTACCAATTGTTGGCTGCAATTCCATGTATTGCAGGAGTAGTTCCAGTTCCTAAGGTTGCATGCCCCACTCCGGTAAAAGTTGGCATGTAGCTGAAATGTGTATTTGCTTGGTAAAATCCTTCAGAAACTAATTTCTTAAAACCACCATCTCCATATCTAGCCCAATATTTTGAGATATAATCATACCTGAGTTGATCAATCGTTAAGAGAACAATCAGTTTTGGGTGTTTTTGATTTTGTGCAGTTACCGAAATTGATGAGAAAAGACAAAGAATCAAAGCAAAAGAAATTTGTTTTGAAATACTTTTCATGGAATTTAAAATTAAAATAAGTTCATAATTGACTGATATACCTCTTCGCGAATACCTGGATTGGCTCCCATTGCTAAACCGACTGAAATAATTAATCCTGCAAATGCAGAACCTACATCTTTTCCAATCATTCTTAAAGATTTTACTTTATGACTATTTCCTCTTTTGTTTCTAGCAATGCTTACAGCGATTTCTCTACCTCCAATAATTCCAAGAAATACCCAAGTTGTACTCAATGGAACGGTACTTATAAATAGCTTGTAAATCAACAATAAAACATAGGTAAAATCAATTAAAGTCGCGGCACGAACATCTGAGATTCGAACTTTCTCACTTACCACCTTCTGAATTTTATCGCCTCTGAGGTAAAATAGAAATCCAAGACCTAAGAAGATAGTTGATGCAAAGATGATGAACTCAGTCAAACTTTGTTGTCTCGGTAGAAAAACAGCTATGTTTGCACCGTCTTGCATTACCCAAACCGCCCAAAGAGAACCACTTACTGTCCATTGAATAATTGTCCAAATTGGATGGTGTTTTCTAGATTTGAAATACTTTTTGATGATGTTATATGAAAAGTACCACACAATGAATGATAGAATAAATGCCATTGCATAACCCGACATACTCTTGAATACCACAGATGTAATACCTCCTGAATCAGCACTAAAAACGCTAAGTAAAAGAAATGTTGTAGAAACAGGCATTCTCAAGCGTGTTAATACTAAAAGTACTAGCGGTGCAATAATTTGGAAAAAGCTAAAATTTTCAGGATGCGGATAATCTGTTTCTCCGTTTGGTTTTAACAAGCGCTGAAAAGTAACATCTCCGTCAAAATAAATCCAACTAAAAGTAACCGTTACTAAAAAGATAACTCCGACATAAAGCCATAGCGTCCACCATTTTTTTTTCTTATTACTTTCAATGAAAGTTCCAAGTGACTGAATGCTGTCATTTGCAACAGCAGCATAAGCTGCAAATAGAAATCCCAACCACATTGCCGCTCTACCGTAGCCAGTTGCAATTTGCGCAAGGATGGTACCAATAAGCACGATAATTAAAAAATTACGCTCTCTGACGAGGAAATCCAAAACATTTAAATAGGGTCTGTTTCGGTCTGGGATTCTGTATTTACTCACACTCCTTAGTAATTGCTTCCTAATTATCGAATTGTTTATGAGTTGGTTTATATGCTCATAAACTTTAAAATTATTTCGAGTAAAAATCGGTCAAATAAGTCTTTACTCCATCCTGCAAAGATTAAATTAATGTTATTATTTATTTCAATATTCATAATTGGATTTTTTTGTAACAAATCAGTATGCTATTACACTCTAAACTCAATATTTAAAACTAATACCACATAGGAACATAGATTTATATAATCGCTAATGCTTAGAAGTTTCATTCAATGAAAATAAAGTAGATTATAGAAAAGAACTTTTGAACATAGTAATCTCTATGTAAAGCAAAGCTTCTATGATTTTCTTTTATATCAATTTAGTCATACATCCATTAAATATTTTACCAAGAGAGATTTAAACTATGTTACTATGTGGCTAAAAAGAATACTGATTAGTATAAGTTTTTTAGCTTCGCTAACATGTAATTCAAATCTACTTTTTACTTTAAACTTAAGTCACTTCAGACTATTAATTCTCAAAGTTGATCATTTTTAAGTCGATTTAATATCCATATTTTTCTTGCCACAAACTCTTCAATCGCTTTCGTATTTCATTTTCTCTGGTATTTTCACCAGGAGAGTAGAATACTTTGTTCTGAATCTCATCAGGTAAAAAGTCTTGTTCTACAAAGTTGTTTGGAAAATCGTGTGCGTATTTATATTCTTTTCCATAGCCAATTTCTTTCATCAATTTGGTTGGTGCATTTCTCAAGGCAAGCGGGACAGGAAGGTTGCCACTTTCGCGAACTTCTGCTTGTGCATGATTGATCGCCATGTATGCCGCATTGCTTTTTGGAGAACTAGCTAAATATGTTACACATTGTGCTAATATAATGCGCGACTCAGGCCAACCAATCACATTTGTTGCTTGAAAACAATTATTTGCAATCACCAAGGCAGTTGGATTGGCATTTCCAATGTCTTCAGCCGCTAAAATCAGTAAACGCCTGGCAATAAATTTTGCATCTTCACCACCTTCAATCATTCTTGCCAACCAATAAACTCCCGCATTTGGATCACTGCCTCTAATGGATTTGATAAATGCTGAAATAATATCGTAATGCTGCTCCCCATCTTTGTCGTACCTAGCCAAATTTTGCTGAGCAATGCTTTTTACAAGCTCATCATTAATTTCTATCGTTTCAGTGTTTTGATTATTTACAACCAATTCCAATAAATTCAAGAGTTTGCGAGCATCACCACCTGAAAGTTGTAAAAGTGCATGCGTTTCCTTGATTACAATTTTTTTAGTCTTTAAAACGGTATCTTTTTTTATTGCATCATTTACTAAACCCAATAATTCTTCTTTATTCAAAGGTTCTAAAGTGTAAACCTGGCAGCGACTTAATAATGCAGAAATTACTTCAAAAGAAGGGTTTTCAGTAGTTGCACCAATTAGAGTAATGGTTCCATTTTCAACTGCTCCTAGAAGTGAATCTTGCTGAGATTTACTGAATCGATGAATTTCATCAATGAATAAAATGGGATTGTTGGTGCCAAAAAATTGCTGCTTTTTGGCTTTGTCTATCACTTCTCTAACATCTTTCACGCCTGAATTAATGGCACTTAAAGTGTAAAAAGGACGATCAGTTGTATGGGCAATAATATTTGCCAAGGTAGTTTTACCAATGCCGGGACTTCCCCAAAGGATCATGGATGGAACCATTCCCTTTTCAATCAAGCTGCGCAAAATAGCCCCTTTTCCAACCAGTTTTTTCTGACCGATGTAATCGTCTAAAGACTTTGGTCGCATGCGCTCGGCTAGAGGAGTATTCATTTGTGTAAATATAATTTTAGACAAAAGTACCTATTCATCTGTTCTTGTCCAGTTTCGAACATACTCAATTAATTCAGGAAAAAAGAGTTCGAATTCTGCAGCATAAAATAGATAATCTTTTTGTAAATCCAAATGAGCCATTTCCATTTTTGAATCGTACTTCGCACGACTTGCTAATCCACCCAATGCATGCTTCATTCCTTTAGTCGTTGCATAACCACACAACCAATCTCCTTGAATCATGTAGTGTAGAATTCGTTGTGACCTTTTTGGCATTTGCTCTTGTTGACTAATGAGTTTATCATATGTTTTTTGAGCAAATTCACTGAGCTTAATTGTAGAATAGTTCAACCATTTTCTTGCTAAAATATGGTCATAATACATGTCCACAATTACAGGAGCATATTTATGATAAATGTGGTATAAACGAGATTTACTTTGCATCACAACAGGATGTGTATCTGTAAAAGTGTCAATTCCTCGATGCATGATAATTCCCTGCTTCACACCTTCCGAATAATTATTAAAATCCTTTCCTTTTACTTGATCGGCAATAAAATTGCCCACCATTAAGTCAATGTTGTTCTGAGATAGAAATAAATGGGCAAGGTGGTTCATGTAAATCCTAAATAGCAAAGGTAGTTTTAGAAATGAGAAAAACTCACATAAACTGAATTAGAAGTCCAATCTGAATAATACTGCATGCTTAGGAACAACCTTAAATTCCTAATTTTGCGCCATGTTCCAACCATCTGACACCATTTGCGCATTATCAACTCCTTCGGGCTCTGGAGCCATTGGCTTGATTCGTCTTTCGGGCGATGATGCCATTGAAATTGCACAACAATTCTTTAAAGGGAAGAATCTATCAGCACAAAGCGGTCAAAGTTTGCATTTTGGAAAAATTGTGGACGGAGAGGAAATCGTTGATGAAGTGATGTTGAGTTTGTTTCGAGCGCCACATTCTTATACTGGCGAAAACTTAGTGGAAATATCTTGCCATGGCTCAGGGTATATTTTGAGTCGAGTAATTGAGTTATTGTTGAGTGGTGGAGCGCGCTTGGCTAATCCCGGAGAGTTTACTCAAAGGGCCTACTTAAATGGCAAAATGGATTTGGCACAAGCAGAAGCTGTTGCAGATTTGATTGCATCGGAAAGTAAAGCGGCACATCAATTGGCATTGAACCAAATGCGGGGTGGTTTTTCAGAAAAAATTCAATCGCTGAGAAATGATCTGATTCAATTTGCTTCATTAATTGAGTTGGAATTGGATTTTGGAGAAGAAGATGTTGAGTTTGCCAATCGCGATGATCTAAAAGCATTGGTGAGTAATTTAATAAAAATCATTCACGATTTAGTGGCTTCATTCGCTACAGGCAATGTGCTTAAAAACGGAATTCCAGTAGCCATTGTCGGTCAACCAAACGTTGGAAAATCCACTTTACTAAATGCCCTGCTAAATGAAGAAAAGGCGATTGTTTCAGAAATTGCAGGTACCACTAGAGACAGCATAGAAGATGAGATTTCCATTGGTGGAATACGATTTCGTTTTATTGATACTGCTGGAATTCGGGAAACCGAAGACGTTATTGAAAATATCGGGATAAAACGCACCTATCAAATGGTTGATAAAGCCATGGTGATTTTGTACTTGGTGGATTCTATTGATGGAAATAAGGCTGAAATTCATTCAGTTGTAAAAGATATTCAGGCTAAAATTGAAGGCAAGGAGAAGCAATTAATTGTGTTGGCCAATAAAGTGGATAAAGGCAACTTCGACATCGCTACTATACCTGAAGAACTGAAAGCTAAATTTCCTGATGATGTAAAAGTGATTTACATGAGTGCCCTCAAGCATTACCACTTAGACGAGTTGAGCACTTATTTAAGGGATTTAGCTGCCGAAAAATTAACAGGAGCAAATCAAGTTGTGGTAAGCAATGCTCGACACCATCAAGCCTTAAAGGCTGCAGGAGAAGCCTTGAAAAGAGTGGAAGATGGCTTGGAGCAAAACATTACTGGCGACTTTTTAGCCATGGATATCCGTCAAGCACTTCATTTTTTAGGAGAAATTACTGGAAGCATTGAAATTGACCGCGATATCTTGGGAACGATATTTTCTCAGTTTTGTATAGGAAAGTAGTTATCCTTCTCTTGTTTGCTAACTACCTACTATTGTTATGTTTATAGGTTCAGTTTCTTCTCTTATTTGTTGCCCAATTGCACTTTATTGCTTATTTTTGTTGCCCAGTTGTTGCT
>CAXBCF010000018.1:0-64773 GCA_963973975.1 uncultured Flavobacteriales bacterium
GAGCAGTTACTTCAACCCATTTTTAGTTCAGATGTGCAGCAAGTTACTTGGTTTGCTTCAAAAAGTGCCACCCAATTTTTTTACAATGGTTTTGAATACAGCATTCAACTCAATAATGATACGGTTTTTTATTTAGAAATGGCTTCTAGTTTCTGTAATTCAGAACGCGAAGCACTGGCAATTAATTTTGGAGAATGCCTGTTGGAAATTCCAAACATTTTCACTCCAAACGGAGACGGCATTAACGATGTATTTCTATATGGCAATGCCGAAGGCAAAAACCTAGAAACCAAAATTTTTAACCGTTGGGGAGAAAAAGTGATGGAGTGGAAAGGCAATAGCGGTTGGGACGGCCACGGCGTTCATGATGGCGTGTATTACTACCTCATAAAAGCAGATGGGGAGGTTTTTAGAGGGACGGTTACTTTGGTGAGATAAAAGTGAATTACGAATTTGGAAATTACGAATTACGAAAAGGATAATTAATAATTACCAATTACCAATCTGTTAATTACAGATATGTTAAAAGTGACTTAAGTTAAGAGTAATAAATTGTTATTTTCGTTTGATTTGAAGCTTCTTGTCTAGCTTAAAAACTTTGTGAACTTCGCGAAATTCTTTGAGTCCTTTGTGGTTATTATAATAAATTGAAAATTCAGCAGCAAAGTAGTTTAACCGCAATGATCGCTAAGTAGAACCGCAAAGTTTTCAAAGTTTTACATAAAGGATAAAAAAACTACTATGTATTTTAATGGAATTTATTAAAAACTAATCTCAACTTTTAATTTTCGTAATTCGTAATTTCCAAATTCGTAATTCATCTTCAGTATTCCAATTCCCCATATCCTTGGCGGATAATTTCAGGAACACCACTTGTTAAATCTACAACAGTAGAGGCTTGATTGTTTCCCATTCCACCATCAACCATTAAGTCAATTTGGTTTTGGTATTTCTCATAAATCAATTCAGGATCGGTGGTGTATTCTACAATTTCATCCTCATCGTGTATGGAGGTGGAAATAATTGGACGAGTAAGTTTTTCAACAATCGAGCGACAAATATAATTATCGGGAACTCGAATTCCCAAGGTTCTTTTTTTATTTTTAAAGAGTTTAGGAATGGTGTTATTGGCTTCCAAAATAAAAGTAAATGGACCAGGTAAATTGCGTTTTAACAGTTTAAACACACTTGTATTGAATTGCTTAGTGTATTCTGAAATGTGGCTTAAATCGTAAAAAACAAAAGAAAAATCTGACTTTTCTGCTTTCACACCTTTAATCTGAGCAACACGCTCAATTCCTTTTCGATTTTCTATGTCGCAACCCAATGCATAGATGGTATCAGTTGGGTAAATAATTACACCACCATCATTGATGCACTCAACTACTTGTTTTAAGTGCTTAGGATTTGGGTTTTCTTCATAGAGTCTTACAATCATTTTAGGAGCTCTGCTTATTTATTTTTTGCGTGATCAGCTAAGAATTTCTCCAATCCAATGTCAGTTAATGGGTGATTCATCAATGCTGTAATCGCACTTAATGGACCAGTCATCACGTCGGCGCCAATTTTAGCACAATCAATAATGTGCATTGGATGACGAATAGAAGCTGCAAGAATTTCTGTATCAAATAAATAGTTATCGAAAATGGTTCTAATTTCATCGATTAGGTTAATCCCATCTGTTGAAACATCGTCTAAACGACCCAAAAATGGAGAAACATAAGATGCACCTGCTTTTGCAGCAATCAAAGCTTGTCCTGCACTAAAAATTAAGGTACAGTTGGTGCGAATTCCTTTCGAAGAAAAATACTTTATCGCTTTAATACCGTCTTTAATCATCGGTACTTTCACGACAATTTGAGGATGCAAAGCCGCTAAAGCTTCACCTTCTTTAATAATTCCAGCAAAATCTGTAGAAATTACTTCTGCACTCACATCACCGTCTACCACATTGCAAATGTCGATGTAGTGTTGTTTCACTTTTGCGTCTCCTTTTATGCCTTCTTTAGCCATAAGGGAAGGATTCGTTGTTACTCCATCTAAAATACCCAAATCTTGGGCTTCTTTTATTTGTTCGAGGTTTGCGGTGTCTATAAAGAATTTCATTTTTTGGGATTTATTTATTTTGTTGTAAAAGTAGGATGTTGAATTTGCTCAAGCAAAAAAAGTAATCAACAATTATGAGAGTTTAAGGCATAAAAAATGGGTAAGCTACTTGCATCGCACCGCTACGACCACCTACCCTTGCTACCTTCCGGTCCTGGGGGATTCAGCAGGAGCTGGTCGTACAAGACTTACCCGCGACAAAGTTACAAATTCTAAAGCGTTTCAAAAGCTTTAATCAATTATTTTATATGACTATCCGCATATATACCCAATAATCAATATGCTTATTTTAAAATATTGAATTTCTATGTTCATTTTTTTGCTTCTCCAAAAAAACGAACCAAAAAAACGAACCAAAAAAACGAACCAAAAAAAGGAGACTTTTCCCAAATGAATTCTTCTCAGTCCACGCTTTATCCATACCAGGCTGAGAAGACCACAATCAAAAAAAGGCGTTCCGCTTCGCTTCTCTGTCTTTCCTTTTTTTGCTTGTTATTCATGGGGAAAAGAATATCAATGCAAAGCATTGATTGAATGTTCATTTTCATAAAAAGCATATAGCTAAAACCACATAGAAACTAGTTTTAAACATAGCGATTACTTTGTAAAGTAAAGCTTCTATGTTTTTCTTAGTTTTAAAATCTATGTATCTATGTGGTAAAAAATAATACTGGTTAAGCTACTTATACCATAATAGCTATTTAATTTTGCTACACCATTTTTAATGCATAATTCGGGTTTAAACTTAATTTCGCAATTATGATGAACGAAAAAACCTATTCTGGCAATTTAAGGAAAATGGACGTGAGCTATGCTGATCCAATTAAATATAGCTTAAAGTTAGGGGAAGAGCAAGTAGCAATGAACTCCTTTATAGGGAAATCGATAAGCTTGCAATATACTGGCTTGATTAATTGCATTAATTGCGGAAGAAAAACCAATAAATCTTTTGCTCAAGGATTTTGTTTTCCATGTTTTAGAGATGCACCACAAAACTCCGAATGCATTATTCGACCAGAACTTTGTGAAGCGCACCTTGGAAAAGGCCGAGATCCGGAATGGGAAGAGCGAAACCACAATCAACCACATGTGGTTTACTTGGCAATTGCATCAGGAATAAAAATAGGCGTTACTCGAGCCACTCAATCGCCCAATCGTTGGATTGATCAAGGAGCTTGGAAAGCGGTGAAATTAGCAGAAACGCCGAACCGCTATTTGGCCGGTACGATTGAAGTTGAATTGAAAAAATTTGCATCTGATAAAACTGCTTGGCAACGCATGCTTAAAAATGAATTGGCAGACGAAGTGGAAGTTTTAAAAACAAAAGCGGAATTACAAGAATTAATAGATAATCGCTTTAATCAATATGATTCCGCAGATGACAAGATTTATGAATTTAACTACCCTGTAATTGCCTTCCCAACGAAAGTTAAGAGCCACAACTTAGATAAAGAACAGCTCTTGGAAGGAAAATTAATGGGAATAAAAGGACAGTACCTCATTTTTGAAGGAGGAGTAGTGATTAACCTCAGGAAGTATGCAGGCTATTTTGTTGAGCTTAAATCGATTGAAGCTTAAGAGCTTCATTTTAAGGGCTCTAAATTAGGTTATTAACAAACCGTTCAAAAGTTAATACAGATTTAACATTTAGGGTATTAAAAAAATACATGGTTTTTTCAACTTTGTCTTTGAAAAGTCAAGGCACCTATTCGCTAAAAACGAATTGATAAACGGCAGACGTTAATTCTAGTATAACGCAGATTGTTTTCAGCCAAATGAAAGGATTATTTTTCTTCTTTACTTTTCTTTTTTCCCTGCTACTTGAAGCGCAGTCTTTTCAAGAGAAAGTTACTTCTTTGTCAAATGTTCGCCTTTCTGTAACCAATGTTGGAACTTTTGGAAATGCTTTTAGAGGTTATAGAGATGGAACAACTAGACAGTCTTGTGAATATCCTGCTGGTTCAGGAGTCGAACATTTATTTGAATCGGGAATTTGGATTGGAGCAGTAAGAAATGGAGTAGAGTTAGTTTCCACTGCGGCAGTTGACGCACCACAAGGATTTAGAACTGGATCTTCAGGTTTCGAATTTACTGCTGAAGTTGGCTCACAACTTGAAGAGCAATCAAGTTTTAGAGATAGTCCATTTTTTTCTCCAAATGCTGTATCTCATCAAGATTATGTTACCACTTTTTCAGATAAAAATACGGTAGTACCAGGGACGAACATTCAAGTGGTGAATCATCAAAATCCACTTTTTGTACAAGTAAATCTGAAAACCTATAATTTTAATTTCGCTTTCAGTGACTTTGTTGTTTTTGTTGATATGGAAATTATCAATTTGGGTAATCAATCTGATGAAAATTTTCTAGACAGCCTATATTTCGGGTTGTGGGCAAATACCGTAGTAAGAAATATTAATGTCACACCACCAGGTTCAGGTGGTGCTGCTTTTTACAATAAAGGAGGCAATGGATTTATTGATAGTTTGCACATGGCTTATTGCTATGATCACAGCGGCGATGTTGGGTTTACAAACTCCTTTATCGGACAAAAATTCTTTGGTGCAGAAGATAAGTTTGGTTTTCATCACCCATCAATAGATAGTAGTTTTGAGTCAAACTACAATGCTTGGGAATTTAATAATCCGGGTACTGGAACTTTTCAGGCTCCAGCTGGCGATCGTCAACGCTACCAAAGAATGACAAGTGGTTTGGAAGATGTACCTTGTTGGACGGTAGATAATAATTGTGGCGTTGGTGGAACTTTTCAAGAACAATTAAACAGAGCAGGTAACCGATCAGATATAGTTTCTATTGGACCATTTAGAGATTTTAAAAGTGGTGATACTATTAAAATTTCCTATGGATTTATACTTGCTCCAAAATTACAAGATGGAAATCCAAATACTGATAATACACTTGCACAAAGAGCTAAATTTATTGAAAACGCTCAATTGGCTCAAACAGCTTATAACGGAGAAGATGCTAATTTTAATGGAATTTTAGATGAAGGGGAAGATAAAGATGGAGATGGTAAAATAACAAGGTTTATACTTCCTTCTCCTCCTGACATTCCACGAACCAAAGTAGTAGCAAGTGATAAAAAAGTGGATATTTATTGGGCTGATAATGCTGAAGCTTCTATTGATCCCATTTCTCAAATTGAAGATTTTGAAGGGTATAGAGTTTACTTGAGTAAGTTCGGTTTTGATGTTACAGGAGTTCCTAATTTATTAAGAGACTTAGTTCCAATAGCGGAGTATGATATTAAAGGAAATGGATTCGCTAAGGAAATAGGCTTAGATGCAATTAAGCTCGATGAGCCAATAACTTTTGATGACGATACAAATACTTATAAATACAAATATACCATCAATAATATATTAAATGGTTGGCAATATGCTGTTGCTGTTTCGGCATTTGATCGAGGAGATAAAGAACAAAATTTAGAACCTTTAGAGTCTTCACTTTTAGGCAATAATTTTAGGTTATTTCCTGGTAAAGAGGCCAATGAAGATTTAGAAAAAAATCAACCATTTGTTTATCCCAATCCCTATTATTTAGGTGCTGCATGGGAGGGGAAAAGTAATTTTCAAGAACAAAGCCGTAAAATAATTTTTGCAAACCTTCCTGAGCGTTGCTTAATTCGAATTTTTACCCCTGCAGGTGATTTAATTGATGAATTTGAACACAATCAAAACTACAATGGGAGTGATATAAGGTGGTTCAATACATTTGGAGCTGAAAACTCTGATCAAAATACTTTTTCAAGTGGAGAACATGCTTGGGATTTGTTGTCTTCTTTTACCCAAATTTTAAGTCGTGGAATTTATGTTTTCGTAGTTGAAGACTTAGATAACGGAGAAATCAAAAAAGGAAAATTTACCATCATTAAATAATAAAATAACTAAAAATATATAAGACTAATCCTTTAATTTTTTAATCATCAAAACCCTTTAATTATGAAAAAACTAGTACTCTCTTTAATCGGAATTTTTACAATTGGGCTGCTCTCTGCGCAGACATACCCATTTGTAAGCATTAGTCAAATAACCTTTGTTGATTCACTAACATTGGCAAATTGTAGTGACTCTTCAGCATATCTTGGAGACACAGTAAGAACAGTTGGAATTGTAGTAACCGACGGAAATTTAAGTGAAGTAGCTTCTGGATCAATAACAGGAGGAAGCAGACCTTTCATTACTTTAATCGATACAGCAAATAATGGTTCTCCAGGTCCATGGAAAAGCATCGTTGTAATGGGTGTTATTGCGGGTACCAGTAATCCTGAACCAGACATTGAAAATGCAGTTGCAGGTGATATTCTTGAAATTACAGGTATTATTGCACAATTCAACGGTTTAATACAGTTTCAACCTTTGAATAGTACTGCTACAAATGTTTTAGGCTTTACCTCAGCACCTACATTTACTACTATTAGTGCCGGTGAAATTCAAGATAACCAACGAAGAAATATCTTAACTACAGGAGAAAAATACGAAGGAGCTTATGTTGAATTAAGAAACATGACAGTGACCTCAGTTAGTGTATTTTCGGGTGGAAGTAGATGTGAATTTACTGTACAAGATGCTGCAGGAAATCAAGTGTTGGTAGCTGATCGCTTTTTACCAATGCGTGTTAACGGCCAGACAACTGTTAACCCAAATTCACCAGATAGTATTGGTCGTTTAATTATTCCTTCTATTGGAACAATCTATAACCACATCAGAGGAGTTATTTTCCAAGATGAAAATGGTTGTGCCGGTGGAGGCGCTTTTGCTGGTGGTTACGAAATCAATCCAGTATATGCTTCAGATTTTGATAAAGCTGCACCACCTCCAGTAATTGAGAATATTGTGAGAAATCCACTGGTTCCTAATGCAAGTCAAACAGTATCAATTACTGCTGATATTACTGATGCTGACGGTGTTGTTTCTTCAGCTACCTTGTTTTATTCAAGTGATCAAACTGCGGCTACAAACTTATTTTCTTCAGTTACAATGACAAATACTACTGGTGATGAGTATACTGCAACTATCCCTGCTTTTGCTTTAGATACGATTGTAAGGTATTATATTGAAGCTACAGATGATAGCAGTCAAACAACTAGTTCAAATATAGAATATTATACTGTTAGAGCGAATGGCTTATCAATTGTAGACCTTCAGTTAGTTCCTAGTTTTGCAACAAACGATGCTTCTGCTTATGCAGGTGATACAGTTACTGTTACAGGTATTGTAACCGCTTCTTACCAGACAGGAGATTTAGGTTATTTATACATTCAAGAACCAAATGCTACAGAATATGCAGGTATTTATGTAAATGGGGGACCTTTATCAATTTTTACATTAAGCAGAGGTGATGAGGTAACTGTTACAGGTGTTGTTCAAGAAAACTTTGGATTTACTAGAATAAATGCTGATTCTGTTACAGCAACTACTAATACAGGAACAATTATACCAGTGACTTTAGATCCTTCTGATCCAACTTTGTTTGGATCTAATAATGCAGGATTAGAAAAGTATGAAAGTATGCTATTGAGATACGAGAACCCTTCTCTAACAGGACAAGTATTTGTTGTTGATACTACATTGACATTTGCTGAGTATACTGTAGGATCAGGTTTTGGTGCTTCTGTTTCAGCTAGAGTTTTAGCTGGAAGACAAGTAAATGGACAAGCTCAAGGTTCTGCTGATGTATCATACATTAACGATACTGCTGCTTGGGGTGCTAATTTGAATGTTACTCCAATTCAAGTTAGAACTAATATGAGTATGGATTATTTGGATGGAATTCTTTATTATGCTTTTGGAAACTATAAATTAACTCCAAGAAACAATGCTGATTTTGCTAATCTAATTGTTTCAATTGAGGAAATCCAAACATCAACTATTGCGACTTCTATTTATCCTAACCCAACTTCAGATCGATTAAATATTCAAATTGATGAAACATATAAATTTTCTCAATTAAACATTCAATTGTTTGATTTAAATGGAAGATTGGTTGTAGATACTAGAACTGCTAATAATTTAACCAATATTAATTTGTCAGGGCTTGGTAAGGGTGTTTACATTCTTAGAATAACTGATAACAATGAGTTGATTAATACTTCAAAATTGATTTTACACTAATTTATTTACTGCCCTTGGATACTATTCAAGGGCAGTTTTTTATTTTTACTTGTGCATAAACTATTTCTTCTCTTATTTCTCACTAGCATACTAGCAATTTCTTGCAATAAAGAAGGTGATTTAACTATAAATCAACCTCCAAAGACTTTTTTTTCACTAGATGAAATTAATTTATCTGGTGAAAATAGATTAAACAGCATAGTTAGTCTCTCTTGGTATGGAACTGATCCAGATGGCTATGTCGTAGGATACGAACTTTCCTATGACAAACAAAATTGGTTTTTTACCACTTCTCAAGATTCCATATTCAGGTTCAGTATTTTAGGTGGTTCTGATACTGTTGATATCGAATTATTTGTTCGAGCAATTGATAACAATCAACTTGTTGATCCCAATCCAGCTCGATTAGTTATACCTTTAAGAAATACCCCTCCTGTTATTAGCTTTAGTGATAAACTTACCATTCCTCATGAAGTTAATTTAGTAGCTACAACTGAGTGGTCAGCTACTGATTTAGACGGAGATGAAACCATTACTCAGGTTTACTTGAGTTTAGATAACAAACGTTGGGTACAAATAAGCAGAACAAACCGAACAATTTCCATTGTTCCCAGTGACCCTAAAGCATCCGACAGCACAAATGCTTTAATATATTATGGAACTTCTTCTCAGCCTGCAGCAAACCAACTTGAAGGATTGATTTTAAATGATAGTAATCGCCTCTTCATAAAAACCATAGATCAGGCAGGTGCAGAAAGTAAAATAGACAGTACAACTAGCTTCTATTTAAAAGGAAAAACTCATGATGTGCTTGTTATTGGTGGATTGGCTGCTGCTGATCAAAGCTATCAGCAAATTTTAAGTGCCATCAATTTAAATCATGATTTTCTAAATTTTGCAGCCAATAATGGTGAAAAACAACCAAAGATTTGGAACATTACGTTAAAACTTCAACTTTCTTTTTATAATAAACTATTTCTCTATTCAGATGAAAGTTTGTTTGACAATTCATTCTCAGGGGTAAAAGGAATGATATTGGAATTTGCTGCTGCGTCTCTTCAAGATTATGCCAACAAAGGAGGGAAGTATTTTATTTCTACTTCATTTACACATGCAACCAATATTGAAGGTTTTGCTGGAGTATTACCAATTGCATCACTTTCTACAAAAAATTATGGCACGGCTCGATTTTTTAGAGATTCTGTTGCCTTTTCCAATTTACCCAACTTTCCAGATATAAATCCTAGTGGTTTTGTCTTGATTGGTGTACCGGTTTTTAATATCGACAGTGCTGATACTGAAGTGCTGTATGAAGCAAATCTTTCTGAAAGACGACCAACTGAGCCATGGACTGATACTAAAATTGTAGCTTCTGGTAGAAGAGTTAATGGACAATTAAATCAGGTTTTTTTTAGTGTGCAATTGTGGGAACTGAATGGGAATCAACAGAACTTAGAAGACTTATTCGATCAAATATTGAACGTAGAATTTAATTGATAGTAATAAAATTAATGAAGAGCTTTTTTCAATTCCTGTTTCTTTTTTTATTCTCTTTTTCTGTTGTTGCTCAAGATAATACAGGAACGCTTAAAGGAAATGTTAGTGATGAAACTAATGATGAAACCCTAATTGGTGCCACTATTCTCATCGTAGGGACATATAAAGCAACAAGTTCTGACTTTGTTGGAAATTATGAATTAGAAGGAATTAAATCTGGAGATTATTCCATAAAGATTAGTTACATCGGTTATGCGGAGAAAATTTTTAATGGGATTAGAATAGAAGCAGGCAAGGATAAAATATTAAATGTGAAGTTGACACCAAGCTCTCAAGCTTTGGAAGCCGTTGAAATAGTAGGTGAAAAAAACCTTGTTAACTTAGAATCTGCTAAATCTGAAGTTACCATTTCTAGAAAGGAAATTGCAGACATGAATGTGCGTGATGTGCAAGAAATTGCTGCTATGCAAACAGGTATTAATAAAACGCCTGACGGTTTACAAATTAGAGGTGCTAGAGTTTATGAAACTCAATACATAGTAGATGGAATTAGTGCTCAGGATCCATTGGCAGGGACAGGTTTTGGTGTTAATGTTGCTTCTAGTTCTGTAGGTGAGTTAAACATAATTACCGGAGGAGTTGGAGCTGAATTTGGCGATGGTTCTTCAGGTGTTATTTCTACAACAATTCGCGAAGGAGGTGATGAACTGGAATTTGCAGGTAGTTGGCAAAGAGATAATTTGGGTTATAATAAACTACAAGGAACTTCATGGAATACTGACTTAGTTGAGTTTTCAGCAGGAGGACCTGTTCCAAAAACGAATAAGAAAATGACTTTCTTCACCAACTTTACTACTCGTTTAACAGACACCTATTTTGGAGAGCAAGCAAATCAATTGAATAGCTCACTTTTTACTAATGACCCAACCCTTTGGGCACCTCGCCAGGACAATAATTTTACTAATACAGTCAAACTATCTTACAACTTCGGTAAAGGAACAAAACTAACCATTACCAATCAGCACAGTTTAAGCATTAATCAAAATACTCGAACATTACAAATTGTTGGTTTTGATGCAATTCTACAGCCAGGTTACCAGTTTGAAAGAAGTTTGAATCTTGACAATGCAACTACTTATACCCATCATTCA
This sequence comes from uncultured Flavobacteriales bacterium, assembly GCA_963973975.1. GTDB lineage: Bacteria > Bacteroidota > Bacteroidia > Flavobacteriales_E > Vicingaceae > UBA1494_A. The sequence continues at coordinate 10,889 of CAXBCF010000018.1, forward strand.
AACCTTACTGCACTTAATTTTAAAAAAATTCTCAATGACCAATGGTGGTTCAATGTTTCGCTTGGAAGGTTGTTTACCAACCTTCGTGCTGATGCCAATGGTCGTCCGTTTAGAGAGCAAAGTGTAGATCGAATATTCTCTGAAGCATCTATTGTTACAGATCCTATTACCATTTTTAACCCTGGAGACGATGTTCAGTTTGTTTTACCAGGGCCAGGGCTGGTAAATAATGGAGGGATTTCACCTGTATGGCACGACCATTATGCACGAGAGTATACTACTAAAGCTACATTTAATCGCTATTCAAAATCTCAGAATAATAAGTTAAAATTGGGGTTTGAGCATAAAATGACAAAATATCAATGGGTTGACGTTATCAGCCCATGGATTGGAGCACCAATTCAAATCAATGATTCAGTTACTTCTCCTTCAACGAGTATTGGTTCTTCAAACGATATTTGGTCTGTAAAGCCTTTTAATGGTGGTATTTTCGTTTCTGATGAGATTCGTTACCGAGGAATTACTGCTACTTTGGGAATGCGTTTTAATTATTGGGCGCCAGGTAAGTTTGCTGATGACGCTGTAAATGACCCTAGCTCACCAGTAATTGATCAGGTAAGAGAAGATTATAAAAACAATACTTCTGAGTTATTTGGTAGACGAGTAAAAACAAGATTACTCCCAAAAATTAATGTAGCATTCCCTGTAACAGAAAACAATGTCTTGTATTTTAATTATGGCCACTCAATGCGTTTGCCTCATCCACGCTTTGTTTATGCAGGATTAGACCCAGCATTGCAAGACCGTTCTTACCTTTCGAATTTAGGTAATCCAGATATTAATCCCGAGGTAAATATTTCTTATGAAGTTGGATATAAAACGCAGATTACGAAAGATATTGGATTAACTCTAGCTGCATTTAACAACAACCGTTTTGATTACATCGTTCAGCGGAGTGTGATTGTTAACGACATAACGGGAAGACCTGTAACTAAACGAATGTTTATCAACCAAGATTTTGCCAGAATATTGGGCATGGAAGCTGGATTGTCAGTTAGGTATGCCAAGTATTTCAGAAGCTTCTTGAATGTAACCTATCAGGTAGCAAGAGGGAAATCGAACTCTGCCCGTGAATCTGGTTTACAAATTGAGCAAAATGGAGCGATTGAATTATCATCAGAACAGTTTTTAGCTTTCGACCGACCATGGGATATAACTTTAGGAATTGTCTTTACTTCCGATACTTCTCTGAAATTTAGAGGTAGATCTTTGCCAGGATGGAGAGTTTTTGCCTCATTTAATTATGTTTCAGGATTTAGGTACACACCATACCAACAAGATGGACAAAATGATTTAGGAAGACCACTTTTCGTAAGATTAGATGACCGTTATTTGGAGAATAGTGCAAAAGCTTGGATTCAATCTGATTTAAAAATCAGTAAGAATATTTGGTTCTCAGAAAAGAAAAAAACGGGAATGACTTTCAGTGTTGAGGTTAGAAATTTATTGAACGTAAAAAATGCTCAAGTTGTAAATCCAATTACAGGAAGAGGGTATGAGCCAGGTGATGATGTTCCAAATGAATGGAGAGATCCGAGATTTATTGGACCTGGTGAGGGTGGAGTACCACCTAATGATCCGTCGAGGTATTTAGCACCGAGACAAGTATTATACGGAATTGCTTTTAAATTTTAATATGCGCTTTAAGAATTATCAAATTTTATATGTTTTCCTTTTGTTTTTAGTGCCTTTCGAGTCAGTGAAAGCTCAACTAATTCCAAATTTTGGTGGACAAAGAAGAGGTTCTTCTACCTTATCTTTTTTAAAGAATGATATGAGTCCTCGTTCAGCTGCACTTTCAGGTGCAAGTGTTGCTTTAGATGTTGATGGGTATTCGCTTTACAACAATCCAGCAACTTCAGCAGATCAAAAATCTTTTTCCGCAGCCATCAGTAATTTTTCACTGGGTTCCGGCATTCAGCAATCTTATGCTTCGGTAATTATTCCTCAAAAAGAAAAACTCTCGGCTTTTGGTTTTTCATTAAACATGCTTAATTCAGGTGCCATGGAAGTGCGAACGGAATTTCAACCTGATGGTACAGGAGAGAAGTTTTTTGTAACCAATATGGCAGCAGGAATTTCTTATGCTCAGCAATTGAGCGACATGTTTTCTGCTGGAGTTACCCTCAAATATATTTACGAACAAATTGAAGAATTTTCAAATTCCACAGTAGCTGCCGATGTTAGTTTTCTTTACAAAACAGATTATAAAGATTTGAATTTTGCAGTTATGATTCAAAATTTCGGTGGCAATTCTAGCATTAATGGAGATATTATTCCTGTCGATTTTAATCGAAATGGCAGCTTTGTTTCAGGAGAATATCCGGTTCCTACAGTTTTTAGTTTAGGTGCATCCATGATTCCATGGAAAAAAGAAAATCAAACACTTTTGGTAAGCATGCAGTTAAATCATCCCAATGATAATTCAGAAAACTACCGTTTTGGCGTGGAATACGCTTACCGAGAACTTTTATTTCTTAGAACTGGTTACAAATTAAATGTTCGAGGACAATCCTTACCGACCTTTGGCTTTGGTTTAAAACACCGTATTGGCGGACATCCACTTTACATAGATTATGCTGCCAACCCAACAGACTATTTTGGGACGCTACATTCTATTGGTTTAGCTTTTATGTTTAATAAAATTGAAAGAGAATGAAAGTGATTTTTCGAAGTATATACGGTTTTCTTTTTCTGTTAATTGCTCTTCTTTTTTCTTCATGTGAAGATTTTTTAGGCAATGAAACAGATTTGAGTTTTATTGAAGTTCCTGATCAAAGTTTTCGCGAAGTAGCCTATGTGCCTGTTCAGCCAATTTTAAATCAATTTGTTAGACCAGTTGATATTATTGCTGGTTTTGACGAATTGATTTATGTGGTGGATGAAGCAACACAAGAAGTAGTTGCTCTAGATGAGTCGGGTAGAGAGTTGGCAAGGAAATTTATTCAAGGAGCTAAAGCTGTTGCTCAAGATCGGAGATTAAATCTGTTGGTTATAGGAACTTTTACAGATACTTCATCAAACAATGCTATTATTCGGTCTTGCATTTATCGACTCGATCTTAATGGGGGAATTGCATATGGATTGCAATATGCAACAATTAAAAACAGAATTATTCATCCATTTTATTTTAAAACAACAGCTATTTCAAAAGATGAAGAAGTTGTGTTCAACAGAATTACGGTGTTAAGTGACAATTCTTTTTACGTTACTAGAAATGGTCCTGTTAATTTGCAAACTCAGTCTGGAGGGCCCGATGATGCAGTTTTATTATTTGATAAAGAAGATCGCTTTGAAACACCAATAATTGTTAGCGACAATAGAGGAGCGCAATTTTCTGATTTCTTTAAGAAGCCTTTTGGTATTAGTTCTTTGGCAAAACCACCTCAATTAAGTGTCGACAATCGCGGGGACTTTCTTTTTACTTCCTTAGATCCAAATGGAGCTTTAAAAGTTAATTACATTGAAAAGATAGAGTCGATTGATGGAACAGCTTATGTGACCAAGACAGATTGGAGTAACGATGTTTCTTTAGCAGATCAATTTATAAATGAGCCTTTTAAATTTGAAGAGCCTGTAGGAATAGAAATTTCAGGTGATGGTACGAATTATATTTTTGTAATCGATCGGTTTAAAGATTCTTTGTATCAATTTACTTCAACAGGATTGGAAGGTGTTCAGCCTCCTCCTGCTTCAGGTGAAACAAAATTTGTGCGCACTTCCTTTGGCGGACGTGGAATTGGACCTATGCAGTTCAATAATCCAATGGCTGTTGCTTACAGTCGTCGAACTTTATATGTTGCAGATGCAGGTAATGGGAGGGTACTGCGCTTCAAATTAACCTTAGATATTCAGTAAGCAGTTTTTTTACTACATTTATTTCCTATTAAATTACTTAAAGTTCAGATTTTGAGTAAGCAAAAAGGAAATATGGAGCGTCAATGTTTAGAATGTGGAGAAAAACTCTATGGTAGAGTAGATAAAAAATTCTGTAGCGACCAATGCAGGAGCAGTTACAATAACAAACAGAACATGGATTCCTCAGCCTATGTTAGGAAGGTGAATCAAATTCTAAAAAAGAATCGTCGCATACTTGAAAAACAAGTTCCTCAAAATAAAGGCAAAGCTGCCAGAGAAAAATTATTGGAATTGGGTTTTAATTTCAATTATTTCACCAATACTTTAGAGACTAAAGACGGCAGAATTTATTATTACTGTTATGATTACGGCTACTTTTCAATTGAAAATGATTGGTACGCCTTGGTGAAAAAACTAGATTGGATTGGGGTTTGATTATAAATCAAGTGTCTCTGAACCTAAAGTTAATAATAAAGGCTAAAGTTTATTCAAACAAAAAGCCTGATAAATTCACATACACGTATCAGGCTTTTAATGTTTCTTAAACTTTTTAATTAAAAGGCTTAAAATTTACTTATGCATTCACTTTCATCAAGTCAGCCATTGTTTTTCCAATAACTGCAGGAGATTCAACGACAGTAATGCCGCACTCTCTCATGATTTTCATTTTAGCTTCAGCAGTATCGTCAGCTCCTCCAATAATTGCACCTGCATGTCCCATTGTTCTTCCTGCTGGAGCAGTTTGTCCCGCGATAAAACCAACAACAGGTTTTGTTCCGTTTTCTTTGATCCAATAAGCGGCGTCGGCTTCCATAGAACCACCAATTTCACCAATCATAATAATTCCATCAGTTTCAGGATCGTTCATCAATAATTCAACTGCTTCTTTGGTAGTAGTTCCTATAATTGGATCTCCGCCAATTCCTATACAAGTTGACTGTCCCATGCCAGCTTTCGTCACTTGATCAACCGCTTCATACGTTAAAGTTCCTGAACGAGAAACGATTCCAATTCTACCTGGATTGTGAATAAAGCCTGGCATAATGCCAACTTTAGCTTCTCCAGGAGTAATAACCCCTGGGCAATTTGGTCCAACTAATCGACAATCTTTGTTTGCTAAGTAATTTTTTACTGCAATCATATCTTTGGTAGGTATTCCTTCCGTAATACAAATTATCACTTTGATTCCAGCTTCAGCAGCTTCCATAATAGCGTCAGCAGCAAATGGAGGGGGAACAAAAATAACTGAAACATCGGCTCCGGCTTTTTTTACAGCTTCATCAACTGTATTAAAAACAGGACGATCTAAGTGGTTTTGACCACCTTTTCCTGGAGTTACTCCACCAACTACATTGGTGCCATAGGCAATCATCTGTTCTGCATGAAAACTACCTTCACTACCAGTGAAACCTTGTACGATTACTTTTGAATTTTTATTGACTAAAACGCTCATAGGATTATATAAATATCTTTCAAATTAATTGGTCTCAAAATTAGAGTTTTCAAACTTTAGAAACAAAATTTGAAGCCAAGAATCAATTTAATTTTCTCGCACTCTAATTTTAGTTCTAAATCGCTTAGTTTGTGGTAAAAATCGCCTTTGCAATCATTACTTATTTAATCTTACCTTTGCAGCTAATTAATTTTTCTACAGCTATCGACCGATAGCCTTATTTTCACAACACATTTTATGACATTTAAAGAACTAGGTTTAAACGAACCTTTATTACGCGCGCTAGACGCCGAAGGATATACTCATGCAACACCAATTCAAGAGCAATCAATTCCAATACTACTAAAGAAAAAAGACTTATTGGGTTGTGCCCAAACTGGAACGGGGAAAACAGCAGCATTTACGCTACCAATCTTACAACACCTTAGCAAAGAAGTAGATCCTAAACAAGCAAAACAAATTAGAGCTTTAGTAGTGACGCCTACTAGAGAGTTAGCTCTTCAAATTAATGAAAGCATAAAAGCATATGGAAAGTATACCGCTTTAAAAAGCGCAGTAATTTTTGGCGGTGTAAAGCAAGGCGCACAAACAAGAACCTTGGCTCAGGGAATAGATATTTTAGTAGCAACACCAGGTCGTTTACTCGATTTGATGAATCAGGGCTTTATAAAACTCGATCGAATAGAATATTTCGTTTTAGACGAAGCAGATCAAATGCTTGATATGGGTTTCATCCATGACATTAAAAAGTTAATTACACGTTTACCTAAAAAGAGACAATCGCTATTTTTCTCTGCAACAATGGCTCCTGCGATTGTAGCATTATCCAATCAAATATTGGGTAATCCAGAAAAAGTAACAATTAAGCCAGAGCAAACAACTGCTGAAAAAGTTGATCAGGCACTTTACATGGTTAGCAAAGACGATAAAATCAGTTTATTAACACATTTAATTAATGAACGAGCTGCATCATCAACGTTAGTATTTTCTAGAACCAAACATGGAGCAAATAAGATTGTAAAGAAATTGGCTCAAGCAAAAATTGAAGCCGAAGCCATTCACGGTAACAAGTCTCAAGCTGCTAGAGAAAAAGCGCTCAATGGATTCAAAGCAGGTAAGGTTAAAGTTTTGGTAGCAACCGATATTGCCGCTCGAGGTATTGATGTGGAAGAACTTTCGTTGGTTGTGAATTACGATTTACCAAATGTTCCCGAAACATATGTTCACCGAATAGGAAGAACCGGAAGAGCTGACGCAAGTGGTTCAGCCATTTCTTTTTGCGACAATGAAGAAAGAGGTTTTTTAAGGGAGATTCAAAAACTAATCAAACAAGATATTCCATTAATTAGCAATCAACCTTATCACGATACTTCTAAAGAAATTTCTGCTCAAGCTTTAAAAGAAGCTGCAAAAGCGAAGATGCAAAACCGACAAAATCGCCCGAGAAACAGACATAACTAAATAACAAAAGCAAGCTTAGTAGAATTAAACTAAAGTGTGCTTTTTTAGTTTATTTAGCTGAAATTAGTTCTATAATTTTTCGATAATGTTGATGCAATTTTCAGCATGCTCTAAACCTTTAAACATACCTTCGTAGAGATATTCTATTTTCCCATTTTTATTGATGATATAAGTAATTCGAGCAGGAATTATACCGAATAAGTATGTCGCTCCAAATTGCTTTCTAACTTTCCCTTTTGGATCACTCAATAAGGTGAAGTTCAAGTGATGTCTCGCTTTAAATTTTTGATGTGCTGAAACGCTGTCGCTACTGATGCCAATAATATCTATCCCTTTTTCAGTGATAACATCTTTCCAATCTCTAAAGCCACAAGCTTGCTCGGTACAAACTTTGGTATCGTCTTTAGGGTAAAAATAAATGATGCGAACTTTTCTGTCATTAGGTGAAATACTTACTTCCTCACCGTCTTGATTTTTCAGAGAGAAACTCGGAATCGTATCACCAACTTTTAGCATGATTAAATTTAGAACTTAAACGATGTCTTATTCATTTTGTTCATTCGTTATTTCCTCCCAATTTGAACCATTTATAATTGAGTCGAAAAAGTCAGAAAAAGACCTTAACTCTTCGGGTCCACCATAGCGATTAATACTTGTTTTAAAACTATCTTCTGTTGAAATTGTGACAAGAGTGGCGGGTAAATCAGTAACATTTTCATTGTCATAAATAGGGTCAAATTCAAAGAACTTAATTCTCTTCGCCTCAGTTAATAATTGTTCTAGTTTTTTTTGCTCCAAATTTGTTTCAAACTTGCCGATCATGTCTACAAAATTTTCACCTTCATAAGTTGTATAACCGCTTTTGTAAATAGTTATGATGTAGATCGGACATCTACCGAAACATGGAGTACGTTCAATTCTTGCGAATACAGTGTCACTAAGTTGTTTGTGTAAAAGTTGAATTTCTAAAGGTAGATTGTAATTTGGAATTACATCCTTAACTTCTTCAACGGATTTTACTTCTTCAACTGGTTGATTGGCTGCTTCGCTTTGCTTTTTTTTAGAATGACAGGAAAATAGAAGAAATAAGCTAAAGCTGAGAATAAAGATAGATTTATACATGAGGTACAGGGATTTAATATTCATTGTTTATGTTTGCAAGTATAAATCTATTTTGCCAATTTTTCCACTTTGAGTCAGCTAGCACACCAACAAAATATCGTTAACTATTATTTGCAGTGCAACAATGCCTATCGCGATGCTTGGAATTTAGATCGCAACATGCAATTAAATCTAGGACTTTGGAAGAAAGGTACTAAAAATTTAGCAGAAGCATTGCAAAATCTAAACCGAGAGGTTGCCGAATTGGCTCAAATTAAGGCAACCGATGTGGTTTTAGATGCCGGTTGTGGCGTAGGAGGTACCGCAATTTATTTGGCAAAAAACTTTGGATGTAAGGTAGTTGGAATCACCATTACACCTTCTCAAGCACTTCAAGCAATTGAAAATGCTAAATTGAATGGAGTAGAAGAGTTTTGCACTTTCAAAGCAATGAATTACATGCACACATTTTTTGATGACGAGAGTTTTGATGTTGTTTTAGGCATAGAAAGTATTTGCTATGCTGAACCCAAATTAGATTTTTTAAAAGAGGCAAAACGCCTTTTGAAGAATGATGGTCGATTGATTTTAGCTGAAAACTTACAAGCCAAGGCAAATTTATCTCCAAATGAATACCAATCTCTTTACACGAATGCGTTTAATGGCTGTCAAGTAAAATCGTTAGATACAGCTGAGCAATACCTTCAAAATTTAAAAGACTTAGGTTTTCAAAAGTTTGCTTGTACAGATTATACTAAATTTATTGTTCCATCTATCAAACGATTGAGGCGGTTTTACTACCCTGCTGCGCTGTACAATTTAGTTCATCGATGGATGGGCAAACCATTTTCACAAATTCAAGAAGCGAATACTAAAATGTGCTATCATTTATTAAGCTCATTGAATGCAGGGTTGTGGAAGTATGGAATAATCAGCGCAAAAAAATGAGGTCATTCTTTGAGGGATTAAAAGTAATTGAACTATCTAGCGTGTTAGCGTGTCCCGCTGTTGGTATGTTTTTCGCCGAATTGGGTGCGAAAGTGCTAAAAATTGAAAATAAAAAAAGCGGTGGAGATGTAACCAGGTCGTGGAAATTGGTTTCTGAAGATGCTAATCACCCATTTTCTGCCTATTATAGTAGTGTAAATTATGGCAAGCAAAGCATTTTTCTCAACTTGAATGAGGCCAATGATTTTAACTTACTAAAAAGTGAGTTGCAGACTGCTGACATTGTGATTTGCAATTTTAAAAAAGGAGATGCTTCAAAATTTAAGCTAGATTTTGATTCAATAAAGGAAATAAATTCTAGCATTATTTATGGAGAGATTACTGGATTCGGTGATTCAGATCGGATCGCATACGATGTAGTTTTACAAGCAGAAACGGGTTTTATATCGATGACAGGAACTGAAAATGGAGAACTTTGTAAATTACCTGTAGCTTTCATCGACTTGTTTGCAGCCCATCAATTGAAACAAGGAATATTAATAGCTCTACTTCAGCAATCAAAGAAAGTTGAAGCGCTAAAGGTTTCTGTTTCACTTTATGATGCTGCTTTAGCTGCACTTGCCAATCAAGCGAGTAATTGGTTAATGGCAGGAATAATTCCCAAACCAATGGGAACATTGCACCCCAATATCGCTCCTTATGGAGAATTATTTACTTGTAAAGATGATGGTAAAATTATTCTAGCAATCGGATCAGATGGACAATTTAAAAAGTTGTGTGACTTATTAAAAGTGGCTCATTTAGCTGGTGATGTAGCTTACCATTCAAATCAACAGCGTGTAAAAAATAGAATTGCACTAAAAGAACAACTTCAAAATGAATTTATTCACTTTGATTCTGAGGAGCTATTAAATCAATTAATTGATGCAAAAGTTCCGGCTGGAAAAGTTAGAAATGTAAAAGAGGTATTCGAAACAAATCAATCGAAAGCAAAAATTTTAAGAGAACAAAAAGAAAACCATGAACTGATTAGCGTAAGTGGAAATGCTTTTAAAATTTCAAGTTCATGACTTTTCTGTCAAGGCCTGATTAATGCTTTGCATTACTTTTTTCTGTTCTTTTTCACTCAATCTCATGCCACAGCCAATCACTTTTCCATTTACAGAGAACATGAGTGTTTCATCACCAATCACCCAATAAGAATCAAAAAAGGTTTGAAGCAAACGACCTTTCTCAATAGTTATGGGTCGAATTTGGTTGACTAAATCTTTGCGGTAAGGTTTCAATATTCCCCTGTTGTTGTAAGTTCTGCCATAGTGAAAATACTCAGGGGTAATCCAAAATTGCTCTTCACCCGATTTTCTCCAACGGTAAACTTTTACAATTTTATATTCGAAATAAATCCAAAATGCTAAGAAGATAAGTATGAATTTTTTAATCTCTTGAGGTTCATCTCCAAACAATTGAAAGGCAATGAATAATCCACAGAAAGTCCAAGCTAATAACCAAATTAGCAGTTGTTTTTGTTTGCCTTCTTCATAATGGGCTTTAATTTTGACTAAAAGGCCGTCTTTTTTCTTCTCTTGACTAATTCGATTATTCATTCAACATCTTTTTGCAAATGTAATTGATTAAAAAATTTCTAACGTGGTATGGATTTTGTAATTTCGGCACATATATTTAAGAAATGTATAACCTTCAATTATGAAAAAATTAATAATTAGTTCAGCTTTAACTCTTTTCTGCGGAATAATTTCTGCTCAACCAACAGATAAAAAAATCAGTAAAATTACTTTCCACATGGTGGATGGAGAGTATGAGGATGCTGCATACAAAGCTGATAAGTTGACTAGTGATTCTGAATACCGCAAAAATGCGTGGGTTTACTTTTATTTGTCTCAAGCCTATTATGAAATAGCAAAAAAACCTGAGCTTCAAGAGGATTTTCCAAAAGCAATGAAAGATGCTTTGAAAGCAGCTCATAAATTGTATAAATACAAAGATAAGCCTGAAGAAAATCTTGAAGTTTATAATGAAGCCAAAGAATATTTATCTGTTTTGAAAGACAGTGTAATTACAATTTCTGAAATTTATTACGACAATGAAAACTACCGTAAAGCGGCCTATTTTTTAGATAAAATCAACAAATTCGACCCAGACGATCATGCTGTAGATTTAATGAAAGGCATTTATCAAATTAAATCTAGAAACATTGGTGAAGGAGTTAAAAGTATTATGAGGGCAATGGAAAACATTGATGAAAACTATGTTCCAGATGAAGTTTCAGCACAAACGCTTGTTGATGCACTTGAAGAGTATGCTTTGATTGTAAAAAGCGGAGAGTATGATCAATACTTTGAAGTATATAAGTTTAAGCCGACAGAATCTGATATTTCGAATGCATTGGCTATGCGAGATGATTTCAAAAAATACATTGTAGGAAAAGAAAAAAGTAAGGAAGAAAGGAAACAAGAATCTGAAACTATTTATAAGACCTTCAAAAGTTCAGACCTTGAAGAAGAGGAAGACGAAGATGATGAATAAAGAGCTCTGATGATTCTCAATAAATTTTTTACTACTTTTCTCGTAGTTTTTCTAATTGGTTCTTTACTTTCCTTTGTAAACCACAAGTTTTACATGAGTCAAACCAATATTTGGTATAATCCTGATACCAAATCATTGGAAATAATTGCAGATCTTTTTGTAGACGACTACGAGAAAATCATTGAACATACTTCTGGCATTCGACTCTTTTTAAATTCCCCAAAAGAGCATCCAAAAGCTGATAGCATTGTATTTGACTATTTCGAAAGGCATTTTTCTATTAGCCAAATTGATTCAGCATTAAAGCTGAATTTTATAGGAAAAGAAGTGAAGGTAGATCACTTATTTTTGTACGTGGAATCGAAGCCCATCAATATAAATCAGTCACTTAATTTTCAAGTAGATTTGTTGTTCGAATTATTTTATGATCAAGTGAACAGAATAAACTTTGAAAACAATGAAAATATTCAAAGTGCTGCCTTGAATAAAGACAATCAATTGGTTTCATTTGAAGCTCCTCAATAACTATATTATTTTTTTATGTCGAAATTATTTTTTTTATCTGTTGTATTTCTTTTAATTTTCAACGGTCTTTTCTCTCAGCAAAATACCAACGATAATAAGTTTAGGCAACTTCATCAAGACCTTCCTACTCCCAATGTATACCGAACTGCAGCAGGTACTCCAGGTCATGAGTATTACCAACAAAAAGCTGATTACGAAATGAAAATCGTTTTGGATGATGAAAAGCAGCGCATTTATGGAGATGAAACCATTACATACACTAATAATTCACCAAATCCTTTGCCTTATTTATGGTTACAGTTAGATCAAAATATGCGGGCAAAAGACTCAGACACTAAGAAGATCAGTACTTCAAAAATTAGCGACAATACTTCATTCGAAGATTTAGCAAGATTGTTAAATGATTTTGATGGAGGTTTCAAAATTGAAGAAGTTAAAAGTGAAAATGGGGAAGACCTTTCCTACACCATCAATAAAACAATGATGCGGATAGATCTAGAAACTCCTTTAAAAGAAGGTGAATCCTTTGTTTTTAAATTAAAATGGTGGTACAATATCAACAACCGGATGGAAATTGGAGGTCGTTCAGGCTATGAGTATTTTGAAGACGAAGACAATTATTTGTACACCATTGCACAGTTTTTTCCACGCATGGCGGTTTATAATGATGTGGAAGGTTGGCAAAACAAACAATTTTTAGGCAGGGGAGAGTTTACTTTGCCTTTTGGTGATTATACTGTAAAAATAACTGCCCCGGCTGATCATGTAGTCGCATCTACTGGAGTTTTACAAAATCCCGACGAAGTATTAACGAAGCAACAGGTTGAGCGTTTAGAGAAAGCTAAAGATGCTTCTCAGCCTGTTTTAATTATCACTGAAGACGAAGCAAAAAAAGTTGAAAAGAAAAAAAGTAAAGAAAGTAAAACTTGGGTTTATAAAGCTGAGAATGTAAGAGATTTTGGATTTGCTTCTTCAAGAAAATTTATTTGGGATGCAATTGGAGTAAAGTTTGGCGAGAGAACAGTAATGGCTATGTCCTATTATCCAAAAGAAGGAAATCCTTTATGGGAGCAGTATTCTACAAAAGCAGTAGCGCATACACTGAGAAGTTATTCCAATACCACCTTCGATTATCCTTATCCTGTAGCCATTTCTGTTAATGCAGCCAGCATTGGAATGGAATACCCGATGATTTGCTTTAACTACGGTAGACCTGAAGAAGATGGAACTTATACAGAGCGTTTGAAATACGGCGTGATTTCAGTGATTATTCATGAAGTTGGTCATAACTTTTTTCCAATGATTGTCAACTCTGATGAAAGACAGTGGACATGGATGGATGAAGGCCTAAATACTTTTTGCCAATACCTTGCCGAGAAAGAATGGGATGTTGATTATCCTTCCCGAAGAGGACCTGCCTACTTAATTGTCGATTACATGAAAGGTGATAAAAGTAAAATGTCGCCAATTATGACCAATTCAGAATCAATTTTTCAATTTGGGAACAATGCATATGGCAAACCTGCTACCGCACTCAATATTTTAAGAGAAACTATAATGGGTAGAGAATTATTCGATTATGCGTTTAAAAATTATGCTCACACCTGGAAGTTCAAACACCCAACACCAGCAGACTTTTTTAGGTTCATGGAAGATGCTTCAGCGGTTGATTTAGACTGGTTTTGGAGAGGTTGGTTTTTTACAACCGATCACGTGGATTTGGGTATTTCAGATGTAAAATTGTTGACCATCGATACGAAGAATCCTGTAATCGAAAAACCTTTTCAGAAAGAGCTTGAGAAGCAAGAGGAGGACTTTGTTGGTGATTTAAGAAATGAACCAACCAGAAAAGAAACAGTAGTTGAAAGAGATCCTGCTACCAAAGATTTTTACAATGGATATGACCCTTTAAAAGTCACTTCGCTAGATCAAAAAGAGTACAAAGAATACCTTGAAGAGCTTTCTGAAAAAGAAAAAGCTCTACTGAAAGATACAAAAAATTTCTATGAAATAACTTTTGAATCTCAGGGTGGTTTGTACATGCCAATTATTTTAGAGTTCACATTTAAAGATCAGTCTACCCAAAAAGAACACATCCCTGCTGAAATTTGGAAAATGAATCAAAATGAAGTTACCAAAGTATTCTTTTTTGATAAAGAAGTTGTTGCCATTAACCTCGACCCAAATTTAGAAACTGCCGATGTAGATCGTTCTAACAACTATTGGCCACCTCGAGTTCTTCCGAGTCGCTTTTCACTTTTTAAACAAGAGCAAGAAAAGAAACAAAATCCCATGCAGAAGGCGAAAAAGGAGTAGTTTTTTTATTGAATATATTCTTACTTATAAGCTTGTATCTACTAATTAGTTAGTTCTTTTGTCGAATCATGTCGCTGGTAAAAAAAATTACTGTATTAACTTTTGGTAAAGGCTTAAATATTCTAGTTAATTTACTGTTTTTACCTTACATGGCGAGGGTCTTAAGTTATGAAGACTACGGAAGTTACGGACAAGTAATTTTAATTGCGGCGTTTATAGGAGCATTTCTATCTTTCGGGCTTTCTCAAATAATCTATGTTTATCTATCAAAGGAGAATAATCCAAAAGAAGTTCTTTTTTCCAATTTATTCACTTTACTTGTTATGGGAGCCTTAGGCTCTATATTGATGTTTGTACTCTCCTCTTATACTGCATCATGGTTCAACAATCCTCAACTTTCTTTTTTAGTGAAAGTTTTCTCAATTTCTCTTTTATTTCAATTGCCATTTCAAAGCATAATTTCTTATTTAATCTTTATTGGAAAAGTAAAGCGAACGGTTTCGATTACAGTTTCAACCAATGTTTTGAAAGTAGTTCTAGTAATTGCATCCATTCAATTATATAATTCAGTTGCTTTAGCCTTAACTGCTATTGTTATTACTTATGTTTTCCAATTGCTTTTTGCCTATTTAAGTATTAAAACAGCTTTAATTTTTTCAATTGATTATAAAAAGTGTTTGAATCAATTAAAAGATGGATTTCCTTTGGGTTTAACGGCTTTGTTTGGATCAGGAATTTTGTATTTAGATGGGCTAATGGTGAGTAAAATGGAAGGAGTTCAAGCTTATGCAATCTACAGAAATGGAGCCATTGAAGTACCTTTTATTGCTACTTTATATGCTTCAATAGCTGCAATAATTTTGCCTGAAGTTTCTAAGTTGTACCATAAAGGGGCGCTATCACAAATTGTAGCATTGAAAAAAAAAGTCATTATGAATACAATGGCGCTTATATACCCTATTCTCATTTTTTTATTATTTAATTCTCAGGATTTAATTGTACTTTATTTGGGAGATAAGTACGAGAGCAGTGCTATCATTTTTCTACTATTTAATCTAACTCTTTTGGTTAGAATTAATAATTATGCTGATATTTTGATTGCGGCTAATTTGGGACGATTAATTTTAAGATACTATTCGATTGCTTTTTTGATCAATGCTTTACTCAACTACTTCTTAATTCTTGAATTTGGTATCATTGGAGCTGCAATTAGTACAGTAGTGTCCTTAATGCTTTTAGCCGGCTTACAATTATTTAAAACACTTCAATTACTTCACTCCAGTTTTTTTGAAATCATTCATTTTATTAAAAGTGTTGAAATTATTTTGGTTTCTTTAGCAAGTGTCTTGCTATTAGAATTTGTGTTTCAATCAATGACAAACACTACTTTTGAATTGATTTTAAAATTCACTTTATTTTGTTCGTTTATTTATATGTATTTGCTGAAACGAAATTTGATAGAACGTAACATTTTTTTGCAGCTATTGCCTTTGCGAATAAGAAAAAGAATAAAATAAATATGGGACTAGGTTTGTTTTTTTTTAAAGCTATTAATCGGGAATATTATAAAAGTATTCCTTTTGGTTTATTAGTATTAAATTTTATTGTACAGCGCATTTTTGGTGTTAATCGAGAAGTTCCATTTTCGGTCAATTTTACTTCAAGGATTAAAGGCTATCAATGGATGAAAATACATAAATCTGTATGGAAAAGTTTAACTATATCTAATGGGTTATACATTATTGCATTTCATGAAGGTGAAATTTCGATTGGGAAGAATACGATTATTGCACCTAATGTGGTGATTAATAATGGAAATCATGATTTAATAGATCGCTCAATTCACCATGTAAAAAACATTTCCATTGGTAATAATTGTTGGCTTGCTGCAAATGTTGTTATTCTAGGAGGAACCAAATTGGGTAATAATGTTACAGTAGCTGCAGGTAGTGTAGTTAATAAAGCGTTTCCTGATAATGTTGTTATTGGGGGAGTTCCAGCAAAAGTTCTAAAAGTGCTTAACTAACTACTGAAAGCATTTTAGTAGCTCCGAATCATTATTTTTAATAGAGTGATGTTTCTCAACCCACTTTATTTGAGCATCAAAGTCAACATTTTTATATCCTTCAATAGTTTTTAGAAGCACATTTTCCAATTGATTGATATCTGATGTGATTATTGGGCAATCAGAGAATAAGTGTTTTACAAGTTTTTTATCTATATAGCAAATCACTTTGCAATTTGCTAAAAGCGCCTCAATGGCTTGCAGGCCATACCAACCAATCACCATTTGATCAATTACAATGTCGGCTTCACTATAAAGTTGGAATAATTCGTAACGACTCACAGAATAAACCGAACCTGTATTTCTCTGCAGACTTGAAGTATTAAGGTATTCTATTTTATCATTTTCTTTTATTAGCTTTTGCATGACTGAATCAATTAAACCGCTTCCTTTGATTTTGGTGTTTGAAGGCGCATGTAAAATTTTAATTTTATTCGATTTAAAAAATTTGTTTTGAACCTTCAATGAAGCATCTTTTAATTCCTTGTTGAATTCTTCAATATTAATAACGACAGGATAATAAGTGGCTTGAGGGATAATCTCAAGCAAATCAGGAGTTGAAACTAAGATGTGATTTGCAAAGTCTTTGCTGTCATTTATTAATTCTAATTGCCAGTTTGTTGAAAGACTTCTGTTTATTTTTCCAGAAAGAAAGTCATGAATATGATTGGCCTTCCAGTATAAATAATTGGGGTCTCGTATATCACTTCCAACAAAGTGCATAATTACTTTCTTATTGAAGAACCGATAGATTTTGAATTCCAACCTTCTTAATTTCCTAGTTAAGATGGTTTCACCTGAGAAGAAGTAAAAGGTATTGAATTTAAAGAGGGCATAAAAGAAAAAAACAAAAGCTATGAGCCATTGAATTATTTTTGGATACTTAACAAATTGAAATTCATAATCATAATTTGTTTGGTATTGCTGTGTAGAAACTTTGTGTTTTACAAATGATTTGATGTAGACATGATCTCCGAATATTTGCTCTAGAAAGCTTTTATATTGTTCTATTCGCCATCCAATATCAACAGCTGCAAAAAGGATAGTATGTTTTTTTCTTTTATTTTTCATTGATGCTTCAAAAATACATTTTAAGTTCATTCTATCTTGACAGAAGCGATAAATAGCTGTATTCTTGCTTAGTAAAAATTTAAGCTATAAAATTGAAGAATCACATCGTATACATCGTATCAAAAGTTGACAAGGCGGTCGCTTTTGAATGGATTGTAGAAGCGTTTTTAAAGGAAGGTGAGACAATTCAATTTATTTTATTGAATGATAAATTTGAAACTTCTTTAGCTCAGTTTTTAAAATCTTATCAAATACCAACCTTTCAAATAAAGTTAGGAACCAAAAAAAACTATCCTTTTGTTTGGTTGAAAGTGTACAATCTATTAAAAAAAATAAAACCACAAGTAGTGCATACACATCTATTTGAGGCATCACTTTTAGGCTTGAGTGCAGCCAAAGTTGCAGGGGTAAAAAATAGAATTTATACACGTCATCATTCTACCTATCACCACGAATATTTTCCGCATGCAGTAAGATATGATCAATGGATTAATTCTTTAGCTACTGACATTGTTGCTATTAGTTTGAATGTGAAGAATGTTTTGGTCCAAAAAGAAAAAGTAGTTGAGTCTAAAATTCATTTAATTGAACATGGGTTTAAATTGGAGCAATTTGAGTCTGTTTCTGAAGATCGAATAAGCCAACTGCGAGAAAAACATAGGATTCCCAAAGACAAACTAATCATTGCTACCATTTCTAGATATATAGAATTAAAGGGAGTTGAGTATGTTATTCGAGCATTCAAAAATGTCCATAAAAACCATTCTAAAACACATTTACTGCTTGCAAATGCCGGGGGTGGAGACGAAGATGTTATTAAAAAAGAATTGAAACAGCTACCTAAAGATGCATTTACTGAAATCAGGTTTGAGGAAGATTTATTTGCATTGTATCAATTAATTGATTTCTACGTACACGTACCTATAAATGGACAAATTGAAGCTTTTGGCCAAACTTATATAGAAGCACTTGCCGCAGGCGTACCTTCTATTTTTACACTTTCAGGAATTGCAAATGATTTTATAGAGCATGAATCAAATGCTCTAGTTGTTAGTCCTAAAAGTAGCATAGCAATTGAATTGGCTATTAATCGTTTAATGGGGGATGAGCTGCTGAGAAATCGTTTAATTGAGAATGGAAAGCAAGCAGTTAAAAAATTTGAATTAAGTCACATGATTACAAAGCTTAGGAACTTATACACTACTTAAACTAAAAGGAATTATTACTAAAATTTTTAATATTGAAAAAAATCATGAATCAATCCTTGAATCAATCTCCTTTTTTTTCAATTGTTATTCCAACCTATAACAGAGCGAGTTTAATTTTTGAAACCCTTGAATCAGTCTTTCAACAGACGTATACAAATTATGAAATAATTGTTGTTGACAATGCTTCTACAGATAATACTATCGAATTATTAAGTCCACTTGATGCTGCTGGTAAAATACGCTTAATTCGCAACGAAAAAAATATTGAACGATCAAAAGCGAGGAATGTAGGTTTTAAGAATGCGAAAGGAGATTTTTTAACCTTGTTAGATTCCGACGACTTTATGTACCCTTCAAATTTACAAGATGCTGCGGATTTTATTTTAGAAAATCCAAGTATTCATTTTTTTCATAATTTCTATGAATTAGTTGATTCGCATAAAAAAGCACTTTATCACTATAGTTACCCACATCCATCTAAACAATTAAAAGCATTAGCAGAAGGTAACTTTGTTTCATGCATTGGTGTGTTTTTGTCGAAAAAGGTATATTCGAATTACCATTTCAATGAAGACGAAAAGATTTTGGGGTCTGAAGATTGGGAGTTGTGGATTAGGGTGCGATCAAAATATAACTTGGGTGTTATCCCGAAAATAAATAATGGAATTCGTCATCATACTCAACGTTCTATTACAGCTTATGATTTAGACTCTATTGTAGCTCGCAAAGAATATATTATTGAAAATCTACTCAAAGATAAAAATGTAAAAGCAAGTTTTAATCAATATAAAGAATTAATGCTAGCTTCTGCTTATGTTTTTGGAGCAATTAGTGCTAATCAAGCGCTACAATTTAAGCAAGCTAAGAACTTGTTAAAAAAAGCCTTAAAAATTTACCCAAAATTGCTTTTAAAACCACGATTTTTGCGCGCAGCACAAATTGCTAATTTAAAACTTGATAAAAGCATAAAATAAATCAAGTTTTATAAGTTGAAATTAATAAAGAATCAATGAAAACTGTACTTATTACCGGTGGGACCGGATTTCTTGGAAGACGTTTAGGGATGGCTCTTAAAGATCAATATAGAGTTGTTCTAACGGGAAGAAATAATAAGCAAAACGCCTTTGCTCAAAAATATACTGGTTGCGAAGTATTGCCCATGGATATTGTGAATATTGAAGCTGTTAGAGATACTTTTACCGAAGTAAAACCTCAGATTGTAATACATGCTGCAGCTACAAAATTTGTAGACTTAGCTGAGAAACAACCCATGGAATGTGTGGATGTCAACTCTATTGGTTCTCAAAATGTTGCAAGAGTAGCTGTAGAAAAGGGCGTAGAAGATGTTATTGGTATAAGTACAGATAAAGCAGCCCCTCCAGTAAGAAATACCTATGGTTTAACAAAAGCCTTGATGGAACGCGTGTTTTGTTCTATGAATGGAAAAACAGCAACAAAATTTTGTTGTGTACGCTATGGGAATGTAGCTTGGTCCACGGGTTCGGTTTTAACTATTTGGAAAAAGATGCATGAAGAAACTGGAACCATCGGGACTACAGGTCCTGAAATGCGCCGTTTTTTCTTTACTGTGGATGAAGCTGTTAAATTGGTAATAACGGCCATGAACAACATGGAATCTTTGCAAGGAAAAGTACTTTCCAGAGAAATGAAAGCTGCTCAAATTGAAGACTTACTCGTGACTTGGACGAAACATAAAGGTGGTAAATACGAGCGAATTGAAGGCAGACCAGGAGAACGAGACGATGAGTTTTTAATCGGTGAAACGGAGTTACCTTATACGGAAGTTGCTTATTTTGATGAGGTGAAACACTACATTATTTCATTTAATGAAAAAGTAAAAGACCCATTGAAAGCAGTTTTTTCTTCAGCAAATGCAACTCGTTTAAGTGAGACTGAAATGATGAATATTATTGACAATCCGCCTGAGGAAGAAAAATAGAATATTTTTTATGCAAAAAATTAAGCATGCTTTAATTATGGCAGCTGGAAGGGGCAGCAGAATGATGCCGCTTACCAATGAAATTCCCAAAGCAATGGCTCAAGTTGGTGAAACAACATTGATTGTTAATGGTATTGAAAAGATTCGAAAAGTATTAGACAATATTCACATTACTGTTGGTTATAAAAAAGCTGATTTGGCTAAACATGTTATCGAGCATCACATTTCATCGGTACATAATACCGATGGTAAAGGGAATGCTTGGTGGATCTACAACAGTTTATTAAAAAATTTAAATGAACCTTTGTTTGTGTTGACCTGCGATAATGTGGTAGATTTAAATTTTGAGAAATTAGCAGCAGATTATTTTGATTTAGGTGAACCTGCTTGCATGGTAGTACCCGTTAAGCCAGTAGAAGGATTAGAAGGAGATTTTATTTTTGAAAATAAACAAGTTATAACTTCTCTTGACCGAAACAAGCCTGCTGAAAAGTATTGTTCTGGTATTCAAGTATTAAATCCCACAAAGATAAATGCTTTAACTACCAAAGTTGATGACTTTTATTTGGTATGGGAGCAACTAATTGAACAAAAGCAATTGTATTGTTCACGGATTTTCCCTGATAAATGGTTTACAGTTGATACCATGGAACAGTTGGCTCAAATTAATAAGCATTAATTTGTTTTATTCTTCATTCTGAGTCCTTCATAGTAGATAATTGCTAGAGAAGCAGTAAAAAAAGGCAAACAGGGTATTTTATAACGAGACAATGCACCAAAGTTGTAAGAAGTGATACCAACTGCAATGCCCATTATTATAGCAAACAATAGAAATGCTCGAACATGGTTATTTGAAATTGAAATTTTTAATGTTCTAAAGAGCCCAGTTTTAAATAGTACAAACAACGTAATGAATAATAATAATGTTGTCTGTACACTTTCGAATGCTGTGGCAAAGTTTCGAATTTCAAAAGGAGTAGGGCGGAAATAGGTGACAAAGAAAGCTTCTGGAGATTTAACTAAAACGCCAATTGGAGTAAAATCAACTTCACCTAAACTGTAGCCAGATTGGTTGAAATTATCGGCTAAATAGGTATGCCAACTTTGAAAACCTTCAGCAATTTCTTGAACATTTTCTAAAGAATATTTGCCTGCATTTTCAGAAACTGTTTGCAAAAAAAAGTAGCCTCCTACTGCAAATAGCAATATTATTAAAGGAGCTAAACTATACTTAACAAGTGGACTTTTGATTTTTTTAGTAAAATTACTTTGTGTCCAGAGTAACATACTAGGCAAGAATGTATAAAGAATATAAGGTTTGAGTTTTAAACATAAAAATGCCATTATGATAATCACAATTAATGGCTTCAGAATTTTTTTCTCATAAATGATTGTATAAAAACTGCTAAACATCCAGCCGATTGCAGCAAGTGTAATGGTATCTTTTAAAATACCAGACCCCCATATTCCAATAGTTGGATAAAAAAGTACTCCAATGGCAAAAGCACCGGAGGCTTTTGGATAAATTTTGCACAAAGTGCTAAACAATGCCCAAATACCAAAAGAAGAAAAGAATGAGATTAAGATAGTACTCGCCAAATATTGCTGAAAACCAAGGAAACTAAAAATGCAAGCTATTTGACTCATTAACAATGTTGAAGGATCTGTAAAGGCGTAGAGCACTTTAATGTCTCCTATAAATGCAAATTGTTGAAATGATTGAAAACCTCCAAATAAATAGACAAAAAAGTTAAGTGGTTGATGGAGAATTTGAGTACTGATAAATTTTGCTCCTGCAAAATAGACAAAAGTATCACCCCCTTTGTAAGAATAGGAATGAATAATAACAAAAAAAATGGCACTCAGTAATTTAAAACCTATGAAAGGGATGAAATACTTTTTAGTAAAAGTATTTTTGCTGCTCTTTTTTATTCGGTTGGCTATTAACAGAATAATAAGACAATAAAAAAAACTTAGTATTGCATCAAAACCACTTATTCCTACAACAAACAATTATTTTTTTTTAGTTTGCATCAAACTTATTTATTTTGACTGTATACTATCGTAAATTATATAAATAAATATTTACTTTCTTAATGTGTTGCATTAAAATCATAAATTTCCATGTCATTTTTATTTATACTCTCTACTCTTTTAATTGTATATTTTATTTATACAATATGTTACCTCTTTGGTGCAAGCCTTCTAAAAATAAGTGGATTTAACAATCAAAACGCTTTTACAAGGACATTTACAGGAGTTATTTTAATTCCTTGCTTTTTTGCAGTATATACTACAGTTGGTCTAAGTATTTTATCAGCGATTCCAGTAGTACTCCTATTTTATTCTATTGCATTTAGAAAGCAAATGGCTACTTTCTTTGGCGAAGGAACAACCAATAAAATCTTTAACCAAGATTTTATAATTTCATTTTTGGTTTTAACATTAATGTATGGAATACACCTTTTCTATTTTTTTGATTTTATCGAGAATAAAGAAATAACAATATCAGCAGATTACACTTTCTATGCTCGTTTGGCTTCTTATTTACGAGATACGGGAATAGAAAATACTGCAATCGAATTATACCTTGATCAAGCTAAAGAAGTTGTTCCGTACCATTACATTGAAATTTGGTTTGCGGCTTTTGTTTCTAAACTAACAGGAATACACAGTCAATTCGCATTGATGCTGGTAGTTTTTCCTATTTTATATACAGGTATCTACTTAGGAGGAGTTGAAATCATTCGGGTTTTGAGAAAGAAACTAAACCTTCTTTTTTCAAGAATAGATTATTTTCTTGCTTTACTTCTCTTGATTACAGTTAGTTGTGGGTTTTTATATCCTACTTTTATTCCGATTCTAAAAAGTGATGTTTGGGCATTGAGTGTACATGGGACTCATAAGATAGCATATAACTACCTTTTCCTGCTTTCAATTTTCTTGCTTTTATGGAATAAAAAAATCATTGAAACAGGTTTAATGATTTCCATTTTAGTGATTTGTCAAGTGAATGTTGCACCTGCAATATTAATAGCATACACTTTATTTTTGTTGCTCTATTTGAATCCATGTTTTTACCATTATTGAGTTTGGGCTATTTCGCAATTTTTTATGCTTTGTATGGTGGATCCAATGCTGTTTCATTGAGCAGTAAAGAATTGCTTGCTCAGTTTGACACCTTTCAAGAATGGAAAACACTTATTAATATTTTTGGAAAAACACTGATTCAAATTCTAATTTCACTATTACCTTTTATATTCATTTATTTTATTTATCGGAAAGGCTTAATAAAAGTACTCTCTCGTGAGATAGCACTTTTTACTTTTTTTGCAATTATCTCAGGATTGATTGCATGGGGTATCTTTAATCAAATGCACGACTCAGTTCAATTGTGGGGAATTTTATACAACACAGTGATCAATCTTCTTATTTTTACCTTAATGGCAGGGGTAATTCTTTTAAACTGGAACAATAAGGTAAAAAGGACGCTATTTATTTTATTACCATTAATTATTTTCTTTTTTCACAGCCAATCCACTCGTGCTTTCAAACAAACAACCCAATCGCCAGAAACAATTCAAACGATATTAAAAGATGGAGCTGATTCTATTGAAGGAGATTCTAATCCAAAGTTTGCTTTCATAAAAGAAGCAGATCAATACGATAATTATTTCAAAAAAGTAGAGCAGGTTTATATTGGTCATACATATGGCTTGATGCGAGCTTATGATCCATTAATAATAACCTGCATTAGTAATCATTTAATTCCTGTAAATGATGTTAAAGAAGAACGTTTTCAAAGAAATACTACCTTTTTAAAATATGTAGACTTAAAAAGAGAATCAAACAATTTTGTTTCTTTCAATAAAGCGCAAATAGATTTTTTGAAAGAGTTTGAAGTTGATTTTTTATTAGTGAGTAAGAACCGTCAACTACCATTACATTTCACTTCAATTTTTGACTCAGAGTCTTTAGGTAGTATTGATGGATATGCGGTTTATTCAAGAAAGTAAAGCATTGTCTTTAATAAAACCCAAGCCTTTGAACTTTCGTATTTTTGTTTTATGAATCGCCTATCTAATTTTTTACTAGTTCTATTTATCACAGGCTTTTCATTCATCGTATCAAGCCAACCTCTGAGCGGTGTTTTTCCTAAAAATAGTCAAGTGATTGACGGTCCTTTCACAATTACTTGGAATACGTTTAACGTAGCAGATGAGTACCGATTGAAAATATATGCTGATTCTGCATCAGGTACTTTGATTTACAATTCTTTGTCGATTGAAAATAAACAACATGTTTCATTTTCAGATGGATTGTATTTTTGGAAAGTTGAGGCTGTGTTAAATGGTGTTTCGATAGACTCTTCTCGATTTAACAGTTTTCAACTCTTTAATCCTGCTAATATTGATAGTCTTTATTTTTGGGTAAAAGCTGATACAGGAGTAACTACAGTAAATGGTTTAGTTTCTAATTGGCAAGATTTAAGTGATTCAGCACTTCATTTAAGTCAAGTAAATGCTGCCAGGAGGCCCGCATTTATTGATAGTGCACTTAATAATTATCCAGTTATTAGTTTTGATGCAGTTAATGATCAGTTTTTAACCAATATTTTATTAAACAGAAAGAACTTCTCTATATCATCAGTCTATAATGTTCGAGAAAAGAGTGCGAGAGGAATACGCATGCTTAACGGTTCTACTAATTGGATTTATGGTCCATTCTCGGGGTTTTACCGTGTATTTAATGGTGGATTTATTAATGGAAAACCTACAGTTATTGACCGTTATGTTGCACATACCGCATGGTCAGTGAATGATGTAGTTAGCAATTTTGTCAACGGAGTTAATTTTGGTCAACGCCTAAATAATTTTCGCCCACAATTATTAACTATTGGTGCAAATGCAATTAATGGAAATATTGGAGAATTGATTATTGTAAAGGGATTGATAAATCAGCAACAACGTTTTAATATTGACCATTACTTGATGGATAAATATGCCCCACCTGTAAATTTAGGTGAGGATCGAATCGTTTGTTCTTTTCCTGATTCTGTTGAATTAAACATTGATTTTGCCTTAAATTATCAGTGGAGCACGGGTGATACGACTTCAAAACTCGTTGTCGATTCTGCAGGAAAGTACTTTGTAACTATAACGGATATTTTTGACAGACAGTCATTTGATTCAATCTATTTTATAGAAGATACTTCAAATTTTCGTGTTAATTTAATTCCTGATACTACGCTTTGTTTGGGAGAGGAGTTAAGTTTGTTTGCAGGGTCTGAGCTTTATTCATACCAATGGAATACTGGAGCTACTTCAAATGCCATTCTTGTTGATTCTAGTGCTATTTATCGAGTGAATGTTTTAAATTGTCAAGGTCAACCATCAATTGATAGTGTTCGTGTAACTTTTAATCAACCGCGTTTCTCTTTAGGCGCAGACACGAGTATATGTTTCCATGACTCCATCATTTTAAAAACTGATACAATTTTTAATGTTAACTACTCATGGTCGACTAGCGAGGTGGATTCAATTATTTTAGTGAATCAAGCAGGTTTGTATGCATTAACCGTGACAGATGCTTACGGTTGTAATTATTCTGACAGTATATTTTTAAATGTAGACTCTTCACTTGTTTTAATTAGTTTAGGTCCTGATACTGCACTTTGCTCTGGAAATGAAATTGGGCTTATTAATCCTCCTTCTGGAATCGATTCTTATCTCTGGAGTACCTCTGAAACAGATTCAGTTATAGTTGTAAATACACCTCAAGTATATGCTGTAACGGTATCAAAGGATGCTTGTCAAAATACTGACAGCATCACAATTAGCCTCAAAGGTCAAGCTCCTATAGTTGGTTTTACAGCAGATAATTTTTGTTTTCAAGACTCTGTTATTTTCTCTGATACAACTTCGGATCCCAACAATGTTTCCTTAAGTCAATGGTATTGGGATTTTGGTGATGGCGATACATCAAACCTGCAAAACCCAAAACATATTTATGATAGTGCTGGGATATATATGGTTAGACTACAAGTTCAAAATGACTCTACTTGTTCAGGTGTTTTTTCAAAAAACATTTCTGTTTTCCCTAAACCACAAGTTAATTATTTTAATGGTATATCTTGTGAAGGTGATACCACTTTTTTTCAAAATAGCAGTAGTATAACTTCAGGTTCTATAGTCGGATATAGTTGGAATTTTGGTGATACATCTTCAGCATTTAATTCTAGTTCAACTCCAAATGCGATTCATGTTTATTCAGAATTCGGAACTTTTGATGTTAAATTATCGGCTATTTCAAACCAAGGATGTAGCGATAGTATCTTTAAAGCAATTCACGTTAATGCAAAACCTCAGGCTGCTTTTACATTTCAAGGTATTTATGTTGATGATTCTACTACTTTTTTTAACCAAAGTGGCTTAAGTAATGGATCAATTGCTTCTTTTTTATGGGATTTTGGAAATAATGAGAACTCTTCTTTAGAAAATCCTACCATTTTTTACAATCAACTTGGAAGCTATGAAGTCTCCTTGACTGTTGTTTCAGATTCTAGTTGTGTGAGTGTTGTAAGTGATAGTGTAGAAATAATAAACAGACCACCTCCTGAACCTGAGTTTAATACAATCATTCCGAAAAATGAGCAGACCGTTTCAGAAATGATTGACTTTGCTTGGAATGAAAAAGATGATGCAGACTTTTATCAAATACAAATTTCAAACACTGAAGATTTTACTAGTTTACTTTTTTTCCGAAATGTAAATATTGAATCTTTTTCATGGAAGTCGAATCTTTTGAATGAAACGTACTTTTGGCGAGTAGTTGCATTTAATTCAGGTCAAGCAGTTGACACCAGTAATACAGCAAGGTTTAATTCGTTTTTTGTTAACCAATTGGACAGTTTAACATTTTGGGTGAAAGCAGATACTGGTATCACTTTAATTAACGGGCTTGTTTCTGAATGGAAAGATTTAAGTGATTCTTCTAAGCATTTAATTCAAGCTAATCCTGCATTAAGACCTACTCTTATTGATAGTGCCTTGAATAATAAAGCTTTTGTAAATTTTGATGCTGTTAATGACCAATTTTTAACCGGTATTTCTTTAAATCGAGAAAACTTTACAATAGCATCTGTTTATAATGTAAAAGAGAAAAGTGCTAGAGGTATTAGAATGATAAATGGTTCTACTGGTTGGATTTATGGACCCTTTTCAGGAATATATCGAGTATTTAATGGTGGATTCACCAGTGGCAAGTCAACAATTATTAATCAATATGTCACTCATACTGCATGGTCGGAAAAGGATACTGTTAATAATTTTGTAAATGGAATTTATTATGGACAACGTGTAAATAGTTTTAGACCTCAAATGCTAACCATTGGTCAAAATGCTATCAATGGAAATATTGGGGAAATTATAATTGTAAATGGCGGTATTCTTCAAAATGAACGCCAAAAGATCGATAAGTACCTCATGGATAAATACGCTCCGCCTGTAAACCTTGGAGCTGATCGAAGAGTTTGTTCTTTTCCTGATTCTTTAGAGCTAAACATTGACTATGCGTTAAATTATGAGTGGAGTACGGGAGATACGCTTACTAAATTGGTGGTTGATTCCGCAGGAAAATACTATGTAACTATTACGGACATGTTCGAAAGACAGTCTGTGGATTCTGTGTTCTTTATTTTAGATACCAATAATTATCAAGTAGATTTTGGTTTTGAGGATAGCACAATTTGTTTTGGTGAGTCAATTGATTTAATCGCAGGGAGAGCTATTTATAACTTTCAATGGAATACGGGAGATTCA
This sequence comes from uncultured Flavobacteriales bacterium, assembly GCA_963973975.1. GTDB lineage: Bacteria > Bacteroidota > Bacteroidia > Flavobacteriales_E > Vicingaceae > UBA1494_A. The sequence goes on from CAXBCF010000018.1 coordinate 39,279, forward strand.
AGCCATAATTTAAAAATTGACAGTGCAGGAATGTATAAGGTTACCGTTAGAAACTGCTTGAATCAAGTGAGTACTGATTCGATTTTTTTAAGCATCAATCAGCCAAAGTTTAGCTTGGGTGCAGATACAACTGCTTGTTTTAATCAATTGATCAGCCTACAACCGGATTCTAATTTTATGAATGTTAGCTATCAATGGTCAAATGGCTTGACAAGTAGGACTATAATTGCAGATACTTCTCGAATATATGGCTTAACTGTTACAGACAATTATAATTGTTCCTTTAGTGACACTGTTCAAATTGGAATTGATTCCAACATTTATCAAGTTAATTTAGGTCCTGACACCTCCCTCTGCGAAGGCAATCAACTAGGGTTAATTAATCCTCCTTCGAACATTAGCTCTTATACATGGTCGACCGGAAGTAATGCACCATTTATTTCTATAGATACTGCTGGGCTTTATACTTTGGAGTATAGCGATGGAGCTTGTACTGTAACTGATAGCATTCAAATTGGCATCAAAGGGTTGGCTCCAACTGCAGATTTCTTGGCATCGAATTTCTGTTTTCAAGACACGGTTCAATTTACCAATATTTCTAGTATTCCTTCTGGCGATTTAATCACATCTATCAATTGGGATTTTGGCGATGGGGATTCATCAACAATTACTAATCCACATCACGTATATCCTGCTGCAGGTAATTACAGTGTTGTTTTAGAGATTACTACAGATAAAACTTGTGTTGATACCATCAGCAAAGGCATAGTAATCGAACCAAAACCTCAAGCAGATTTTGATCGCTACAGCAGTGTTAATTGTACCAAAGAAGCACTGAGGTTTGTAGATTTATCTTCTGTAAGTTCAGGAACAATTGCCGGTTATTTTTGGAATTTTGGAGACACTTTGAGCAATGATAACACTTCAAACATTCAAGAACCTTCCCACACTTTTGATACCTTGGGAAATTATTTAATCACTTTGGTGGTAGAAAGCAATCAAGGTTGTAAAGACACAATTTCTAAAACCCTACAAGTAAACCCAACGCCAATCATTGGTTTTACTTTTGAAGGGAACTGTCTGAATGATTCCACTCAATTTTTTGATCAAACAGATCTGCAAGGTGCTGCTTTGCGCGATTATCTCTGGGCTGTTAATACTCAAATAAGTCAAGCTAAGAATCCGGCTTTTAAGTTTTTAAGTTCTGGTATAAAACCAATTATTTTCAGAGTTAGAACTTTAGATGGCTGCCAAGCTGTTTTAAATGATAACATAACCATTAACAGCAGTCCAGTTGCTGCTTTTACACAAAATACTGCTTGTTCGGATAAACCAATTTTTATTGAAAATCAGTCGAGTGGTACTAATAGTATAATTGCTTTTCAATATGTTTTCAATCAGCAAGATACTTCATTTTTGCCGAATCCAATTTTTCAAGGAAGAAGTCAAGGAAGCTACCCATTAAAGTTGAAAATTCAAGATGCAAATTCATGTTTCGATTCAATTGTAAAAACAGTAATTGTTCACCCAAGTCCCAAAGCTTTGTTTTCAGTTGCGAATAGCCAAGCTGGAATTCCATTTAAATTGAACTTAAGCAACACTTCAAGTGGAGCAAATAACTTTCAATGGAATTTTGGAAACGGAATAATTTCTCAAGATTTTGAACCCAATCATACATACAGTGATACTGGAACTTATGAAGTGAAATTAAAGGCATTCAGTGCTGTAGGTTGTGTTGATAGTCTTAGCAGAGAAGTTGTTGCCATGCCGTTTTTGCTTAATGCTGTAATTGATCGCTTAGACTTATTTGAAGATGCATTTGGTGCTTTACAATTAAGAACAAGGGTAATCAACTCTGGTAATAATACCATTGAAAACATTCGATTGACAGCCGCAGTCGATAACCAGTTTCAATTGAGTGAGAACTTTGATACTGAACTTTATAGAAGTGGGGCAGCGGCCTTTAATTTTAGTGGCAGTTTTGATCAAAATGCAGGAGATAAATTTGATTTTGTATGTGTTAGAATTGTTTTGCTTAACGGAAACGGAAATCCTTCAAACTATTTTGATGAGTTTTGCGAAAAAGGATTTTCTGACAGATTAAATTTAATTGCTTTTCCAAACCCAACTTCCGATGTTCTAACTATTGATTTTACTCTTCCTACGGAAGGAGCAATTCAATTAGAATTTTATGATGCATTGGGTAGAAAAGTGCTAAATGAAGTAAATGCCATTTACGAAGAAGGGTATTACCGCATGCAATTTAATGTGTTGGCACTTCGACCCGGAATTTATTATTATCGATTTACCTACAATGACTCCCAAAAAGTTGGAGCTTTTATCAAAAAATAGATGAACCTACTGTTTGCCACTCAGAATTCTAATAAAGTCAAAGAGATTCAAGCTCAAATACCTTCAGGGATAAGTGTAAAAAGCTTGTTGGATATTAACTATTTGGAGGAATTAGAAGAAACGCAAACTACTCTGGAAGGAAATGCGCTTCAAAAAGTGAGATTTGTTCATCAAAAGTTCGGCGAAAATTGCTTTGCAGATGATACAGGATTAGAGGTGGAAGCATTGAATGGAGCACCTGGAGTTTATTCAGCTCGCTATGCAGGAGAGGAAAAATCATTTGAAAAAAACATGGACAAGCTCTTGTCCGAATTAAAAGCCAGTGAAAATCGAAAAGCACAGTTTAGAACGGTAATTGCTTGTATTTACAAAGGACAGGAATATGTTTTTGAAGGAATTTGTAAAGGTGAAATCACACAGTTAAAAAGAGGAATTGAAGGATTTGGATACGATCCTATTTTTCAACCATTGGGTTATTCTCAAACTTTTGCTGAAATGCCACTTGATTTAAAGACAAAAATTGGTCATAGAGGAAAAGCGGTAGATCAATTAATCTCTTTTTTTAAAGAGCAGGGTTTTAGTTAATTTTACCATCCAATAAAAAAGAAATAGATGCAAGCAAAAATAACTACAGCAAAAGGAGAAATGACGGTCGATTTTTACGAAAACGACGCACCAAAAACAGTTGATAATTTCGTCAAATTGTCAAAAAAAGGATTTTACGATGGCTTGACTTTTCACCGAGTTATTCCCGATTTTGTAATTCAAGGTGGATGCCCTGATGGAACAGGTGCAGGTGGTCCAGGATACGCAATTGATTGTGAATTGAATGGTGAAAATCAATACCACGACAGAGGCGTGTTGTCCATGGCTCATGCAGGAAGAAATACAGGAGGTTCTCAGTTTTTTATCTGCCACAGCAGAAACAATACTTCTCACCTAGACAGAAACCATACTTGTTTTGGAAAAGTGGTTGATGGATTAGAGGTGATTGACGCCATTAAAGCAGGAGACAAAATTGAATCAATAAAAATTATAGAAGCATAGCATTATGAGTTTATCAGTAAAAGGAAGAATTACTCAAATCTTACCAGTTGAAAGCGGAAAAAGTAAAGCTGGCAAAGAATGGAAAAAACAATCGTTCATAATCGACACTGGAGACCAGTACAATCCCAATATTTGTTTTAGCCTTTTCGGAGATGACAAAATACAAACCATAAGAAATTTTGGACAAGGGCAAGAAGTAGAAGTGTCTTTTAATTTATCATCAAGAGAATATGGTGGCAAATGGTACCACAATGTGGATGCTTGGAAAATTGACAGCCTTTCAGCGGGTGCATCAAATCAAGCTCCACCACCTTCGAGTGAGCCGGCAGAGCCACTTTACTCGAACTTTAAGGACGATGAAGAAGTTGATGATTTGCCATTTTAATTTAACTTGGACTCATTAACACAGATTGTTCTTGGTGGAGCAGTAGGAGAAGCAGTTCTTGGTAAGAAAGTTGGAAACAAAGCAATTCTTTGGGGTGCTATTGGTGGAACAATTCCCGATTTAGACACCTTTGTTGGCAATTTTCTTGATCCTGTTTCCAGTTTAGAAATTCACAGAGGGTTTTCGCACTCAATTGTATTTGCAATCTTAATTGCACCAATTCTTGGTTATTTAGTCAACCGCATATATCGGAAGAAAAAGGAAACAGATTGGTGGGGTTGGACTCAATTGTTTTTTTGGTCGGTTTTTACACACCCAATACTCGATGCATTTACTACTTGGGGAACGCAACTTTTTTGGCCTTCAGAATGGCGAATTGCCATTCAGTCTATTTTTGTAATTGACCCAATCTATACCATACCATTTTTAATTTCTTTGGTTGCTGTCATGGTTTTTAAAAGAAACAATGCAAACAGAAGTAAATGGAATAAATTCGGCTTGATTTGGAGCACGAGTTATCTGTTAATCACTTTATTGATCAAGGCCTACGTCAATTTTGATTTTGAAGAAAAGTTGAAGACTCAAAAGATAAGTTACCTCAATTTTGAGAGCAGACCAAGCCCTTTAAACACTATTTTATGGTCCTTCAATGTGGAACAAGAAACTGATTTTTTAATTGGCTATACCTCACTTTTTGACAGCAAAGAAACATTGGAGCTCAAACGTTTTCCTAAAAATGAAGCACTTTTAAAACCCTATAGAAACCACCCAGATGTAGAGCGACTCATAAAATTAACTAAGGGTTTGTATGTCATCGAAAAAATTGAAAACTCGCTTCACATGCACGATTTGCGATTTGGTCTAATGGAGCGATTTAATGGCGAGCCAGGTGAATTTGTGTTCACTTACATCATCGAAAATATAAATGGAGAAATTATAATTTCCAGAAAAGAAAATTCCTTTGAAGATTCCGATCAAATTCTTGCAGCCCTCTGGAACAGAATCTGGGGAAGAAGTTAAAAGTGACTTGAGTTAAGAGTAAAAAGTACTTTAATTAAGAATTTGGAAATTACGAATTACGAAACGGATAATCAATAATTACTAATTACCAATCTGTTAGTTACGGATAAGTTAAAAGTGACTTAAGTAAAAAGTGGTGTTTTTCGTTTGATTTGAAGCTTTTTGTCTAGCTTAAAAACTTTGTGTCCTTCGCGAAATTCTTTGCGAACATGACGGTAAAAACACAATTATGAATTTGATTTTTTCTTATAAGTTAAAAGTGACTTAAGTTAAAAGTTTTATAATTACGAATTTGAGAAACCTAACGAAGTGGTTCGACGAAGTCAAATTACGAATTACGAAATGGAGAATCAGTTAATTAACAATCTGTTAAACGCAGATAAGTTAAAAATAACTTAAGTTAAAAGTAAAAAGTGGTGTTTTTCGTTCGATCTCAATGTATTTATCTTCTTTAACTAGTTATATTGAATTAAAGAAGTAAATCTATTCCTATGAATAAAAAATAGGGGCCTCTTAAAATTAAATGACAGCAGTTTAAAGTTGTAAAAAAAACCCACAAAAAGTGGGTCTGTTTTTAGACATAAAGGTTTATTTCGAATTTATAAACTACTTTTTTATCTAAATATGATAGTATTAGTGCTTTAAAAATTATTTAAATACACCCAACTTTAGTCCAATATATCCTGTGAATCCAGAAATATCTGATTGGTCAAAATTTCTATAATTCATATTCTCAATGAAACGATAACCTGTTCCAATGTTAAATCGAAGGCTTTTATATAAATTAACTTCTAACATGGCTGATGGTTCAATTTGAAAAAAATTACTTTCTCCTAAACCTGCATTACCCGATTCATTGTCCATTTGCACTTCTCCATACCCAATAAATAATGGAAAGGTTAGGTGAATAATTTTTTTAGATAAGATCGTATACTCTGCAAAGCCTCCAAATGAATGGTAATCCATATATACGTTTGGAACAGTTTCACTTTGAGGATTGATTTCATTTAAAGAAGTACTAAAATATGCTCCAAATGAAAGTTTGTCTTTTATACTAACACCACCTCTTAAATTAAAGATTGAAGCTGTATTTTCATCCATTTGAGTTAAGCCATAAGAAGCTGCAATAAAATACCCAATATTTGTAGTGTTAATAGGCTTAGTACTTCCAAATAATGTTTGAGTATTATTTACTTCTTGAGCAAAGAGATTAATTTGTATAAAGAAGATGATAAATACGAGCATTGAATATGATTTTGTTTTCATAGTTTTATAGTATTAAATTTTAAAAAAATTTTTGTTTATACACAACCTCAATAAAAATTTTGGTTTTTTACTTAAGCAGATTTTAAATAATCGCTTAAATAAAAAAAATGTGATGTAAGTTGTGATAGGATATAAATAAAATTTAATACACTTCGGGAGGAATATCGGGGATAGATAGATTAATAGACGTGTACCCTAAAGTTTGAGAATTGAATATGTTTAAAGTGTAACTCAAAAAAGGGAAGTGATTTTTTAAATCAGACTCAATAAACTCTTCCTCAGAGGATAGTTCAGTTAATTCTTTATTTTCAGCAATTTTTATAGGCAAATGATTAAAATAATTTGAGTCATGCCAAAATTGTCTCGACATTGATGAAGTAACTGCAAGGATTATAATAAAGATAAAATACCAGAATATATTTTTCAATCCTTAAAAAATTATTTAGCCAAAAATAATACTGATATTTATTTTTTTAGTTGATTGATTGTTAATTTTTTAAAATCGAAATAAATAAAATAATCGCAACAAAGTACAAAATTCGATATTAATAAGCTTTGCTCAGAATGGCTTAAGCCTTAAGTTGAGTGATTCTAAGTATTTAATTTATCACCTTATGTTTATGTTTTTTTAATTATGAATGCAAAGTATTGAGCTCGTTTAAAATGTAGAATAAGTAAGTTTTCATTATTTCTTAAACAGTTTCTTTATTGGATTAGTCGCTCTATTATTGTAAGCGTGAATTGTACTGGCAATAGTCAATACAAATGCCCAAAAAACAGCTGTCCACTGCAAGTAGGGCAACATCTCCCAATGTCTAACAGCAATGGCTACCAGCGCCCAAATACCAACTGCAGCGAACTCACGCATGTTGCGCTTGTAAATCATTAACAGGTTAAGAATTCCTGCAACACTGATCATTATCACTGTCCATTGTACTTCCGTCAATAGAGGTGCCCAATCGATTTTAACCAACCATGACGCTACATTGGCAATTGTAGCCACTGCTATCCAACCACTATACAAACAGATGGGCCACCAGAGAGTTGCAATTTGTTGAATTGGAGCATCCCACCTTTCCATATTTGTACGAAGAATAATTTGAATGAGTGAAAAGAGAATCAATAGCATTATAATAATACTTATTCCTGTATATTCATGAAGCCAAAACCAAAGCCAAACGGCATTTCCAATATTTGCTATACTCAGCCATGGACCAATATGTAAAATACTATCGCTGTTTTTACTCCCCTTAAATGCAAGGAGAAGCTGATTAATCGTCAAAACCAACAAACCTATAAAGATAAATCCCCAAATAGTAAAAGCGTAACCTGCAGGTGTAAATAAGTTAGAGTATTTGTCACTAATTTCTCCAACTGTATTTCCATTAATTGCTCCAGTATTGCTCCAGTAATTCCAAAAGATAACAATAAGTACTATTATAAAATTTGAAACTGCATATACTTTTTTCATAAAAGATAGATTGTTTTTGTTAAATGTATCGATTATTAAATACAATTCCAATAAGATTAAAGTTAAATAGGTTTAGTATCTATTTGGTTGTCTAAGCTTTTAAGTACCTAATTCTAATAAAGAAATTAGTTAGCTCAATTTAAGATAAAGTCAATTGTTAATTCAATCAGGTTTTCCTTGCTATTAGAAACGATTAAAACAGTGATCGATTGATTGCCTGCTGAAAAACCTTTAGTATCAATTTTTAAAGTGATGCTTGATTGGCTATTGGGAGCTACTGTCTTTTCGAAATCCGCTTCAAAGCAATTGCAATCTCCCTTTACATTATAGATGTTTAATTCTCCATCGCCACTATTAGAAATTGGAATGGAGACTTCTAAGGTTTCTCCTTTTGTTATTTTTCCTGCTTCAATCTTATTTTTTGAAACAACCAATGCTGCAAGAGCATCAATGTTTAATTCAGTATCATCCAATTTACTTGAAACAGCTACTAATTCAATTTTTCGTTGACGCGAGGATTCCAGACCATAAACAGCAAGTAATTCATCAACTTGAGTGCTATTCTTATTGGTGGCATAATCACCAAAAGGTAATTTATTGAATGCCAATTTGCCTTGGTTTTGAGCTGTACCCTCTAAATAGGGAATAAACACCCCATTTTTATAGGATTTGAAATAATTTAAGAGACTTTCAATTCTTCTATTTGTCAGCTTTAGGTTATAATCTGATTTTGATAAAGCACTCGCAAAACCTTTAATGCTCAATTCTATTTGATTTCCTTTTTCAAGTTCTTCTAAAAGCTTGGGAGTAAATTCTTCCAATTCAATTAAACCGGATTCTATTTCTAAATCAAAGAAGTCTTCTAATTCTAATAGTTCGTCTTTAGAAAGTCTTTTCGATAGTTTAGTTATGTAGGTTTCTTTCATCTCGAGGAAATCTAGCGCTAAATTTTTGTAGTTTTTATTTGTTGTGGCAGACTGAGAGTTTGGATTTGGCTCATCGTTATGAAAATACAAAGAGAGTGGAAGTAGTTTATTTAAAGTGGCCACGCTCACTTCGGGTTCAACAAAAATAGGTTCTCCCAAGTCAAACTTAGTTTCAAATAAATCGTTGCAGCAACCCTGAAAGGCATCTGTATTGCCTTTAATTCGATTAGAGCTAAATACAGCCATTCCATCTTTGTGAAAGAAGTAATAATCATCTCTACCGCTGTTAACTCCCATTCCTAAGTTTGAGTGTTCTTCAAAAAAACCTGGTTTTCCTTTTGCCATAAAAACATCAAATCCACCAAAACCGTAATGCCAATCTGAACTGAATAAGAGCGTTTCAGTGGCAACATCGTAGAAAGGACTAATTTCATCACCCAAACTGTTAATTGTAGTTCCCAAATTCTTCGCTTTATCGAAGCCAAAGCTTTCTTCTTTCGCAATCCATAAATCTAATCCTCCAAAACCACCTGAGCGATTTGAAGTAAAAATTAAATAACCTCCATCGTTGTTTTTAAAATAATGCCCTTGTGTGTTATTGCTATTTGGGTAATTGATATTTTTATTCAGCTTTGAAACAGCGTCGATTACATCATTGTTGATTTTACCTTTCCATATTTCACAACTAAAAGTACTGTCGCACACACTAAAATAAATGGAATTTCCATCAAAACTAGGATTGGCGAGGTGCATGCTGGCAATTTCTCTTTCCACCTCAGGATGGATTGCTACTTGCTTTGCTTTTTTCGCATCACTTAGCGATTTAACATAAATTCTGCTTAGAAATTGTTTGTCATTTATTCGATTATTTTCTGCTAAACTATCGGCAATCATGGCACTAAAATAGAGTTTGCCATCGTGAATCACCGGACTGAATTCAGAGAAGCTACTGTTTACTTTCGAACTTAAGTTATTGGGATTTGCAGTTTGTTCACTTGATTTAATTGCTGCCCATTTATTGGCATCGCTGTTTTGTTTTATGCGTTGGTACCAGTAACTTTTTCGATCCCTATTATATGGTCGAATTGCTCTTGTGTAGTAGCGTCGAGCTTTTCTATAATCTTCAGAAGTTCTATAAGCTTCAGCTAAGTAAAATTCAGCTAATGGAAATTCACCGTTTTGGTCATAAAGTGCTGCTTTTTGATAGTAGCGAATTGATTGTTCATGCTGGTTGAGTTCAGTTAGGTTTCGAGCATATCCATATAGAACTTTTGCGTTTGAAGAATCAATTTCCAAAGCTTTTTCATAAAAACCGATAGACCCGTAATATTCTTTATTTTCAAAAAGATTATCAGCAACTTTTAAAACCAAATCAACATTTTGCCCCGATAAAGGGAACGTGCTAAACAGCCCAAAAAGGAAAGAAGTTATAATTAGAGAAATTTTGGACATACTTTGTATCTTCGAATAATGGGTTTAAATTCTTTAAAAATATAGGTGACGGCAATTTCTAAACCACCCCTGTTGTTGCTCGCAACGTCAAGATCTGAAATATTGATGTCATAACTTAAGCCAACTTGCCACTGGTTGTAATCCATTCCTGTAGAAACAATAATGGCATCGGCATTTCTGTACCAAACGCCACCGTAAACATTTCTCTTGTAGAAACCACTGCTACTCATTCGGTAACGCAAATTACTTCCAATCACCGTTTCTTTAAATTTCCCTTGACGAGAATATAGAATGGAAGGCAATAAATCCATTTTTTCGGAAAGGTAATAATCACTGGAAAGGTAAAAAGTACTTCGGAGGTCTAATGGGATATTACTTCCTTGAAAACTTTGATTGGGTTGACTTAAATTAAAAAGCGAAAATCCTAAAGTAAACGATTTCCGTTGTTCAATGCGGTATTCGCTAGCGATTCCTGCATTAAAATTAAAAGAGGAAAACCCATCTCGAACAAAATCTTCTCCATTATCTAAATTGCTGTCAAAACCACCATTTTGGTATTGCCGATCAAAAGAAAATTGCTGAAAATTTATTGAACGAGCCAATAAGCCCATTTGAATTCCTCCTCGAATTAGAAATGTAGAATCACTGTTGAGTTTTTTTGAATACGCTAGACTTAACATGGCATTTGTAGTTTTTAAATCACCCAAACCCGCTTCATCTTGATACAACACAATTCCCATATCGAGTTGTGGGAGTTTTTTGATTAACCCTTTCGCTTCCATGGAGACAGAATAAGTTAAGAATGGTTCTGAAATAGAGGACCACTGATTTCTGTAATTGCCATTAAAACGATAATCTCCATCAAATTGTCCCGTTGCAGCCGGATTTAAATTTAAATAGGATTGGTTGTATTGTGAAAAATGTATGTCCTGAGCAAGCGCACATGTCAGTAGAGAAAAAGAAAGAAAAAAGAGTGAAGTTTTTCTCATTTTAAATGTGCGACTCTAGGTTAACGTTCATAAATAATTGAGTTGAATGCTATCGAATCAATGTAATATTTCCTTTTTTAACAAACTCTTGTCCATCGAGGCAAATGGCTTTTAAGTGATAGACAAAAACGCCCGGATCGACAGCTCTACCTTTATAAGTTCCATCCCAACCATTGTTGATTTCAAAACTTTCGAATACTTTTTCTCCCCATCTGTTGAAGAGTTGAAATTCAATTGATTCTAAGAGTTCTCCTCTGATAAAAAGAATGTCGTTACTCAAATCTTGATTGGGAGTGAAGGCCGTTGGAATAAAAATATTGGGTTCATCACAATTGATTTCAAACACCGTTAATTCAAGGAATGCAATAACTTCGCAACCGGTGTTTAAATCTAAAATCCTAACACGGTAAGTTTTAGATTCCTCAGCTTTTAGAAATGGATCTGGAAGATCAGGATTATTGAAATCCTCAGCAGGCTCCCAAAAATAGACCAAATTAGCTCCATTTCTGTCTGTAAATAGTTGTACTTGTTGCGTTTTATAGGCAGAATCTACCGAACTAAAAATTGTTGCACTATCAAAAGCGGGAATGTTCACTTCTATGAATGCCGTATCAAAATCTTGACAACCATTAGCATTTGAGGTGATTAAAGTTAATTCAAAATCATTTTTAGGAGCCATGGTGATTTCGTTGGTGTTTTGACCTGTTAGAATACTATCATTAGGACTCCATAAATAAGAAAGAGCAGATGTAGCATTAATCGTCAATGCTTCAATACTCAGTGTGTCTTCTAAGCAAATGCTTTCCAAGTCGGGAATTTCTACTGCTACAGAATCTACTTCAATGTTAACTGTGTCAATTGCTTCACAAATACCATTCGTGCCTCTCAAATAAAGGCTTATCCTATCATTGGGAGAAACGAAAATACTGCTATCTCCATTTGCATTGAGTGGGTTTTGAAAATTCGGATTATCTGACCAAGTGAAGCTTGCTGCAGTTCCAAAAGAGTTTCCACGAAGTTGAATGGTGTCTTTGTTACAAACAACAGTGTCGGAAATAGGAGCAAGGCTTACATTCTGAAATACATTCACAGTGCGACTGATGGTGTCATTAAAATTGCACTTTTGATTGCTTCCAATTAAACTAATTGTATATATGCCAGGGTTGGGGAAATTAATGCTTGGAGTAGAATCTACTCTTGTTGAGTTCCCATCGCCAAAAAATATTCTAAAGGAATCTGTACCAATAATCGTTGTTTGCAGTTCAGTGTTAAATGGGGTACAAACGCTGTCAATAATTGGGTTTAATTCTAATTGATATTCAATGTACTCAGCATTTAAACTATCTATTCGCTCACAATAACGATTACTAATTTTAAGGAAGTACTTAGCTGAATCTGTTTCATTGAGCATAAAGCTACTATCTAATGGAAAATTGTTTAAGGTATCGCTAAAATCATTGTTGCTACTCCATAAGTAGTTTTGAACATTACCAAAACTAGGTTTCTGAATCTGAAGCCCATTTGTGCCACAGGCTATTGTGTCTGTTAAGGAGTTGAAAGTTAAGTCGTTTTCTGCTATTCTTAAATTAAATGTGATGGTATCTTCGGCATTACATGCATTGCTGCTAACTGAGAGCTGAATAATATAATCTCCTGGAGTTGGATACAAAATGCTGTGATTTAATGAACTAGTATCTGTACTTCCATTTCCAAAATCCCATTTAAAATTGTCAATATTTTGTTGTGTAGCAGCCAAACCAACAAGGGTATTTTCACAGACTGTATCAGCAGAAATAGTTGCAGAAATTGATACTGGAAAATAGTTAACAACAATAGAATCTTCTTTTTCACAAGAGTTGGTGATTGTGTTTCCAGCCTGCACATAAAATACATTTAGTCCAGAATCTAGCTTTACATTTATAATGGAGTCGTTGGAAGCCAAAGGATTTGAAAAGTCGGCTTGTCGCGACCATACAAAATTATTGGCAACAGCATTTGTAAAAGCTATTAGATCTATGGAATCTGAAAAGCAAATATTCGTATCTGCTATGGTGCTGAGCTGAATGTTATCGGGTCTAACTTGAATGAGTGTTTCAATAAAATCACCTGCGGCACAAATGGTATCTTGAATTTCTTGCCGAATAAAGTAATTGCCTGCAGAGGTTATAAAGATTGTTGTATCACTAAAACTAGTTATAACAGTATCACCATTAAAATTCCAAGTGGTAATATCCGAGCGAATGCTTCGATCAGTAATCAATAAAATGATGGTATCGTTATTGGCTTCATTCAAACAAATAGCAGATTGATCTACTCCAAAATTGGCAGTTGGAAGAATTTGAAAATCCATTTTAAAAATAGCATTGTTGCAATTATTACTGTTAACCCGATTAAATAGTCCATTATTTGTTGGGAAATCAGTGCGATTATTTAGTCCGCAAGAAGCACAAACAGATTGATAAATAATGCCATTTTTATCAAATCGGCTAGTACCACCATCAACATGATCGTCAGAAGTTAGGCCGCCAAAGAAACTTCCATAAAAAAGGCTGTCGGTATTGCCGTTGATTACATATAAATAGAAATCATTCCCATTTGTAGTGGTTCGAAAAGCATCATTGCTAAGAGGCATTGAAGCTGGAAGAATTTTTCGCTCTTCACCAAAAGTAGTGTCGTTGTTGAAAGCAATGTTGCCACCCCATCCAGAGACATAAATATTTAAACAACGATCAACTAAAAAAGCAGTCGGTGAAATGTTTATTCTATTTCCACTACCAAAAGTGGTGCTCATTATTAAAGAATCTAAATTAGGGTTGAGTTTAACTATGAACTGTCCGGTACCTGGATTTGATATAGCACTATTTTTAATTGGAAAAGAACTGCTTCTTGTTTGACCTAAACCATAGATGTTATTAAACCTGTCAAACTCGACAAAATAAACTTGATCATAGGCACTAGTTCCTATAAAGGTGCTTCGCTCTATTGTGGAACCATTTGAAGCGATTATTGAGATGAACCCATCTGTTCTTCCACCTGAAGAAGTAGTTTGATAAGCATTGTTAGTAGTAGGAAAATTAGAAAAACTTCGAGTACCACCACCTACCACTACTCGGTTATCGTTTGTTATTTTTAAAGAATAAATAGCATCAATGCCTGTTCCACCATGATATCTTGCCCAGATTACATTGTTTAAATTACTAGAAAATTTTACGATTAAACCATCTTGTCCACCACTGTTTGAATTGAGTGTTCCTGGTAAATTTGTACTTGTGGAAGAAGTTCCAATATAGCAATTCCCATTTGTATCCAATACTATTTCTCCGCGATGTGAATCACCATAATTATAAGTTGTTGATCCAAATCGTTGTCCAGTAGATGTTTGGTTACTATTGATCCCATCAATACCATTGCCACCATAAAAAGTAGACCCAATTAAATTGCTGCCATTAGCAGAAAATTTTGTTACAACTATATCAGAACCATTTATAAAATTTGCGTTTATTTCAGTTGATACATTCGCTGAAGAGTTAAAAGTAGAATCAAAAGTATTGATTGTGACTGGGAAATTTGATGAACTAGAAGCTCCTAGAACGTAGAGTTCTAGGTCATCGTTTACTACTAAGCTATGGGGTGTATCAGTTCCGCTTCCACCAAGGTAGGTGGAGTATACCAAACTACTACCATCAGAATTAAATTTACTAATAGCAATGTCCATATTACCACCGTTATATGTAAGGTCAAATGCGCCTAGAGTTGTAACATATCCAGTACCAAATGAAATTCCTCCCATGTATGCAGAACCCTCCCGATCATAGGTAGCAGTTGTTCCAAAATTATCTGAAGTCGAACCTGAGTAAGTAGAAAAGATTAAAACCGGATCTATAATTAAATCGAGGGCTTCATTGTATCCTTTGGGAAACTCAAAGCTAACTTGTCCTTCTTCATTTATAGCATAGTTACATTCAACCGCAACTTCTTCACCCATTTCATTTATTTGAAAAGCATAAGGTTTAGATTCAATTAATTCTCCTTGATGGTGCTTAATAAGCAACTGTCCATTGCTAATTGTCGGGGATTCAACTCCTTCATAGTCAATTTTTATTTGCTTTACATCATGACCAACTTTGATGTGGTAGTCGTATTTTAACTGATTGTCTTTTACGTAGCAGATTAAATCAATTCCGGGATAAAGTTCTTTGTAATTTATTTCTTCATATAAAAAGACTTCTCCCTTCCACTTTGATCGTTCATTCCCAAGGAAATAATTGTAATAATAACTTGAAGTACCATAAGATTTGTGTTCCACATTTTCATTGCTTCCGATAAATATAGCTTTAAAAGTGTGTCCTTTAAGTACTTCCTTTTTACTTGAAGCTATTTCTGGATGCTTGTGATTTGGTAAATCTACAAACTGATAATGAACGGCATTATTCTCAAAATAGATAGTTGAATTGGGGTTTATTTCTGCTTTAAACTTAACTTGAGAAGGCCATTGTCCTTTATTCTCAATAAAGGTGTGTCTTGCAGAATCAGATTTCTTGAATGCAAAAAGTGGCACCGTGCACAAAATGAAAATAAAAAAGGCGAATTGTCTAAGCATAAATTTTTCAGCTAGTTTGTAAAGTTAATCAATATTGAATTTTGATTGTGTTAATGTGTTATTGCATTCATCGCTTTCTTTACTTTTAACATTCTAAAAAATTGAAGATGCAATTAATTGCCGACAGTGGTTCTACTAAAACAGATTGGAGATTAATCGGAGATGATGGAACAATTAAGCAATTCATTTCTGAAGGGTTGAATCCCTTTTTTCACACGAAAGAATCGGTTGAAAAAGTTCTAAGCATTACTTTTAGTGAGATTGGATATAAAAATGTGAAAGCAGTGTTTTTTTATGGAGCAGGTTGCTCTTCGCAAGAAAAAAATCAACTTTTAGAGGAGGCTTTCAAAGGAGTTTTTATGAATGCAACAGTAACTGTTGAACATGATTTACTGGGTGCAGCTCGAGCGGCATGCGGGAAAAATGAAGGTTTAGCGGGTATTTTAGGAACTGGGAGTAATTGCTGTGTTTTTGACGGTCAGCAAATTATTCAATCTTTTCCATCTGGAGGATACATTTTAGGCGATGAGGGAGGAGGAGTTTCAATTGGAAAAGCATTAATTAAAGCTTTTATTGAGCTTCGAATGCCAAAGGATTTACTGGAATTATTTAATACACGTTATAAGCTAACAGCAGCGCAAATTCTCGATAAAATCTATAAAGAACCTTTTCCAAACCGCTTTTTGGCAAGTTTTAGTTCTTTTACTTTTCACCATAGAAATCATCCCTTTATAGCTGATTTATTGTATAAAGTATTTCAAGCTTATTTCGAAGTTCAAGTAAAACGGTTTGAAGAAAGTAAAAACTTGAAGCTAAATTTAGTTGGATCAGTGGCTTTTTACTACCAAGAATTAATTCGAACTGTAGCCAAAGATCAATCGGTAAGCATTGGAACTATTTTAGAAAAACCGATCTCTGGGTTAACCTTGTTTCACCAAAATTATTGACCGATTAGAAAAATAGCCGGTCTTTTGTGCAAGGAGGCTTTGTTGTATTTTTTCCAATCACTTACTGTTCTACTTTCAATGCTATTGCTAGGTAGTGTTAAGTCTGCCGCAATGCAAAGTAAGGTAGAGTTGTTGAGCACCTTTAATAAATCTTCAAAAAGAGATTCATTGCGGTATGGTGTTTCCATAAATAATTGTGTTTGTCCGGTTCGCAGCATTTGAGCTTCCATTTCCGCGATGAATGCCTTGCGCTTATCTTGTTCTCGATGCAAGTAGCCATGAAATACAAATGATTGTCCATTAAAACCACTGCTGATCAAGGCTAATAGAATGGATGAGGGACCAATTAAAGGAGCAACTTTAATTCTGTTTTGATGTGCCAAGGCAACCAATTTTGCTCCAGGGTCTGCAATGCCTGGGCAACCAGCATCTGAAATTATGCCAACCGAATTTCCATCTTTTAAATGCTTGATTAAGTCAAGATAGCTCTGACTTTCAGTGTTTTTATTGATTTCAATAAATATGCTGCTATCAATTTTGTGTTTTAATCCAAGACGAACTAAAAAACGTCTAGCATCTTTAAAGTGTTCAACTGCAAAGTGGTTGAGCGTTTCAATAATTTCCTTGTTGAAATTTGGAAACGAAGCCTCATTAGAAGCATTTTCTCCTAAAAGGTTTGGAATTAGATAGAGGCAGGGCTTAGACACTTTTTAATTGATTGATTAATTCATCACAAGCGGCATCTAATAAACTATATACATTTTCAAATCCTTCTTCTCCACCAAAATAGGGATCCGGAACGGACATGTTGCTATTGGGATTGTTAATGTTAAGGATCATTTCTACCTTATTTGCATCATTTTGATTGTCTGCTAAGGCTAAAATGTTAGTGTAATTTGAAGAATCCATGGCAAAAATTCGATCAAAATTCACAAAATCTTCCTTTACAAATTGCCTTCCTCTATAAGCAGATATATCTATTCCATATTGCTTCATTTTTTCTAGCGCTCTGCTATCTGGTGTTTGTCCCACATGGTTGTCCGATGTTCCCGCTGAGTCGACAGTTATAACTAGGTTGTTTTCTGCTAACTTAGTTTCTAAAATTCCCTGAGCCATTGGTGAGCGACAAATATTGCCCAAGCATACCATCAATATTTTCATCAATTAAAGGTAAAAAACAAGCCTTCAAAAATTGAAGGCTTGACTATTTATTGAATACTAATTTTCTTTTCTAAATCATCGACATAGCCTCTAAATCGTTTGTCGGTATCTATTAGGTTATTCACTGTTTTGCAAGCATGAAGCACGGTTGCATGATCTTTTCCACCACAATGCATTCCAATGTTTGCCAAACTTGACTTGGTCATTTTTTTGGCAAAATACATAGCGATTTGTCTTGCTTGTACTACTTCTCTTTTTCTTGTTTTTGATTTTAACAATTCTATAGGAAGATCAAAGT
Source organism: uncultured Flavobacteriales bacterium (assembly GCA_963973975.1). Classification (GTDB taxonomy): domain Bacteria; phylum Bacteroidota; class Bacteroidia; order Flavobacteriales_E; family Vicingaceae; genus UBA1494_A. The sequence goes on from CAXBCF010000018.1 coordinate 57,193, forward strand.
AATCGCAAACCACTTTTTGGATGTAGTCGATTGATACTTCTCTAGCGGTATTTTTTACAAATTTATCAATCATGGATTTGGCTAACTCCAAAGTGATTGCTTTTTTGTTGAGAGAAGACTGAGCCAATAACGAAATTAAGGCGCCTTCTAGTTCTCGAATATTTGTAGTAATGCTGTAGGCAAGGTACTCAACTACTTCTTTAGGTAGCTCTAAACCCTCGTTGTACATTTTAGCTTCTAAAATAGCTATTCTTGTTTCTAATTCTGGGTTTTGCAAATCAGCAGATAATCCCCATTTGAATCTAGAAAGCAAGCGTTGCTCCATGCCTTGTAATTCTACAGGCGCTTTGTCGCTTGTTAAGATCAATTGTTTGCCAGTTTGGTGCAGGTGGTTGAAAATATGGAAGAAAACGTCTTGTGTTTTCTCTTTACCGCTAAAAAATTGAACATCATCAATGATTAAAACATCAATCATTTGATAAAAATGAATGAAATCATTTTGATTGTTATTTCTTACAGCTTCAATAAATTGATGGGTAAACTTTTCTGAAGAAACATAAAGCACTGTTTTATTAGGATGATTGTTTTTTATTTCAATTCCAATAGAGTGCACTAAGTGTGTTTTTCCTAATCCAACTCCTCCATAGATTAACAAAGGATTAAAAGCAGTTCCTCCAGGGTTTTTTGCAACAGCATATCCTGCAGATCGAGCTAAACGGTTGCAATCTCCTTCAATAAAACTATCAAATGAATAGTTAGGATTTAACTGTGAATCGATGTTTACTTTCTTTAAGCCCGGAATAATAAATGGATTTTTTATTCCTCTTTCTCCATTAACGTCGATGGGAACAGAAACAGGCTCATTCTTTAAAGCTTGACGATTAGTAGTTGGGATTTTTACGGTATAAGGTGCACTGTTATTGTTGCCATTTTCCATGATGATGGAATATTCCAACTTACCTTCATTTCCCAATTCTTTTTTAATCGTTTTTCGCAACAATGTGATGTAATGCTCCTCTAACCATTCGTAAAAAAACTGACTTGGAACTTGTATGGTCAATACATTGTTCGTCAATTTTAATGGAGTAATAGGCTCGAACCAGGTTTTAAAACTTTGAAGACTTACGTTGTCCTTAATTACGGACAAACAATTTTCCCAAACTTGGCTGTGATCATTACTCATATCTTTACAATTTAATTTTAATTAAAAAAGGGCGTCAAGGTAGATAAAAATTAACTTTAAAACAATTTTTATTCAACAAAAAACAACAATTTATTGAAAAAAGAAATATAGTTGAGAATTATTTTAATTGTTTGATTTTCAACTTTATTTGTCTTAGAGTTTAGCTCCTTAACTAGGCGACAAATATTTGTAGAAAAAAGTGAAATAAAAAATAGTTTAACACTTGATTTTTAAAAAAATTATTCTCTTTATAATATTTTCGACGAATAAAAAATTTGATAAATGATAAAAGAAACAATAGAGTTAAATGTGAGGTATGCAGAAACCGATCAAATGGGTTTTGTGTATTATGGTAACTATGCACAATACTTGGAAATGGCTAGAGTTGCTGCATTAAAAAAGATAGGAATCTCGTATAAAAGCCTTGAGGAAACAGGGTTTTTACTGCCTGTAAGTCACTATTCCATCAATTATCTAAAAGCTGCAAAGTACGATGATTGCCTAAGCATTTCTGCGCTAATTAGAACCATGCCTACCAACAAAGTAGTTTTTGAATATGAAGTTTATCGAGGAGAAGATTTGTTGGCAACAGCAGAAACAACTTTGGTATTTATGAATGAAGAAGGCAAAGCTTGTCGGCCACCAACATTTTTTATAGCTCAGTTAAACCCTTTTTTTAGCTGATTGAAAGTTGTTCTTTTATTCCAATAAAAATCTAAGACAATACTACCTTGGTAAATTCCTTTGGAATTGATTTGCTTCGCTTTTATTTTTTTCTTCTTTTGAGCATAGAAAGAAAAATGCGCTTTCAATATGGAGAATGCATGTTTCGCTCCCGAATCTGACCAAACTTTTAGAAATGCCAAGCCATCTAAAACTAATCGAAGTACAATTTTTAATATTCGAAAGGAACTTTGATCATTTTTATAGATGGTAAGCAGGCTGTTTCTGAAATTTAAAAAAGTTTTAAAAGGATTGGAGTTTTGCATGGTGCCGCCACCCAAGTGAAAAACAGTGCTACTACCGACATAAAAAACTTTGTAATCTTGGTTTTTTGCTCTCCAACAAAGGTCAATTTCTTCCATGTGTGCAAAGTAATTGGCATCAAATCCACCTAAGTGTTTAAAAACTTCATTTTTGATAAACATACAAGCTCCTGTTGCCCAAAAAATTTCACAGTCATTGTTGTATTGTCCTTGGTCTTTTTCGAGTTTTGAGAAGATTCTGCCCCTGCAAAATGGATAACCTAAAGAATCAATAAAGCCTCCAGCAGCTCCGGCATATTCAAATGTATCTTTTTCAAGATAAGCTTTTATTTTGGGTTGTGCTATGACGATATTTTTGGATTGCTCCATTTTTTCAATAACGGGTTCAATCCATTTTTCAGTTACTTCAACATCTGAATTAAGCAAAACAAAGTAATCTTCCTTTAAATCTTTTAGTGCTTGATTATACCCCAATGCAAAACCGCCATTTTCGGGGTTTTGAATGAGTTTTATTGCAGGGTAGTTATCTTTTAGAAAAGCAATTGAATCATCTGTAGAAGCATTATCGGCAACATAAATAGTAGCACTTTGAGAATAGCGAACAACAGAAGGTAGAAAGGTTTCTAGGTGTTTTTTACCATTCCAATTTAAAATAACAACCGCTACCGTTGAGTGCATAAGCTAAAAAATTCTGACAAAAATAGGGAATCAGCAGTGCTTATCTAGGATTATTGAAAAGATCTCTTGCGCGGTCGTTGATAATGGTATTCCCTGGATCTTCTCTATTACCCCTTCGATTCATATTCGAACCGCTTATTAAATCAGCTTCCCAACCAGGGTTAAAAATTTCTCCACGAACATTGGAATGAAGCACTTGATATCCCAACATCTCCATACTCGGACTGTAGAAAACAAACTTTCTATCGGTTAAGCCTTGCAATTTTGCGTATTGCCAAATGGAGTAAGGGTAGGTGTCGGGTTCATAAGGAACATCTTGCATGGCATCAGGTGGACCGTATTGCAAAAAAACTCTACCGCGTTCGGTGGTGTAGCCTTTTACATTACCATATCCAAACATTTCATTTACAATCATCACTTGCTCTTTGTAAAGCAACCATTCTCTTTCAGGCTCTGTTGGGTTTCTGGTTTTCCAAAAGTTTAAGAAATACTGTTGCATAAAATTCAAATCAGCATAGGCTAATTGATTTTCTGCAAATTGAATTTCAGCATGAGAAGAAATGGGGTACAAACTTTTGATGTACTCCCTCAATAAGTTAATGTCATTTAAAGAGTCTACAAAAGTTTGCTCAGAATGAACATTGGCATAATTGGTAAGGTTGGGATTGAGTCTAAAAAAGTTGACGCGTTTAGATTTGATAAGCTCATTTTCTCTATTCTTAGCATTGATCAATAAATCGTATTTACCTGAAGGAAGTTGGTCAATGTTGAATGAAAAAAGCAGGGGACTGATGTCAGCTGTTTTTTGTCTTTTAGCGTGCCTTAAATTGGCAACAACCTTTTCCGTTCCTTCATTTACTATGGCATATTCGATTAAAAATGCCTGGTCTTCACCAAATTCAATGGTTGAATTATATAGTTCGGCGTAGAAATGCAATTCACTGAGGTTGGGACCGTAATTGTGAGAAAAGTTGGGAATTACTTCCAATCCTGACTTAACAAATGGAGTAGTTTCTCCTTCAAGTTGGTTCAGTTCATTGACAAGTTGAATATCAGAAATGCTGAATTGATCGGCATGATAGTTAATTTCTCTTAAGTCAAATTTTGAACTGACGGTATCTTTTGTAATTAAATCAACCACTTGGAAACTAAGTGTGTAGTTTCCATTTTTTAGAGAAAATCTTTTTAAGTCAATTAAATCTTGCTTAAAATCTTCCAACTTGTAGAGCGGACTTTTGATTAAAAATTTATCGAAGGCAGCAACTCTTTCAGCTTCTTCTAGAATGTAAGTAACTTCAATGTTTCCTTGAAATAAATCACCTTCTGTATTGGCATAATTAACCGAATTGCCATTGATTAGCAAGTAAAATTCTACATAAGAATCATCTTTTTCAGCGTAGAACGTGGCATAATCAATCACCAAGTTGATGGCAGAAAGTGTAGAAGATAGAAGAATAAAGAAAGCTAAGTAAAGTGTTTTGATCAGTGACATTTAATACAGGTATGTGATAAGACAGTTTAATACGGTTTACTAAATTACGAATTTGTAAATTACGAATTACGAATGTTCAATTTTAATTAAAAATCAGAAATTAAGAAACCTAACGAAGTGGTTCGACGAAGTCAATTAAGAATTAAAAGAACATAGAGAAGAGAACAGAGAGAAGTAAATTTTATGACAAATGACTAAAGAATTACGAATTTGTAAATTACGAATTACAAATTTTCAATTTTAATTATGAATTAAGAAATTGGGACAAAGGACTAAGGATAAAGGATGAAGGAAAGAATTACGAATTAAGAATGTTCAATGATCAATGTTCAATTAAGAATTAAGAGAAGAGAGATTTTTCATCTTTTATCCTTCGTCCTATTTTGCTTGTTGAAGTGGCTTATAAATTTAGGTTTCTATTTGGTTTTAGTTTTATGTCTTTGGTTTAGAATGTGATACTGTATTAAGTAATTTTTAATTGTTCTTTTATTGATTGTAGAACAGAATTAATTGAAGTAAATAACTATAAATCATAACGTTAAAATATTTTAAAAGCAAATTAACAAAAAGGAGATTATTTTAAAAGGCTTTATTACTTTTGCAGCGGAGAAATGGCAGAGTGGTCGAATGCACTGGTCTTGAAAACCAGCGTACCGCAAGGTACCGGGGGTTCGAATCCCTCTTTCTCCGCAAAGAAAACCCTCCCAACGAAAGTTGGGAGGGTTTTTTGTTTTATTTTTCTAGCGCGAAGCTTGCTTCAGCGCTAGAAAAATAAAACAAAAAACACAACAATTGAAAATTGTTGTAGGGTTTTCTTTGCAGGGCTCCCCTCTAAGGGATGCCCGTAGCGCAGCGAAGGGAATCCCGACTCCGAAGCTTGCTTCAGCGCTAGAAAAGTAAAACAAAAAACACAACAATTGAAAATTGTTGTAGGGTTTTCATTGCAAGGCTCCCCCTTAAGGGATGCCCGCAGCGAAGCGGAGGGAATCCCGACTCCGAATCTTGCTTCAGCGCTTAAAATTCAGAGTATTTCAATTCGTTCTGATAATTTTAATCTTGGCAATAAATGAAAAAAGTGATAAGTTTATGCGGATATTTATGAGTTGTGTAGCATTAAAAAAACGAAGAGATTAAATGAACAGTAAAAACATAACCAGAACTGCAGCTATAATTTTTTCAGAAGAAAGTTCTGCAATAAAATCAACAACTGTTCAACGCAAAATAATTGAATCACTATTTGTTGAAAACGGCAATTCTGAGCTTACAATTGATCAAATAATTGACGAATTAAAGTCGTCTTTAGAACTAGACTTTGATACGGAAGAAATTAATCAACTTATCAAGGATGAAAAAAAGTCGAATTTTGAAATTCGTCTTGATGGTTCGTCAAATGAAAATTTCTTACGACTAGAAAAAAAGCGATACGACCTTTTAAAACAGAGAGAGAAAGAGAATTCAATATTCCAACATATTGAAAGATTTGAATCTGAAATTTATGAAGGTGACTTAAGCGCAGATACGCTTGATCAAATTTTGCACAAGTTTTTATACGAACTACTGAATAAAAACATACAAGCATTTAGAAAAATTGCAAAAAGCACAAACTCAACGAGTAACTTATACATTGACCCCAATATATTTACTGTTGAAGAACGCTTAGCTATTAATCAATTTATTGATTGGGAAGACAATTCTAAGAATAAATCAATTTTCGCACTTATCAGCTATTCCATTGAATATGCAGTAATTAATAATCACTACGAAAGTTCTGATGTTTTTCTAAAGTCAATAAAGGATAAGATATTCTATTTAGACAATAATGTTCTTTATAGAGCGATAGGCATAAACGGCCAAAATCGTAAAAATCGAATAGCAACATTTTTAGAAAAATGTATTTCAGCAGGACAGATATTTAAAATTTCCTCTTACACAGAGAAAGAGTTTAAAGAAACTATTAAGCACCACATAAAGAACCTTCAACGAGTCCCTTTTAAAAGGATAAACCATAATTTGTTTTCCAAATACTCATTGAATCCAAGTATTTATGAATATTACCATAAATGGAAAGCAAATAGGACAACCTATGGTTTTGAACTTTTCACAACTCACCTCATGTCTGAACTTGAAGCATTCAAGAAAAAATATAAGGTAGAAACAGTATACAAAATTCCTTTCGACCCAAAAGATAAAGAACCAGAAAAGAGAATTTCAGAATATCAAGATGAGATTGGCGCAGCGAAAGGATATGGCTATGAGAAATCACATTATTTTGATGCCGTAAATACTTATCTCATTGAAAAATTAAGGGGACAAAATCAAAACTCAATAACAGACACGAAGTACTTTTTTGTTTCGACTGATCAAAAGCTCAGGGATTGGGATTTTGCAAGAAATGAATTCCAACCTATTGCTTTAATTCCAAGTCAGTGGATGGCCATTCTTCTAAAATATCACTCTAGAAGTTCAAATGACTATTCAAGCTTTTTATCGTTTTTAAAGCTCAAAACAAATACACCAGTTATCAAAGAAGATGATTTACAAACTGTATTAGCAGGTATAAGCGAAATAACTGAAGATTTTGAGAAACAAGAGACTATTCTTGACAAAATGGTTGAGCTCAAATTTGATGGTATACTAAATGGAAAAAACAATCCTGATGAAATTTACAGTAAAACTGTAGATTTCGTATCACGAGAATATGAGAAGGAGCTTCACGACTTAAATAATGACAGCAAAAAGGCTGCAGAAAACTTCAGTTCTGAAAAGATAGAATTCAAGAAAAAGCTACTTCAAGAAAAAGAAGGTTCAATAACTGAACTTGCTAAGCAAAAAGTACCGATACAAAGACAAGCACAGAAGAGAATCGACCGATACAAGTTAACATATGCCTTAATTATAATTTCATATTTTATCATATTGGCGATTATTACTTATAAAGTCGGTTGGGATATTATGGAACCAATTACTTACTTCTTCGGGGCAATTGGCATAGTCGCAACATATTTATATCCAGCTATTTATGGAAAAGACATAAATCCTAAAAAACACTTTGAAACAAAAGAATCCGAAATAATTACCTCAGTGTTTGCAGAATTTAATTTCGACTTAGAACGATTTGACGAACTACAAATTGAAAGAGATAAACTTAAAAATGAAATTGAAGAAATAAAAACGCTACACAACAACAGTAGCTGATGCACAACCCCCTTTTTTATTCAAAATCGACTTCAAATAAGCCTCGT
>CAXBCF010000019.1:0-63913 GCA_963973975.1 uncultured Flavobacteriales bacterium
GTAATGGTAGCAGTGTTTCATTAAATGCAACAGGCGGAACAACTTACTTATGGAGTACAAATTCAAGTACTTCAAACATAATTGTAAGTCCAACAACCACTACAAAGTATTTTGTGACAGTTACTGACTCAAACAGTTGTCAGAAAGTTGATAGTGTTTCAATAGATGTAGTTCAAAAGCCTTTACTCTCAGTTTCTAATGATACTTCTATTTGTCTTGGAGATACAATTACAATTGGTGCTACTAGTAATTTTTCAAACTATGTTTGGAGCAATGCTTCAAGTATTCAAAATATTGTTATTAATCCTATAAGTACTACTCTTTATAAAGTTCAATCATTTAATGGACCTACTTGCTTTGCTGAAGACTCAGTTCGTGTAATAGTTAATACTGGAAGTCCAATTAATATTGGTCCAGATACTACATTAGATGCAACGATTACTCCCTCTTATACTTATAATGCTGGAGTAGGTTTTATATCTTATTTATGGCAAGACAATTCTTCTAATCAAACACTGATTGTAAACTATAGTACTACCAAAGCTGGTACTACTGACACAATTTCTGTAATTGCAGAAAACAGCATAGGTTGTCCTTCAGTAGACACTGCATTTGTATTTTATGATTTTCTAACTGATATTATAGAATCTAATAGTCTTTCGAATAGAATTTTGGTTTATCCAAATCCTTCTTCAACTCATTTAAATATTAAGTTTGTTGAGTATTTAAGCGCTTACAAACATGTTAAACTCTATGACATGAAAGGTAAACTTGTAATTGATCAAGTTGCTCCATCCAACCAAGAAAGTATTCGTTTAGACTTAATGAAAGCTAAAATAAGTAAGGGTGTTTATCTATTAAATATAGAAGTTGGAGGTGATTTTTACCAAGAGAAACTAATTATTCAATAAATAGTCGCTCCTTAAAAAGGATATAATCAATTATTGTTCAGATTTGTATGTTAATAACTATCTAAATTATCTTGATTTAAATTGCAAGAAAGTCTCTACTTTCATACCAAATCCTTGGAAATAATGATTGGAAAAGCAGACAAGAAAAAATAGTATGATATGTTTCGACCAATGCTGATTGACTTTATAGACTCATAGCACGAATTAGTGTTATTGGCTGATAAAATAGATAGGGACTATTTTGAAAAAAAACTATCACCATTTTATTCTCAGATGGGTCGGCCATCGATGCCTGTTCGCTTGATGGTGGTGTGTTTATTTTTGAAGCGCATGTATAATTTGGGTGATGAAACCTTGGCAGAAAAGAGGATTAGAGATCCATACTTGCAGCACTTCTGTGGGATGACTTATTTAGAGCAAAAATTTCCATGTGATCCGAGTGATTTTGTTCACTTTCGTATACGGGTAGGAGAAGAGAGTGTAGAGAAAATATTCGCATACTCTGTTCTTATTCACGGAGAAAATGCTCAGAGAAGCAGGTTTTATCGGAAACAACGGTACAAGAAAATAATATAACTTTTCCTACGATTGTAGGAATTGGCTAAACGTGTAATTGATAAATGCAACACTTTGGCTCAAAGTTCAGGCATCAGGCAAAGACAATCATACATTCGTATTTCTAAGTTGATGGTTCGAGACACCTTTATTCCAAAGCATCCTAAACGAATTGTGAAAGCTAGAAATGCATGAAAAAAACTCAAAACCATAGCAGGCAGAATTATCAGAGAGCTTTATGGAGAGTTTAGCCCTGAACAATTAATACTACACTAAGAAGAACTCGATTTTTACAAACAGATAATTGGTCAAGCGAGAATCAATAAGAACAATATTTACAGCATTCACTAACCCTTTACAAGTTTTATTGCCAAAGGAAAAACACACAAGCAATATGAATTTGAAAATAAGGTTGGTTTATTGACACCATCCAATACACTTATAATTACTGCAATCAAAGCTTTTGAAGGAAATTTACATGACATTAAAACGATTGAGCCTCTCCTTGAACAAGTTAAGGAAAATGACTTAATTCCTCCGCATGAAGTAGTTTATGACAGAGGTGGTAGAGGACAAAACAAATTGGAGATGCAATTATCTCAACTCCCGATAATAGATCATTGAAATGCGATACAGAATATTAAAAAAAGAAAAAACAAATTAATTTTAGGCTTAGAGCAACAATAGAACCAGTTATAGGAAACTTTTTAGGATGGGACAAAATTATCTTCATGGCTCAATTTAACCACAAATAAATGTGTTTTAAGCCGCTGCAGGTAAAATGATGCTTGAACTTAAAAAAGAAACAATTTCTTAACTTCTGTTTTTCATTTGGATATTAAATCAACAAAAATGTAAAGTGACTTATTAAGGAGCGACTAAATATACAAACGGGTCAATTCGATAAGTTTTATTTCTGTTCAAGCTTTTGACGAATAAGTATTTTTCTATACATCTTAAACTATAGTTATTTCATCCTAAGTCTACTTTATATTTTTTGAAAGCAACTGAATAGAATGCGTAATTATCTGTTTTTCATCTTTCCAATAATGGTATCCAGAGTCGATTTCATTTTTTCAATCGCGCTGTCAATGGCTTTCTCTTTTGTACTGTTTTTACTTTCAACCAATACAGGTTGAATGCCTTCTAACCTTGCTTCTAGCTTACATTGAATATCGTCTGAACCTCCTTTATCAGCATTCTGATCTGAAAGATGCACTTCAATGCGAGTAATCTTGTCATCCATGTGCTTTAGAGCATGGTTAATTTTTTCAGATACAAACTTTTCTAAAGCTTCTGTACCTTGAATATTTTTGTCTGTGTTAAATTGTATGGTCATCTATTGTTTATTAATGATTTAGTATGATACAATATTACTAAAGCCTAACTTGGTAGTGAATTATTGTGATGGTTACCAATTTAATAATCATTTTGCAACGATTCTATTTGCGATTTTAGTTTTTTAGAATCTTCCACAATAGTTTCATAGGAATTAACCTTCTGTGCAATCAACGATTCATAAATAAGTAGTTTATTTCTAAGGATAATTACATCATCTTTTTGAACTATTTTCACGTCCATTAAATCAAAGTTAGTCGTCAACCAATTCAATATTTCACTTGTAAAATAAGCTACTTGATATTCCCCTTTCTTTTGACTTTCAAAAACTAATCCTTCGTAGTAATTACTTAAGGCCTTCTGAAGTGCTAAATCATCAATTAAACTCAATTTTCCTGAGGACTTCATCGAACTGTATGTTGATGTTGTAGGGGCGAAATTTTCTACTTCAAGAATTAACGACAGTTTACTGTCAATATCATATAAACTATCAGCTATGAGCAAATTCAATAAGTCTTCCACATTTTCTCGTAGTTCTGAGTTGATGGGTATTTGGTATGATTCATAGGTTTTAATATCATCTGAAAGATCATTAACTAATGAATTCATCAATATCATGCTTTCTTTTCGCTCTTGATTGATTTTTGATCTTTCACTGAGGTAAAAGGCAAGGTAGACTCCCAGTATTACTGCCAAAAAATTAAAAAAATGATTCATCCAGTTGTATTTTCTTTTCATTGGGGTTATTTTTTTTTATGGTTAGGATTCCTTAGTAGTTTAATCATTATTCACAGGCATTTCTTTCACGTTGTATTGAATTTCTTTTATTTTTAATTTCAACCAAGTCCATTTACCATTCTCTAATTCCCAACTTGCTTCACATTCAGTTGGTATTTTTATTCCAATTCGTTCTTCAATTTTAGTTGCAACAACGGTCCACTTTGTAGGCTCAATTGCACTTGTATCTTGATAACGCATTGTTATGAATTTTTTAAAATTCCCTTTTTCATCAAAGTGGAATTCGCCTGAACCCACTGTTCCATTGTATTCCATAGTTGCTTTGGCAGAATTATCATCCAGGGTATCCCATTTTATATATGTACTTAAAGATGCTGATGGAAACCAAACTAGTTCTGCCAAATATCTTTGTAAAGTTGCTTGGTTTACTTTTTTGTGGTTACCTGAATTGGCGACAGGAATTAGAGAAAATAGTTTTATTGTCATTTCACCCTGACCATTTTCAAATTTGTCACGTCCTGTAACGCTTAAAATCGAGTTCATCTGAGTAGTTATGCTCCAATTAAACGCAGGGGGTTGAACCGTAAAATACTGTTCTGCTTTACCGTAATTCCATTCTGATTGTTCTTGATTTAGTTTTAATTGCAATTCCTGAGTTAAATGCACATTTGAAGTAAACTGTTTGCCAATTACTCCACTATTCGTTAACCACTTTTGAATAATTGGTGGCAAATCTGCCAAGTCCTCTTCTGTCACAAACTTTTGGCTAATGAGTTTTGAGTTTTCATACAGTATTTTCCTCTCTCTCTTGATTTTATTCTTAAAACTGAAACTTGAATATGCTATTATTATAGCTAAGAGGATAAATACATTTGCAATCGTCCCAAATTTTGAGTCACTCCAATAATTTATTATTAAAAACTGAGAAATTAGCACAGCAATAATTCCTATTATCCACCATTGATTGAGTTGTGATAATAGCATAATAGTTGAAATTGTAAATAGAATAAATCCAAGTAACCATAATACTCCAAAATTTCTTGAAATAGGCTGAGAAATTGAATTAAATTCTGCTATACCAAATGCTTTTAAAAATCCGAATAAATGGATTAATCCGTGAATTCCAATTATTATGGACACTGCAATTCGCATAGTATTATTGCTTTTAATAGAGTTTCATTAAACTATCTCAACAAAAATAGATAAAATGATTAATTATTTGTAATTGAATAGTATTTAGCTAATTACTTCCTTTTCTCTTTAAAATCTTTAACCATTTGTTTAAAGAATTGAAAATCATCTGATGAAAAGAGCATCTCCTTAAAGCGCAATTTCACTTTTCTTTTTAGTGTATAAAGTATAAACGTAAACATGAAAAAATAGGTGATGCTTGCCGTAATTGCTGCACCATTTAATCCATATAGTGGAATCAACCAAAAACCAAAGCCCAAGGTTAATACTAAACCAAAGCCTGCATTCATCGAGTTAATTCTTTGCATTCCCATGCCTGAAAAAAATCGGCTGATAATAGCCTCCATAGAAAGAGAAATAATACCTACACTCATTAATAAGATAACAGGCTTAATGGATTTAAAATCAGAACCTAAAAGGCTCGAAAAAAGTTCTGTTGGAATCAGTAAAAGCAATACAATGAGTGGCAATGTGATAATGAAACATAACTTCATTAAACGAATGCTAAGTTGAGCAGCCTTTTCTTCAGATTGTAGGTTCGATATGCGTGCATACTGAACCATTGCCAAACTTTTACTGGGCAATAAAATACCTTCAGAAAGCTGCACACCTGCTGTGTAAACACCCACTGCGGCTCTTCCGGAATAGATTTGTAAAATGTAATAACTCAAACGATAGTTTAACAACTGAAATATATTCGCCAATTGCAAGTAAAATCCATATTGAAACAGTTCAACAAAGCCTTTTTTAAAATTAGAAGTGGATTCAGATTTTAAAAAGGGTTTTAAAAAATAGCTACTTAGTAGAAATTGACTGCTATAGCCTAAATAAGTTGCGAGAATAAATGAATCGACAGAAATTTGTTTTAGAATAAAATAAAAATACAACAGGGAGGTTAATTGCACAATTGATTGAGTTAGTAAGCAAAAATTAAACTGTTTAACTTGTTCTTTGCCCAAAAGCAAATTACTATTGGTTGTTGAGATTGCTAGAATAATTCCCAAGAAAAGTAAGTCCCAAGCGTAATTCTCTAAAAATGTTGGAAAAAGGGAAATGCTTAAAGCATAAATTCCAGCCAAAATAAAGGTCCATGCATAGGATACCTTAAGCAATCTGATCATTGGAAATCGAGAAGCGTAGTAGATTAATCCTCCGCCATTTACAAAATTATTAATCAGTATGAAAAGGCTGATTCCTAAAATTAAAAGTCCAATAGTACCCAAGCCCTCAGCACCTAAAAGTTTGGCGTTTAAAAGCAATAAGCTCAAGCTTATAAAAGCCATGATCAACCTAGAACCAATTGTATTTAGGATGTTTCGGATCATCTTTTGAGCAGTCGATTTAATTTGCGTTTACTACTTGTTACTAAGTTTGTAAGGCTAAATTGATGTTTTTTCCCGTCAATAAGTGTGTAGTTTCCAAATGAAGCAATGGTATGTATTCCAGAAGGGTAATCACTTCTTAGATTGGGAAATAGTTCATTGACTGTTTGTTCTTCATAATTAGTTTCAGTTAAAACAATGAGTTCTTGAATTCGAATACTTCCACCATAGGTATTTAAACAGTTTTGTGCAGGTCTGTATAATTTTCCATTTTTAATAAATGGTGTTCCGGCAGGTCGAGCATTTCTAACATCAGTAATTACAGGGTTGAGGGTATGTGCTATATAAGGACCTTCAATTTGTTCAGCAAAGAAAAGGTACAATTGCTCATTGGGTGCTTTTTTGTGGCTGCAAAACAACCACCATTTGCTTTGGTATTTTATTAAAGTTGGATCTAACCAAGCTCCCGAAAGTAGCTTGTTTTCAGTTCCATCGCTTAAGCATTTTAATATCAATTTACCAGACTCGTGACTTTCGGGTAATAAATATACTTTTTCGTCTTCCTTTATGCAGTAAGGGTAGGAGAGATGATTTTCCGATTGGAGAACTATTTCGGATTTCGACCAGTTATTTCCATGGTACTTAATTTGATGAATTTCTCCTTTAAACGTTTTGTAATTAAAGCTTTCGTATAAAATACTTTCCGAATCTTTACTGTTTGCAAATGGATCTGCTCGGTATTTCCCTTTAGGAGGTTGAGGCGCCCAATCAATTTCACCAACTTGTTGATTGCTAAAAGTAGAAATTTCCTGCTTGGCAACACCAATGTTCCAAAATTCTGCAATAAATAATTCATTCCAATGAAACTTAAGTTTGTTCAAAATAAGGATTGACAAAAAGCTAAGAACTTGTAAATTATTGGGAGTCTTGTAAAGTGTTGCCTTCTTCTGAATCGGATGAATTGGAAAATCTTGTGTGTTTTTGTTTAAAAGGTATTGCTTAACAACTTGAGCAGGCCAATCAGTAGAAAGCATTAAAATTCTATTCACATTTTCTTTAAAGCTGTGCTTTGAGGTTTTAATTAGTCCACTTTTTAGAATAATTCCCGCATCTAATTGATTGGTTAAACGCTGTAACATTGCCCCATTTGTATGGTGATTTAAATGGATGTCCCAAAAGCCTGTGGGTCCTCCACGAATCAATTCATGATCGGCGTGATGGAAAGACCAAATACCGTACTTTGGAACAGTTAAAACATCTCTTTTTAAAATTCCAAATCCAAAGCGGAGGATAAAATCCAAGTTGTGCGATTTAATAATTTCTAAATCTTGCTGATTTAAAACGGTGTAAAAACGGTCTTTTTCAGGTTTAAGTGGAATAATTTTAGATACAGGAAAATAATTTGAAATAGCTTGCACTTCCAATGCTCCTTTATTTCTAATGGACCTTTCCAGAAACCGATAGCCTATTGAAGATTTGATATTAAAGTTTTTTTCGACATCATCATTAATAAAAAAACAATTTAATTGAACATCCTTAATGGCTACTAACTTTTGAATGCATTCGATTTGCCATTTCTTTAGAAATGTGCTGTCAATCATTACTGCAAAACGAACTTCTTTAGTTGACATCCTTTAAAATTGAAGCGTAAAGTTCATAAAATTGCTGTCCTACTACTTTTTGACTGTATAACTTTTCAGCATGCGATCGAATGAGGTTTTTGGAAAAGGAATTATTTCCATTTAAGTAGTTTCGAATTGCAGCTGTAAATTCTTGGAGGTTTTTTGACGGTACCAAAGAGCCCATTTCACTTGGTACAATTTCAGGAATGCCGCCAACATCAGAACTAATTACGGGTATTCCACTTGCAAAAGCCTCTAAAATCACGCAAGGCTGGTTTTCAAACAAACTAAATAGTAAAAGCACATCACTGTTTCTGAGTTCCTCAGCGACTTTTTCCATTGGTAATTCTCCTTTAAACTTTGTTAGTTTTTTCAATGGAGAATTATTTATTTTATGAAGCATTTCGACTTCATCTGGACCTGTACCAATTAATATAAACTCAAAGTCATTTCTTTCTTTCACAAGTTCATTCAATGCATCAATAATGAGGTGCATATTTTTGGGAACCTTGCTTAAATTGGAAATGTGAATCAACCTCTTTTTGGGATGATGTTTCATTTCTTTATTCGGTCTAAAAATAGTGGTATCAACTACATTAGGGATTAACAAATAATTTCCCAACAAACTGTGAGATTTCATAGATTCCTCTAAATTTTTAGAAACAACAGTAATGGCAGCGGCATTTTTTACTGCAATTTTAGATAACTTCTTTTTCAAAAAACCTTTATAAGCACCACTTATGGCATGGTAGCCTGACCAATGTTCGCTAATTAAAAAGGGAATCTTTTTAACCCATTTTAAATACAATGCCAAGATACTGGTTCGAGCCAAAACATGAACGTGACAGAGAGTTGGAGTAGTGTATTTTTTTGAATAATAGCGATACGCTCTAAAAAGAGCTTTTAAGTATCGAATTGAAGTAATAACCTGATTGAAAGGTTTAAATACGAAGCTTGGTTTTTTGAAATATACTCGAATTTCGGGAAATTGAAAAGGACATGTTTCGATTAGTTCAAACTTCTTTTTTAATTCGGGGTCAGAATGGACAAATATGACAGCTACACTACAAAACTTACTTATGGCAATGGCATGATTTTCAATAAAATTCCCATCAAATGCATCGAATTTATTGGGATACCATTTTGGAAGGAATAATACCACCGGCTTTTTAGTCATGATTGCAAATTAAAGAGAATATTTTTTAACTAGCATTGTTATGAAATATTGAGTTAAGTATCGCTTTTATTTAATTCAATCAAATTTCGCCGCATACTAAAAAATGAATTTAAAGATTTACTAATAAAATATGCTGCTGACATAAGTCTTAATTATATTTGTCCTTAAAATACACTTCCATGAAAAATACATTTTTAGTACTTAGTTTATCCGCACTCTTAATTACTTCCTGCAAGCTTGGAGGCAATAGTTCATCGAGTACTCCTGCTGTTACACATATTCAAAGCGATGCTGCTTTTAAAACATCTGCAGTACTTTGGCAGCAGACATCTGCGGAATATGAAGCACTTTGTTTGCAAGCTTATGCTATAGCAGAAGATAGAATAAGAAATCCTCAACCAATTGCAGCAGATGATGGCTATGTGTATGAATCTACTGTGAATGATGGTGGTATGAATGCCATTATTATGGATTTAGATGAAACTGTTTTTGATAATTCACTTTATCATGGGTATTTAATTTTAGAAAATAGAGAATACAGCAAGGAAACATGGAACAATTGGGTAAATAGAGAAGAAGCTACCCTTATTCCAGGAGCATATAATTTTATTATGACTGCATTAGAATTATCCATTCCAATTTTCTATGTGAGTAACAGAGATTTCTCAACCATCAATGCAACTTTAAATAACCTCCGCAAATTCAATATCAATGTAGAAGAAGATCAACTGTTATTAAAGGATGTAGGACTTGGAATGACAAACGATAAATTAAGTCGTTTTGAAAAAGTTGAGAGACAGTACAATGTATTACTTTACATTGGGGATAATTTAAATGATTATAAAATACGAACTTTCGGTTCTCAAAATATTACTAATCGAAAGGCTTCTATCAACGAAATGCGACAACACATTGGAAGAGATTTTATTCTTTTACCAAACCCAGTTTATGGTGACTGGGAAGAAGCTTTAAAGGTTGAAGATAACAAGGCTAGACAAAATGCTGAAAAGAATGCAACGCGCTACCTAAAAAGGTTCGATTAATCAACCTTTATTAATTGTGCTAATTTCTTAGCTTGTATTCTCAGTTTTGAAGTTTCAGCATTAAGGTCCCCATAAGCAAGTGCTATTCCCATTCTTCGATATTTTCTAGTACTAGGTTTGCCAAATATTCTAAAATCACTTAAAGAATTTAGTTTTGCTGCTTTTTCAAGACCTTGGTACTGTGGCATCTTTTTACTTTCTTTTTCGGCTAAAATAACTGCGTTTGCAGCATTTCTCAAGAGCTGTATTTCAGTAATTGGTAAACCTAAAATGGCGCGAAGGTGTAATTCAAACTGATTGAAGTTTTGAGTATTTGCTAGCGTCACCATTCCAGTATCATGCGGTCTAGGAGATAGTTCTGAAAAGTACACCCCTTCTTTACTCAAAAAAAACTCTACGCCCCAAATACTTGCTCCACCCAATTCTGTAACAATTGCTTTCGCCATTTCTTGAGCAGCTAGCAGTTGGTCTTGTGTTATTGCTGCAGGTTGCCAACTTTCTTGGTAATCTCCTCGTTCTTGACGGTGACCAATAGGTGGACAAAATAAAATAGTACCATCAGATTGACTGACCGTTAATAAAGTGATTTCAGAATCGAAAGGAATAAACGCTTCAACAATTACTTCATTTGAATCTCCTCGACTACCTTCAATTGCGTAGTTCCAAGAGTTTTCAATTTCACTTTCAGTTCTAATAATTGATTGTCCTTTGCCAGAAGAAGACATTAAAGGTTTAATGACGCATGGTAATCCAATTTTTTTAACTGCATTTATAAAATCTGATTTATTAGTAGCATACAAGTAAGCAGCAGTTTTTAAACCTAACTTTTCTGAAGCTAAGTTGCGAATTGCTTTTCGATCCATTGTATAATTTACTGCTTTAGCAGAAGGAACAACACGAATTCCTGCCTTTTCAAATTCATATAATTTTTCTATTCGAATGGCTTCAATTTCTGGAACTATAAAATCAGGTTGATGTAGATCAACAACTCTTTGTAGTTCTTCGGCATCCAACATATTGATTACCTCAAATGCATCAGCTACTTGCATGGCAGGTGCTCCTTGATAATTATCTACAGCCACAACGCTATGTCCATAACGCTTTGCACTAATGACAAACTCTTTGCCTAATTCTCCTGAACCGAGTAATAAGAATGTTTTCATAATCGGTAAAAATAACTATCTTAACTTTGATTTTTTACAAAATAAATAAAATGAAAACTCTTGTACTAGGCGCATCTTCCAATCCTGATAGGTATTCTTATTTAGCAGTAAATCGATTAATCGACCACGGACACGAAGTGGTGCCGATGGGCATTAAGAAAGGCTCAGTTAGAGGCATTCAAATTAAAAATTCAAAAGTCGATTTAAAGGATATTGATACCGTAACGCTTTACTTGTCTCCAAAAAATCAACTAGAATACTACGATTATTTACTTAAAATTAACCCTAGAAGAGTCATCTTTAATCCTGGGACAATTAACCCTGAACTTATGAAAAAGCTAGAAAATGGAGGGATTGAGGTAGTAGATGCTTGTACCTTGGTAATGCTATCAGCTAATACTTTTTAGTTTAAATGAAACTTATGGTTTAAGTTTTTCTCTTGCTCGTAAATCTTTAAGAAAAAGCGAATTTCGTTGATTAAAAAACGATTCATGTGAATGCAATCTTGGCATTTAATGAATTCGTTTTTTTTCTCTTGAGACAGCTCCAAACGATTGGCTATTTGAAATAGGCTGAGTGCATTGCTCGGGTTATGTCTTTTCCCAACAGTAGTTAAATACTTTTTAAACTCCACCAATAATTCGTCGGTTACTCGTTGATTCTCATGAGTTATTACTTCCGCATCAACACCTGAATACAATTTACCTGGAAACAAATCATGGAAAGTAGTCACTTTTATAACAGATAAGCCTCTTACAATCAAATCGACAGTATCGTCAGGAAATTCATTTATTACTTTATCAATGAATACCAATGTCCCATGAGAAGACCTATTTGATTTATCTTGATAGACGATAGCAAATTCTTGACCTGCTTTTACATCTTTGTACAATTGCCGGTAACGTGGTTCAAATAAATGCAATGCAACAGACTCATCGGGTAATACTACAATATTTAAAGGAAAAACTGGATACATAAATAAGTCTTTATACAATAGGTAACCTATCTGTTAGAAAAATGTTCTTTTAAAGCAATCTTATGATTTATTATGGATAATAATCTCATATCGCTGCTTATTTTTGCAAAATAATGGAATCACAGGTAAACACCACCAAACGCAAAAGTTATAGGATTAATTCCTATCACCAATTCTATAAAAGAAAGGGCGTTTATAAGTTTTTTTATCAAAATAGTCTAAAAGTTTTATTTTTCCTTGGCTTAGTTGTAGCTGGTTTATTCATATTAAAGCTTTTAGTTCCCGATTTTGATCAGCGTTTAGAAACAATTCTTGCTAGTTTTAATCCTGTTTTAGCAATCATAGTCTTTTTCTTGTCTGAATCCCTTTTGGGTTTGATTCCTCCTGACTTTTTTATCATTTGGTCTCAAAATTTCGAGTATCCTTATTTGATGGTTGCTTTTTTATCTATTCTCTCTTATGCAGGTGGAATAGTGTCTTATTTTATAGGAAAATTCATTGGATCGCTTCCTAAAGTTGAAGCATGGATTGTTAAAAAATTTGTTAGACATTTAGATTTAATTCGGAAGTGGGGAGGTGTATTAATTGTTTTTGGAGCAATTTTTCCATTACCATTTTCAATTGTTTGTATGATGGCAGGGATAATACGATTTCCTTTTTCAACCTTTCTATTGTTAGGTTTATTTCGTTTTCTTCGTTTTTTTGGATATGCACTTGTTCTTTTTAGCGTAGTCTAATTGTTTTCTCCAATAATTTACTATATTTAGGTATTATTTAATGCCTATGAATCCTTCATTAAAATCGCTTCTCAATCAAGTCTTTAATCGGTTACAGTTTTTCTATCCTATCTATAAAGATAACATGATTAAGGTATATGCTTTGAAAGAGAAGTCGAAAGCTTATATGAATGAGTTGGCTGACATTGATGAAGGACTGAATAATATTGTTATAAAAAATAAAGAGAAAAGTCTAAGCAATCTTTTTCATGCCATTAGAGATTATAATTCTCATATAGATTCAGAGATCGAATCATTTAGTAAACACTTTAATCAGTTAGAAGAATGTTTAATTCAATTATTTGCAATAGCTCAGCAAGAGCACAAACAGTCGGTTGAATTTGTGAAGCTAAAAAGACAACTAAACTTGTTAGAAATTTTACTTGAAAAATACCGTACAGGAATTCATAATTTGCAGTTAACAAACAATATTTTGCTTAATTTTTCTGAGGAATTAAAGAAGGAAACTGAAAGTTTCAGATGTAACCTTATTCAAGTTTCAAGTTTGCTTTTAGATGCTGAAGAATCTATGATTCATATCATTAAAGAGTTTGAACCAACAAAATAACTTTACCAATTTTCATTGTACTGTTTCTCGATAATAAAAAAGACGAAGTGGTCCTCTGTTTTGAGCTATTAAATAGGCTGTTTTGTTTCCAACTCTGATTTTCCTGATTTTCTTTACTTCATTTTCACCAAAATAACTTGTTTTAGATGGATGTAGCAATTTAAAATTCTCGTCTCCAGTTCCAAATAGTATATTTCCATAACCTGCATCATTTCGAGATGTCTCTACTTCAGAGCCGTATAAATTTCCAGCCATCATTAAGTCCGGAATCCCATCTTTATTGAAATCATTTACGAGAATATCGTTGATAGAAGATAGTTGTATGCTGTGGTGCATAGGAATTGACTCAAAAATTCCATTGTTGTTTTTAAATAAGGTAGTTGCAAATGTGTAGGCATTTAACTCCAACCCACTTTCAATTTTTTCTTCACCCAAAATATCATAAACGTTTGAAGATGCAAAACTTTCATAATCTGGAAATTTATCTTTAATAAAGGGCATTTGGTCGGAAGAACACTCTCTACCTCTTACTGGAAAGTATTCTTCGTTTTCTTCATAGCTTAGCACTATGTCCACTGTTTGATTTCCGTCGAAGTCATTTCCAAAAACCTTAAAAGGCCTTTCTTTTGAAGCTTGGTATTTATAGTTTAAGCCTAAGTTTCCAGCTACTAGATCCATTTGTCCGTCTTGGTTGTAATCAATTTTCTTTAAGCTATACCACCAACCATTAGTTTTATCAAGCCCTATTGATGCTGGGTCTTCCAATTTAAATTTCCCATTTTCTGATTTAAAAACACTAATTGGCATCCATTCTCCAGCTAGAACTAAATCAGTAGAGCCATCATTGTTATAATCAAACCATTCAGCAGAAGTAACCATTCCGATTCTTTTAACTTCAGGAATAATTTGATCAGTTACATCAGTAAATTTCCCATTGTCGTTTCGCAATAAATAACTCATGGGAGCATAAGGGTATTTTTTTGCAATAACTCTTCCTCCAACAAATATGTCAAGGTCGCCATCTCCATCATAATCGAATGCTCTTACACAACCTGAATTTGTTTTAATATTAGGAAGTAATTCTTGGGTATAAGTAAATTTTCCTTTTCCATCATTCAAATAGATTCGATCATATAAATTCGATAAATGATCATCAAATTCATATCCACCACTTGCTATATAAATATCTAAATCCCCATCATTATCAACATCAAAAAAGAATGCATCGACGTCTTCAAATTGCTTGTGTTCATCTGGAAAACCTGTAACAGCTTTATTGAATTGTCCATTTTTATCTTGAAGGTAAATGGATGTAGCAGTGAGGTGCGCTCCTCCAATTAGAAAATCGTCCAATCCATCGCCATTCAAGTCACCTACAGCCAATGCAGGACCTAGGTTTGAAAGCGTATGCGGTAATAAAACCTGATCTTTAAAATCGTCGTATTCATTTTCGCTGTGCAAGTAGTTGATATTGTGATCTTTCGTAATTTCTTGAAAAACTGCTTGTTCTTCATTATTTGAGAAAGTGTGCTTAGAATCAGCTGAAGCATAGTTTACCTTTAAAACTTGATTTACTATTGGATTGATGATGCTATTTCTTTTACCATCAGGCCAAATTATCTCCAAAGAATCAACTTTATTCATTTGTCCAAATCCAAAAGTAGCCATTGAAGGAACTGCTGACTGAAAACCTCTTGTGGTGTAAATTTCTTGAGTTTGAGTTTGATTATTCGCATGAACTTTAACCAGTGCGCCAATTCCATTTGGGTTTTTCTCAGTACCCTTAAGTTTTACTTGAAGGTAAGAATTTTCAGTAGTTGAATTGTTTCTATTCTCAAATAGAAATGCTTTTTCATCAATATTATTCATAACTAAATCTAAGTCTCCATCATTATCTAAATCGGCATATACAGCACCATTACTAAAACTTGGAATTGAAATTCCCCATTCTTTTGACTTGTCTTCGAATTGAAAAGTTCCTTTGTTTTGGAATATATAGTTAGGTACTGCAACTGATGGTATAGCTGCTAATTGTTTTTCCAATAGTTGCTTCGGACTCAGACCCCGATTTTCGGGTTTCTCTTCAGCAAATAATACATGCTTTTTAACATAATCGTTATTTCGCACATCTTTTCTTAATCCATTGGTGATTAAGATGTCTTTTTGCCCATCTAAATCGAAGTCAGCCATAAGCGCAGACCAACTCCAATCTGTGTTTGATATTCCTGCCATTTGTCCAACTTCTGAAAAAAGCTCATTTCCTTGATTTAACTGTAATGTATTGAACATGTATTGAAAGTGAAATCCAAATTTTACACTTTCCCAAAAACGCTCAGGATTCATCCCCGACATATTGGTTTTTTGACGAAAGTTATCTTTTGCCACCATGTCGACAACTAAAATATCTTGCATTCCATCGTTGTTAAAATCTGCTATATCGGTTCCCATTCCATAGGTTGAAATGTGTTTAGTAGATCGATGGATGGCTTCAGTAAAAATTCCATTCTGCTTGTTATAATACAGGTAATCGTTTTCTAAAAAGTCGTTTGTTACATAGATATCAGGCCATCCGTCGTTGTTCAAATCTCCAATTGCTACACCCAACCCAAAACCATAAGGATTTGATCTAATTCCTGATAAGGCAGAGACATCTTTAAAATTTCCATCATCATTTCTATAAAGTTTATCACCGACATAGGGATCACGACCACTTTGCCTTTGTTCTCGGTTGTAGTTAGTAATGTCTTTAATTTCATGATTCAACAAAAAGAGGTCTAAATCCCCATCTTTATCATAATCAAAAAAAGCAGCTTGGGTAGAATAGGCGGGGTCATCAATTCCATATTCTGCAGCTTTCTCAACAAAACCTTTTCCACTTTGATTAATGTACAACAAATTTCTTCTCAAATCGGGATGAACATCTCCTGAACGGCAAACATAAATGTCGAGCCAACCATCATGATTGATGTCCACCATGGTAACTCCGGTAGACCACAAGCCATCTTTTAATTCGGGAATTAGATGAGAAACATCTTCAAACTTTAAATCACCTTTATTAAGGTATAATTTATTTGGAGATTGATTAGCGGTAAAGAAAATATCGAGTAAACCATCATTGTTTACATCTCCAACAGCAACTCCACCACCATTGTAAAAATAGTGGTAATTGATGATGTTCATCTTTTCATTTTCAACTAACTTATTTGAAAAATTAATGTTACTGTGATCGGAAGAAACTAACTTAAAGAGAGAGTTTTCATCTTCAATATCAGTTTTTGTGTTGCTCGTCTTTTCGTTTGAATCATTTCCTCCAAAGCATGAAAGTAGTGTAATGTTAATTAGTAAAGCGCCAAAAAAACTTCTTGCTATTTTTTTCATAAGTACTCAAAATCGATTGAATCAAAAATAGCAAAAGCGATTGATTATGCAAAGATAGATTCAAGAGTACTTAAAGGCGAGTTGCAAAAATCTCAATACTAAAAGGTTTTTTATCACTTATATGATTTAAAAAAGGTTTTAGAATGATTTCATTTTGAATAAAATAGCTAAATCCTTGCTTTTCTAGAATTTGAATTATAGAAGAAAATTTTTCAGTTGATGTATTTGAAAAATGCACTTCAATAAAGAGGTTCTTTATTTTTTGAAGCTCCTCTTCACAGTCTTGTAATACTGCATATTCAGCACCTTCAATGTCAATTTTTAGAAAATCAATTACCCGATTTTCATCTTGCAACATTCTTTTAAATCGAATGGAAGGGAGTTTTATTCCTTTAGTTTCAGAACTTAATATTGCTCCACCTTGTCCGCCTTCTTGATGAAAATTTACTCCATGATCATCAATCCAAACTGCTTTATCAATGAGTGTAACTCCCTTTATTAGATTTGATTGCAAATTTTTACCTAAAACTTCGATAAAAGTTGGATCAGCTTCAAATGCAACAATTGTTGATTCAGGAAAGTGTTTTTTCCAATAAAGAATTCCCATTCCAATGTTGGCTCCACAATCGTAGATTAAAGGCGCAATTTGATCACTCGAAAAAGCATAGGCTTCATGATAAAAAATGTTTTTATATTGATCTAAAAAACTAGGTACATCGGGAACGGAGATGTGATAGTTCTCAAAACGGATTGATTTTGATTGGTATTTTTTTAGCTTGTAATACTTCGCTTTAAGATGAATTAAACGACGCGATTTTGAATCAGTAAAATAAAGATAAAATGGTTTAAAAAAGAACTTGAACAGCTTAATCATGCTGAGGAATCGTTGTTAGAAATTGTTTAACCTTTCCATAGACAGCTAAAATTACTGCTGCAAGCAATAATTTTATAAATGCACCGGGGATAAATGGCTTAACTCCTTTTGATAAAGCCTCCTCTAATGGAATAAAACGCAATAAAAAAATCGCTCCAAAAAACAAAATAAGAACTGAACCAATTAAAAACTCCAAGAGGTAATTTTTAAACTGGGCTGAATTTTTCTCAGCCATTAATCCAATTACGAAAGCAGCAAAAATAAATCCTACAAAGTAACCAGTACTTTTACCAACCACAACTTCCCATCCTGATGAAAAACCTGAGAAAACAGGTAGTCCTATAATTCCAAGAAGGAGGTAAAGTAGAACACTTAAAACGCTGTACTTCCAAGGTAATAAACGCGCAATTAGAAAGAGTACTAAACTTTGTGCGGTAATTGGAGCAACAGAAATAGCTTCAGATAAAGTAATGGATAACTGAGCAGCTGCAGCAAGAGCAGCGATAGCGACTAATGTTTTTAAAAAGTTAATCATGCAATTTATCACATTTATCAACCAATTTCAAGGTCAATTCAGGTTCTTCAATTGAATAGTTGCTTTCACCATCACTGTTAAGATTGAATTTATCATTTTCAATAATGTGTATTGGTCTAAACCAATTATTCCAAAAGCCTTTTTTCAAACAGGTATTAACCTCTGCGCGTTCTTCTAAAATACCCTCATTATAGAAAAACAATTGAGCATCAACTTCAACTGCTGATTTTGTTTTATTGATAAATTTTATTTGAGCATAGGCCTTACCTTCCTTTGACTTCTTCCATTTATAGCGCATCAAAACATATAAGTCTTGATTATCTTGAGCATTGGACTTGTATTCATACCCCTTTTTCTTTTTAACAGGATTGTCTTGAGCAGCTGTAATTGCAATTGCGCCTAGCACAATTAGCATCGATAAGAATAATTTTTTCATGCTACGAAGTTAATAATTGCATAGCATACTAGCATGAATAATTTAAAATCAACTAACGCTTAGTTTCATCTTTAAGCCCATTCTTTTAGCCATTGGGGCAATTAAATTGTTGATTTATTATAGCTTTGGAAATATTTGATGCCTGATTATTTTAATTTTATAAACCTTAACCAAATCAATATTTCACTAATTTGGTCGAGCGATAAAAACTCATTATCGCAAGATTCCTTAAGGAATCAATTGATGGTTCAAGAATATGAAAATTTGATTCAAGCGCTTTTAGAAAAGGGTTTTGGATCCGTAGATAATTGGTTTTCGACTCTGGAAATTGAAGGTCTTCGAAAAGAGTTGTTGCTGCGTTATGAAAACGATGCTTTTCGCCTTGCCGGAATTGGCAATAAGTTAAATCTTCAAAAAGAAAAGACAATACGCAACGATAAAATACATTGGTTAAAACAGGATACAGAAAATCCATTTGAAGTTCAATTCTTTAAGCGCATAGAAGCTTTTTCTGATTACCTAAATCGCACTTGCTTTGCAGGTATTAGCACCTTTGAGTTTCATTATGCTGTTTACGAGCCGGGTTCTTTTTACAAAAGACATTCAGATCAATTCAACAACGATGATTGTCGTCGATTTTCGTTTGTTCTCTATTTAAATGAATCTTGGGAAAGTGATGATGGGGGAGAGCTAGTAATTTATACAGATCAATCAAATTACATTCTACCTTCAGCAGGAAAGGTTGTTTTTTTCTCTAGCGAATTAGAACATGAAGTGAAAGTCAGTAATGCACAACGATTGAGTTTAACTGGTTGGTTGAGGACTAATAAGGTGTTTTAGCCCATCGAATGACTACTTTTTTGTTGCCCCACTTTTTAGCTTTTGCTATATCTTCACCCATGTAAATGTCGATTTTTTTCTGCCATCGATGATGCATTTTGTCTTTGACTAAAAAGGTATCTTGAAAACCTTCAATAAGTACTTTGGTATTGTGTATTAATCCTGAATCAATTAAATCTCGAGAAACCGCGATTGCTTTCATTCCTGATTTTAATGTATCTCCCCATGCAGCAATGTTTGGATTAATTGCCTTGGTTTGCCATGCAACTGAGTTGTATGCAGAGGCGCTTACTTTTAATTGATGATAATCTATCTTAGAGCGTTCTTTACTTGAATTTAAAAGTAAGGGTATAAGAATAAAATAAACTTTATACATTCATGTATTTTTAAAGCATACTGCTTACACAAATGAAAGATAAGCATTTTATGTAAAATCTTAAACAGGTTTTTATATTAAAAATTATAATTTGATTGTTAAATTTGTGAGTACAATAAGTTAATAAACTAGTTTTATCAATAGTAATAGTAAAGACGAATCATATGATTTATTTTAAAAATAGTGCAGCTAGATTATTTTACGCCATTTTTTTTGTATTAATTCTAGTTGCATGCGGAAATGATGACGACGAAGAACTGCCTACATTTCCCCCAACTAACCGAGGTGACATTCAAGCTAACCGATTAAAAATAACATTTATTCTTAGTCAAGATACTACTCAAAAAGCGACTTATGAATTTTATGACCCTGATGGAATAGGCGGAAATGCCCCTATTGTGATAGACACAATAAAATTATTAAAACCACTTGGTGCAACAAGACAGTATAAATCAAGTATAGTAATTTACAATGATTCTACTTCTTTAAATGAAGCTATTAAAGAAAAAGACAATCGATACATTATTTGTTATAGAGGCATGAATACTTCAAACTTGCGTTTTGGTGATCCAAATCTTGATAGAGATGGTCAACCTTTAGGAATAGAAGCCACATGGAGCACTATTGATGTGCAAGGTTCATCCGATTCAGGAAATATAAGGATAACAATGAATTTTCAACCTGCAACTAAAGATGGTACATGCGATCCTGGATCGCGTATTTTAGAAGCAATTATGCCTTATGTAGTTATTTAAATATTAATCATACAATGAAATCATACAAAAGTATTTTATCGATTTTTACTGCAATCTCCTTTATTATTGCAATTTCTAGTTTCACTGCTTGTGGTAATAAGAAGAAAGGCTACTCGAAAGTCAAGTCAGGTTCAGGAATGGGTAATAAGAAAGATAAAAACAAACACGTTTGGGGTAAGTAGTTAAAGTAACCCAAAAGAATACTTTTCGTAGACTCACTCTATGAAAACATTTAGATTTATTTTATACTTATTCTTATCAGCTATACTAATTTCATCTTGTGGGAGTTCTAAGAAAGGAATGAAAGTAAAGTCTTCCAACGACATGTACAAATCAAGCCAAAGGCGCTAAATTTCTTAGTGAATAATTAGTTTTTCGTTACTGATAATAGTATTGCTGTTTAATTCTGTTATTCTAATAAAGTAAATTCCTGAACTTATTGATTGAGGTATTACCAAAGAGTTTGAATAACTAGAAAATACTATCCGACCCGATAAATCAAATAAAACGATTTTTTGGTTGTCGAGAGGAGCGTTTGTTTCAATTTGAAGTAATTGACCTTTTTTTATTGGGTTTGGAAATACTTTAAATTGAAAATTAGTAGATGTTACTTCATTCAAGGAGGTTAGTGAATCATGAACACAAAATGTCACATTCTTTTCTTCAGTAGTAAAACTATTTTCAAACAATAAAGTATCTCCAAAAACATTAGTAACTAAAGCAAAGCCATTTCCAAATGCAGGTACATTAAAACCATCAGAACCTTTATCAATTAATCTTAAGGTAAAACAGCTATCGAATACACAAATGGCATGTTGGTTAATTTGACCGCCTGTTTGAGTTACATAAGGACCTCCTTCTGCTACCTTAGAACCATTTGGTGAAAATACCATCCAAGAAGTCTCACTTCCAAAATCATCCGTTTTAATGATTAAATTTAAATTTACAGCATTTGAATTACTTTCAAATGTGAGGCTATTAAAATTATCACTTGTATCTTGGTCAATGGTACTTGAATTATAAAAAACACGTGCATCAATTTTATTAAGCCCATTTGATAATTGAAGCATCGGTAAATCAATTCTGAGTAATTGTTGTCTAGCAATAGGGCTATTCGAAACAATACTTTGAACTGCTTGATTATTGAGTTGATAGTCTAATCTTATTGAAGTTGCTGTGTTAGCTCCTCTGTTTCTTATTATTACAAAAGGTTGAGCACTATCACCACACATAAAATTAGGGACACCTCCAATATAGAGCAATTGTAAATCATTTTGAAAGTTGGCAGGATTAGGATCGAAGCCATTTACCGTTAAAAATTGTGTATTATCGGGGTCAAGCCATGGTTTAAGCCTTCTAAAGTTTGATGTATCGCTATTCCAAGAGTGTGAAAATTTTCCATAATAGTCTTCATATTGATTACTACATAGTGCATCACCTCCAAACAATTGACCTACAATGCGCAAATTATAATCAAATAGTGCTGAGCCTGAAGAGCCTTGTTCCGTAGTTCCCTTTTCCCAATTTCTAACCATCCAATATTTATCGCCTGTTGGATCATAATAACCACTTGAGGTTAGAGGGTCATTGTTAAATGATACTTTCTTTACATCGCCATTTGGATGATGAATAGCTACTGATTTAGGTGCAGCTTGATTTACTGCTGACCAACCGGCATAAAAAACATTGTAGGATGGAGGCGGCTTTGAAGATAGTTCAAATAAGTGAAAATCTGATCCAAAATTTACTGCAATTGCTCTGTTAGAAGCACCACTAATCGAATTGCTAATTGACCCATTTACAGAAGGTGTACAAGAAGCGCTTTCATAATTAAAAACAAAAATTGAGTTGGTAGCAATACCGCAATGAGCAGCAGTGAGGATATAAGGGGTACTATCTTGTCTCAAATTATTGACCAATGTACCTGTACAGATTCTTGTATTATTCGATCGTGTGATTAAAACCACAGAACGTTTTACATCTTGCCAAAGTTTTCCTTCTTTACAGTTAACGTTGATATTACAAGAACCTGAACCTCCAAAAGTTTTACCTGACTTTTCGAGTAAGTTTCTATATCCATAAATCAATTGGTGAATAGAAATCCTATTCGCTTCTAGTTCATCATCAGGTAAGTGTAATTCCAAAGTTATTTCATCACCAACTATTGGACGAATAGAAAATTGACCATCTTTTTTATTGTTTTTGTGGGTCAGTGCGCCTAAAACATCTGAGTAGTCTTGATTGTAAATAAAAAGTTTTGCATTGTTACTCAAAAAGAAATCATCGAAATTTAGGTTGATGCTTATGGCATCTTTTACTTTTATTTTTAGCGTCCACACAAATGAATTGTTGGAAGTAATCTTTTGTAAAGTACCTGAGTTTTCTATCGTGTAATTAACAGGAATTAGAGTACCAAATCGCCATCCTTCTATTTTATCTCCATGGGCTGCGTCTTCTTTTAGGAGTACTGAGACATTGGGTTTTTCTAACTCAACTGCTGTCATACTTTCTTCAGGTAAAAGCTCAGGAGAATAGAAGGAAGGAGGGAATTCTTCGGTATTAATCTGAGCACTTAATTGAAAAACTAAAAAAAAGAAGGTAAAAAGTGAGGAAACGATTCTTAACATAGTAGTTTTAAATTTGAACGTAAAGATAATTTTAAAAATTATAGATTGTAATGAAAA
Source organism: uncultured Flavobacteriales bacterium (assembly GCA_963973975.1). Lineage (GTDB taxonomy): Bacteria > Bacteroidota > Bacteroidia > Flavobacteriales_E > Vicingaceae > UBA1494_A. Next base: position 23,259 of record CAXBCF010000019.1, read on the forward strand.
TCAGTCAAAAACACAATTTAGTTTATAAAGGTGCGAATAATCGATCCTCATTATTAGACGTAATTTATCCAAAAAGTGATGCAGAAATACCAATCGTTTTATTTGCTCATGGATTTAAAGGCTTTAAAGATTGGGGACACTTTCCATTAATTGCTGATGAATTAGCAAAAGCAGGGTTCTGTGTTATTAAGTTTAATTTCTCCCACAATGGTGGCACAGTAAAAGAACCGATTGATTTTCCCGATCTTCAATCCTTTGCAGTAAACTCTTATTGGAAAGAATTAACCGATCTTTCAAAATTACTTGAATGGATTAAGCATTTTGATTTTAAAAATGAACTTGAACAACAGGTTGCTAAAAATGAGATCAACTTAATTGGACACAGCAGAGGTGGAGGCATTGCTATTTGTGCAGCAGCTCAGTTTCCAGCAATTAATAAAGTAGTAACATGGTCGGCAGTTGCAGATTTCGTAAAGCGCTTACCATCTGAAAGTGAACTTAAAAAATGGGAAAAAGAAGGAGTTCGTTACATTGTAAATACTAGGACAAAACAAAAAATGCCAATGAACTATTCATTCGTAGAAGAACTATACAACTTTCAAGATAAACTTTCAATTGAAAATGCGGTGAGAAACATGACTCAGCCATTATTAATCATTCACGGAACAAATGATGAAGCGGTAGCTGTATCAGCTGCAAAACAATTGAATAATTGGAATCCTCAATCAGAACTCAAGTTAATTGAAGGTTCTGGACATACTTACGGTGGTAAACATCCTTGGGAAGAGAAAGACTTACCTGAACACACCAAGCAATTACTCGATGCCACCATTCAATTTTTAAAGCATTGAATTGGCTACAAGAAAAATATAATCTTTATAGTACTTGCGCTATATTTGCAATCTTTCAAAACCTAAACAGGTCGCTTTCTTAATTCTATGACTACTGCTGCAATAATTACCTTAATCGTTATTCTAATTGCAATTATTCTATTTGCTACAGAATTAATTTCTATCGATTTAGTGGCTTTATTAATCATGGTTTCCTTGATTCTTACAGGGGTTTTAAGTCCTGAAGAAGCAGTGGAGGGTTTCAGTAACATGGCCACAATTACCGTTGCTTTCATGTTTATTTTGAGTGCAGCGCTTTTAAAAACAGGTGCTTTACAAGTTCTTGCACAGCGACTAGCCAATACTTTTCGCTATAATTTTAAAATGGGCATGTTGATGATGATGTTGCTCATTGCAGGGATTTCAGCCTTTATAAACAACACTCCGGTAGTAGCAGTATTTATTCCAGTAATAATTCAAATTGCTCATTCTTCGGGACAAAGTCCTTCAAAAATGCTGATTCCACTTTCATTTGCTTCAATTTTTGGTGGTAGTTGCACTTTAATTGGAACTTCTACAAATATTCTAGTGAGTGGTATTGCCGAAAAATCAGGAGAAGAAGCATTTGGAATGTTTGACCTAACACCCATGGGGTTGATTCTTTTGGGAGTTGGTATTTTATACATGACATTTATCGGTATTCGGTTATTGCCCAACAAAAAAGAAGAGGGAGATTTAAAGGAAAAATTTTCCATGCGCAATTACTTGACTGAAATTGAATTGCTAGACAATCAAAATTTTAGCGAACAGAAAATCATGGATTCTGTCTTGGTAAAGGAGTTGGATATGGACATTATTGAAGTACGTCGAAATGAGAATAAGTTTACCATGCCCGCAGGCGATTTTGTTTTACAAGCTAGAGATATCCTTAAAGTTCGGTGCAATGTTGAAAAAATGAAATCCTTGAAAGACAAGGCAAAAGTATTATTGAATGCTGCAATTAGAATCGGTGACGACGATTTGAAGGGAAAAAATTCTACATTGGTAGAAATGGTCATTACTTCTAATTCTGAAATTGATGGAAAGACATTAAAGGAGTTGGATTTTAGAAACAGGTACAGAGCTATACCTTTAGCCATTAAGCACCGCGAGGAAATTTTACATGAGCAACTCTATCAAACAGAGTTGAGGGCAGGCGATGTAATTTTAGCTGAAGTAAAGAATCACTTTATTAAAGAGATGAAACGAATTGAAAGCGAGCAAGATGCTCCATTTGTTTTATTATCGGAAGACAGTATAAAGGATTTCGATAAACCTAAGTTTTTCACCGTTGTAGCTGTAATTATTACCATCGTACTTTTAGCTAGTTTAAATATACTTTCCATTATGGTTGGGGCTATTGCCGCCGTTAGTTTTTTAGTCCTACTCAAAGTACTTTCAATGAAAGAAGCATACGAAGCCATTAATTGGCGAATCATCTTTCTTTTGGCAGGGGCTCTGAGTTTGGGTACTGCAATGAGTAAGTCTGGATTGGATCAGTTCATTGCTGAAGGTTTGATAGAAAGTATGGGGCGTTGGGGACCAATTGCCGTTGTTTCAGGGCTTTATTTAGTTACTTCTTTGCTCACCGAAATGATGTCAAATAATGCTGCTGCAGCTTTGATGGCACCTATTGCGTTTGCTACCGCCCACACCATGGATTTAAATACCATGCCATTTGTAATGGCTGTTACCTTTGCTGCTTCTGCAAGTTTTATGACACCTGTCGGTTATCAAACAAACACCATGGTATACAGTGCCGGACAATACAAGTTCATGGACTTTATAAAAGTAGGAACGCTTTTAAATATCTTATTTTGGATTCTCGCGAGCATCTTTATTCCGTTGATTTACGGGTTTTAAAAGAGGCTGTGTATTAGAAAAGGATACGTATTTAAGATTCTAATTAAGAATCTGTAAATTAAGAATTACGAAATAAGATGATGGACTATCAATAAAGGTTGAATGAGCATCCCTAAATAGATAAGAGACTAGGCTTCTTGAAAAGAAGTTTCACTTTTATCCTCCGTACTTAATATATTTTCACTTCAATAAATTATTAGCTGCCAATTTGTAATTTATCATATTTGAACACCGAAAATCATAAAAAATCAGCGTGAACTGTGTTCTTCTATGTAGTTTTAGATTTATTCATTTGTTCCACCATGTCTACCACTGTTTCATTCAAATCTCTATAGCTGAGGCCTAATTTTTCTTTACTTTTAGTTGTGTCTAGTTGTATGGGATGAGCTACATTGCGATTGATAAACTTCCTGCTCAATCCAAAAAGGGGACCAATTAAATACAACAACCATTTTGGTGCTTTCATAAGCGGGAGTTTTAGCTTATCTCCATAATTTGCTTTTAATAGTTCTACTAGCTCTAAAATAGAAGCTGTTCGTTCAGCTAAAATGTGACGACCTTCAGCAGTTTTATTTTCTAAAGCTACTATGTGGGCATTTGCCACATCTCGAACATCAACAAAGCCAAAATAAATATCTGGAGCACCCATTCTGAATTTACCTCCGATTAGGTCTTGCATAAAAGCCAAACTTTCTGAATTAGAATCTTCGCTAAGAGATGGACCTAAGACAAAAGAAGGATTAATGACTACTAAATTCCACTTGTTTTGAGCTTTAGCAATTTTCCAAGCTTCGTTTTCAGCGAGAATTTTGGAATAGGAATAAGGTTGATGGTTGACGGAACTTGTTGTGTTAAAATGACTCTCGTCAAGTTGATTCAGTCCTTTTTCTTTTTGGTCGATGTTATCGCCAAAAACAGCTGCAACACTAGAAGTTAATACAACTTTTTTGACTGTTGTTGAATGGTTTGCAGCTGCCAAGACATTTTTTGTTCCTTCCAAAGCAGGTTGAATTAATTCCTTTTCTGCGTCTTTAAAACGCAAGGTGAAAGGGGAAGCCATGTGAATAATTGCATCTGCTCCTTCAGCGGCATTGTTGTAGGAAGCCTCTTTTAATAAATCTGCTTCCCATATTTCTAATTTTCCACTGCTTTTCTCAGCAATGGCATTTAAAAAAGCATATTTTCCTGTTTTGTTTTTGTCTCGAACTGCAAGTCGAACAATGTAACCTTTCTCTAAAAGGTACTTTGCAACCCATGAACCTATATACCCTGTTCCTCCTGTCAATAATATACAATTGCTCATTATTTTTCTTTTAAGTGTAAGTTTAAACTTAAGCTACATTAAGCAATTTAACAAGTTAAATAAAGATAATTACTAAGTTGTTGCTATAACCTCATAAATTCAAAAGCAGGACTTCCTTTAATTCCATTGTCATCGTAAAAATCGATAAATCTGAGTTTAAATAGATTTCCTGAAGCGTCTTTTATCAAATAAATTTTATCTGAGAAAATGGTAAAAGTGTTTGTTTGTAGACTGAAGTCTTTCCAATCATAGCCAATAACATCCCAATCTCTGGAATAAAAAAGTGTTTCTGCATGAATTTTAGATAGTTCATTAAATTTTTTTGAAAACTCCTCAGCTACTTCGGTTTTGTATGAGTTAATTAAAACTCCATTTACTGAGTAGGGTAAAGGTGGAATTTCATTTTCAAAAACATGGGTATATTGAGTAAAAACTATATCAAAGTCTGTTTTCTCAGGCTCAATTTGAATTTCCTTAGCACTGCTAAAAGAATAAGCCACACGATTGTATTGAGGCTTTTTTGAAATGATAGTAGTTTGCATATTACTTCCATCTAATTTAGCGCAAGTTAAAAAATAATCGCCCTCTTGAACTAATGTAATTTGAGCCTTCCATTTTCCTATAGGGTTTCCGGCAGGGTCATATCCTCTGTCAATAATAAATACAGATCTATTATTACTAATATCACCAATTGCCAATAATTCTTTTCTGCCACTTTGATGCTCGAACAGATAGGTTAATCCTGCATCGGAATTAACCTTATTAAAATCAGTTTCAGAGGTGAATGCAACTGAAGCATTTAACGCTGAGTTCAAGTACAAATTATTGTTTGCCAAGCCACAATCGAATGCTAAATCCCAGTCAGTTCTTAAATTGGTTTTAATAACCGAATTGGTTCCCAAGTCAAACCAGATTTGTGTGGCATAATCAGAACCCATGTGTACTGTTTTAGAAATAATTTCACCTTTAACAATAAGATTTTCACCTCCTGTTGTATCAATTGAATTTGTATTTTGATTGGTATTTGGAGCTAATAAAGGAAGCTCATCTTTTTGGCAACTTGCAAAAAGGGTCAAAATACTTGAGAGTAGAAAAATGTTTTTTAGTATCATTCTTTATTTTTTTGTAAAAAGTAAACCGAGTTTAATAAAAGCAGTTCTTCCTGTTCCCACAGAAATAGATCCACCGCCACCACTGTGTGCTCCGCCACTAGATAGACTTGCTTGCACGTTTTGTACATCAAAAATATTTTTACATCCAATGGCTACGTTTAATCTTTTATTCCAAAAATGTTTTGAAATTGTTGCATCTAGTAGTTGATATGCTTCAATGGAGCGTTTCTCAACTTCTCCCTCTTCATTTACACCAAATCCGGGTAATTCACCTTGATGTTTGGCAAATGCAGCGATGGTTAGTTGTGGTTTTTTTAATTGGTAACTTAAATTGGCTATCAATTCAGTAGAGTAGCTGAATTGATCAACGGATGCTTCTTCTGCCAATCTGTTAGACCTGCCAATGTATGAACCACCTATATTCAATTGCAAATTTTCATACAAAACAGAGAAATTGAAATTAATGCCTTTGGTTTGGTTCTCACTGATATTAAAATAAACTAATGAATCACCTCCAAGATTTGATTGAGCAAAACTAATCTGGTTGTATATTTGATTGTAAAATACAGAAGCTTCGGCTTTTAGCAATACTGCCTTTACTAACATTCGTTGGCGAAAACTTGCATTAAAGTTATCAGATTTTTCAGCCTTTAAATCTGGATTGCCAAACAAGCTGTGGTTGACATCATCAAAGTTGAAGTAAAGTTCTTTTAGTGAAGGTGCTCTAAACCCTTTTGCATAGGAAAATCGAAAAGTGCTGTTCTTTTTTGTATATTTTAAATTGAATGAAGGTGTTATAGGAGCTTTGTATTGTGTGTTATAACTGTATCGAGCAGCCGGCTTTAATACAAGACCACTATTCACATTGATTTCTGTAGAAATAAATGCGGCATAGTCGCCAATTTGTTGCTCACCTCCATCAATGCGTTCACCCGAAGCATTTTCTATGTTGATGTCATAACCAATTTCATAATTTAGCCAAGAAGAATCTTTAGTACTTGCAATACTTCCCCTCGACATCAATAAGTTAAAAGTACTCGTATCTTGTAAATCATTGTTGGCAGTTTCGGGAATTCTTCTGTTTTCTAGCGTAATTAAATCTTTTCGCATGGCTTCTTTTACTCTTTCAAAATCGTTGTATGCAGCAGTCCAATTGATGCTCCAATTTTTGTTTATCTGCCCCTGAGCAAAGAGTGCATTGTCGATTCGTTTGGTGTGATAATAATCGTCAAAAGCGACAAATGAGTTTACGGTTCTTCTAGGTGCACCGAAATTGCTAATTGTTTCATCAAAAAACTCTCCTTTGTAGTTCAGCCGTAATTTTTTGTAATTAAAATTGTATTGAATTCTACCAAAATACTGCTCCTTAGGATTCCATTGCTTCACTCTGCTACTATCTGCTCTTTGAGCTTCAAAAGTTGGTAAAAAGGCATCATTTGGACTCCAACCATCAAAATAGTTTCTTCCGATGGAAAGATTGATGAAATGATTTTTCACAGGAGTAAAACCTATGTTGGTTTCCAAATTATAGGTACCTATGTTTTCAGTATATGAATTGATTCCTAGGCTGAGTTTCTCATCTTGATGTTTTTTTGTGATGATGTTTATTGTTCCAGCTAAGGCATTGCTGCCATAATTTACACTTAAGGGACCTTCAATTAGTTCAATGCGCTCAACATTATTGAGGTTGATTTGATTTAAATCAATTTGACCATCCATGCGACCGATGACAGGAACGCCATCAATTAAAATCTTTACATTCTGACCACTAATTCCTTGTAAACTCATTCCTGAGCCCAACACATTATCCTGTGAAATGCGAATGTTTAACTCATTTGTCAATACATCTCTCAAATTCACTGCGGCCATGTCATCAATTTTTTGTCGGCTGATCACTTTTATCTTATGCACAGAATTTTCTACTGAAGTTGGGGAGTATTGGGCTGTAACGACTACATCATCTATTAAATAATCCTTGGGCTGAAGAAGGATTATTTTATTCTCACCACTAAAAAGTGTGTCTAAATACATTTGATAGCCAATGTAAGAAACTTTCAAAAGTGCGTACTTCTGCTTTTCAAAATGATGGGAGTTTGCGGTTGCATCTCCATTCTCATCTGAACCAAGAAAAATTGAATTTCCTTCAATTAATTTTAATTCAATTGAAGCTCCTGGCAAGGGAGATTTTGACTTGCTGTCGAGCACCCTTATATTTTGCGCGGCAAGCAAATTGAAAGTAAAAAAGAAAAGAATGAATGCCGATTTTCTCATGAAGTTTTATAGATCCGCTAGCTTTAAATTTCTATTACTTTTAATGGTATTCTTCATTTCAAAAGCCATGTAAAATCGACTCATGCCATTAGAGGTATGATGCGCTAATAGGTTTAAAAGTTTTTTCTTTTCGAAATAGTTTAATTTTTGAATCGCTTTTTGAAATTTAATTATTGGCTCTTGCATGTCAATTTTTTTAAATGAATTAATTGGCTGAATGAAAAACTTTCAGCCTCTTTAAATTGATTGGGTTTATTATTTTATGATCAATCGTTGAGTAACTGAACCCATTTTATGATTTAGTTGGATAAAGTAAATTCCTGATTTATAATTGTCCAACTGAATTGTAAGCTCATCCAAAGCATTATTGATTTGAATTGGCTCAGTTCTTAGCAGCTGCCCATTGATGTTGAGGATATTTAGTTGAGCGGTTCTAACTTCATTTGGCAAGTTGGGAACAATAGAAATGTTTCTATTGCTTGTTGGGTTGGGATATACCTTGAAAGTACCGTTTTTTAGAGAAGGACTTTCGAATAGACCAGTCACAGCACTTACTTTCGTTTTTTCGAAAATAAAATTTCCGTTAGCACTCCCACCAAAACCTTTCATAACTAATTTCCAAAACGTATTGGTATCTGTTTTTACGAAATAAACTGTACTGTCCTCAATGTCAAAACTAAAAGTGTTAAAATTGAATTTTTTCCAATCATGCCCAATTGTATTAATATTAGAGGAGTAGGTGTGAATCTTAGTACTATCGTAGGTATTCACATCATTAACCGGATATACTTTAACTGCTTCAACACCAATGTTCGTTCTTATTCCTGTAACGGAATAAGGTATTCCATTAATATCTTCCATGTATTTAGAGAAAACTAAATCCCAAGAATTACTTAACGGTTCAATATCTAATACTGTATCAGTTGCAATTGAATAATAGCCAAAGTTTTTACCTGTAAAATTGTTTTTAGCTAATGCCACTGTGTCAATGTTTGTCCCACTGTAATCAGCAACTAGGAAGTTATAAGTTCCTGAGGCAAGGTTTTTAATCCAAATCTTAAAGATTGTGCCATTTGCTGTTTTCCAAACAAATAAACTGTCTCCGGTAACATGATGATTGATAAAATTGTAGACACCCCAGCCTAGATCAAAAGTATTGCTAGTGTCAATTCCTTTATTGAAAGCACCCTGTGTCCAAGTATAGGATGGGTTATGCCAAGGAGTCCAATTATCAATGCCTGCAGTGTCTAAGGTAGACCAGTCTGAAATATCACCATTTGGATACTTGTAAAGTTCAGCGCCATAAGCTGTATTTGCTAAAATGGCAGCTGAAAATCCTGATATTTGAAAACCCAAATCCCAAGAAGTTCCGCTTGCGTTTGCACGTTCATTACTATCTAAACTGTACCAGACCTGATTGGCATATCCTGCACCTATTGAAACAGTGTCGGTTGTTTGGGCTATACTTGAAAAAGAAAAAGCTAATGCAGTGATTGCTAATTGTAAAAATTTATTCATGGTTCTTATTTTTAATGATTCTAAATAAAGATTTTGAAGGCAAAAGTAGGAGCGAAGTAAAGCAGTGTCAATCGCCTATCAAAGGTAAATTTCATGACTAGTTGGTGGTAAAATGACTACCATAATTGTGGTACTTGAATTTTTAAAAGGAAGATGATTTTTTATTAAAAAGCGTTTTAAAAATGAGAAGTATCGCAGCTGTATAACTGAGGATCATTAGAATACCTGAGAAAATCACCAAATAGGCCATCCATTCCATTCCCAACCAGAGAAAGTAGATCCCTCCAAATGTGAGCATTACGGATAGTAAGGGTTCTACCATTAAGAATTTTCGCCAAAAGGAATTCATTGGTACTCCATACAACAATAAACCCAAGAGGAAAAAGATGACAGAAAGCGATAAAAAGTGCGTGTGTAAAATGTTATACATTTCGTGTTCTGACTTTTTGAATTTCATGGTTTCTGCTAATTCATCAGCTTCATTTCCATTGTAGTTTTCAACGATTCCTTGAGGATGACTGTCAGTCGTGTGATTCACGAAGCCTATACCCAAATAAAAACCAATTGAAAGGGTAATTAAAAAGAAAGCCGTTAAGACTTTCAATTCATTTGAAAATAACCTGAGGTAACCCGCTTGAAACATCTTATAACAACCCCTTTTCTTTAACAAGAGCAAGGGAAGTGAGCAATTCATTAATTGCTTTAGTCATGCTTTTAGAGGAAATAGTAGCTCCTGAAATTCCGTCAATATCTTTACCTAAAGTAGGACGATTGTCAGTATTCATGCCATTAAACTGGCTTAACCATCTGGCAGTACCAATTTGCCTTCCGTGTTGCTCTCTGTATATTAAAACTTTAGCTTTTTCAATTTCCAAGTCTTTGTTGAAAATGACTAAGTAATCAAATACATTTTTCATGCTTGGCGCTTGAGCCACATAAACAAAGCCTTTGAATTCATTTGAAGCATAAACTTTGTATAGTTTATTGCTCAAATTAGCTTCAATTGACTTGTCTAAAGTTATTGCATCATAACGAATTAATTCAGTATTATAAACCGAAACTAAAGCTTTGTCAACTTTGTCTTTTAAAACTGATGACCATGCTTTGTTTTGTGCACTAATAAATGAAGAACAGCTAAAATATGCAATTATGAAAAAGGTTTTACAGCAATTAGTTAACGACATACTTATTGATTAATGCTTCAATCTCTTCTTTTTGATTGTACTGACCTGTTATAAATAGATGCTCGAACAACTTTTTTCCATCTAAATCAACCTTTAACTCCAAGGGTTTTTGGTTATCATAAACAGCTTCCCAAACACTTCTGACAACTGCCCATTTGTCTTGATTTTTTTCCCACCAAAGTTGAGCCGATTTACAATCACTATCCGGTCTTTTGTTGTAAATGTTGTAGCCTTTTTCTTGGACTAATAAAACATCCTCTTTTCCGTCTTCTCGAATAATTTTATCATTGTCTTGTTCATGTAACCATCCATTTTCAAGAATTTGCACACGGTTTCCTCTTTTCATCACGTTGTAATCACTTCTTTTAGTGTATTCTCTTCTAGGCAGGGGAGAATCGGATTTGTTGTACCATGAAGAAACACCATCTACGTGTGTCCAAGTGGCCGTTCCAGTATATCGTGGACTATCATCAACCTGAAACACTTCTTGCGTCCATTTACCTTTCACTTCTTTCTTAGTTAATGGCTCAAACACCCAACGGTTATTTTTATCGTAGCGATAATTGTTTTGTTTTTCAAAGGTCCAATCTTGTCTCCAATGCTTTATAATGGTTGAGTCATTGATGATTAATAGGTGTTGTAAGACGATTTTATCCTCTGTTTCTTCAATAATTTCAGCCCATTCGAAGGCAGCAGAAGTGTAGTCGTATGCTTTTTCATAGTCCACTTCGGGTGCAAAAGTTTCGGTGTATTTAAATTCAACATTGTAACAGCCTTGCATGGCCTTAATGGCTTGAATGTCTAATTCCTTTTTATTTTCTTGAGCTAAAGCTGCTGATGTAAAGTAAGAAGTAAGAAGAAGTCCTATTATCGATAATTTATTTGATTTCATTTTTATGATTTATTAGTTCATTTTTTGGGCAAATTTAGAAGACAAAATAAGGCTTAACAATCGCCTGAAAAAGGTAAAATACATCGCTTATACTTGGTAAATTAACTACCATCATTGTGGTACTTTAGGTTGAAATTAAGCCCACGTTGATTGCATAGACCGTTAGCTGTGAAGTTGTTTTAATGCCTAATTTTTTAAGAATGTTTCTTCGGTGAGTGTGGATGGTGTGGTGGCTTAAATTCAACTTATTCCCTATTTCTTTATTGGTCATGCCACTCGCAATTAATGCAGTTATTTCGTTTTCTCGTTCTGAAAGCGCCGTGGGTTCGCAATTATCTTCCTCCTCAGAAAAACGTTTATTTAAGATGATGTCGAGTACTTTGTTGCAATAGAATTTTTCACCTTTGGCAATGGCAAAAATGGCATGAGTTATTTCTGCTTCATCGCACTGGCGTGTCAAATAACCCTGAACACCTCTTTCCAGTATTCGGAGCACATTTTTAGATTCTTCAATCTCAGAAATAATCAAAATCCGTTGATTGGGGTATTTTTCTTTAAGTCGTAAGGTGGTTTCAACAGAAAAATGGCCTTTTACACAAGGGTCAATGACAACTAAATCAAATTGATTCTCAAGTAAACGTTGAAATAAGTCTATTTCATTTTTGACTATTTTAATGCTGTCAATCCCACCACCTTTTTGTAATATAGTATTCAAGCCATTCGCCATTAATACGTTAGCATTTGCATGTAAAATTGATAAGCCTTTCATAGTTTAGAATGATTCTAAATAGCAAAGATGCCATCAAAAGGTTAAGCTGTCAATACCCTATAAATGGTATTATTTGTTAGAAGGAAGAGATAAAAAGATTATTTACTCAATGGTTAATTCAATCAAAAGTAATTTAAAAACTATTTTTTATAGATAGAGGAGGCTAACTTCGCTTATTTTCAGTAATAAGACATGACCAACCAAAACCCTCCCAACGAACAACATAAAATTCTTCAGCAATTGGTGAGCATGAAAATGCCTTTTGGAAAGTACAAAGGGCGCTTGCTTTGTGATTTACCAGAACCTTATTTGGTATGGTTTAAGCAACAGGGTTTTCCCGATGGTAAACTGGGTGTATTATTAGAAACTATCTATGAAATAAAGCTGAATGGTTTGGAAGATTTGTTAAGACCTTTGAGGAGAAAATAAATCAATCCTTTAGACTCAACTGAATTTGATTAAGTTCTTTAACCACATCTACTACTTTTACTTGCATTTATATCCTAAGGCTACAGAAGTGTTAAGCTCTTGAACAAAAGAATAGTTCCTTAATTCTAAAAAGACAAATTTATAAGAATGGAACGTCTTATTTTTGTTTATCATAATACAGAAAAAAAGAAAATTCTCATCAATATTTGTCCGTTTAATAATATAAAAAAACTGAACCTTGTTTTGATCCGACATTTCCTATTAATTGTATTCTACTTCATTACTTTAATATCAAATGCTAATTCTTACCAAAGATTTGGTAGAAATGAAGGATTACCTAGCGTAGAAACCTATAAAATAATTCAAGATCATGAGGGTTATATTTGGGTAGGAACCGATAGAGGACTTTCTAAATACGATGGGTATAAATTTGAAAACTTTTCTACAAAAGAAGGTTTACCGAGTAATGTGATTACTGACTTATTTGTAGCTTCTGATTCCTCAATTTGGCTAAATTTAAGGCATTACCAACCATGTTATATAAAAAATAATATTGTTTATCAAATTCCACTAAACAATTCACAAATCACAAAATTAAAAGCTTGGACGATTTTAAAAATTCAAGAAGAAAAAAAAGACACGATAACCATAGTATATAAGAATGGGTTGGTGTTTGAATATTCAATGAAATCAGGTAGTTTTTATCAGATATATGCTGACTATGAATCTAGATTAGATTATGTATCAAGGTGCTTTTTTATAAACACTGTTTTAGAAAATAACTCTAAATCGGTGAAACCTTTAAATCAAAATCCATCTTTCTTTAAAGATAAGGTAATTAGGAACTACATAAATGTTGAAAACAATATCGTTTTCTCATTAAATAAAGATAGTGCTCTCTATATTATAAAAAATGACACCATTAAAAAACTAATTGATCTTCCATCTGAATCGACTTCAAAATATGGTTATGATAATGTTGGTAATTTTTGGGTCGGTTTATTTGAAAATGGGGTCATTGTTTTTGAAAAGGGAAACTTAAATGTCAAACCAAATCACTACTTACAAAAATATTCGGTTACATCTAGATTAATAGACCGAGAAGGCAACGCTTGGTATTCGACATTAGCAAATGGAATCTTTTTTACTCCTAATGAAAGAGTCGAATCCTTTTCTACAGATATTCTTGGTATTGGAGATATTAAATCATTTATAGGCTTGGAAAATAAAATATACCTAAGCTCTGAAAGGGGTAAGTTAATTGAATTTAATAAAGCATTAGGTAAATCATTTTTTTCTAATCGAATAAATAGAGTAATTACCTTTCCTGAAAATAAATTGATCCTCTCTTCTCAAAGTATGCTAAAATCTTTTGTTTGGAATCCAATGAAAGAGGAAGTTGAAGTGGAAATTCCAATTGCCGTTCATTGTCTTAAAGTATTAAATGATAAATATTATGTCAGTTCTAGAAAAAGATTTTATGTTTTTGATAAACTAAATTCAACTAAAGAGCCCTTAGATGAAATTAAGCTAGATGTATTCATCAATACCATAGAAAGCTTCAACAATGAAATAATTCTTGGCACTTATCGGGGAATGTATATTTACAATAAAGGAAAGTTAACTCGTTTAGATCTTACTGATTCCTTATTTCAACCTAGAATAAGTTCAATTGTTAAGCTATCCAATGAATTTTTAGCTGTAGCAACTCTCGGGAGTGGTCTTTTTATATTGAACAAAGATAAACAGATCGCAAATTGGATTAACAACAAGAATGGACTAACTACAGACTTGCTAAATGGCCTTTTTTATAGCTCAGACAGCGTTTTGTATTCATTTGGTAATAATGGTTATACTGTTTATCAATCAGTTCATGATAGCTTAGCATTTACTTTAAAAAACATTGAAAAAAGTGATGGATTAGGATGGCACGATGTTATTGGAATTCACCAACTTAATGATACCTTTTGGGTGGCGTCTAGGAATGGAATAACAAAAATAGTTTCAGCTATTGGCATGCCGCCACAAACTAAACCCTCAATAATAAATATTAATATACATGTTAACAATCATTTAAAGTCTGATAGGCAATTAAGAAAGCTGACCCATGATGAAAATAATTTAAGCGTTGGGTTTCTTGGTATTTCATATAGAAGTAATGGTAATATTTTTTATGAATACAGATTTAAAGAATTAAATGATAAGTGGCTTAAAACCAATAACACTTCAATTGAATTGCCTAATTTGAACTATGGTCATTATACTTTTCAAGTCAGAGTTCAAGACTACTGGGGTCAAAGAAGTGAAATTATTTCTAAAACTATCATTATTTCTCCTCCTTTTTGGAAAGAAATATGGTTTATACTGTTTTTATTCGCATTTTTTACTACACTTATTTTTTTATCAATTAAATGGAAAATTAAAACCACCACTAAAAAAGCGCAACTCATATTGGATAACTACAGAGCTAAAAATCAAGTATTAAATGCACAACTAAATCCTCATTTTATATTCAATAATTTAAGCTCCATCAATAATTACTTAAAGAGCAATAACACACAGCTGAGTGCTAAATATTTAAAAGGGTTCGCTAAACTCATGCGTGAGACGCTAGAAAATAGTAAATCTCAATTGGTAACACTTGAAATTGAAGTCAAAAATTTGAAAGAATTTTCTCGCTTAGAGCAGTTGAATAAACCAGACTCGTTTAAAATAAAATGGGAAATTGATACTAGTATAGACCTGCGTAGGACCTTTATTCCACCCATGCTTTTGCAACCTGCACTAGAAAATTCGATAAAGTATAGCTCAATAAAAAAGGATGGGCCTATAAGGATAATCATCAGCGTAAAAAAAGAAGGTAATTATTTCGATATGAAGGTAGAAGATAATGGTGTTGGCAGAAATTCTGACTTTATCAAAAAAGCTAGCTCGAATCATGTTTCCAGTGGTTTAAGTATTATTAAATCCAGAGTGGATTTGTTTAATCATATGTTTAGTCCTTCTATGGCATTTGAAATAGTAGATTTGAATGAGCTAAATAAAAACACCTGCGGTACATTAGTTTTGGTTAAGGTTCCATTAAAAACCAGGTTAAAAACCCAACAAGAGCTGATAAAAGAGTAAGCTATGAAGTCAATTGACATTGCAATTATAGATGATGAGTCACAGAACATTGAATCATTAAAAGAGTATTTGAAGCTTTTTAATTTTGATTTTAAACTTATTGGAACTGCTGTAACTTTTAAAGAGGGGAACGAATTTTTACGAAATCATAAAATAGATTTATTGTTTTTAGACATGAAACTTCCCGATGGAGAAGGATTAGAACTCTTAAAACAATTTCCAGATCGAGATTTTTATGTAGTTTTTTTTACGGCACATTTGGATTATGCGCTTGCTGCTTTTGAACAAGGTAGTTTAGATTATCTACTCAAACCAATAGAGTTAGAAGCTTTAAGCAGAGTATTAAAAAAAATAACCAATCAGTTTCTCAACGAAACAAACAAAAATGCGGTAAAATCACAAAAGATTGCTATACCTCATAATGATGGGTTTTTATTTTTAGACCCATCTGAAATTGTTTATCTACAAGCCTATGGAGAGTATTGCTACTTGATAACGAATGAGAAAAAGATATTAATTTCAAAAACATTAAAAAGCATAGAAGAGATGTTGGATCAATCTTTATTCATAAGAATCCATAGAAGCTTCTTAGTAAACAAAGAAAACATTCGCTTTTTTAAGCAAAAAGGCAAAATTGCTGTAGAAATGTCCAATGGTGATGTATTAGAGGTTTCTAGAAGAAATAAGGCAATGATTGAAAATGTTCTATCTGGAAAAAACTAACTAAACCGTTTACTTTTAAATTCCTACCGCTTACTAAGTATCCTTCGCCACCCAATAGTTTAATTTTAAAAAAGAGAATGAAGCATCTAATTTAGTTGGAGGATTAAATAGTTGATCCAATAATTAAATAAAAAGATATGAAAAAAATTAATGTATTACTTCTTGCAATAATCTTTATCGCTTTTATTGGCTGTGAAAAAGAAGAGCTTAGTCCTGTTGATACGAGATCTAGTCATCTTTCAGTTTCAGAAAACAACTCTGACAATAGTACGGTAAAGAAAAAAATAAATAATAATAAATCTGCCTATACCTTTCTTGATATCTCAACCGGTTTTACGGGTTATGATCCTAATCAGGTTCCAACTTTTGAGAATCCGGGCAATCCATGTCCTTCCTGGAACGTACGAAGTGTAGGTTCTACAAATTATCTTGATGCAATGGTGTCAACCGGATTGAACCAGTGGGCTGGTACTCCTCCTTTTGTTATCGACTCTGCTTACATCAGAGCAACCGGCAATGGCATTGCAGGTGGAGTTGCTAGGTGGTTAGCTCCTTCTTTAACTTCTTTAAATCATATTGGTCCTTTTGCTCCTGGAGCTTATACTTATTCAAGAAACTTTAATTTAGATTGTGGTGAAATACTATCTGTTCTTTTAAGTATTAATGACCTGATGGGAGACGATGAAATAGCTTCAATTTCAATTAACGGAAATATACTTCCTGCTCCAAACCCGACCATATTATGGTCCGGTTTTGGTACGCCGAAATTTTCTTATTTTGCGGATATTACACAATATTGCACCTCTTCAACAAATACTTTAAAGGTGGTTGTTTTAAATTATAACACCACTTTTACTTCGTTTTACTTGAGTGGAGGAATTCACCAAAGTATAGATAAAACTGCTTGTGACGATTTTCAATTTGAATTTTAATAAACTCTAAAAATAGCAGCGAGATTTTCTCGCTGCTATTTAATTTTAATAGTAATGTATACACTATTTTCTGCTGTTAAACTTACATCTAACAATCCTTCATACTCAACTGAATCCGATTTCTAGCTTTATCAAGCTCTAAAACCTTTACTTGCACTTCCATGCCGAGGTGAACATACTCATTGGGGTCTTTTACAAATTCATTGGCCATGTTGGATACATGAATCAATCCGTCTTGTTTGATGCCAATGTTTACAAATGCACCAAAAGCGGTGATGTTGGAAATCAATCCGGGAATTAGCATGTTTATTCTTAAATCATCAATCGTTTTGACAGTGGAATCAAATGCAAAAGCCTTTTTTTTCTTTCTTAAATCCGCTCCTGCATTCAGCAATTCGAACTTGGCATCTTCTAAAGTCAGTTCGCCTAATTCAGGAGTTTTGTAGGATTTAAAATTAATTTGTTCTATTTCTTGCTTTTTATCGGTAACCTCCTGAATGGTAATTTTATTTGCTTTTAAGAGTTGCTCTATTTCTTTGTAAATCTCAGGGTGAATTCCTGTTTGATCTAAGCTGAAATCAGTTTTATACACCCGAAGAAATCCTGCTGCTTGCTGAAAAGCTTTTGCGCCTAAGCCTTTTATCTTTTTTAATTCGGCAATGGAAGCAATGTTGCCATTTTCGGTGCGGTATTCGACAATTCGCTCAGCTAAACTTTCTCCCAAACCCGAAATGTATTGAAGTAAGTGCTTAGAAGCAGTGTTTAGGTTTACCCCAACTTTGTTCACGGAATATTCTACCACACGATCCAGTGATTCCTTCAAGAGCTTTTGATCTACATCGTGCTGGTACTGTCCAACACCGATAGATTTGGGGTCAATTTTTACCAGTTCTGCCAAAGGATCCATCAACCTTCTTCCGATTGAAACGGCACCACGAACTGTAATGTCATAGTCGGGAAACTCTTCACGGGCTACTTTAGAAGCTGAATAAATGGAAGCTCCATTTTCATTGACCATGTAAGAAAAAATCTTTCGGTCGAAAGTAATGCGCTGAATAAAAGCCTCTGTTTCTCTTCCCGCAGTGCCATCGCCAATGGCAATGGCCTCAATTTTATAAGCACTTGCCAAGGTAGAAATTTTCTGCATGGCTTGCTTGGTCTCATTTTTTGGCGGATGTGGGTAAATGGTTTCATTGTAAAGCAACTTCCCAGTTTCATCCAAACAAACTACTTTACAACCAGTTCTAAAACCTGGGTCAATTGCCATTACTCTTTTTTCTCCCAATGGAGCACCCAACAACAATTGTTTTAAATTTTCTCCAAAGACTTTTATGGATGCTTCATCAGCTTTTAATTTGTACTGCTTTTTAAATTCATTTTCTAAAGCAGGGTGGAGGAGGCGCTTCCAAGCATCTTTAGCAGCGAGTTCAATTTGTTCGATGGCAGCAAAGTTGTTACCACGAATAAAGAAATTTGCAATTTTCTGTTCAACTTCAGAGCTCGGCAGATTAATTTTAAAGGACAAATATCCTAAGTTTTCTCCACGACTAATCGCTAAAAAACGGTGGGCGGGAATGCGGTTTAAATCCTCTTCCCAATTAAAATAATCTTTAAACTTTTCAGCTTCTTCAATTTTGCTTTTCACAACAGCAGAAACAACTTTTCCTTTGCGCTCCATCAGTTGTCGTAGGAGGTTTCTCAATCCCGATTGCTCATTCATCCATTCTGCAATGATTAATCGAGCACCTTCAAGCGCTTCTTCGAAAGTTGAAACTTCCTTGTTGATGAATGATGCAGCAGCTTCTTTTAAATTCTTATGGTTTTGCGCCATAATAATCTTAGCAAGTGGCTTTAAACCCATTTTTCTTGCTTTATCGGCTTTGGTTTCCCGCTTGGATTTAAAGGGCAAGTACAAATCCTCTAGGCTCGTTAAATCAGAGCAGCTTGTAATGGCGTTTTTTAAATCTGCATTGAGTTTGCCTTGTTCCTCAATGGTTTTTAAAATGTATTCCTTTCTTTTTTCAAGCTCATTGAACTGCTGTTGTAACTTCTGAATTTGTTCAATTTCAACTTCATCTAAATTTCCGGTTGCTTCTTTACGATAGCGAGCAATAAAGGGAATGGTCGCATCATTTTCTAAAAGCTTTAGCGTGGCTTCTATTTGGGTTTTACTAATTGTTGAGCGATTTGCTATATAGGAAATGAGCATTTATCTAGCGTATTTTAATTGGGTATTGTTTAATTCCACAGAATTCGAATCCCTAAAGAATGGTGCATTCCGATGGGCTGTATAGCTTCACTCATATTTATTTGAGTGCGGTAAAACTGATAATAGGGATCCATTAAGATATGATCCGTCAGCACAAAGCGAAACCCCAATCCTGCACCAAAACCAAATCCAATTCCTCCCGGGCGTAAATCGGGCCTGTTTTCATCGATGTGGATGATGGGGTATTCAATGCTGTTGATGATGATGTAGTTTCGGCGCATGCTCACATTGTTCATGTTGCCAAAGAAAGAAACATAGGCTGCTTGTGTTTCATTTTGAAAGTAGTTGAACTGTCCACCTAAATTAAAATGAAACCTGTTTTCTTCACCAATGATGGGTATTTGCCTGAAAACATCGCCAGGAGATTGATTATTTGGATCATCGATGGTGATGGTAAAAAATTGCTCGTAACTCATTTGAATGGCATTTACTTCCACAAAAACACTTAATTTTTTACTTATTTCATATCCTGCATGCACGCCCAACTCTAATTCACTTCGATAGGTAGGTTCTTGAGGGTATTCAGTGATGCGAAATGGGTATTGAAAATGATCGTTAAAGGCTTGTTGGTTGAAGGGATTATCAAAAATCCAAGGAATGCCGAATTGGGTAACAGAAGGTCTTCCGGTATAAATTATTGCCGTATTCTTATTTGGGAAATGCCCTCCAATGTTGAAACCAATAAAAAAGCGGCTAGTGTCTTTAACATCATCCAATTGGTAGTAATCATCTTGAGCAAATGCTTGCGATGAAAAGAAAAAGAGCATTAAAATTACTACTGCATTTCGCATTGCTCAAAATTATGGATAAATATAAAATTTAAGGATACATTTCCATTTGGATTCGACAGAAATCGTTAGAAAGGTATAGCGAAATAAAGGAGGGGCACCTAAATAGTTTTGCTTAGTCTTATTATACTGTCTTGAGTTTATAGCTATTTTGACTTTAACTGTATTAGTCAATTGGTTTTTAAAAATACCCATTTCTGAGTATTTGAGTCTCTAGTTTAATATTCTATCTTTGAACTCACTATCTTTAAAATATCGACTTATGAAAAGAATTTTTACCTTAATCTTGTTTGGCTTTCTTTTTATTTCCCTTCTAAGTTGTGGAATTTCTAAGGAAGTTCGTACAGCTTCCACAAATCTTGTAGCAAAACAAAAAGCCTCTTTAGAAGCACACAAAACATTTCATCATGTAACACTAGCGTCTTTAAACGAAGTACTCAATTCAGAGTTAGCAAGAAGTGAGCGAACTTATGAAGAGTCAATGGAGAATTACAATCAAGCTATGTTGGATGAATTAAAAATTATTTATGAAAACGATCAACTTTCAGAGGCTGAGAAAAAGGTGAAAGAAGAAGCTGCTCGGCAGAAAATTTTAGGCTTTAAGAAAAAGACAGAAGACAATAAAAAGCAAAGAGAACAAGATTTAAATGAAGCAAAAGCCAAACTATTGGAAGCTTCCAGATTGTTGATAGAAGGAGAGCAAGCTAAGGCAAATTCCATTGTAAAGCTAGATGCATACTTACAAGCCAAACGTCCTTCTGAACGACTGCTCGAACAAATTGACTTAGACCTTGATAAATATAGCGACTATGTTTCCAAGGCGAACCAAGCCATAAAACAAGCTGAACCCTTAATTGATAAACTAAATAACTAAAACCATGACATTAGCTGATTATGATAAAAAGATTGAAGAACTTAAAGTAGTTAGAGCAAAGGCAAAAGGATTGCAAAAAGCTGAACTAACTGTTTTAATCGATGATTTAGAAACCAAGCGAGTAAGCTTTTTAACACAGCCAATTAACGAAGCTGATTTTGGTTTTTCGCAAGGTAATATAGCTGAACTCAAAGAAATTGCTCAAAAATTTGAAACAGCCACGGAAGAAATAGAAGAGGCCAATGAATTAATCGATCGTGCGATTAACTTAGGAAAGAAGTTGGTTTTGTTGTTATAGCTTTTTTATTTTTCTCAATTTGGCAGAACTCCTCACTTCCAAACACTGACAAATAAGCTGAACAAAACTTGAATTAGCCAAAGCTATGGATGGGAGGGGTAAGCAACCATTTAATACTCAGAAATAGTCTCCATAACATTTACTCTTAATGCAGATGTAGGAGGGATTTGGTTTAATGTCGATTAAAATTCTTCTTCGGTCATTCCATTATTAACCATAGCTCCTACAAGACTCCCTGTTGCTACGGCATTGGCTACAGAACGCATTGGGCTTGCATTATCACCACAAGCAAAAACATTTGCTACAGTTGTTTTCTGAAACATATCAACTGTGATAAAGCCATCTTCTGTCAACTCGCAACCCAACATTTCAGGAATTTTGCAATGTTGTTCAAAGTTTGGTCGTGAATAGATTGCTTTAAGCTCAAAGGTAGAATTGTCTTTAAAAACAATTTGTTGAACCTTGCCGTTTTCGTGTTTCAGGTAAGCAATTTCTTTTTCAATTATCGAAATGTTATGCTTGTTAATTTTATTGGTTTGTTCTTGTGTTAAAGTGGATTTCCCATTGGTTAAAATAGTCAGATCTTTTGTCCAATTACGGATTAGTTGTGCGTAATGAAATGCAAAATCACCATTGGCTAAAATACCTGTTTTCTCATTTTTTACTTCATATCCGTGGCAATACGGACAATGAATTACCGAAATCCCCCAGCATTCCGAAAACCCTTGTATGTTAGGCATTAGGTCTTTTACACCCGTTGCGAAAACGAGATTTTTAGCTTTAAATGTTTCACCTGCTTTTGTTGTAATTTCAAAACTGTTTTCGGTTTTCTTTCCACTAATTGCAAGTCCTTTATGGAATTTTACAGTAGTATACATCAAAACCTGTGCTTTGGCTTTTTCTGCAATCAAATTTGGTTTTTCACCGTCTTGTGTTATAAAGTTATGCGAATAGGGTGTTTGTCGGTTGCAAGGCAAACCACTATCAATAATTAAAACATTTCGCAATGCTCGTCCTAAAGCCATAGCTGCTGATAGTCCTGCATAACTTCCACCTATTATTATTACATCAAAATTTTTACTTTCTACCACACGATTAAAATTTACAAAAGCATTTAAAGGAAGGGGTAGTACTAATCCCGTTAGTGCTAATCCTCCTAATTTGATAGCTTTTCTCCTTGATAGTTTGATTTCTTTCACTACAGATTTACTGGAAAAGGATCGTTTAACTTTTCCTTTTCATCAAATAAATAACCTTCGCTATCTTGCAATAAACATCTTTCTAAATCAGAAATAATCGCTTCTTTATCAATGTCTTGACCAATAAACACAAGCTCGTTCATACGATCGCCCCATTGTTTACTCCATTTGTTTTCAATGTATTCTTGGTTGTTCACATAGGCAGCATAACTTATCCTTTCAGAATATAACATACTACACCACCAAACGCCCGCTTTTTCCAATCGGGAAGAACCTCCAGCCTGAGAAAAATTTAAAGCATCATTTGGGCGTGATGCTAACCAAAACAATCCTTTTGCTCTTAAAATACCACTTGGGTATTTTTCATTCAGGTATTTCCAAAACCTATCGGGATGAAAGGGCTTTTGATTGTGAAACACAAATGAAGTAATTCCATACTCTTCCGTTTCAGGCGTATGGCTTTCCATTTCTAATTCTTTTTGCCATCCTGCAGAATTTTGAGCAATTTCAAAGTCAAATAGTTTAGTATTCAAAATTTCTGTTGGATCAACTTTTCCAAATTGTGAGCTAATGATTTTTGCACCTGGGTTAAGCTTTTGAATAGACGCTTTTAAAAGTCCTACGGTATATTCGTCAACTAAGTCTGTTTTGTTTAAAATAATGACATTCGCGAACTCAATCTGATCGGTCAGTAAATTCACAATGGTGCGATAATCACCTTCCATGTCGGTTAAACTCCGGTCAATCAGTAGCTCATTTGTACCAAAATCTTTGAAGAAATTAAAACAATCCACCACAGTTACCATTGTGTCTATGTAACTGAATTGGGAAAGATCAATGCCGTTTTCTTCATCGATAAACGAAAAAGTTTGAGCTACAGGAACAGGTTCACTGATCCCAGTACTCTCAATTAGCAAATAGTCAAATCGTGCTTCATTAGCTAACTTTTCGACTTCCTCCATCAAATCTTCTCGAAGTGTGCAGCAAATGCACCCATTGCTCATTTCTACCAATTTTTCTTCAGTACGTGATAAGGTATTCTCATTCTCTACCAACCTGGCGTCAACATTTACTTCACTCATGTCATTTACAATTACGGCTACTTTCAAACCGACTTTATTGTGTAAGACATGGTTGAGCAAAGTTGTTTTTCCTGCTCCTAGAAAACCACTTAAAACAGTTACAGGAAGTTTTTTGGCAAGAGACCTACCTTTAGTTATTATCGATGATTCTTGTGTGTGCATTCTTTGGCTTGTTTTGATATTTTATCTGCAACCTTACTTTCATGTTGATGTCCGCAACTGCAACTCATTGTGCTAATACACACTAATAAAAATGGAAATAAGACTTTGGTTTTTAAATTCACTGTTTTTCTTTTATAAATCATCTTCGAGATTAAAAGAAAGTTTAGCTGATTTTCATCAACTAAACTTTCTGTGCCTAATTAGTGATCATCGTGTACTTCAAAGCTATGCTTAGCAGTAGCGGTTTTTCCGTGATCATTTTCACCCCAAACAACAAAATCAACTTTTTGATTCTCTGCTAAGTTTTCTAATACAAAGAAGGAGTCAAATACGACAGCTTTAGAATGAGAATGCCGTTTTAAATACCACAAAGTATCGTTTTGAGGTTGAGTAATAAACCAGCATTTTGCTTCATGCATTTCCTCTTCATCCGTTATTACGGCATTAACAAATACCGTATCCCCAAGATGGTAGTAGGTAAGTTTAGGGTCGTTGATGGTGATTTTAGGAGCTGAGTGATTGTGTATAGGATCTGGAGTTGGGTCAGGACTAACATCCCCGTCATCATCATCTTTGCATCCACTCATGAATATACCGATTAAAGCAGTTAGAATTAAAGTTTTTTTCTTCATAATTTTTAATTTAATTTTACATATGCAACAATGTTGCAAATATAGATTAATATTTTAAAACGCAACTGTGTTGCATTAAATTTTTTTCATCATGAAATTAACTAGGAATACAACTGCTAAGTCTAAAATAATGAATCTTTTAAGCCATTCAAGTGTTGCCTTATCACACTCAGAGTTACAAACAGCCTTAGAAGGTATATGTGATCGAGTAACCATTTATCGTGTTTTGAAGCGATTGGAAAAAGAGGGCACTGTTCACAAAGTCCCAAATATTGATGGCACAATGAAATTTGCCATCTGTCATAATTGTTCAGTAGAACAGCACCATCACAATCACCTCCATTTTAATTGTGAGAAATGTGAAACTGTAACTTGTGTAGAAGATGTTACACCAAGTTTTAACTTATCTGATAAGTATATAGTTAATGAAGTGAATTTTATGGTATCAGGTATTTGTCCACAATGTACCTAATCGTATTTTCAATTAGATTTATGTTGTAAGCTTCACGTTTAAAAATTACGGTTTCAAAACTTTTACTATAAAAAAAGCAAATTTCTCCTATACCCTCTGGCGGCTCAAGCTCCATAATCCAAACTTACCTTATTCCAATTCCTTCTAAATACCTCACTACTCAATTTCCGGTATTTATTAAAACCATAAGATATTTTGGACTAATTTAATTAGCTTAGCAAGCTTAAATAATTGAAACCTACAGGTTCTATAAAGTAATCTTCACTCATAAAGCATGTTTTTCCAAAATTCCGTACTCAACAAACATATTAAATCACAGGACGAAAAAGCCATTATCAAAGCGTACGAGGAATTTACCGCTTACTATCACGATGCGACGAGGCAGCAAAATATTCGGGAGTCTAAAGAAGAACAGTTCCAAGAAGGTTTTCTTCGGGAGTTGTTTGTCAAGATTTTGGGTTATACCTTAAATCCCGAACCGGATTATAATTTAACAACTGAACTAAAAAACGAAAAAGGCGCAAAGAAAGCAGATGGTGCCATTTTAAAAGACGGAAAAGCACTTGGTGTAATCGAACTGAAGGGAACCGACACCAAGGACTTGGACAAGATCAATGAGCAAGCTTTTAACTACAAAAACAATCATTCGGCTTGTGTGTATGTGATTACTTCCAACTTTGAAAAACTTCGTTTTTTCATTCACAATGCTGTTGAGCACATTGAATTTAACCTTTTCACGCTAACTGCCGAAGAATTTAAGGTACTTTGGCTTTGCTTGCATTCCGATAACTTATTAAGCGGTATTCCGCTGAAGATAAAGGAAGAAAGTTTGTTGGCTGAGGAAAACATCACCAAGCAACTTTACAAAGATTATTCAGCTTTTCGAAATGATTTGTGGCAAAACATGGCCAAGAATCATCCCAAGGACGATCAGTTGATGTTGTTTAAGAAAACTCAAAAACTGCTCGACCGCTTCTTGTTTATCTTTTTTGCAGAAGACAGTGGTTTACTGCCTCCCAATTCTATTACAAGAGTTGTAAATCGTTGGGAAATTCTTAAGAAAGAAGATGCCTACAAGCCTTTATACGCCATATTTAGGCAGTATTTTGGCTACATAGACAAAGGTAGAAAAGGACAAAAAACCGTTGATGATATTTTTGCCTACAATGGTGGCTTGTTTCAACCCGATGTTGTATTAGACAACATTCAACTAGATGATGAAATAGTTCATGCCCACGTAATGAAACTCACCAATTATGACTTTCAAAGCGAGGTAGATGTAAACATACTCGGTCACATTTTTGAAAACTCCCTCAACGAAATTGAAAACATTACTGCTGAGCTAGAAGGGCAGGAGGTAGACAAAAGCAAAACCAAGCGAAAAAAAGACGGGGTTTTTTATACCCCAAAATACATCACTAAATACATAGTTGACAATACCCTTGGCAAACTCTGTGAAGAAAAGAAAACCGAACTCGCCATCATTGACGAAGAATATGCAAAGGGGAGAAGAAACAGAAAAAAAGATACCATAAAAAGCTTGGACCAAAACCTGCAAGCTTACCGCAATTGGTTGCTGAACATTACTATTTGCGATCCGGCTTGTGGTTCAGGAGCTTTTTTAAACCAAGCATTGGAGTTTTTGATTGAAGAACATGCATTTATTGATGAACTAGAATCTCAATTGCTGGGGCATGATTTTGAATTTCCTGGAGTAGAAAACCACATTTTAGAGAAAAACATTTTTGGTGTTGACATTAACGAAGAAAGTGTTGACATTGCCAAACTTTCGTTGTGGTTGCGCACTGCACAAAGAGGCAGAAAATTAACTACCTTGAATAACAACATTAAGTGTGGTAATTCTTTAATTGACGACCCCAAAGTAGCAGGAGACAAAGCCTTTAAATGGCAAAAAGAATTTCCGACTGTGTTTGAGGAAAAAGATAAAAAGGCATTTCATATCACAACAGCAACACACGATAGCCGAACATCTCAACGAATGATTGACTATAAAGTAAGAGAATTACGAGACAATGGCACACGACCAAAAGCAGAACCTATATGGCTTGAGAAAGAGGATGAACTACTAATTACGCAAACGGTTGCTGAAATAATAAAGGAAGATGAGCTGAATGTGATGGCCTACAATATTTGTGGCGACCACCTGCATTTGTTGTTGGTATGTGAGGAAGAAGAAGTAGCAAGAATAGTTGGCAAAATAAAAGGAAAAACATCTCGTATCTACAATAGCATCAAGGGGATTAATCCCCTTGTCCAGGATGGAGAAGAAAAATCTGTGCCCTTATGGACACAAAAATATGGTTGTAAAGAAATAACAACTGAAGAGCAACTGTGGAACACCGTAGAATACATCCGCAACAACCGAGAAAAGCACAAATTGCCACCGCTATCTGCTAATAGCACTAAGAAAACTGCAGCAATAAACCTAGACAATCTCTTTTACAGCTCCTACGAGCATGCCTTCCGAACCGAATACAAAGGCGGTTTTGATGTGGTGATTGGAAATCCACCGTATGGAGCAACTTTAACTGAAGAACAAATTTCTTTTTTTAGAAGAACATATTCGACCGTTGTAGGTCATTCAGAAGTTTATTATTTATTTACAGAAAAAACTATTTTACAATTATCTAAAAAAGCAGGTATAATTGGATTCATAATACCGAATGCTTGGCTATCTAATAAGTATGCAAGTGCTTTAAGAAAATTGATAATAAACAGCACTAAAATTAAAGTACTAATAAATTTTAATCGAAAAATCATTTTCGAAGATGCAAATGTTGAAACTTCAATTTTTATACTCACAAACCAACAATCTACAGAAACACAGATTACTCTTGTAGGACAAGATTTAATTGATTTATATAGCTACAAACAATATGAATGGAGAAATAATCAAGGTTATCTTTTATCATTTGCACCAAATAAAAAAGTAGATGATATTGTAAAAAAATTAAATAAAAGTGAATTCAAATTAAGTGACAAACTAGATATTTCGAATGGTATTAAACCTTATCAAGTAGGTTATGGAATTAACAAAGAAGGTGTTCCTTTGACTGTTAATGATGTAAAAGAGAAAATTTATCATTCCAAAAAACAATTAGATTCGACATATAAAAAAGAAATAAAAGGAAAAGGAGTTCATAGATATTCATTTAAATGGGAAACAAGCTATATTAAGTGGGGTAATTGGTTAATGTCTCCTAAAAGCCAACATTATTTTGAACAACCAAAAATTTTAATCAGGCAAATTATTAGTGATTATTTTTTTGCTGTTCTTGACAAAGAAAAGTACTATGCTGACCAATCTCTTTATATGTGCACAAATTTTGAAGGGAATAATGAAATACTAGAGTTTTATTTAGCTCTTCTAAATTCCAAACTGTATGGGTTTTATTTTAGAAAGTTCTATTCAGAAGAAGATGATTTATTTCCTAAAATAAAAGTGAATGAGTTGAAAAATTTACCGGTAAAAAACACAAATATTGAGGTTCAACAACAAATATCAAATTGTGCTACAAAAATTGCTAATTCATTAAAAGAGTTTTCCACTCAAAACGAACAGTTTTCCGATTTACTAAAAAGTAAATTTGAAATTAAAAAACTCACAACTAAGCTGCAAAATTGGCACGAATTAGAGTTTAAGGACTTTTTAAAAGAATTGAAAAAAGCCAAAGTAGAACTTTCGCTTTCTGAAGAAGCAGAGTGGATGCAGTATTTTAATGAGCAGAAGGGGAAAGCGCAGGCATTGAAGGAGGAGATTGAGCGAGTGGATGGGGAAATCGACCGGATGGTATATAATTTATACGGTTTAACTGAAGAAGAAATTAAAATAGTGGAGGGTGATTAATATGAATTACAACGATATTTCAACAAGACTAGCAAGATTAAAAGAAGCATTGACAATTGAAGAGAGAGATGGTGAATCGAAGTTAATGAAAACTGTTAGAGATAAAGCAGGCACAGTTAGTTTCGCTCCCCAAATGCTGCCTCTATTAAATAAGGTGCATAGCGATATTTCTGCTTTGGCAAATATGAAAGATCATCTAAAAAAGTTAGCAAAACAGAAAGGTATAGCCCAATCAATTGTTGAAGAAAAAATAAATTCCAATCAGGAATTACAATTATTAATTGATTTGAATAATATAGAAAAACATGGGACACCGCTAAATAAATCCCGTTCTGGGTTTAATCCAATATTAAAATATCATTCAATATCAATGACAATAAAAGGTAGCTCAAGTGGAAATAACTATATAACGTTAAATAGTTCAGGCCAAATAAGCACTACAGGATCCAAAGAACTAAAATTTGAGTTTGGTATTTATAATGAATTCGGTGAATTAGTTAATTTACTAAGTAAAGTAATTGCTAAATGTGTTAATGAATGGAGCAAGATTATTGAAGAATTATCTAAAATAGAATAAAGTTCAGCTAAAATTAAATGTAGAATCATTAAACATCCTTAATGAACAAAAAAGTAGAATTTGATGATTTGGTTTGTGATATAATAGGAGGAGACTAAAGTTGTGGATTAATTATGAGAAGAATTCTGAATTTCTTTCTTCAGTCAGAGACCCAAGCAATAGAAAGGATAGCAAATATATATCAAAGAAATGCAGTTTAATAACTTAGACCAATTTTACATCGAAGTTGAATCAATAACTAACTCTTCAACTCAAAAAAGTCAGGTTATTTCAAACCTAATTAATATTCGAGAATCAAATTTTGAAAAATTAAACCAAAACGTACTTAATAAAATACAATATGAAATCGCTTGTTTTCAATTTGTATTATCAAATGGTGAAGCAAAAGCAAGAGTGCTTTTTACTGATAAAGATGCAACTGAATATGGTTTCCCATCGATCAACGCAATTAATGATGCAATGGGAAGTTACATTATTGAGAGAGCTAACTCTGTACAAAATATTTATCTAAAGATAAGATACAATCAAATACTTTGGAGTGATAAAACACTTAAGAATAGGAGCTATGCTCAAGAAGCTATTGATTGTTATTACAAACTTTTAACGACAAAGTGGAATGAACTAGATAATGACATACAGGAATATTTCTTTGATTATTTTAAGAATGGTTTCTACTTAGCCTTTTCTGCAAATTATAGACAGAGTGATTTTAAAGGTATTTGGAAAAAATGCATTTTTGATAATGATAATATTGAGCCATGGAGGAAGCATGAATTTATAGACTTTGCAACACAAAACACAAAGTTTAAAAAATCAGATTTTGATGGTGTAATTGATCTTTGTTTAAAGATAGCAGAAAATATGAAAGTTCCACACGATTTCTTACATAAAGAGTCTATTCTATTATCAGGACTAGAGATAGCAAAAAAAGATGTTACTTCCTTAGTGAAAATAAACGAAGCTCTTGCTTTTATCTATGAGGAGTTAGCTGAGAATAGAATGGATGATACCTCTAAAATAATTCCCGTCAAATATTTTGGAAAAGCCTTGATGTATTATGAAGATGCAAATAACAAAGTTAAAATTGAAGAAATAGCACTAAAAATAGCTAATCTCAGGAATGAACAGAATTTGAGTTATGTGCAACATCGTTATGATGATAATAATTCAAAAGCTTTTATTAAGTATCTAAGGGCAAAAGCAAAGAGAGTTTTAGAATTAACCTCTGAAGAGATATTTACTTATCTAGCAAATGGTGATGATCGTGATATTTTTCCCGATGCTGAATGGGTTGAAGAAAGTGCTAAGAAAAACAGGAAAAAATCCTTCTTAGATACTGTAACTCCAAGTTATATTGATATTAATAATAATCAATCGCAGGGAAACGATTCTGATGAGGAAATACATTTAAGAAAAGTATTTGAGAATTATGGTTGGTATATAGGTTTTAGTGTAAATCCATTCTTATACTTTCTTTTTACTGGTGGGGTAGAAAATGGAAAACTTTCTTTTAGTTCTTTCATTGAATTTGCTAAAGAAAGATCTTGGCTTGCTCAATTCTTTATGGAAAGACATGGCGGTGGAGAGGATACCCTTCACAGTTGGCTAAGTATGATTGCTCCAGCAATTCAAGAGTTTTTTATTCAATTTGAGTCTCATGTTAATGAGTTCAATTATAAACCTGGTTACATACTTGCCATTGATTCACTTGCAATGAAGTTTGAAGGAATTTTAAGAACATTCGCTCAATTCCTCAAAGTTAAAACCGTAAAATATGATAGAAAAATAAAGGGAACTCGTGAGATGTTTATTGAAGAGTTACTCTTAGATGATAAAGTTCAAAATTACTTCAATGAAAGTGATAGACTATTATTTAAATTTATACTTCTTAGAAATGGAATGAATATTAGGAATAATATTGCTCACTCTTTTTATAGGTATTCGGATTACAATTTAAGTAAATTCCTTTTAATATTTCTGGCAGTTTTAAGGCTTGGTCGATATAGAATTTTAGAAAATACGAAAAACAGTAAACCTTTATGATAAACAATAAGGAAGAGATATCAAAAACTGCAACTAAAGTATTGTTTGGAATTATTCCATATATCGGAGATGCTTTGGATGAAGTGGTATTCGAGCATAGGTCTCGAATTAAGCAAAACAGAATCAATCAATTTGTTGAATCATTTAAGGAATTCTATAAATCCCTAAATATCAAACAAGTAAAAATAGATGACATTAAATCAGAAGAGTTCGGAGATGTATTTGAGGCAATACTAAGAAGCGTAGCCAACAATAGAAGTAAACATAAGATTGAACATTTTAAAAATATTCTGGCGAATCAAATTCAACATGCTAATTATACTGACTTTACTGAAACTTACTTAGATATTGTTTCAAAACTAAATGAAGTCCAAATTAGCATTCTCAAAAGTCATAATGAGATTAAAACTCCAATTGAAGAGCTTACAAAAAAAGAAGAACAACTTACGGAAACTATAAAAAAATTAAAAAAGATAAAAGAAGGCTTGATAGATAAAGCTAAAATCAAGCGACTAAATAAAAATGAAAGTATAGCGGAAAAAGAGTATGAGATTGCAAAGTCTGAATTAGAACGTAAAAAAATTCAAGATTCAATTAAGGATAAAGATGTTATTAGAAATTCAGAATTTTATTCCTTAAAACAAGGGGATTACATCTTTTATATTCAAGATTTAGTTTCAAAATCTCTTTTAGTAGATGAAGGGATTGGTAAGCATGATTATAAACCATACAGATTAATGACTATTTCAGAGTTTGGGAAAAAATTCTTGGAATTTTTAGAATATAAAGTTTAGTAAATCAGAGTTTTGGTAAAGGAATAGGAAAATTAAGTGAATATAATTCTAATAGAGTAGTGGAGACTTTACAATAAAAATATGGAAAGATTACAACAGGTTATAGATTCTGTATATAAAATAGAATATACAAAAGATGCTACCGAGTTATTAGTAGAAGAAGTAAATAAAATTAAGTCTTATATAAAAGTCAATCACTTTACAAGATCAAGCTTATACTTAGATTGTGTTAATAATATTTTAAATGACATAGATAATTTATCTAAATTTAAAAGTGATTTAGATAGATTAAATCAAAAAAACGTTCAAAGATCAATTACGAACCTTGCAAGACAAATAATAGAAGAAAATAAGAAAATATTTATTGTACATGGTCGTAATATTTCAATGAGAGATAAAGTTTCAAGTCTTTTAGGGAGACTGAAGTTAGATTATGTAATTCTTGAAGAAGAGTACAATGGAGGAGGAACAATAATAGAAAAATTTCTTAGAAATGCTGAGGAATGTCAATATGCTATAATACTTTTCTCTGCTGATGATGTCGGTGGATTAAAGGCACAAAATTCAAAAATGAACCCTAGAGTTAGACAAAATGTAATACTAGAAATGGGTTATTTTTTAGGAAAGATTGGCAGGGAAAATATAATTATACTAAATGAAACAGGATCATCAATAGAGAAGCCGAGTGATTATGCAGGAATAGTCCATGAACCGTTTGACGACTTTGGAGCATGGAAATCTAAACTAATAAAAGAATTAAGGAGATCTAGAATTCATATAGAACAGTCTTTAGCGGATAGATTATAAAAAGTTAAACATTATGTTAAATAACGAAATACGAAAGCCCAAAAGAAAGCATGACGGCTTAGGCTTGAAGAGACTGAAAGAAGTTCGCGAATTCCCGAAAAAAAAACATGATATGAGCATATAATCCCTGCTACGAAGGATTTGCAATCCTTCGCCTTTATTTCCTTAAAACAAATTAGTTAAAATCCCTGATTCAAAACCGATAATGATAGACTAAATTTACAAATACCCATTTCAAAGTATTTGATCACATTCGCATAATGTACTATCTTTGAAGTCAATTCATTAAATATTTATTTATGAGAAGGATTTTTAATTGGGCTTTGCTTGGCCTACTTTTTACTTTCTTTTTAAGTTGTGGAATTTCCAAGGAAGTGATATGAAGTACGCAATTTTTAATGGTGTAAAGAGTGAAGCTTTTAAACATGGCAGAGGAAGCTGTCCACTTTGTGAGGAAGTTGTAATAGCAAAATGCGGAAATATTAAAATACATCATTGGGCTCATAAAGGGAAAAAGAATTGCGATGTATGGTGGGAAAATGAAACTGAATGGCACCGAGAATGGAAAAGTCAGTTCCCAAAAGAGTGGCAGGAAGTGGTGCTATCTGATAAACATGGAAAAAAACACAGAGCAGATATTCATAACCCATCTAAAAAACTGACTATTGAATTTCAAAACTCTTCAATTGGCTCAGACGAGATTAGAGCTCGGGAACGCTTTTATCAAAAAATGATATGGGTAGTTAACGCTAAAAATTTTAAAATTGAATTTGAAGACTTCAATTCAATCTTAGATGAAGTTGAAACAATTAGAGTTAAATGTTTGAATGACAGAGTAAATGACAGAATTGAGGTTTCAAAAGAAGCGAAAGAAAAACTCATAAATTTTAGTAATGAAATTAAGCAAAGTTGGAATCAAGGATTCTCTGAACAGCTAATTAAAGATATATTAAAGCAATTTAATTATGAAGTAGACAAAGCAGTCCAAAGATTATTTGATGGAAAGCCTACAGATAGCTTAACAGTCAATGCTAACCAATTAAAACATGAAATTCTTCTCCCAATCTTTGATAAAGGAATTATAGCTGCAAAAGATTATGCAAGAAAAAAAGAAGAACTAGGTTACTATAAATACAACTGGATAAGAAGAAAAAAAGTTTGGAGTTATGCAAAGCAACCAGTCTTTTTAGACACAGGAAAAGAATTACTTCTCTTAAAATCAGATCAAGTTTTAAAAATAGTTTCCAAAAAAACTTTTATTGAAAAGTACAGTCAGCAATAGTTATAAGTCCCCGCTAAGTAAAATTTGCAATCCTTCGTCGTTATTAACTTAAAGCAAGCTAGTTGAAGCAATTGAAACAGAACTTATATTTTTAACCAAAAGTTAAAAGGAAAAAATAGCAATTAGTTCTTTTCCTGCTTCAAAGAGCCTGTATCTAATAGAGGGAGGGTTATATGGCTTAAAGGTGTTTTAGCCAATTTTACTGCTAACATTCCTCTTGCGCCACCTACAGAAATGTTGATTACTTTTCTCATAAAATCCTCAGGAGCAATAATACCATTGTTTTCATTGATCACTTTTTGTATATCATATATGAGTATTATATAAAGCCAATAGCGGCTATTTACTCGCGACGGGTATATTTTCAACGGTGCTCGTGAACCTCCTAAAGTCGGTTTTCCCTCATAGGCGAATCCCGACAGACGAAATGTACGGAGACATAACGACAAATTATAGGACACAAGCACAGATGTTCATTAGAATCATTGGGCGGAAAGTGTGAACTATTTACTTTGCTGCCAAAAGCAAAGCAATCCCGATTATTAGTTTTGTAGGCTTTTTGTAAAAGCCACAGAAACTTAATCGGGAGCAGACATAATATACATTATAGTTGACAAAAGTGATTCAGGTTGTGAGCCGTAAATCTCTTAACATAATAGCTGTCGTTATTGAACAGCGTACTGTCCAAGAACTGCTATTATGTGTAAATAGCCGAAATACGGCTATTACGAGATTTACTGCTTTTGTCCTATAATTAATATTATGTTAAATTGTATTTTGTTAAATTGTGTTTTCAGAACACCACTCTCTATTAGTCCAATATCCAAAATGAATTAGCTGTAGGATTCCAGTAATTAGTAAATTCCTAGTCCTCTACTTTCTCCTTGTGAAGGAATTATTGAAAAAGTAATTTCTCAGGCAATCCATTGTTTGTAAGCTGCTTTTTGAGCAAACACAATCATCAAAACACCAATTCCCAAAGTTATGATTGGCATTATGATGGCTTGAGCTCCATAAACATCAAGTGCTTCTGTAAAAAAAGTATTGTATCCCATTTGGATGATAATACCAACCAGAGAAAGCCAAAAAATAAACAGTGCCAAGGCTTTACGGAACAACAAAAGTATAACGCCTAAAAATCCAGCCCAAACAGCAACAGCAAATGCTGCATTAATAACTGTTGGCGTAGATTCTAATAGCAACACCTGCTCTGTTGTCATACTTGCTTTTACTAATTCAGGAGTGAAAACTTGGGTTAAGTAAGCCATTACGCCTAATACGTTCCATACTAGTGCTAAAACAGTTAAGACCCAGAAAATGCTCGGAGGTTTGTTTAGTTGATACATCTTTTCTAAAGTTTAGGTTTTTAAAGAACATAGATAGAAAATATATTTATTATTTCAAAAAGTTGGGATTAAATAATTTTTAACTAATTATCTTATAGGTGATTAAATAGATATTAAATTTATTTCTTTCATATCATTCCAACTTAATTCATTGGGAAAAAGAGTATAAATACGATTGCATTGATTATAAGTTCATTTTCACAATAATCTTTAATCTTTAGTTGAAAAAAATCTAACTATAAAAAACTAAATAAAAATGTCACCAATGAAACGAGAAGGTCGGCTTTTAGAAAATTTCTTAAAAATCAAGCAGGTAGCGTGGATATTAGCTAAAAAACTGTTTGAGTCTCGATTTTAATCGAGATGAGTTTTTTTTAGCTGTGGTTGGTGGCTGCGTAGATTTTCTTGAAATTTTATAACGCCGTGGGTTTTTTGTTTCTTTTTGTACCACACAAAAAGAAATTATAAAAAAAATTACTCTACAATAAAACTATTCCCTCTATCCGAAGGATAAACATTATTAGACCGATTCACATCAGCCATTCTTCCTGAAGGATCAATTTCAATTGATTCGATGTTTTCTAATTTACTGTCGATTTGCAATTCGTATTTTGGGAAGGTCCATGGCCAATCTTCTCGAACTTCATAATCGCTCATGTTCGTTTCTGCTGCTTTCTCTCCCCTCATAATGCGCAAAGGAATGTTGATCCATTTTTCTTTTCCGTCTTTAAATGTAATTTTTAGGTCGATTGGCATTGGGAAATTGCTGTAGTTTTCGAGCACTACTGTTGTTTTGCCTTTAACCACTTTCACTTCTTTGATTCCATAGTCGATTGTTCTGGTAGAATGAATCCAATGCTCTAAATACCAACTAAGTTCCATATTACAAGTCTTCTCCACTACCCTTATAAAATCATTCGGTGTCGGGTGTTTGAAACTCCAATCAGTGTAGTAGCGCTTCATAGATTTCATAAAATTTTCTTGACCGACAATGTAAGAAAGTTGGTGAAGAAAAATCAAGCCCATGGAATACGAAGCGACTCCATAACTGCGGTTGCTGTCATAATGGTCTGCGTGGGTACTGAGAGCCTCTTGTTTGCCTGATTTTACTAAACTGTAATAACTGCTGTAACTTCTAACAAAGGGTGTAAAATTGTTGAGTACTTTTTCCAATACAAAATTGTCGGCATAACTTGTAAAACCTTCATCCATCCAAGGATACAAAGCTTCATTGGTTGCCAAAATGTGCTGGTACCAAGAGTGTACTGCTTCATGCGCAGTAACACCAATTAAGCTCCCTTTGCTCCTGTTTCCTGTTATTAGCGTAATCATTGGGTATTCCATTCCTCCGTCTCCACCTTGAGCTACAGTGTATTGTTTGTAAGGATACTCTCCAAAATTCTCATTCATGATTTCAAAAATTTGAACGGCATACTTTGGTAAACTGTCCCAATTTTGAGTTTCCTCTGATTCCTTGTATAAAAAATGCAGCATTGTTCCGTTGTTCATCTGCATTTTTTTATGAGTGAACTCCGGATCAGCTACCCAAGCAAAATCATGCACAGGATCAGCTTTGAAATGCCATTGCAACTTTCCGCCTTTTTCAGCTTGGATTACTTCTTCACCATAGCCGTGTCCAATTGCTTGAGGATTTTGTAAATCACCCGTTGCTCCTAAAACATAAGCTGCATCAATGTTGATTTTAACATCAAAACTTCCCCAAACACCGTGAAATTCTCTTCCAACATAAGGGTTCGCATTCCAACCATGTAAATCGTATTCCGCCATTTTTGGATACCACTGCGTCATGGAAAAACGCACACCTTCTTTATTGTCTCTCCCCGATCTTCTTACTTGCAAAGGCACTTGAGCCTCAAAGTCCATTTCAAAAACTGTGCTGGTATTTGGATAAATCGCTTGATTTAATAGCACTTCTAAAATGGTTCCGCTAACTTCATATTTAAGCTCCTTACCATCTTGCTTTAGCAGCTTAATTTTTTGATAGCCCTGCTCCTCTTCTTTTAATTTAAAAATTCGATCTCCCACACGTGGATCTGGATCATCAATTTCTCTTGAGCGAACATCCATCATACTTCCCGGTTGAAAAGCATTGAAATACAAATGATAAAATACACGGTGAAGTGTATCTGGTGAATTGTTGTAATACACTAATTTTTGACTTCCTGTAAATTGATTCTTTTCAACATCCATGTCAATTTCCATAGTGTATGCTGCTTTTTGTTGCCAATAAACATTTTGTGATTGGATTTGAAAAGTAAAAAATGAGATTACTGATGCTAAGAGAAGGTTTTTCATAAAAAATAAATTTGAACGAAATTAGTAAATCTAATGGAAAGTACTTTTCAATTGATCCCGATCGAGAAAATCACCATTTTGGATGACCCTACTTTTTACTAATTGACAGAATAATAATTCAATATATTATCACACTTCAAACCATAAACCTCATAGAAATGAAATTTTAAACATAGAAATAGCTATTTAAAGCAAAGCTTCTATGTTTTTTCGGCTTAAATGCTATGTAACTATGAGGTTAAAAAAAGTTTTTAAAATTTAACCACAAAGAGCGCCAAGATTTTCTAATCTTCTAATAAACATTTATATCTAATTTTGATAATTTACACAATCTCTTAGCGTACTTAGCGTATTCTCTGCGCGCTTAGCGTGAAATTCACCTATTTTTCTCGCAAAGAGCGCCAAGATTTTCTAATCTTCTAATAGACATTTATATCTAATTTTGATAATTTACACAATCTCTTAGCGTACTTAGCGTATTCTCTGCGCGCTTAGCGTGAAATTCAACTATTTTACTCGCAAAGGACCGCAAAGTTTTTTCGCAAAGAGCGCCAAGATTCGTAATTCAAGTATACAATTAATAAATTTGATTCTAAAAAATAGCATATGAATATAGAAACCGTCAGTAAATGGATTCAAGAGCGACAATCCTTGTATCCCGCTCAAATGCAAGCAGGTGCTAAAATTCCGAATGAATCAATTTGGAAAATGCTTGAAAATGCCAATTATGCCCCTTCGCACAAACGAACAGAGCCTTGGAGGTATGTTGTTTTTTCTGATGAAATGGTGAAAGATTTTTTTGGAAAACTCAGCGAAATATATCAAAGCGTTACTCCCGTTGATTTAATCAAACAAGAAAAAATTAAAAAGTTTGAAAACAATGCATCAATCATTTCGCATGTCATCGCGATCTGTATGAAAAGAGATGAAAAGCAGCGTATTCCTGTTCAAGAAGAAGAATATGCGGTCGCTTGCTCGGTTCAAAACATGTTGCTATCAATGAAAGTGCTCAACATTATTGGCTATTGGAGTACTGGGGCGCTTGCCTTTACTGAGCAAATGAAAGAATACCTAGCTCTGGGAAAGGATGACAAATGCATGGGCTTTTTGCTCTTGGGAGTTCCCAAAAAAGGCTTACCGGAAATTTCTAAGCAACAAATCAGCGAAATACAAGCCAAAGTAACATGGCGCTAATTGATTAAACTTTCGATAAATCCTCCAACAAAATAGGACAACGTTGCAGCTGCTGCACCTAGAAACAAGGTTTCTAATATACTGCGTATTCTACTGGTTTGAGCAACGTAAGATTTTAGCCAACCAATTCCTATAAAAGCAAGGGAAGTTAAAAAGATGCTTACTTGGAAGGTATTTTCTGAACTAACTTCAGCATTGATGTCCCATAAATAGGCCAATAAGGGAATTAATCCAACTAAAATAAAGGAGAAAAAAGTCATAGCTCCCATCGCTAAGGGTGATTTATCGGATTTGGTCATGTTCAGTTCTTCCTTCATCA
The DNA here is from genome assembly GCA_963973975.1 of uncultured Flavobacteriales bacterium. Lineage (GTDB taxonomy): Bacteria > Bacteroidota > Bacteroidia > Flavobacteriales_E > Vicingaceae > UBA1494_A. Next base: position 62,572 of record CAXBCF010000019.1, read on the forward strand.
TTACATCTACCCAACGGTCTTTATCAGCTGTAATTACCGCCACTACTTGATCCAATAATTCTCCTTCAAAACCTTTGGCTTCATAGATTTCTCGAATTTCTTCCCGTTCTTTTTCAGGAAGGTGGTCGACTTCCCAATATTCCGTGCGTTCATGTTTGTCGTAATTTTCAATCTCAGATTTATTGGAAAGGTAACTTCCAACCGACATGGCAAAACCATCGGCAATTAAATTGGCAAAGCCCAAAATTATAATCACTGAAGCATCGAGCCCTGCTCCTGCGGAACCTGCAACTACGGCAAAAGTGGTGACACTTCCATCAATTCCGCCATAGACAAATTCTCCAATAAAATCCTGCCACTTACCAACTATTCCTCCATTTTTATGAAGGTTGTCTTCGCGATGTTTTTTGAGTTCCGTCATTAATTAAAAGGTTCTATTCACTTCTTTCACCAAAGCTTCAATAGCAACATCTGAGGGCTGACGTTCAATTTTACCAACCAATTCCAAAATAAATTGACTCAGCTCTACTCCACTTGCATTGTCTTTCAATTGATCTGAACAACTGTTGATTACCTTTACTGTTTCTTCACGAGCTGATTTAATTAGCTTCCAGGTATTTCCTGCGATGTACAATTGCTGAGAAATATTGTGATCGTATTCTGTACGAATAGTTGTAAGCATGGCTAGCTGTAATTGCTTGGCATTCATATTATTCTTATAGCAGCGCATCACCAAATTACTTAGGTTGATTCTTTCCATATATGTAATCATGCGTTCATAAGCTTGCAGACGAATGGGAGAAATAAACTTTTTATTATCGTTGCGGTAATTGAATTCAATTTTTCGGTGTTCACTTTCCAAAAAGTTCTGTATAATAAAGTAAGTGCCAATAAACATAATGGCTGCAGGTAAAATGTATTTTAAAATTTCTAAAGCAATTTCCATAAGATAAATTTTGAGTAAAAATAAAATTAATTCCTGTACAACTGTTGAAATACTTCTACATATCCTTCATAATTTTAAGAGAATGGCTGTCAATTTTAATTAGATTTGTCTTTCACAAAAAAGAAAAGCATGCAGGAGGTTTCTCATCGCATTAGCAATTTGTCTGAATCTCAAACAATTGCTATGGCTCAAAAGAGCAGGGAATTAAAAAATAAAGGCATTGATATCATCAATTTAAGCTTGGGTGAACCAGATTTTAACACCCCAGATTTTATAAAAGAGGCTGCCAAAAAAGCAATCGATGAAAATTTCACCACTTATACTCCTGTTTCAGGTTACCAAGAACTAAGAGAAGCAATTTCTCATAAGTTTAAGAGAGATAATGGCTTAGATTAT
>CAXBCF010000020.1:0-57307 GCA_963973975.1 uncultured Flavobacteriales bacterium
AAGTAGGTTGAGCTACTCCATTAACTTCCCAAGCAACATCTACTGAATCAATCTGATTAATTCCAAAGTTTCCAATAGTTACAACAATGTTATGAGTACCAGCACAAAAAACTCGTGGAGAATCCACCGCCATTAAAGCTGCATCGTTTAAGCCACTAGGGGCTTCAAGAATTTCTATTTCACGAAAATTCAAATTAGATTGTTGACCTGTTCCGGCTAACCATTGAGTGATTCTAAATCGATCAGTCGTTAGTTTGCCAATTCCAACTCTATTTATACATTGCTGTGGAAGATTGCTAAAGCTTGAATGAGTTACCCAAGCAGTTCCATCCCAATATTGCACAGTTGCTCCTGTTAAAAACCTGCTTGCAATTTCAGCATGGTGAATTACTAAGGTGTCAAAAGTTCTTGCTGTTGGAAAATCCCATTGAATATAATCAACACCAGCAACATTTGAAGGTGGTGTTGCAGTAGATATCCACATTTGTTGTGTCCCACAAGTTCCTAAGTTCAAATCATTTAATGATCCACAGCCTGCAGGCACGGCACCAACTGGACGACAGCCACCACCTCCGCTTCCATCGCCAGTAATTGTTGCTAAAGGGGCAATGTTTGCCTGAGCATTTCCTAGTTGTGGAGCCACGTAAAATAAAGCGCCAACTAAAATACTAGCTAATTTAGAAAGTCTAAATATTTTCATAATAATAGGGGTTATATAATTTTTTTGTTTAATAAATAGTGATTACAATATCAAATGTAGAATAAATTTTTGAAATAAATGTTAATTTAAATACAATGGTAATTAAAAAAGAGGTGTGTAATTGCCTAACTTTTAATAATATCTCTCCCAATATGCAGGATTTGCAATGGGTTCAGGATAAATGAATGATTCTATTGCCTTAGAATTTATTTTGTTAAAACTCCAAGGATGGTGAATTTCTGAAGGATTTAAGTGCTTTAATTCTGGAATCCAGAGCTTTATATAGTGTCCATTTGCATCATATCGTTTTGCTTGACTGATGATATTGAAATAACGGTCTCTCGGGTCGTTTCCAACTCCAGCGATGTACATCCAGTTTCCATAATTACTGGCTACATCATAATCAATTAGTTGAGATTCAAAATATGCTGCACCAATGCGCCAATCCAACCCTAACTCTTTTACTAAAAAGGAAGCTACATTCTGTCTCCCGCGATTACTTATGAATCCTGTAGAATTTAATTCGCGTATGTTTGCATCTATAAATGGTATTCCAGTTGTTCCATTCGTCCAATGTTCAATCAATTGTCTATCGACTTTCCAATCAAACTTTTCATTTTTAATTCCATTTAATTGAAAGATTTTATTGCCGTGTTTTAAGCTGATCATTTTGAAATAATCTCTCCAGATCAATTCAAAAATCAGCCAATAAGTTGATTGATTCTTTTTTATCGTTGATTCGTAGTTTTTTACTTCCCAATAAATTTTACGAGGAGAAATACATCCGTTCCATAACCAAAAAGATAGTTTGGAAGAATAGTTCATGCCCATTAAGCCATTTCTTTTTTCTTTGTAATGGCTTAATTCTTCTGTTTCATAGAAATAATAATTCAGTCGTTTAAGCGCTTCATCTTCTCCGCCCTTTGCCTTTATAGCAGCCCGTTCATCAATTTGCTTTTCATTTAATCCAAAGGTTGCTAGACTAGGAATTTCTCCACATTCAATTTTTGGATTTAGTGGTGGAAGTTTAGTTGGAGTTGTAAATAGCTGTCTAACAAGTGACTCCGTTTCAACTCCTTTTCGGAATTCAGTGAAAATTTCTGGAGTGTCTTGAAAGGAATGTGGCAAATCTTTAACATGGTACAAAGTACTGCCAAAACTGTAATTAATTGGTTTTTTAAAAACAGTCTCTACAGCTAATTGACTTTCAATTTCTTCCTGATGAATGTCTTTGTATGTATAAATGGCGTCAATTGAATAATCTTTGAGTAATAATCCAAGTTCATTTTCAACTTTTCCTTTTCTAATGATTAAGTTAGAGCCTAGTTTTTGTAAATTCTGCTTTAAGTTAATGACACTTTCAATGAGAAATTGTGCTCTAAAAGAACCGGTTTTCTCAAAACCAAAAGCTGCTTTTCCAAATTGCTTGTCTTCAAAACAATAAAAAGGAATTATTTGCTCGTGTTTTGAAATTGCTTTGTTCAAAGCTTCATGATCGTGAATTCTCAAATCATTTCTGAACCAAACTAAGGCTGTACTCATGTTTTGCTTTTATTTTTTCGGCAACGCTCACTACAATAAACTACTTCATCCCAATTCTTTTCCCATTTTTTACGCCATGAAAAGGGTCGTTGACAAATCGGACAGGTTTTAGAAGAAAGGTTTATTTTTTTAATTTTTTGCAATGCTTAAGCAATTGTAAAGTAGTCTACTTTAGTTTTAAGGCTGCTTTAACAACGAATTAAATAGGATTGTTTTAATATAAGAATTCAATAACCTAGCGATAACTGTGGCATCATTACTTCACACCGACTTTTGCGGCAAAATTTTTAAACCTCAAAAAACAAACGGTAATGAGAACCAAATTAAGCCTTCAAAAAATTTCTTTTTTTATAGGGCTAACTATTTTTAGCTTACAAACTTCAGCACAATGTAAGGGATTTGTGAAAAGAGCTGACTTTTCTGCATTAGCAGCATTCGAGTATTGTGGAAATGTACGCGCAGCAAAAATGTATTCTGGCGATGAAGCCAAGCTGAATCAAAAAGTAGAAGTGGGGAAACGCTATCGAATTGTGATGAATAACCAAAAATTTCTTGGTGATGTAAACATCTCGATAAAGGATGAAAAAGGAAAATCGCTTGGCAGTGAAGTTGTATCAGAAGACACGAATTATTGGGAAGTAATGGTGAGTGAAAACCAAACCATTTACATTTACCTTAAGGCACCAAAAGAAGAAAGCACTGTTGGCATTGTGAGTTCAGGTTGTGTTGCTTTGGCAGTAGGAGAATTAGATAACGAAGAATTGGTTGTTTATCCTTAAGCAGCTCGATAAATAATGTGAATATTTTGCGGTGAAAAATCACAAGTTACTCCTTCAATCACAACATGCCAAGAACCATCTACTGGTTTTTCGAAATGACAATACTGATCTTTCACCTCTAAATGAAGTCCTTTGTATGCTTCATTTTTGCGATAAGCATTGAAATTATCCTCATCTAATAAGGTTACTTTGTATTCATCTGGTAGTTCAATGCCAATGAATCCGGGGTAACTGCCTCTAATTTTATGATGTATTCGATTCATTTTGCTAATTATTTTAGGAATTAGTATTTTTACGACTCAAATATACTAGTTTTTTTAGTTTACTAAAATATTTAGCATTATTTCATGAATTATTTAGCAAAGAATTTAAAATTTTTGAGAAAAGAGAAGGGCTTAACGCAGTCGGATTTCGCTTTAAAAATAGGAATCAATCGACCAAAAGTTGGCTCTTACGAAGAAGGCAGAGCAGAACCAACTTTGGAAACCCTTCAAACAATTTCTCATTTTTTTAAACTTCGCTTAGATGACTTACTCGAAAAAGACCTTAGCCGCAAAAAACAGAAAATCCCGAAAGATTATAACGGAAATGATTTGCGAGTGCTGCCAATACTAGTTAATGAATCGCAAAAAGAATACATAAGTTTAGTGCCGATAAAGGCAGCTGCAGGGTATCTTAATGGGTTTTCAGATCCCGAATTTGTTGAAGAATTGCCTCATTTTAATTTGCCTTTTCAAGAGGTTTCTCAAGGAACTTTTCGAGCATTCCAAATTAAAGGTGACAGCATGCTGCCAATTCCATCTGGTGCGTTTATTCTAGCTGAGTATCTCGCTGATTGGCAAGAAGTGAAAAATCACCAATGCTATGTATTTATTTCTAAAAATGAGGGAATAGTTTATAAAAGAGCACTTAATCGACTAAAAGAAGATCAACTTTTTGAATTGCATTCTGACAATAAAATTTATGAACCTTATCAACTTCAGGCAGAAGAGGTATTAGAAATATGGAAAGCCAAAGGGTTTATTTCTTTTGATTTACCCGATGTTCCAGATGCTACCTTTTCTGTGGATCAACTGTCAAATATGGTAATGCAACTAAAAAATGACTTGGATCAATTGAAAAAAAATTAAAGAAATGACTAGTAAAAATTTCAATAAGGGAAATACAAATAATTGGGGTGGTTCATGGACAAATCAGAAGCTTGATTTATTTGAAAAGTATGTGAAAGCATACATAACAATTATGAATAAATATGGTTTTTGGGAGACAATTTACTTTGATGGATTTGCAGGAAGTGGAGAAAAGGGGAATGTTGAAAAATTGGAGTTAGACTTATTCTCAATCGAACAAAATACAGTTGATGATGAAGAATTAACTGTTTATCAAGGTGCAGCAGAAAGGATTCTTAAACTTGAGGAGCCATTTAAGTTTAACTATTACTATTTTATAGAGAAAGATCAAAACAAAGCTAAAATGCTTAAGAATAAAATTAAAACGATACCAAATGTAGATATTGATAAATGTATTATTCGAGCAGATGATTCTAATCAACAATTAGTTAAACTTGCTGAGGTTCTAAAAGAAAAGAGAAATAGATATGCGGCACTTATCTTTTTAGATCCTTTTGGCATGCAACTAAATTGGAAGGATATTGAAAAATTAAAAGGTACAAGATCAGATATATGGATACTAATACCCTCTGGTATTATTGTTAATCGATTACTTGACAAAAGCCAAAAACTGAGACATATTAAAAAGCTTGAAAATTTTTTTGGACTTAAGGAAGAAGAAATTTTAAATATTTTTTATCCTAAAAACCATCAGAGCAGTCTCTTCGAAGTAGAAGTCGAATCAAGATCAAAAGTTTCTAATCCAATAAATAAAATAACTGAAATTTATGTTGAAAATCTAAATAAAATATGGGATTATGTAACTCAAAGACCATTAATTTTAAAAAATTCTAAGGGAATTCCAATTTTTCATTTCGTTTTTGCTTCAAATAATAGAAACGCAAGAAAAATTGCAAGTGAAATAATAGATAAAAAATAGTAGAATGGCACAATCAAGTATAGAATGGACAGAGTTAACTTGGAATCCAACAACAGGTTGCACTAAGGTTTCTCAAGGTTGCAAATTCTGTTATGCAGAAGTTATGTCTAAGCGATTAAAGTCCATGGGGATATCAAAATATAAAGAAGGATTTAAAATTGCACTACATCGAGAAGAGTTAAAAAAACCGTATTCTTGGAAGAAGAGAAAAGTGGTTTTTGTTAACTCTATGAGTGATTTATTTCATCCAGAAGTACCTATTAAGTTTATTCAAGATGTTTTTAAAGTGATGAATGAAACGAATCATATCTATCAAGTGTTAACTAAACGACCTGAACGTGTTTTAGAAATTCAAGAGAAACTTCATTGGACAGAAAATATTTGGCTGGGAACTTCAGTAGAAGAAGAAAAAGTAGTTGATAGAGCTATTGCATTATCAACTACTTTTGCTAAAACAAAATTTCTCTCTATTGAACCTTTAATTGGACCAGTTTATTCTTTGAATTTAACAAATATTGATTGGGTAATAGTTGGTGGTGAATCAGGACCTAAAGCTAGACCTTTACAAGCAGACTGGGTGAAAAAGATTAAAGATCAGTGCTTGATTAGTAATACACCATTTTTTTTTAAACAATGGGGGAAACCAAAATTTAATGTAAATCAAGAAGATCCTACCATTCAAAAAACACATCCATTACACGCTAAAGGGGGGTGTGAGCTTGAAGGTCAAATTTTTAGGCAGATGCCGACTTTTGTTTGACTCTAAAAAAAGCTGCTTTTAAAAACTCTCCTTTGTCTAGTTACACTATTTCTTAAGTTTAATTCTGTCCTTTTTTTGCTTTAAGGTTTAATTCTTGCAGCTATCCTACCTTTGTATCAAACTATAGTTTATTAAACTGCTCAAAAAATTTTTTAGAACAATATTAAAAATCATTAGCATATTGCTAGTGCTACTTTTGCTTATAATTGGTTGTGTTTCTCTACTCTTGTTTGTACCATCAATTCAAAAAGAAGTTTCTCATCAAGCTGCTGATTGGCTCGAAAAAAAGATTGAAACACCGGTCTCCATTAGCGGAATATACCTAGACTTTCCAAATGGAGTGTCAATTGAGGAATTGTATTTGGAAGATCAAGAGCAAGATACTTTGCTTTACACCGGAAATTTTAAAGTGGCTGTCGATTATTTTGCGCTGCTACATTCCGAACTTGAAGTAAGCAACATTTTGTTAGAGGCTGCCACTGTTAACCTAAAAGTAGCTTCAGATAGCTCTTTTAATTTCGATTACATTATTCAAGCGTTCAATAGTAAAAGTGAGGAAAAAGTTGAAACGGATACTAGCTCTTCATCAGGCCTTTCATTTGATATTGGGACTATAAAGTTGAAAAATGTTCGATTTTCATACCACTCTGAACCCGATGGAATGTCGACCCAATATAACATTGGTGAACTTGTTGTTGAAGTGGAAACTCTGGATCTTGATGAAGGAATTTATTTAGCCGAAAGCATCAACTTAAGCAACACCAGTGGTTCATTTCAATTCTTTAAATCAGTTGAAAAAGAAGAAGAACCATCAACTGAGCCATTAAAAATGCTAGTTGGTTCCAAAGAAGTTGAGCTGAATAATGTGGATTTTACTTTTAAGAATGTTCCTGGAAAACAAGACTTAATTACCCATGTTGGCTACTTAAACCTCGATCTTGAACCAATTGAATTTCTTAAATCTGAAATAATTGTAAATGCAATTCAACTAGATAGCAGCCGAGTAAATTTTGCAATGAAAAGTGAATTGCAAGAAAGTGAAGCAAAAGTGGAAACTGAGGAATCAGGAAGTGATTGGAAATTTACTATTCAAAAATTCGACCTCAGTGCATTCCAATTCAAATTTGATGATCAAGCCGAAGCTCCAACCAATGCAGGCATTGATTTTTCACACTTAGATCTAAGTGTAAAGCAAATGCAGTTTAGTAAACTTTACTTTAATGGAATTGGCGATTTAGGGTTTCAATTAGCTCAATTAGAAGTGAGTGAAAAGAGTGATTTTGTAATCAATGAAGCTCAAATGGACTTTAAAATGGATTCTTCTCAAATTACTGCAAATGAATTTATCATCAAAACGAACAACAGCAATATCAATACTTCAGCACAACTTCAATTTGATGAATTAGCTAAAATTAGTTCCAATTTAGGGGAGTTAAAAATTAAATCTGATTTTAATCAGAGTTATTTTAGTTTAAAGGATTTAGCATACTTTGCTCCAGATTTTGCCAAAGAAGAAGCTACAAAACCTTATGCTGATTTAGCTTTCCGTTTAGATGGTCAAATAAATGGGCAAGTGAATCAATTGAATTTTAATAGAGTCGTTTTTTCGCTTAAAAACTCCACTACAATTCGCATAAATGGGAATTTAGATGGATTGCCAGAAATTGAATCAATCAATTATAATTTTATTGAGCTAATTGTAAGAACAACTGCCAAAGACCTTCAAAACCTATTGCCTAAAAATACCATTCCATCCACCATTCATTTGCCAAAACAAATGAAAATGGCGATTAGCAGTAAAGGAAGCATGGAGAAAATGGCTGCAGTTGTTGACTTTAAGAGCAGTTTAGGAGATTTGAAGACTACAATATCATTTGAAAAACTCGAAGACACCAATAAATTAGCTAGTTATAAATTAAAAACTGAAATCCCTTCTTTTGATCTGGGTAGCTTGCTTCAAGACACTATGTTGGGAAATTTTGCATTTAGCGGAACCATTAAAGGGGTAGGATTGAGTTTAGAAGAGATGGATATGAACATTGATGCGAGCATCAAGGATTTTGAATATGCCAATTATCAATACAGTGATCTTATTATCAATGGGAAAATGCAAGATGAAGCATTTAGTGGAAACTTTGAAATGAACGATAGCAACCTAGTTTTTGATTTTAGCGGAAAAGCTAAACTGGATTCAATTATGCCTGAATTTGATTTCTTGTTTAACCTTGAAGGAATTGATTTACAGCATTTAGGTATTTTCGAAGAAGACTATCGCGCATCTGGGAAATTAGTCGCCAATTTCACTGGAATCAATTTAGAAAACCTGAATGGAAAAATTAGCTTAACCGAACTTTTTATCATTCATCAAGAAAATCAATATCGTTTAGATTCTCTGGTGTTGACTTCTGATATTGATAGCGGAAAAACTGCTATTTCTTTACAATCGGATTTATTGGATGCCAATTTTAATGGTAATATTTATTTACCTGACTTAGCTGAATCCATTCAAGAACATTTAAAAAATCGCTTAAGCGACAGCACAATTTACTCAAGCCAAGCGGCACAAAATTTTAACTTTAGCGTTGATATCAAAGAAACGGAATTGATTACCGACATCTTATTGCCAGACTTAAATCATTTAGAAGCTGGAAAAATTGCAGGTGAATATGACAATCAGCGGGACATCCTTTATTTGGAAGCAAATTTTCCTAGCATCGATTATGATGGGATAATCATTGATAGCATACGGCTGTTTAGTCAGTCTGATACAAATAGAAAAAACATCAGCACAGGGTTAACGATTAGAAGGGTGAGCTTTGACACTTTGAGTATCGAAAATTTTAAGTTTCAAGGTGATATTAGCCAAAGAAAGGAAGCGGCCTTGACATTGCAGTTATTGAATGATTTTAATGAGCCACTTTTTCAACTGAAAGGAACGTTGCAGAAACAAGCTGAGCATTTTCGCTTCCACTTTACTGAACAAGAACAGATTTTAAACAGTAATGTTTGGGAGGTACCTTCAAGCAATGAAATTATTTTTGGTGACAGTATTTTTACTGATCAACTTAGTTTTTCAAATAACAATCAACGCATTAAAATACAGACTATAAAACAACATCATGAAATTTCGTTTTTTGATTTTGAATTGGCTTCACTCTTTACGTTAATTCAGAAAAATCAAGGGAATATTGGAGGAGCAGTTTCAAATTATGACGAATTCAGAAAGTCACAATCAAATGGGAGCAAAGAAGCTATTTCGGATGATACTACGTCAATAATCAAAGGTAATTTAAATGGAAAGGTCCTAATTCCTTTGGACACCAATGAATACCTTTCAGCCAATGTTAACATCGACCAATTGACTTATAATGACATCGATTTTGGAAATTTAAGTGCCAATTACACTAAGCTTCTCAACAGAGATTCTGTTGAGGTGACTTTGAGTGGAGAAGAGAATAAATTGCAAGTAAATGGCTGGTTGAAGAAAGAGGAAATTAAAATTGACGTAGCCATTGAAGAATTGAAAATGTCATTGGTTGAAGCATTTAGCGGTGGTCAAATAGTTAATAGTCAGGGAAAAATTAAGGGAGATTTAGAATTATTTGGACCGACAAATAACTTAGAAATGAAGGGTGTTGTTGCGTTCAACGACATTCGTTTCAAAAGCACTTTTTTAGGAGAAACCTATCGATTAAGTAAAGAACAGATTGAGTTTTCAAAAAATACCATTCGGTTCAATAATTTCACTTTACAAGACAGTTCAGGACAGAAATTTATCACTAATGGAACGATTGGTATTAAGCAATTTGATAATCCAACTTTTGATTTGGCTGTCAAAATCGATCATTTTCAATTTTTAAATTCAACTAAAGAAAACAGCGATTTTGTTTATGGAAGTGTGTTTGCTTCTGCCGATCTTAAATTAAAAGGCAACTTAAATAAACCTATAGCAAATGCTACTTTAGGATTAGAAAAGGGAACTGATATCACATTTTTTGTCCCTGAAAGTGAAGCATCAGAAATAAACCGTGAGGGAATTGTTGAGTTTGTCGATAAATATGAAAAAATTCCTGCGCTTCTAAGAACAAACAAAGAAGAAGATACCATGAAAGTGGATATCATGGGAATTGAATTTACTTCGGTAATCACAATTAACAAAGAAGCCAAACTCACCATCATTATTGACCCAATCACCGAAGACCGTTTAGTGGTGAAGGGTGGTGGAGAAGTTCGGCTAGACATTGATCCTTCTGGTAGAATTAATATGAATGGAATTTATGAAATTACTGAGGGAGATTATGAAATTCGCTTGTACAACCTAGTAAAGAGGCAGTTCAATTTAAAACCCGGTAGTAAACTCGTTTGGAATGGAGAACCCTTAAAAGCAGTAATGGATATTCAAGGGATTTATACTGCCAAAACCTCTCCTTTGGGACTGCTTGGAAATCAAATATCTAATTTAACGGAAGCTGAACGGAATCAATATAAAAAACGAATCCCATTCAATGTTATTCTAATTCTGGGAGGAGAAATAATGAAACCCGATATTCGATTTGAAATTGAACTTCCGGATGATCAAAAAGCAAGTGTAGATGGAGCTATTTTAACCAAGTTGAATCAATTAAATCAAAATGAATCAGAGTTGAATAAACAAGTGTTTTCATTCATTGTGCTTAAGCGTTTTTATTCTCAAGATCCATTTGGCAGTAGTGGCGGAGGAAGTTATGCTGCTAGAGAAAGTGTTAGTCAAATACTTAATAATCAACTTAATTCATTGACAGACAAATATGTAAAAGGAGTTGAAGTAGAGCTCAATGTAGATTCATACAACGAATACTCTGATGGCGGAGATGCTCAGGGAGCAACTGATTTAAATTTATCTTTGAGTAAAAGCCTCTTTGATGAGCGAGTTACTGTAAAAATTGACGGTGATCTGAACGTTGAAGATAGTGATCAAACTAGAAGCAATGCTGTGGCAGGTGATGTTTCAGTAGAATATAAGATTACTGAAGATGGAAAATACCGTTTTAAAATTTATCGAAATGAAGAATATGAAGGGTTGATTGAAGGTGAATTTATTGAGACTGGAGCATCCTTTATCTACAATAAGGAGTTCTTGAAATTCAGTGATTTATTTAAAGCAAGACTAAAAAAAGAGGAGGCAGATTATTAAGGCTTTGAAAAAATATTTTCAGTTTTTATTTATATTGCTGCTGTTTGCTGCCTGCAACAATAAAAAACACCTTTTAGAGAATGAAATACTCTATACTGGAGCTGAAATTGAGTATCAAAAGAATGAAGATTTTAAAATTTCTTCTGCTTTAAATGCTGAATTAGAGGAGGTGATTTATCCTGAACCCAATCAAATGCTTTTTGGAATAGCCAGGCCTAAACTTTGGTTGTACAATGTGACCAAAGAGCCTAAAAAAGAGAAAGGGTTACGGCATTGGTTAAAATACAAGATGGGTGCTAAACCAGTTCTCATGGAATCGACAAATCCCGATCGGATTGAGAAATTGATGATCAATCGATTGTATAACAATGGACATTTTAGAGCCAAAGTGAGCTACGAAATAAAAAGAAAAGAAGCAAAAAAAACGGCGAAGGTACTTTACACCGTTGAACTGGATCAGGCATATCAAATTGATAGCATATTTTATCCTCAAGCTCAAACTGAATTGGAGTTGAGGATTAATCAATTGGGCGAAGATAAACTCATTAAAAGTGGAGATTACTATAATTTAGAGCAATTGAAAGCCGAAAGAGATCGAATCAGTGATTTGCTGAGAAACGATGGGTTCTACTATTTTGAGCCAAACTTCTTGTTTTTTCAAGTAGACAGCAATTTAGGTAATCGAAAAGTGAATGTTTACCTTAATATCAAGAAGAATATTAAGAAAGATTATTTAAGCATCAAGGAGTTGGGAGAGATTTATCTTTACCCCAATTTTGATTTAAGAAATAGTGAGAGCAACGCTGCATCTGATACCATCCATCTCAACGGCACCAATTATTTGATGCTAGACAGCAGCATTCGTCCTGATATTGTTTCTCAAACCATTGCATTAAAGTCGGGAACAAATTATTCGAAGAAAGCGCACGATAATACAATTAATCGCTTGACAGGATTGGGTGTTTTTCAATTTGTAAATATCAAATACAGTTTAGATAGCAGTTCAAATAAATTAATTCCACACATTGAATTGACGCCCAATATTAAAAAATCAATTCGCCTTGAGATTTTAGGAACAACAAAATCAAATGGGTTTACAGGTCCTGGATTTCGAGCATCTTTACAAGATCGAAACATGTTTAAAGGAGCTGAAATGTTTTCAATTAACATAGAAGGAGGATATGAAACACAGCTTTCTTCAAGTACCTCAGGATTGAATTCATACGAGTTTGGAATCAATACAGAACTTAATGTTCCACGTTTTATATTGCCCATTAATTTGGAGACCATTAATAACCGATACACCCCATTCACAACTTTTAAACTAGGGTTTAGAACACTGAACAGGCTGCAGTATTACCGACTTAACTCATTCAGTTTGTCTTACGGCTATAAATGGAGAGAAACAACAACCAAACACCATGAGCTCTATCCGGTAGCTATCAATTTTGTTCGCTTAGCAAACTCAAGTGATGCTTTTAATCAGATACTTTCTGAAAACCCGTTGGTGCGAAATAGTTTCGAAGAACAATTTATTATTGGGAGTATTTATTCATTCATTTACGACAATATAACGAAAGGGGAAAGCTCTAATAACTTTTATTACAAAGGAACAGTTGATGTTTCGGGAAATTTGGCACAATTGCTAACCGCTGTTTCTAAAAACGAAAGTTTTGGAGAGGAAACAAACTATGAGCTTTTCGGAATCAATTTTTCGCAATACGTTCGCTTGGAAAACTCCTTTAAATATTACATCAAATTCAATGAGAAAAGCGTTATTGCCAATCGGTTGACATTTGGAGCAGGGGTGCCTATTGGGAATGCTAATACACTACCTTATATCAAGCAATTTTTTATTGGTGGCGGAAATAGTATTCGAGCATTTCAGCCGCGTTCATTAGGACCGGGAACTTATAGAAGAAGTGAAGAATCTTCTGATGGAAATATTTTTATCGACCAATCTGGTGATATTAAATTGGAATTTAACACAGAGTATCGTTTTGATATTTATAGCATTTATAAAGCCGCTGTATTTGTAGATGCAGGAAATATTTGGTTAATAAATGAAGATCCCCTGCGACCAGGAGGCGATTTTAGAAGCAATCAATTTTTAGAAGAAATGGCAGTAGGTACAGGTTTTGGCTTGCGTATCGACCCTGACTTTTTTGTAATTCGACTGGATTTAGGATTTCCTCTGAGAAAACCATTTTTGCCAGAAGGGGAAAGATGGGTATTCAAAGATTTCGGAAAAGATCCAGTATTAAATATTGCAATTGGCTATCCATTTTAGTTTTGTTAGCTATTCAAATAATAACTTTTTTCTATAAAATTTATAGCATTCAAAGGACTCATTCTCAATATTGATGCTGAATATTATTTACTAATTTTTTTCTATTTTTTCAAGTTTGCTTGAAAAAAGGAATCACATTTTCACTTATCTTCGCTTTCATGAAGCGTTCAATCTTGAAGCAGGCATATCCTTTTGAAAATTCTAGGAAAAAGACAATTGTGAATGCTTTTTTTTTCGGACTTTTTATATTCATCTTCCTTCAAATTTTTCAACCTTTTGGACTCAGTAATTATCAATCAGATCAAAAAATCTTTCAGCTTTTAGGATATGGAGGAATTACAACTTTATCGCTTATTTTAAGCAATACATTTGTTTCATTAGTATTTCCAAATTGGTTTTGTAAAAGAAATTGGACAGTTGGAAAAAACATTATTTATACATTGTGGATGTTTTTTTTAATCGGCTTTGTGAACTTGGCTTATTCAGTGTATTTGGGATTTTTAAACCCTTCATTCAAAGCGTTTTTAGTTTATCAAGGTATCACCTTAGCAGTTGGTATTTTTCCTGTTAGTATTAGCACTTTCATAGTTTATAACAAGCGACTCAAACAAGCAATTGATGAAGCTGTAGATTTAAATGCTACTATCAACACTGAAAAGCTAAGCAATGAAAATAGCGTTGAATTACCTTCAAAAAATAAGACAGAGAATTTAGTACTTGAACTATCGAATTTACTTGCCATAAAGTCCGTAGAAAATTACGTTGAGGTCTATTTTAACAATGAAAATAAACTGAAACGCTCGATATTGAGAAATACCCTCAAAGAAATGGAAAGCAGTTTAGAAGATTTTTCATTTATCGTAAAATGTCATCGTAGCTATTTAGTCAATCTTCAAGAAATTGCGTCTTTTTCAGGAAATGCTCAAGGATTGACCTTACACTTTGATATTTTTTCGGAATTGGAAATACCTGTTTCTAGAGCATATGTTTCTGAAATAAAAACACAACTTAAAAGCAATTCTTAGTTTGTCATTCGTCACAAATTTGTTGGCGAATTGCATCTTACTTGTCATTCATCACAAATGCTTGACATACATCATCCTTTTTTGATTTCGATAAAATAACAGCCTTTCTTTGGTTCATCAAAATTTTATTCTATGAACCGAATTCTACTTTTTGCTTTTCTAACTTTTGTTTTCCATAGTGCAAGTGCCCAAAAAGACCGCTATCGATTTGCAGCCACTTATTTTGGTTTTGAAAGTGAATTAAATTTAGAGCATAACAAGTTTAGCGTTTTAGACAATCAAGGAAATATAGAAGAACATAAACTACCATCTTCAATCAGTCCTCGTTTTCTAATAGGAGGTACTCATTTCTGGAATCGTGCTGATTTTTATATTTCTTTTCCACTTGCTAATTTTCGGTTAGATGGAAATAAAAAAGCATCAATTTCTAATGATGTTCTAACAGGATTTAGAGTAATTCCATTTCAACTCAAGCAAAATAGGGTTCGACCATTTTTAGGTGTAGGATTTAATAGTAAGGAATACCGACAAAATGGCGGCAATGGCGAAAGTCAATTGTATACCAATTGGCAATGGTTTTTTGAAGGAGGATTGGTCTACACGCACAAAAACAGAAAATTGATTGGTTTGGAATTAAGGTATTTCCCAAATAATACTTATGATGCTTATTATGATCGAAACAATTTTCAAGAAGTAGAAGTATCTCCTTTTTCGGTATCAATTAGCTACAAAAAGCTTTTTGATTTTTCTGCGGGTTATTCTAAGGAAAGTACAAAACAGTTTTATGCTAAGATGAAAAATCAATTAGAAAAGGAAGGAAAACTAAATACCTTTTCTATTGGAATTGGGCTTTCAGCTTTAATTCCATTAGAAAAGACGGAGCATGCTTCCAGAAAGAAGTTTTTGAATGAGGAAGTTGAAGGAGCAATTCACCCCGAGGTGGGCATAGGATTTTACCATCATAAATTGGATGGTTATTTGAGAGTTTCTTACCGTCCACTAAAGCAAGAAGAGCAAGCGTATAATTATAATTATCAACTCAATAAGCACTCAATTGCTTTAGAAGCTTTTAAGTTTATTGGCGATTATCATGGCTTTGTACCTTTCGTTGGACCATCTATTTCCCAAGATTTTTACCGCCTAAATGAAACCGATTACGGTCAAAAAATTACAGAATTGAGAGAATCGCATATTGGTTATGGGTTGGTATTTGGCTGGGACATTCGTTTCACAGAAAGCGATCATATTATTTTGAGAACCAATCTTCGCTATACTCCAAATTTTAATTACAAAACAGAAGGCTTTAACTATACTTCAAAAGGACTTGAATTTAATTTTATTCAATTGGTTTATTACCCTCAACGACATAAAATCTTCAAACAACTCAATAAATAAAATCATGGAACAATTTATAAAAATTACTTTATTCGTGCACGTTTTATCAGGAGGAATTGCTTTACTAAGCGGTTTAGGTGCCATTTTTACCAAAAAGGGGCAAAAAAAGCATATTCTTAGTGGAAGCATTTACTTTTGGAGCATGTTGCTTGTTACGCTAACCGGTTTATTAGTTGGACTTTATAGAGGAAATGTATTTCTACAAACAATAGCGGTTTTCAGTTTTTACATGGCTTTTACTGGCAAAAGAGTGTTGCGCTATAAAAAGGCAATCACACCTAACTATCTCGATTGGAGTGCAAACCTCTTGGCTTTATCGGTTTCGATGCTTATGCTGATTTGGGGAATATTAATCTTGTCACAAAAAGGATTTGTTGGAGCTGCACCCATGCTTTTAGTTTTTGGCGGTTTATTGTTTAGCATGACGGTCAATGATGCCATTAAAATGCGGAAGAAGAAGTTTGTGAAAAATGCTTGGTTGCTTGATCACATCAGTAGAATGGGCGGTTCATTTATTGCTACAACAACTGCTTTTTTGTTGGTCAACAGCAATGTTCAACCTGTTTGGATCATGTGGCTTCTACCAACTGTTATTGGTACGCCTTTAATCATCCAAGCTTCGAATAAGTGGAGAAAGAAACTCAGTGTTTAGCCAACTTTTTCAACCAACTCAGCTAATCGTTCGGAATAGCCAATTTCATTGTCGTACCAACCGACTACTTTTACCAAATTACCAATTACGGAAGTGAGTTTGGAATCGAAAATACAGGAATGGATATTGCCCACAATATCAATCGATACAATGGGGTCTTCGGTGTATTCCAAAATACCTTTCAATTCATTTTCAGAAGCAGCCTTAAAACGTTGATTAACGGTTTCAATGTCAGCGGGATTTTTTACCATGCAGGTAAAATCAGTCAAAGAACCATCTGGAACTGGAACTCGAATACCTGCTCCTCCGAGATTGCCATCTAGATGAGGGAAAATTCTAGTAATTGCTTTTGCCGCTCCTGTGCTTGTTGGTACAATGCTAACTGCCGCAGCTCTAGCTCTTCTCAAATCTTGATGTGGTGCATCGTGCAATCGTTGATCGCCAGTGTAGGAATGAATGGTTGTAATGTAACCGCTTTCAATTCCGCAAAGCTCATCTAGAATTTTGACCAATGGAGCTAGGGAATTAGTGGTGCATGAAGCATTGGAAATAATGGTTTCGCTGCCATCTAAAATGTGGTCATTCACTCCCAAAACCACTGATTTTATGCTGTCTTCCTTTGCTGGAGCAGAAATAATTACTTTTTTAGCACCGGCTTCTATGTGTTTTCCTGCACTTGCCTTGTCACGAAATAACCCCGTTGCTTCAATTACAACATCAATATTTAAATCTTTCCAAGGTAAATTTTCAGGTGATTTTTCTTGAAAAAAATGAATGCTTTGTTGATTTACTTTTAAGCCTTTTTCTGTTGTTGCAATTGTCCCATCAAATTTGCCATGAACAGAATCGTATTTAAAAAGGTGCGCCAATGTTTTGGTGTCGGCTAAGTCGTTAACTGCTACTACTTCAATGTTCTTTTTGTTGAGCATTGCTCTCAAGCTCATTCTACCAATTCTACCAAAGCCATTTATTGCTACTCGAATCATTTTTTCTTGTTTTTTCAAAGGTAGGATTTTGAGCACAAAAAAAGGGGTATCGAATTTTCGATACCCCTTAAAATAAGTTATATTGTTCTAGCTTCTCGCTTCGTCAGAAACGGAAACATTTTTTCTTCCTTTTGCTCTTCTTCTTGCAAGAACTTTTCTTCCATTAGCAGATGCCATTCTACTTCTGAATCCGTGTTTGTTTCTTCTTTTTCTTTTGGAAGGTTGGTAGGTCCTTTTCATAATTGTTATGTTCTTAAATTAAAAACGGAGTGCAAAAGTAGTTATTTTTTTACTTTATCAACTTTTCTAAATAGTTTTTTTTAATTTATCATTGAACGATTGGTTACTTTTGCCTAAAGTATTGATAAATGGCAAAGTTCGGAAGAAAAAAGACAAGTGAGGAAGGTGCTCCAAAAGTAAAAATTACCAAAGAATCGCTAAAAAAGTCTTTGCGATTATTCAAATACGTGAAACCTTACATGGGAACTTTCTCTTTGGGACTAGTTTTCCTATTTCTCAGCAGTTTGGCCTCCATGGTTTTCCCTTATTTAAGCGGACAGTTAGTTGATGCAGCCAATCAGGATTTTATCGAAAACATCAATCAAATAGCTTTACTCCTCTTGGGGGTATTTTTTCTAAATGCTATTTTTTCTTACTTCAGAATATATCTTTTCGCCATTGTTACTCAAAAAACATTAGCATCCTTGCGACAAGCAACTTATGAGCAATTGATTCGCTTAAAAATGTCGTTTTATGCCGAGCGCAGAGTAGGAGAGTTAACCAGTAGAATTTCTTCTGATATATCCTTGTTGCAAGAAACACTCACCACAACAATTGCTGAATTTATTCGACAAATTCTAATCATTTTAATAGGAGTTACCTTATTGACTTATATTTCAGGAAAGTTAACCTTGTTGATGTTGGCTTTGGTGCCGGTGGTGATTGTTGTTGCAGTTCTTTTTGGAAAAAAAATTAGAAAATTGTCTAAAGAAGCCCAAGATAAAATTGCTGATTCAACGGTAATTGTTGAAGAAACTTTACAAGGAATTGCAACTGTAAAAGCATTCGTCAATGAATCTTTTGAATACATGCGCTACCGCAAAAAAACTGATGAGGTAATTGGCATTGCTTTAAAAGGAGCCATGTGGAGAGGAGCTTTTGCTTCTTTTATCATCTTTTGTTTGTTCGGTTCCATTGTAGCCGTTATTTGGTATGGAGTTGTTTTGGTTCAAGCGGGACAAATGAGTGTTGGTGATTTATTTACCTTTATTCTCTATTCTGTTTTTGTTGGAGCTTCTTTGGGTGGTATAGCCGATTTGTATTCTCAGCTACAAAAAGCAGTTGGAGCAACTGAAAATTTGTTGGAAATCTTTGATGAAGCAAAAGAAGAGGAAGTTTCCAAACCGAGTTCAACCATTGAAAAAGCATCAATTGTGTTTGATCGGGTATCTTTTACTTACCCAAGTAGAGCGGATATCCCTGTATTAAAGGGTTTGAGTTTTACCATAAACAGTGGAGAACAAGTTGCATTGGTTGGACCATCTGGTGCAGGAAAAACAACCATTACTGCCTTAATTATGCGGTTTTATGAATTGACGGAAGGAACAATTAGCATTGACGGTAAATCTATTTTAGACTATGGACTCAGCGATTTGAGAAACTCCATGGCAATTGTTCCTCAAGATGTAATCTTATTTGGCGGGAGTATTTATGAAAACATTCTTTATGGAAATCCAGATGCCAAAGAAAGTGAAGTAATTGAAGCGGCGAAGTTGGCAAATGCTTTAGAGTTTATAAAAGGTTTTCCCGAAGGCTTGCAAACGATTGTTGGAGAAAGAGGTGTTCAGTTATCTGGTGGGCAACGACAAAGAATAGCGATTGCCAGGGCAATTTTGAAAAATCCTAAAATATTAATTCTAGATGAAGCGACCAGTTCATTGGATTCTCAGTCTGAAAAATTGGTGCAAGAAGCTTTGGAAACTTTGATGAAAGGCAGAACTTCATTGGTGATTGCACATCGCTTATCCACCATTCAAAAAGCAGATCGAATTTTGGTGCTGAAAGATGGAGAACTTGTAGAAAGTGGAACCCACATGGAATTGGCCAGTATTGAAGATGGTTTGTACAGGGATTTGAAAGAAATGCAACTTTAAGTGCTTTTAAATTAATAAGAAGTTAAGGGACATTAAGTGGGTTTATTTATAGAGCAGTTGACATTAGGCCTGCAACCTTAAATTGACCAACTTTTCTACTTTTTCAAACAAATTTTGAGGAGTATAAGCTCTCCAGTTTAATTCTCTTAATTTTCCTCCGCTCACCATGTAGTAATCAATGTTTGCTTCTTGAAAATCTTGCATCACATGATCTCGAAAATTGACGAATGCAATCCATCCCTCTTCTACTTCTTCAAACCACTCTTCATAATACGAATCGTCTGAAAAGTGGAAATTGTAGACATTTTCTCCGATTAGAATGAATTTATTAATTCCCTCAGCGATTAATTCATCAATGATGTTGCGCTTAAAAAACATGATATCGTTGTGCAGTAAATCATTCCATTCTCCAATTAATTCAATAATTGCATAGCCAGAATCATAATCGGCCATTAAGATTTTGATGAATAAAGTTGGAGATTCTATTTCATCCCACTGAGGGTGGATGAGGTGATCGTAAATGGCATGTGTAAATTCAAATTCACTGTACTCACGACCATAAAAAGGAGACCTCCGATCTCGTTCTGCGATGTAATAATCTCTCCAATTAAAATGTGGCTCAATGGCATGCATGCAGAACAGACTTTTGGGTGTGAGTTTAGAACTACAAAGTTATACCATTTAAAACTTCTAATGCTGTAAACGCAATTCTAAAAGTATAATGCCGATGTAGATTTTAAAGAGTATTTATTCGACAACAAAAATCACTATCGGGATTAGTAAAGGATTTCTGAGTTGGAGGGGTTTGGAAATGGAGGTAGGTTTATTTTGGTTGAAATGTTTTTTTAATCAGCTTACTGAAATAACTTATAAATTATTTTTATAACGCTGATATTTTATAAACTATTGATTTTTTGGGACTAACCTGAAAATATGTTGACTGATACTTGTGTTAATTTTTATCGTTTAGTATAAAAGTTTTTTTTCGTGTAACTATAGTTAATATAGGGACTCAAATAAGGATCCTTCATAATTTATAAAAACGTTAACTAATTTAAAAGAAGATGGTAAAGTATTTTCAAGAAAATTTCCAAGTCTCAACTTTAAAAGAGTTTGAAAAAAAGAAAAATGAAGTTCTTTCAAGCGTATTGAAAGATGGTTATTCATTTGTAGAAAAAATTAAGTTGCATGATAATGTAATTAGAAATTCTAGGTTAAGCAGGTTTGATAAAACGCAAACTATGAGGTATGCTTTCTATCAAATTATTAATAATTCTGAAGTTATTATGGGAGTTGATGCATTATATACCGATGATGGAATTAGTTCTATTTATTCAGTTCCTGTATACCCTATTCCTGAATAAATCATTTATAAAATTGAAAAGAAGCAGATAAGAATCAAAAAATCCTAATTAGTATATTTGGTAATTGAGGAAAGCCAAAAAAAGTATTTTCAGGCTAAGTCTCAATAGAATAACAAACCAAGAATAAAATGGAACTACTACTTCTTATCGCAATTGGCATTTTCGCTTTGTTTATCTATTTCTTGCCAACAATCATTGCTTCTGGCAGAAACGCAACAGCTACATTTTTGATATTTCTAGTCAATCTATTTGGGGGTTGGACAATAGCGCTGTGGATTTTTGTTTTTATATGGGCATTTTGTGCCAAAAAGAAATAATCTACAAGTGATAAGATGCTAAATTATTATAGCTTATGATAAGGATTGTTATTGCTGTGCTTTTCTTAATAGTTTTCTTTCCAGTTTCTCTTAAGATAAGAGACATAAGGTTATTGAGAAAAGTTACTAAACCAAATAGAGGTACAAAGTCAGAAAGAGATTTGGTATTAAAACTTTTAAAAAATAGAATTCCAGCACAAACAATCTTTCATGATTTGTATGTAAAAAAGAGTATGGGCAACTTTTCTCAAATTGATTTAGTTGTTGCTACAAAAGTTGGCATTATTGTATTTGAAGTAAAAGATTATAAAGGTTGGATTTTTGGAACTGGTTATAAGTCTCAATGGAATCAAGTACTTGCTTATGGGAAAAAGAAGTTTCGTTTTTATAATCCCATTATGCAAAATAATAAGCATGTAAGTGATGTAAAAAAATTGCACAAACAATTCGAAACAGTTCCCTTTTATTCGATCATTGTGTTTTATGGTGATTGTGAATTGAAAGACATCAACTTTGTTCCCGATGGAACTTTTCTTGTAAAATCAAAGAGAGTTTTAGAAGTTATGAAGTTGATTATGAAAAACAATAAACCTGCTCAGTATGCTAATAAAAGTGAAGTGGTTAGAGTGCTTAAGGAAGCTGTGAAAAATGGAGAGGGAAAGAAAACTCAAATACAGCACATAGAAAATGTAAAAGACATGTTGGGAAAGGATAGAATATTTGATTGATAGAAAATAATTTAATTCTCTATTGTGATTTAAGATTTATACATTCTATCAAGGAACAACTACTTTATGCGAACTGTAATATCTGTTATCGAAGATAAAAGTCACATTTAAAAGTTGACCACTAACGTTTTCATTTTTAAGGTTAATGTTCAGATTATTGTCTCCGGTTTTTATATTATTTAGATTGCCTTCTTGTACAATTTGTCCAGTCACATTGGTAATAATGTAATTTACAGGGACAACTTTTTCCAAATAAAAGCGAATGTTGAGCTTTTTCTCCTTAAGGGGATTTGGGAAAATCTGAATCGTGTAAGGATTATTTCCATTGATATTTTGAATGCTTGCTGTTAGGTTTTTGATAAGTAAAACTTGGTAAATCGTAGCGGAAGCAGCTGTAGTATTGGTGTGATTGTTACTAAATGGATTTAAAGTTGGGCTTTCTATGCCACCAACAATGTATCCAATAACTGTAGTGTCATTAATTAGTTGATCTAACTTAATCACTTCGTTGCTGTAGTGCGGGATGTTTAGGTTTTGAATAAATTCAGCGCTTGCTCCATTCAAAGTAGGCATTTCTGTGCTCATTTTGAACTCTTGCAGCTGACCAGAAGCGTCTCGGCTAACTCGGCTAATTGTTTTTACAAAGGGAACCAGATTATCTTGTTGTAGAATACCGTTTTGGTAATAATACTGACTCATTCCGCCATAGAACAATGAATGCATAGTATTTTCTGAGCTATCATAAAGAGCGGTAGTTGCACTGTGATAATTACTTAAATACTGATTGAATGATGTAATTGGGTTGATGGCAGAATCGTTTATCATAACCGGATACAGAAAAGGTAGATTAACAGATCGCTGAAATACCCCAGATGAAATCATTAAGCCCTCTTCTCCATTAGGAAAAATTTGTGGTAAAAGGTTGTAGTCTCTTCGATGAAGATGAACTGGATCCGTAATCGTGCTGTAATTCGAAAAGCTCAATTGATTACCACTATTGTTTACTGTAAACTTTCTAATTTGATCCGAGTATTTTTGAATGTAAGAGGCTCCTCCCATGGGATTATACCTTCCATCAAATCGATGCCCGCCTACTAAATAAAGTCGATTCTTCATGAATTTCAAGTGACCTCCTGATATGGCAAAAGCCGTATCGCTGATTTGCTTAAAACTATTGGCAATTGAACCATTATTTATTATTGAATCAATAAGGTTAGAAACGATAACTGTACTTAAGTTGTCGAATGTTTTATGTGTTTGAGCCGTTTGCGCATAAGCATAACCTCCTATAATGTAAAGTGTGTCTTCTACTTGAGTAAAAGTCATGTTGGTTGATTGCAACTGCTCTTTGATAGAAGTGGGTAAAACATTAACTGAAGCAGACCAAAACTGCCTGTTATTGATGTCTATTACATAAATATCTGTGTTATTTTGATTTGCTGGAAATGAATTGAACGGCTGACGAGCGTGTAGACCGTCTTTTCGCCCTCCAATTATAAGCCACTTACCGTTTTGTTGAGCATGAACAAATGAGTGAAGTCCTGGAAAATTATTGATAGTTATTGGATTTAAGTCAATGCTATAGTTGAAACTACTTTGAGCTATCGCAGTTGCACCAATTGCAACATAAAATATAGTTGATAGTATGAATTTTTTCATTCTTGTAAAGTTGATTAGATAAAACAAAGGTAATACCTTGCCAATGTACTGAAAGTAATATAAGTTACACAATACTAAATTTTTAAGCTTTCAAACTTGAAGGGGAAATGAATTAACTCATTTAGTCAACAATTATAAAAGCTAAACTATTACAGATTAATCATTGGTAATTAGTAATTACTAATCGCATTCCTCACACTGCCATATTTTTGAAGCAACTCTTTAGCTTCTTCGTAAGAAATATTCAACTCACTGATCAGCATTTGAATACCTCTTTTCACTAATTTATTGTTGCTCAACTGCATGTCAACCATTTTGTTTCCCTTTACCCTTCCCAAACGGATCATTACTGCCGAAGAGATCATGTTTAGAATTAATTTTTGAGCTGTACCGGCTTTCATTCGGGTGCTGCCAGTAATAAATTCAGGGCCTAAAATAATTTCAATTGGAAATTCAACTGCAGCAGCTAAAGGGCTATCATCATTGCAAACAATGCAAGCAGTTTGTATGTTGTTGGCTTTGCATTTTTCCACTGCTCCAACAACGTAAGGAGTAGTTCCAGATGCGGCAATGCCAATCACAAAATCTAACGGAGAAACATGGTATTTCTGTAAATCTTCCCAACCTAATTCTTCGTTGTCTTCAGCAAATTCTACTGCTTTTCGAATGGCTTGATCGCCTCCGGCAATTAAACCAATCACTAAATCTTGGCTAACACCAAATGTAGGTGGACATTCAGATGCATCTACAACACCTAGTCTGCCACTTGTACCTGCACCAATGTAAAAAAGTCTGCCGCCTTCTTGTAGTTTTTCTACAATTATTGGGATGATTTTGGCAATATCCGGAATGACTTTTTCAATGGCGTAAGGAACAATTTTATCTTCCTTGTTGATGTTGGAGAGAATTTCTCCCACACTCATTTTTTCTAAATGATTGTATTTACTAGTTGATTCGGTGATACTTTTCGACATAATAGTTAGTTGAATAAAGAAAGTCCTTTTAATTTAACAGCTTGAATCATTGATTTTAAATTTCCATTAAATTCATTTTCTAAGAGCAATTCCATGCCCTCTTGTTGACTTGAATAGGTAGAAAAGCCTGTAAAATAGGCGTTGTTCGGATTAAATTTCGCCAAACGCTCATTTGCTATGGAATCGTTTTCAAAGTAATTCGTGTTTTTTAATCCAAACTTCAATTCATCAATCCACTGTTGTTTGTATTTCATTTTCTCGATATAAGTTAAATTGCTATCCAATGTGGCGTAATTAGATTTTAGCTTTACAATGGCTTTTCGCATATAACTTTTAAAAATTTCATTTTTTTCTAATTGTTCCTTATAGCTTTTTCTTTCTGTACTTTCCTTCCCATAAGTGGCAATTAGAAAATTGTCAGCCCCTTTTTTGCCTATAAAATTGGCTAAATTTTCATTGAACTCTATACTGTCTTTTAAATAAATAGTTGCATGCGTTGATTCGTGAATAATCAACTCAGCTAATTTTCCGACAGAGCGGTTAAACATAGACGAAAGCACAGGATCACTGAGAATTCCTAAGGTAGACCAAGCACTTACTTCGCTTAATTCTGTATCATAACCCAATTGGTCGAGTTTCTTTTTTTCGGCTGAGGCTCTTTCTTTATTAAAAAATCCCTTGTAAGGAAAACAACCAGCAATTGGAAAGCACCATTTGTAAGCTTCAATTTTAAAAGCTTTGCTGGCAGTTACATTCCATAAAATAGCTTCACCTTTTTGATCGTAAAAAGTGGTGTAATTCGTTCCAACTTCCAATCCCAGGGAATCACTTGCGAAATTTCTAATTTGATCAATCAGTTCAAATTTTTTAAGCAAGGAGTCTGAAATGGATGAATCTTTTTTTAGCTCAGCGATTTTCTCAGTGTTCCAAATAATTTTGACCTGTCCGCTAGCTTGTTGAATACCGTATTTTACAGAATCAAGGTGAGAAATGATGAAAACAATGCAGCAAGTTAAGAGGAAATATAAAAGGATCTTAAGCTTTCCCATGGATGATCTCCATTAAAATTGGTTTTAGCCCACTAAAGAAAAACTCGACAGCAATCACCATAACGATTAGACCCATTAACCGCATCATGATTTTGTTGCCAGTTTCACCGAGAAATTTGATGATTTTCGTAGAGCTCCAAAGCACAAGAAAACTTATGAGACAAACGATAAAAACTGTTCCGATTAAAATGCCTATTTTATAGCCATCGTTTGCATCTTCCATTAAAACAATGGCATTTGTAATAGCACCTGGTCCGCAAATCATAGGAATTGCCAATGGAGTAATAGAAATATCACTCATGTAAACTTTTCGAGTAGACTCTTTGTCCATTTTTACTTTCACCAATCTAGCTTGAAGCATGTCATAGCCCATCATAAAAAATATGATGCCTCCAACCATTCTAAAACTATTGACAGAAATCCCAAAAAATTTAAACAACAATTGACCAGAAAAAGCGAATGCAATAATTGTAAAAAAGGCGACAACATTTGCTTTTCTAGCTGTTTGCATTCTTTCCACATTGTTCAATGAGTTGGTCATTGAAAGAAAGATGGGCATGATTCCCAAGGGATTCATCAAGGTGATAAAAGAAGTGAAGCAGAGAAGAGCGAAGGTTAAATAAATTTCCATACTAGTTTAAAAAAATGCAAAGTTGAGCATAATCTAATAGAGCTCACAAAATAATATTAAATCTATTGCGTTTTTTAAAGCTGAGATGAATAATTATTTATTTTCATTTTAATTGTTTTGTTGTTAAGTTGGGAAAACAGCTTTGGGGTTTAGCTTCAAAGCTGTTTTTTTCTGCTTACTTTTAAAGCTAAAATCGAGAAATTATGGAATTAAAAAATGCACGAATAATAATAACTGGAGGAACTTCAGGACTTGGTAAAGCAATGGCAATTTTACTGCTTGAAAAAGGAGCTAAGGTGATCATTACCGGTAGAGATGAAGCTAAATTGAATCAAGTTGCCAAAAAAATCGGAGCAATTCATTTTCACGCAGATGTTTCAAATGAACAAGATGTGAAAGCAACGTATCAATTTACAATCAAAGAACTTGGAGGTTTAGATGTTTTGATCAACAATGCAGGGATTGGCACTGCTAGAAAACCAATTGATGAGTTAGACATCAATGAAATGCGCAGAATTTACGATGTCAATGTTTTTGGAGCAGCCATGATGGCCAAAGAAGCGGCACTTATTTTCAAGAAGCAAAAATCTGGAAACATAGTAAACATTGCTTCCACAGCTGCCTTGAACGGATATGAAGGAGGAACAATTTACAGTTCTTCAAAGTTTGCTTTGAGAGGGCTTAGTTTTAATTGGCAGGCTGATTTGAGAAAATTGAATGTGCGGGTGATGAATATCAATCCAAGCTATGTGACGACAGCCTTCAATCAAGCTGACAGAAAAGAAAGAGCAGAAGAGGAAAATAAACTAAGACCAAATGAAATCGCACTTGCTACAGTTTCAGCCTTGGAAATGGACAGTCGCGGTTACATTCCTGAATTAACGGTTCACGCTACCAACCCTTTCTAATTGGGCAATTGCCAAAAAAATGATTTCCCTAAGTTAAAAAAAAGCGAAATTGGTTTATATTTGAATTTTATAAATTGCTATTTTTGAATACTATGAGCATAGTTCAACAGAGAAAGACCATCATTGCATTATTAAAAAAGGTCAAGGACAAGGAGTTTTTAGAAGAAATTGAAGATTTACTTCGCAATGGCAAAAAGTGGACAGATGAAGAAAAACTCGAAAGAAGCTTCGGGGTTCAAAAGAAAGTTGTTTACGAGAATCATGAATTTGACAGGGCCAAAGGCATGATTGCCTTTTTGGACGATATTTGGATTTAATACTAATCTTCCCACAGTTTTGAAGCTATGCGATATGTGTTTGCATGAGCTTCAACAATGTAGTTGATTTCTTTTGAATAGCCGCCTCCCATACTTATCATTGCAGGAATTTCATTTTCTTTAGCCAATTGCAGCACGATTTCATCGCGTTTTGCACAATCTTCTATACTTACTTTCAAACGCCCAAGTTGATCTGAAGCTAGAATATCGACACCCGATAGGTAAAAGATAAAATCAGGATTTACTTTTTTTATTAGTTCTGGCAAATTTTCTTGCAATAGCTGAAGGTAATCTTGTCCATTTATTTTATCAGGGAGTGGAATGTCTAAATCTGACTTTTCTTTTCTAAGCGGATAATTGTGTTCACCGTGCATGCTAAAGGTAAATACGCGTTTTTCGTTTTCAAATATTTTTGCAGTACCATTGCCTTGATGGACATCTAAATCCACTACCAATATTTGTTTTGAAAGTTGTTGATTTAAAAGATAAGTAGCACTAATTGCCACATCGTTTAATAAGCAAAAACCCTCGCCGTGATCAGCAAACGCATGGTGCGTTCCTCCAGCAATGTTGAAGGCAATTCCGTATTTCAATGCAAACAGAGAAGCCTCTAAACTTCCTCCAGTGATAAATAATTCTCTTTCTATCAGTTCTTTTGAGTGAGGAAAACCTGTTTTTAATTGAGCCCTTCGATCTAATTTGAGATTGACCAAATCTTCCCAATACTGTGAAGTGTGAACAGCCAATAAATTTTCTTTACTAATAGGATTTGGCTTGAAAAAGTTAGCGTCGTTTAAAGTTCCTTCATGTTTTAATTGCAGCGGCAAGAGCTCGTATTTTTCCATTGGAAAACGATGGTTCTCTGGTAACGGGTGAACATAAATGGGATCCCAAGCAACTTTAATCAATCTGACGATGGTTTTTTTGTTTATGATAACAAGATTAAACTCATTTTGATTGATTAAAATAAATAATTAGCTAATCCTTCTTCTTTCCTCTAATTTCCTTTTCAATGTAATCCCACATTTCCTGTGGAACGGCGTCTAAGCCGGTAAACTCACCTGCATTATATAACCATTCGCCCCCATCAATGGTAATTACTTCACCATTTACATAGGCTGAAAAATCAGACATGAGGTAAGCTGCAAGATTGGCTAATTCTTGATGGTCGCCATAACGGTTAAGCGGAATTCTTTTTAATGGATCTATTTTCTCCTTCAATCCTTCAGGAAACAAGCGACTAAATGCTCCTTGAGTAGGAAATGGCCCTGGAGCAATGGCATTCGTTTTAATCTTGTATTTTGCCCATTCAGCTCCTAAAGATCTTGTTAAGCCAAGCACTCCTGCCTTTGCAACTGCCGAAGGAACCACGTAACCAGAACCTGTCCAGCTATATGTTGTGACAATGTTTAATACATTCCCGGCAATTTTTTCTTTAATCCAATACTGACCAAGCAGTAAAGAACAGTTGTAACTCCCTTTTAAAACTATGTCGACAATAACATCAAATGCTTTTGGAGAAAGTCGCTCCGTTGGACTTATAAAATTTCCGGCAGCATTGTTCACCAATCCATTGATGTGACCGTATTCTTTAATCCCTGCTTCAATCAATTTTTCAACTTCCAAGGGCTTTCGGACATCGCACACCAAGCTTAAAATTTCTCCTCCTGTTTCTTCTCGCAATTCTTCTGCGGTTTGGTCCACCACCTCTTTTTTTCTACTAGCAATAATTACCTTGGCGCCTAGTTGCATGAAATAGCGGCTCATTGATTTACCTAATCCGGTGCCACCACCAGTAACTAAAATGACCTTGTCTTTTAGTTCATTGTCTTTAAACATTGGAGTTTTGTAGTCCATAATTGATTATTGATTTTTCTCAGAAGACTTTTCTAAGCCATTAAAAATACTCATAATAACTGTCATCACAATGCTAAATAATAATGCCCACCAGAAGCCATCAACTTGAAAACCATTAACGAGATAACCGGCCAATAAAATGATGAGTGCATTGATGACCAAAAGAAAAAGTCCCAAAGTGAGAATAGTAACTGGAATGGTTAAAATGATTAGAATTGGTTTTAGAACACTATTTAAAACAGCTAAAACAATAGCTACTAAAACGGCATTCATAAAGTCTTTAACTTCAATGCCAGGCAAAAGATAAGCGGCAAGGATCACTGCAAGTGTATTTGCAAAAATTTTAACGATTAGTTTCATAAGGTTTGGTGTATTGGTGTTTAAAATCTAAATGTAAGAATTTTGATTTTACGGAGAAACAGCTTGCATTAATTGTGCACAAAAAATTGCCCCAAAAGTTCCAACTGCATAACCAAAAACTGCCAACAAAACGCCAACAGGTGCCAATGCAGGGCTAAAAGCTGAAGCGACAATTGGTGCAGAAGCTGCTCCACCCACATTTGCCTGACTACCAACTGCTACAAAGAAAAATGGAGCTTTGATCAATTTCGCAATGACTAAAAGCACAATGACGTGAACCAGCATCCAAATTAATCCTACAACAAAAAGTCCAAGGTTGTCAAAGATGGCAGTTACATCCATTTTCATTCCAATGGTAGCAACTAATATGTAAAGAAAGGCACTTCCAAATTTTGAAGCTCCAACGCCTTCGTATTGTCTCAACTTGGTAAAGGAAAAAACCAATCCCAAAATTGTCGCAATCACCACAATCCAAAAGAAACTACTTGCCATGGAGGTTAAACGGTATTCAGATAAGAATTCCTTTTTACTTTCCATAAATGGTGTAATGAAATCTGAACCGAAATGTGCAATAGCAGTTCCTCCAAATGCAATGGCAGCGATAATGATTATGTCTGGGAAGGAAGTTGGCTTTAAAATGCTGCTGCTATAGTTTTCCACTTTTTCCTTCAGTGCAGTAATTGCTGAAGTATCAGATTTTAGGAATCCATCAATTTTTTTAGTGACACCAGCACCAATTAGTAAAAAGGCCATCCAAATATTTGCTACAATTACGTCTACAGTGATCATGGCAGAAAATAAGGCATCACTTGTTCCGTAAATTTCTTTCATGGCTGTTTGGTTGGCACCACCTCCAATCCAGCTACCGGCCACAGTGGCTAAACCCCGCCAAACTTCGTCGGGGCCACTTCCACCAACAATTTCTGGAGCAAATGCCGAAACTGCAAGTATTGCAATTGGACCTCCTAAAATAATGCCCAAAGTTCCTGCAAAAAACATGATCAATGCTTTTGGACCTAAGCCAATTACGCCTTTTAAGTCTATGCTCAAGCACAATAAAACTAAACTACTTGGCAATAAATACCGAGAGGCCACGTAATACAAATTAGAGTCATCACCAGAAATAACTCCCATTGAATTTAACACCGAGGGCAAGAAATAGCAAAGCAATAAGGCAGGAATAAATTTGTAAAACTTCAACCAAAATTTGGAAGTGCTCGTTGCTGTCTTAAAAATTAATGCCAAAAGGACTAATAGTATTCCAAGAACTACAGCGTCGTTCGTAATGTATGCAGTGGTTTCGCTCATAATTTTAAAATCAAGGCGAAAAGATAAGTTTTTTGCTTTAAATTTGATGAAATTCCCGGATATAAACTTTTATTGAAGTAAATCGTAAGCTATTGCCTAATTAATTTTTTCAATCATGGTAAATAAAACAGAGCTTCTAAAACAATCGGGTTTGCGAATTGCTCGTACTTCCCTGCCTGATTTGGAAAATCAAGTGAAAGTTATTTCTGAAAGTAATGTGAGTGAATTGCAAAATGTCTTAAATGAAGGCTCACAAGAAATCATCATGGTTTTAACGTTAGATGGTCAAATGAGGTATGTAAATACGGCCTTAAAAACTGTTTTGGGGTATGAACCATTTAAGTTACTGGGCACCAATATTAAAAAAATTATTCCCGTAAATCAATGGGTTGCTTTTAGGGCAGCCTTGAGAGCTAGTGAAGAAGAATCGAGAAAAGGAATTGGAATTGATTGTCAATTTATTGATGCAGATGAAAAAAGAGATTTCTTTGCCATTAGAGTGAAGGATTATCGATACCATCCTCAGGTTGAAGGATATGTTATTTATGCAACTAAAATTCAACGCCAAAAGCAATTAGAAGATAAATTAAAATTGCGCAATTTGGCAATTGAGCAAATTAAAGAAGCAGTTGTTATTATTGACCCCATTCACAAAAAACTCTTATTTGCGAATAAAGCGTTTTATGCTTTAAGCGGATTTACACCACATGAAGTTATTGGAGGGAAGTTCGACCTTTTTAAAGCACCTTACTCAGACATGCTTTTCGATGAACGAACTGAGCCAAAGCAAAAGGAAAAGTTTTTCAAAGCCATCCGAAATATTACAAAATTTGAAGGTAGAATCTACAGTAAAAAGAAGAATGGAACTGTTTTTTACAACCGATTTAGCATGAATCCGGTTTTAGATTCCGAAGATCGATTAACGCATTTTATTGTGAGCATGAAAGCGATTAATTCTAGAAGAAAAGCTAACTAATCGCCTTTTTCAAAAGTTTTATTTCTTCCACTTTGTCATTATATCCTGCTTTGTTGTAACAGAAAATAAGGTTGTTCAACAATCGATTGATTACAGTTAAGTGGTCACAAGGCAGGTAAAATTTTTCTTGATTTTCGATTTTAAGTTGATTAAGAAAAACCTCAATTTCTTTGTATTGAAAAAGTGTTCCCTTGTTAAAAGGATTGATGTAAAATAGAATATTTTCTTTGCTAACAGTTTCAATAAAATTCAAGGGCAATTCGGTGTAAGCAAGCACAAAATGCTCGGCTAAATTAACCCCATAAATGGGCAATTTTAATCGGCTTGCAACTTCTAAGTAGAGTATTGATAAACTAATAGGATTGCCTTTTCGAACTTCTAAAACATTGTTAATGTATGAATTGCGTGGAGAGTGGAAGTTTTTTTTGTTTCCAGTGAAGCCATAAATTTCAAAAAACACTTTGTTGAGGATTCCCACCTTTTCCATGGCGGTGTAATTGGAGTTCAATTCAATCCAAATGTCTTGAGTAAGCTGATCGACAAATTGATTGATAAAGGTCCTATCTAAGTCAGAGTATTGGTAATTGGCAATAATAATGGCCGCATCTAATAAATTCTTTTCAGGTGTTTTTTTCCATTGTTGCAATGACTTGAAGACACTTTGAAATTGAATTTGATGAATTACGCCTTCAATTCTGCTTTGAAGCAATGCATTGAAAGAATTTTCCCAAGCATCCTCTAAAGCGGGGACAACTGCGTTTCCAAGATCATATAATTCCTGACTTACTTGATTGAATACGTTCTGATCGGGATCATCCAGTAAATTGATAAGTGCACTGATTTTTTCAACTTTGTCCATCTTAACAAAGATAACCAATGCTTGTATTTTCGATTTGAAGGTTTTTTTATTTATTCACTTCAATTTGTTAATCGCTCAAGCACCTCTTCAATCAGCTGATCCATTACAGGATGGTAGTTTTTGCTGAAGGAATTGGCATAGCGATTGGCAACAACAGCACAAACTGTGCAGGCTTCGTGTCCCATTAATTTGCTCAAACCATAAAGTGCTGAGGTTTCCATTTCGTAATTAATGATTCGAGTTCCCTCAAACTCAAATTTTCGCAGTCGCTCATTGATATCAGGAAACGCAGGCTTAATTCTAATTGCTCTTCCTTGAGGTGCATAAAATCCATTGGCGGTAATGGTAATTCCCTTGTGATAGCCTTTTCCAATTTTTGAAACTAAATTTTTGGAGCCTTCCACTAAATAGGGTTGATTTAATGCTGCATCCCAATTTGTTTGACTTGCAAAAGCACGGATTAATTCTTTTTCTGAACTGTTTGCTTTAAATTGATAGAAATGCAACAGTCCATCCAAACCGATGGCATGTGAAGAAACAACTATTTCATCAGCAGGAATGTCTTCTTGAATAGAACCACAAGTTCCAATTCGTACAATTTCTAGACTTTTTAATTCTGGCTTTACAGTTCTTTTTTCTAAATCAACGTTTACTAAAGCATCTAACTCATTCAGAACAATGTCAATGTTGTCGGTTCCAATTCCTGTGGCAACAACACTAACTTGTTGACCGTTAAAAGTTCCTGTATGAGTAACAAATTCTCTGTTTTCAGCTTTATAATCGATTTTATCAAACTTTTCTGAAATAGAAGCTACTCTTCCAGGATCTCCAACCACAATAATTTTTGAAGCAATTTCATTGGGATGAAGGTTTAAGTGATAGATGGAACCATTTTTATTCAGTACCAATTCAGAAGGATGAATCATTTCTTTAATTTTATTGAACGAAGCTACCAATTTCATTGGAGAGTTTTTTAAAAAATGGATGGCAGAATAGTAAAAAATGAATAATTTTAGTGAATAATTAAAAAGAAATTAATTTTGTTGATATTAAAAAAAATATTTATATAAAATCAAACCATAAACTCAATTATTATGAAAGAAACATTTGAACTAAATAAAATTTTAATTCCAATTGATTTTTCCGAAACCTCAAAAAATGCTTTAGAGCATGCTGCTCAAATCTGTAAAAAGTTTGACGCTAAATTACATTTGATGCATGTTTACACTTCATTTAACATGAGTGTTTTGCCAAATATTGATGTTGTGGGTTATCAACGAAATGATTCTGAAACAAAGGATTTGATTACTGAAGAGTTGAACAATATTGGGAATGAATTAAATCAAAAATTCAATATTTCTTATCAAATTGAAGTTCGCGATGGCAGTATTTCTAAAGAAATTGCAGCTGCAGCAATTGAAACAAAAGCCGATTTAATAGTAATGGGAACTCATGGCGTTAGCGGATTTGAAGAGTTCTTTTTAGGAAGTAATGCATACAGAACAGTTACAGCTTCAACTGTTCCTGTTCTTACTGTTCAAGGAAACGCTAAACTTTCAAACTACGATAGAATTTTAGTGCCAATTGATAGTTCAAAACACACAAGAGATAAGATTACTCAAGTTGTAAGTTTTGCGAAAATGTTTAATTCTAAAGTGCACTTAGTTGGTTTAATTACTGAGGAACACGAAGAAGAAAGAAATATTTTCAATTTGAAGATTAAACAAATCGAAGAGCATTTTGACAACCAAGGAATTAACTATGAAAGTGAAATTTTGAATGGTGACAACATTGCTGAAATGACTTTGAAACATTCAAAGAAGATTGATGCAAGTCTAATTGTTATTATGACAGAGCAAGAAGCAAGTACTGGTCTATTTATTGGGCCTTATGCTCAAAGAATTGTCAATCATTCTAAAACTCCTGTTTTAAGTGTAACTCCAATTCAAATTTTACAAAGTTTTTCTCAAGGTCAATTAGCCGGAGATTACAGACCGTTTAACGTGTAGCTTTTTTATTGATGGAGGTGGAAATTATCACCATAGGGGATGAATTATTAATTGGTCAGACAATTGATACTAATTCTGCTTGGATGGCAAAAAAACTAAATGCTATCGGGTTTAAAATTAGCAGGATAAATTCTATAGCTGATACAGAAGAAGCAATTTTAGCAGCCCTACAAGAAGTCGAAAAGCGGAGTTCAATTATCTTAATGACAGGTGGTTTAGGCCCAACTAAAGATGATATCACTAAGTTTACACTTTGCAAGTATTTCAACACAAAACTAGTTCGAAATCAAGAGGTTTTAGAACGAATTGAAAAGTACTTTACCGATAGAGGTAGACAAATGCTTGAGTCTAACCGAGCTCAAGCGGATTTGCCTGAAAGCTGCCAAATACTGAGAAATGATTTGGGAACAGCCAGTGGTATGTGGTTTGAGAGAAATGGAGTTATTTATGTGAGCATGCCCGGTGTTCCGTATGAAATGAAAGGATTGATGGAGAATCAAGTAATTCCTAGACTTCAAACAAAGGTTGAAAAACTGAAACTTTACCATAGAACCATAATGACTGAAGGAATTGGAGAGTCATTTTTAGTTGAAATAATTAAAGACTGGGAAGCACAACTTGAATATGACGAAATTCATGTTGCCTATTTACCCTCTCCGGGAATTGTGAAAGTGAGGTTGAGTGCGGAAGGTGAACAAGCATATGAAATCTTAAAATCAAAAGTTGATCGCAGAATTGATGAATTGTACCAGCTCGTTCCTCAATATATTTTTGGCGAAAATGACATCAGTGTCGAGGAGGCAATTGGGAATGAATTAAGAAAAAAAAATATAACGATTGGTACAGCAGAGAGTTGTACGGGAGGGAATATTGCTCATTTATTAACTTCAGTATCGGGCAGTTCAGATTATTTCTTAGGTTCTATAGTTAGTTACTCAAATGAACTTAAAGCTAATTTACTAAATGTATCTTTTAAAGATATTGAAACTTATGGTGCAGTTAGCGAGACGGTTGTAATTCAAATGGCTGTTGGTGCACGTTTAAGTTTAGGAACCGACTATGCTTTGGCAACTTCTGGAGTTGCAGGACCAAATGGCGGCACTGATGATAAACCTGTGGGTACCGTTTGGATTGCAATTGCAGGAAAAGAAGGGGTTTTTGCAAAGAAGTTTCTTTTCGAAAAAGACCGTGGCAGGAATATCAAAAGAGCCAGTTTGGCGGCTCTCAGTATGTTAAGACGAACCTTGAACGGGCAATTGCGACTTGAATCATTTGCTAGAAGTTCGGTTTAAGCGTGTATTTCTTATAAAAATTATCGATGTACTCAACTGCTTCGTCAACTGTATCTGCCAAATAAAAAAGCTCTAAGTCTTCTTTATTGATGTTGTTGTTCGTTTTCAGTAAAACATCTTCCATCCAACCAATTAATCCTCCCCAAAAACTTTTGCTCATTAAAACGATTGGAAATTTGCCGATTTTATGTGTTTGAATTAGAGTAAGTGACTCAAAAAATTCATCGAGGGTTCCAAATCCACCTGGCAGCACTACAAAACCTTGAGCATATTTTACAAACATCACTTTACGCACAAAAAAGTAATCGAATTGCAGCGATTTGTCTTTGTCAATATAGGGGTTATTACTTTGCTCAAATGGCAAATCAATGTTTAATCCAACAGATTTTCCTCCGGCTCTTTTAGCGCCTTTATTTGAAGCTTCCATAATTCCTGGTCCACCACCTGAAATTATTCCATATCCTTTCTTGCAAATTTTAAAAGCGAGTTCATCAGCAATTTTGTAATATTTATGGTCGGGTTTGGTGCGAGCTGAACCAAAAATAGAAACACATGGTCCAATTTTGGCGAGGGTTTCAAATCCATTGACAAATTCTGACATAATTTTAAAAACAGCCCACGAATCTTTACTCTTAATTTCATTCCATTGCTTTTCAGCAAACTTATCTTTGATTCTTTTATCTTCAATCTTCTTTTTATCCTCATTTTCCATAATTCAATTCCGCTTTTAAAAATTGTCCGGTGTAACTTTCTTTAATTTTCATTATTGCTTCGGGGTTTCCTTTTGCTAAGATATTTCCCCCATTTTTGCCACCTTCAGGTCCCAAATCAATTATATAGTCAGACACTTTGATGATGTCTAAATTATGTTCAATTATAAGAACCGTATTTCCATAATCCACTAATTTATTTAAAACTTTTAATAAAATACGAATGTCTTCAAAATGAAGTCCCGTAGTAGGTTCATCTAGAATATAAAAAGTATTTCCCGTACTTTTTTTCGATAGCTCACTTGCTAATTTTATTCTTTGTGCTTCCCCACCTGAAAGCGTTGTTGAAGCCTGACCCAAATGAACATAGCCAAGTCCAACTTCTTTTAATGTTCGAATTTTTTGCAAGATAGAAGGGATGTGCTCAAAAAATTCTACAGCCTGATTTACAGTCATATTGAGTACATCACTAATTGATTTTCCTCTATACCTGATTTCTAATGTTTCTCGATTGTATCTTCTGCCACTGCAATCAGGGCATTCAACATAAACATCGGGTAGAAAATTCATTTCAATGGTTTGAAATCCTGCACCTTGACAAGTTTCACACCTTCCACCTTTTACATTAAATGAAAACCTACCGGGCTTATATCCCCTAATTTTGGATTCGGGAATGATGCTGAATAAATTGCGAATATCTGAGAATACTCCTGTATAAGTTACCGGATTTGATCTTGGTGTTCTTCCAATTGGCGACTGATCAATTTCAATGATTTTATCAATGTGTTCAATGCCTTTTATGCTTTTGTAGGGCTTAGGAATTCTTTCGCTGCGGTAGATGTGATTGTTTAAAATAGGGAAAAGGGTATCATCAATCAACGTTGATTTTCCACTTCCTGAGACTCCCGTCACACAAATCATTTTGCCCAAGGGAAATTTTACAGAAACATTTTTTAGATTATTGCCATTCGCGCCAATGATTTCAATGTGCTTTCCATTACCGGCGCGTCTTTTTTTAGGTATTTCAATGGCTTGTTTTCCGGAGAGGTAATTTGCAGTAAGGGTATTGTTTTTCATTACTTCTTCTGGAGAGCCTTTTGCAATTATTTTCCCTCCGTGAATTCCCGCTGCAGGTCCAATGTCGATGAGGTAATCTGCAGCAAGCATAATGTCTTTATCGTGCTCTACTACAATAATAGAATTACCTAAATCGCGCAAATTCTTTAAGGCTTGAATTAGCTGATGATTATCTCTTTGGTGTAAACCGATGCTAGGCTCATCTAAAATATAAAGCACTCCTACCAATTGCGAACCAATCTGAGTGGCCAATCGAATTCTTTGAGCTTCTCCGCCTGAAAGACTTTTTGCACTTCTATTTAGAGAGAGGTAAGACAAGCCGACATCTAATAAAAAATTAATCCTATTGGTGATTTCTTTCAAAATATCTTTTGATAGCAGCTGATTTCTTTTAGAGAACTTTTTCTCAATATTTTCAAACCAGCTATTCAATTCATCAATGTCGAGACTGGCTAATTCGGCTATGTTTTTTCCATCAATTTTAAAGAATAGCGATTCTTTTTTAAGTCGAGCACCGCCACATTCTTCACAATTTACTTTATTCATAAATTGCTCTGCCCATCTCGTAATTTTTTTACCTGAATTTTCTTGATGTTGTCGGCTGATAAACGAAATTATTCCTTCAAAATTAAAAGCATATCGATTTGAAGAACTATTCGTTTTTTCAATAATTGTAAGAGGACCATTCGTTCCGTATAAAACCGTGTTAATGACTTCGTCACTCAACTTTTCGATTGGGCTACTTAAATTATATCCAAAGTGTTTCAAAATCACTTCAACTTGGCTATAAATCCATTTACTAGAATAATCTCCAAGTGGAACAATTCCTCCTTGCTTGATGGATTTTTTCGGATTAGGTATAATTTTATTTCGATCTACTTGACTCACTTCTCCAAGGCCATTGCATTTTGGACAGGCGCCATAAGGAGAATTGAATGAAAAAGAATTGGGTGCCGGGTCGTCATAAGCAATTCCGGAAGTTGGGCACATTAGATTTCTGCTAAAAAAGCGACCTTGCTCTAATTCTTTATCTTTTTCTACGATGAGTAAATTTCCTTTGCTGTTTTTCAAAGCGAGTTGAATGGCATCTGAAAGTCTTTTTTTATTGCCTTGATTAACAATTAAACGATCAATAACTACTTCAATGTCATGTGTTTTGTAGCGATCTAGTTGCATGTCCCGACTAATGTCTTGAAATTGACCATCCGTTCGGACTTTCAAAAACCCTTGTTTGAGAATGCTTTTAAATAGCTCTTTGTAATGTCCTTTTCTACCTTTTACTATCGGCGAAAGCACATAAATTACTTTTTCATTAAATGAAGTAAGAATCAGTTGT
Source organism: uncultured Flavobacteriales bacterium (assembly GCA_963973975.1). Taxonomy (GTDB): domain Bacteria; phylum Bacteroidota; class Bacteroidia; order Flavobacteriales_E; family Vicingaceae; genus UBA1494_A. Next base: position 39,236 of record CAXBCF010000020.1, read on the forward strand.
AAAATTTCTTTTTCGGTATATTTTACCATTTTTTCCCCACTTTGATGGGAGTAGGCATCTGCAACTTTTGAAAAGAGCAAACGCATAAAGTCATAGATTTCAGTTATGGTTCCAACAGTAGAGCGGGGGTTTTTGCTCACCGTTTTTTGTTCAATTGCAATCACAGGACTTAAACCACTTATGTGTTCAACATTTGGTCGCTCAAGTGTTCCTAAAAATTGCCTTGCATAAGCACCAAAGCTTTCAATGTACCTTCTTTGACCTTCAGCATAAATGGTATCAAATGCTAGTGAAGATTTGCCACTTCCACTCAAACCGGTAATTACTACCAGTTTTTCTCGAGGAATTTTTAAAGAAATATTTTTTAAGTTATGCTCCTTTGCTCCCTCAATTTCTAAAACCCCTTGTTGAAAAGTTGTGCTCATTTTTTTAAATTAATTATACCTCTTACGAATTAAGCTGAGGCATTCAAAAGAATAAACTATTTGTTGAGCTTATAGTTTGGGTTCTCTGGAATTTTTATTTGTAATGGAGCAATAGCGGGATTTTTGAGGTATGATTGTCTTAACCATGGATTGAAATATTTTAAAACTTTATAGCTTATATCATACTCCGCAGCAAATTCTGCAAAATCAACTACGGCTTTGTCTAATGGGATAAGTTTATACTCAATTTCGGGATAGAGATCTTCAGGTTTAATAGTAAATCCGTATTTCTCAGGATGATTCATAATTTCTTTAACCGCAGCAATTCTAAAAACATAACGAGCAGTTTCTTGATTGAGCAGCATATCATAATAATTGTTGGTTTTTTGACGGTCGAGTTCATTGCTTATTCTTGCCATTCCAACATTGTAAGATGCGGCGACTAAAGTCCAATTGCCATATTTTTTATAAGCATCGTTGAGGTAACGACAGGCTGCTTCAGTAGATTTTTCAACATGGTAGCGCTCGTCAATTTCATCGTTTACAACCAAACCATACTCTTTTGCAGTTTCTTTCAAAAATTGCCAATATCCCGTAGCACCCGCAGGAGAAACCACATGTTGTAAGCCACTTTCAATTAATGCCAAGTATTTAAAATCATCGGGAATATTGTTTTTTGCTAAAATTTTTTCGATAGTGGGAAACCATCTATTTGCTCTTTTAAAGTATAGGATTGTATTGGAATGAAAATAGGTGTTGGCGTGTATTTCACGATCTAAACTTTCATAAACATCAGGTTGACTAAGTGGAATTTCTTCTCCAGCAAAGCTCAACTGACTTGGCGGGCTCAAACTAATAATTTGATAATTGTCTAGGGTATTATTCTTAGTTGAATTTATTGTTTTTCCTGTTTCTGTAGAGAAAATAAACAGTTGAAATATTCCGAAAATTATAAATGAAATTAGAAGGTAATTAATCCGGTTTTTTGGGTTGATTGTCATTATCAGGAAGGGTCTTATTTAGGTTAAAAACTTTTTCTTTGGTGATTAAAAATAAGGAAAGAAAAACGATAAGCACATACAAACCGAAGATAATTGTAAACAAATGAGTCCACTTCTGAATATTAATTGCAATCAAAAGAACTACTGTAGATATTAACCCTAATCCACCAATAATAAGCGCTACCGATTGATCACTAAAGCCCAAATAAGATAAATGATGAGTTGTATGATCTTTTCCACCAACAAACGGCGATTGTCCTCTAGCTATTCGGTTGATTGTTACTGTGGTTGTATCGCAAATAGGCACTAAGAATGCTAATAGAGGCAAAATAAATTGCCTTGAAACTACTTGATGTTGCTCAACTTGAAAATTCCAAAGAAATTTTATTGATAAAGCAGCTAGGATTATTCCAAGAAATTGGCTGCCAGTATCACCCATATACATGTTTGAAGGATGCCAATTAAAAAATAGAAAACCCAATAAAGCCCCAATTAATCCAACAACTAAAATGAAATAGATTTGATTAAAGTTAGCATCAAAAATTAGAACCAATAACATAGCAATCAAAGCCATAATAGAAGCTATTGTAGTTACAGCGTCCATATTGTCCAACATATTTACTGAGTTCATTAAACCTACTACCCATAAAAAGGTCAGTAAATAATTGAGCCAATCAAATTCGAAAACCTGAATATAATTCCCTGTTACAATTAATATGATTGAACAAAGTGCTTGAGCTAGAGATTTTAGAATCGGATTGGTATTGAAAGCATCGTCTGCTAAACCTACCAAAAACCCAATACTTGTTGCTAGCACTACACCAATTAGTTCCAAACCAAAAGGAGAGTTTTGATTGGGAAAAACAATTGGATAAAAAGATAAGATTAGTAAGAAAACTATAAAAAAAGAAATGCCACCAAAAGCAGGTTTCTTTGTACTATCCCACCTTACTGCTGTTTCGTCGAGATTTCTTATTCCCAAATTTTTTGAGAATTTCAAGAAAATTCGATTAATCATTATACTGAAGAGCAAACTACCAAGAAAAACCAATGCTATTTTGATTAGGTAATATTCGCTCATCTTAAAATAAGGAGTTAAGTGAAGCAAAGGACGGAGCTAGATTGTCCTTCTCTGAGATAATGGCGTCGTTAATGCCCCAATTAATTCCTAAATCAGAATCATTCCATCTAATTGAGCCTTCAGATTCTTTATTGTAATACTGCGTGCATTTATAGGAAAAAATTGTTTCATCTTCTAAAGTAAGAAAACCATGAGCAAAGCCGGGAGGTAAATAAAACAAAGTTTTGTTGTGCTCACTTAGCTCAATTGCGACATGTTGACCATAAGTCGGAGAATTCTTTCGAATATCTACTGCAATATCTAAAACAGTTCCTTTTATTACCTGAACAAGTTTTCCTTGAGAAAATGGAGGGTTTTGAAAGTGCAATCCACGCAACACATTCTTCATAGATTTCGAAAGATTATCTTGAACAAAAGTTTTATCAAGTCCTGCTTCTATTAGCTTTTTCTTGTGGTAACTTTCGAAAAAGTAACCTCTTTCATCCTCAAAAACAGCAGGGTGAATAATTAGTAATCCATCTATTTTGGTTTTCTCAATTTTCATTAGGATTTTCTATTTAAAAATGATAACCATTTATTTTTTTTTGGTTTATCTTCGTCATAATAACCATATCCGTATCCATAGCCATATCCGTATCCATAGCCATACCCATAGCCATACCCGTAACCATACCCGTAACCATAACCTCTCTTTTTGGTATCCATGCCATTTAAGATTACTGAAAGGTTATGAATTTTGTTGTCATTAATTAAATGATCAACATTTTGAATAAAGTTTTTTCTAGAATATTCAGACCTGAAGATATACAATGGATAATCAGCTTTTCGAATTACTTCAATGCCGTCCGTAACAAGTCCTACAGGTGGGTTGTCGATAATGATTAAATCATATTGAGTTTTTAATTTCTCTAATATTTCGTTTAACTTTTCACTAATAATTAGCTCTGAAGGGTTTGGTGGCACAGGTCCGGCAGTAATAAAATCTAAATTTTCTTGATTACTATGGTGAACACAATCCTCAATAACATCTTTGCCGATTAATAAGGTGCTCATCCCTTTTATATTTTGAACATCAAAACCTATATGAATTTTAGGCTTTCGCATATCCAAGTCAAGAATGATTACTTTTTTTCCTCCAAATGCAATTATTCCTCCAAGGTTTATGGCAATAAAAGTTTTCCCTTCACCTGACACCGTTGAGGTAACAGCCATAATTTTTGGTCCTTCTTTGGCATTTATAAATTGTAAGTTGGTTCGAATTGTTCTAAATGATTCAGCTATAAGTGATTTCGGATTTTTATTCACAATTAATTGCGAAACTGGAATATCTTTTTTGTATCTAGGAATTACTCCTAAAACGCTAACATTTGAATTAGAGTATTTTACTATTTCATTTATTGATGTTATTTGATTGTGAAGCAGGTATTTGATGAATACGATGATCAAACTAACTAATATTCCGAAACCAAGAAAACTTGAAAAAACAATCTTTTTGTTTGGAGAAATAGACGAATTTGGAATGGTAGCTTTTTTGAGAATGTTGATATCCGAAACAAATCCCTGTTGTGAAATAAGATATTCTGTTTTTTTCTCAATTAATAAGCCATAAAACTTCTCATTAATATCGTAGGTCCTTTTTCTTCTAATCAGCTCAATTTCTTCTTCTGGAGCATTAAAGTACTCATCTTCAAATGACTTTATTTGAACTTCAATTTGATTTTTGCGTCCGATTAGACGCTCTAATAAAGAATTGACACTGTTAATCAGTAATTTCTTTTGAATTGCAATTTGAAAATCAATCTCTTTAATTTGATCACTGCCTTCTTTTAAGCTAAAAAGTCTTTCTTGTCTTTTTACAAGCAATTCATTTAAATTACTCAACAAATTAGTAATGTTATTTTCATAACTCGTTCCAGCTAAAATTGGAATTAACTTAAAAACATCAATTTGTTCTCCTTCTTTTTCAATTTGATTTTTAATTTCTTGTAATAATGAAACTTGAAAATCTAACTCAGTTAAGCTATTGTCTAAACGATTGATTCGCTCATAAATAACCTGACTGAATTCATCCAAATTTTTAAGGTTGTTTTTTCTTTTAAATTGCTGTATTTCAGTTTCCGAATCTTTTTGTTTCTCATAAACTTTACCAATTTGTTCATCGAGAAACTCTATAATTTGCCTCGATCCTTGCTTCTTTCTTTCAATGTTGTAGATTTTAAACTCTTCAATGATTGACTCTACAATTTCTTTAGTTTTTAAGCGATTGTGATTGGTGTATGTCAATTGAAGTGTTTTAGCACTTAGATTGATTACAAGAATCTCAAGGTTTTGCTTTAATTCTGAGACTAAGCTGTTTTTATTATTAATAACGAAATAATAGCTTAAAGGCTTGACTGCATCAACATTTTTCTTGATCTCATCAAAGCTTAATATTTTAACAATTAAATTAGCAAAAGGTAATTTTGCAGGCTTCCCAAATATGATCTTAATGCGTTGACTTTCTGATTCTCCCCAAAAAAGGACTCCTTCTCTTTGACTTAAAAATTCAATTGAAATTTTTGTTGGTGATAACTCTTCTTCTTTATTTATTATTTGAACTTCAAAAGGAGAGCTTTTATAAAGTTCATTGTCTAAGAACTGTCCCTGACTGTAATAACTAACTTCAAGTGGCAACCTTTTCAGAGCTCTTTCAGCGATTAAGTTGGATTTAATTATTTCAAGTTCCGAAGAAATATCATTGCTTTCATAATAATCTTCAACTTTTAATACACGGTTGGCAGTGTTTGATTTTTCTATTTGAATTTCAGCACTTGACATAAAAGTTGGAGCAGTATAACGAATGTATAAAAAGCTTCCCAAAAGCGCTAAGCCAATAGATATGAGTACCCAAAGAATATTTTTCTTGAATATATAAGAAAATAATCCAAACTCAAAATCAGTATTAAGGTTACTTAATTTCTCACTTTGGCGATTATCATTTTCGCGTGCACTATTTTCGATTGGATTGTACAAGTATAATTTATTTTATTCTAAACGGTCAATGATTAAAAATAAAGTGATAGCTGTAGTTAAAAATCCAAAAATTGGAGATATTTCAGATAAAACTTGTCTTGTGGTAATACCTAAAGGTTCAACATAAATAATGTCATTAGCTTGTAAAATAATATTAGCTTGTTCTAATCCCTCAATAGTTGATAAGTCAATTTTAAACACTTCTGGATTACTTAAATCTCCACGAATTAACTTTACTCTTGCAGCTCTTCCATTGTTGCTTATTCCTCCTGCAAGCGCAATTGCTTCCAATAATTTTACATTGTTATTCTCTAGTGTAATTACTGTTCCACTTCCTCCATCTCCAGTAAATACTGTTACCCTTCTATTATCTACATTAAGTAAGATAAAAGCATCATTAATATCTTTATTGTATAATTCCTCCAAATACAACTCTGCTTCTCTAAGTGTTTTCCCTTGAATATCAACTCTGTCAATAATTGGGAGGTTTACTTTTCCATCATATTCAACTAAATAGCTTAAACCTCTACTTAATTGCTGAAATTGTTGAGCATTGTTATTTGATTCTGAAATATCAACTAATTTAATTCCATTGTTAGAAAATAAACGGAAACTGATGATATCATTCGGAGCAATAACGTATTCCGGAATCGTATCTTTTTGCTGCGGAGTATATTTGTAATCTTTTGGAGTTCTGAACATGATGCTGGGGTTCAGTGGTTTACATGAAGCTAAAAAATAGCATGCAATGATTACTCCTATAATTCTTTTTGTCATAATGGAAGATTGTAGATATGCAAATCTATTAAATATATAGATGAGGCACGCAAGCTACGCTTTATGTAATAAATTTTCATAGAGATCTCTCATGTCCTTTACTAAACGATTAAAGTGAAACTTATCTTTTACAAAGTCCCATCCATTGTCACTCATTTTTTTTCTCAATTGTTCGTCCTCTACCAAAATTTGAAGCTTTTTAATAAATAGGTTGGGATTGTTAGCAGGTACAATAATTCCTGTTTTATTATTCTGAACAATATCTCTTACTCCACCAACCTTAGTTGTTATAATTGGAGTGCCTGCTGCCTGAGCTTCAATTAAACTAACAGGAGTTCCTTCGTTTAATGAACTAAGAGCAATAATATCAAGACCTGCATTTGCCCAATCAATTTCTTTGATCCAAGAGGTGAAATGTACCGTTGCTTTCATCCCATTTTCAAAATCTCCGTTTAAAAAGTCTAACCCTATTTGATTGGTGTATGTTTTCAAGGCTTCACGCTCTTCTCCATCGCCAATTATAAAAGCCCTAATTTTTCTTTTAGAATTTACCTTTAAAGATTTAATCGCATCGATAAATAAATGGTGATTTTTTATAGGAACAAGTCTTCCAATAATTCCAATAGCAATTTCATCATCATCTAATCCGAACTTTGTTCTGAAAGAGTTTCTTTTTTCTGCTCTTCCACAATGGAATTTATCCAAATCAAAGCCTAAGGGAATTACTTGAACTTTATCTTCAGAACATATCCCATATTTCTTTACCAGCTCCAGTTTTTGTCGCTGACTTATTGCAATAATCTTATCCGTTTTTAAAGCTAAAGCTCTTTCAATATTTTTATAAACATTGGTTTTAAAGGCTCCGAAGTAAGAATGAAAAACATGTCCGTGAAAGGTGTGTACTAACTTTGACTTTCCGTAAGCTATGCCTGCATATCTTCCAATTGCTCCTGCTTTAGAAGCGTGAGTATGTATGATGTCAGGTTTAAAAGACTTTATAATTTTCTTTATTTCTTTATAAGCTTCGCGATCATTTTTTATCCCAATGTCTCGTTGCATTGAATCAATAAATTGAGGCTTTAAACCCAATTCATCTAAGATGTGCATGGAACTTTTTTCACTTTTTTCTTCTTTACCACCAATGAGTAATGTTTCGTAATCTGGTGTTAAATGTTTGGTTAATAAAGCAGCATTAAAAGTCGGGCCTCCTAAATTGAATCGATTGATGATACGTAAAATTTTAGCCATAAATTTATCTAAATGAAACGCCAATTCGTCGACGAAATTAGGCAATATATCTTTTCCACCAAAAGTTAAAGACAATTAATGCCCATATGTTTCCCTGTGAGTCAAGCGGGTTTTTTGATTCTAATTGGGTTCTTAAATTCTTTACGGTTGAAATGTTAAAAAGGTTTTGTTCTTTGAGAAAAGTGTTAGATAATAAATCATTCCCAATTAGGTCTTTAAGGTCTTTTTTAAACCAGTCGAGAAGCGGGACTTCAAAACCTTGCTTTGGTCTGTTGTAGAGTTCGGCAGGTAATAATTTTTTTGCAGCATCTTGAACGATTCTCTTTTTCATCGAAGCATTTATTTTGTAACTCGATGGTAGAGAAAAAGCAAAATCTACAACCGTATGATCTAAGAAAGGAACTCTAACTTCCAAGCCATGGGCCATCGACATTAAATCGACTTTCCGAAGCATATCGGATGGCAAAAGCATTTTTAAATCGGTGTAAAGCACATCGTTAAAATCATTTCCTTCTGCTATTTGGCTGAGATAACTATTTTTTCTATTGAGATAGATTTCAGGTTTTGCTTTTTTAATCATCAGATTTGAGGCAGAAGCTTCATTCATTAAACTAGCCCAAAGCCAATACCTCTCAGCTTTAGAAAGATTTACACCTTCAGAGAACTTATGAAGCTTTCTAAATAGATTGCCCATTTTTGAATTGCGCGATTTGGGTAAGTTGTCCCAAATTACTTTAGTTTGCTTTAAAAATTCTTGTTTCAAACCGGTTTGTCTAGCCATGAATTCGCCCCGATGTTTATGGTAGCCTGCAAATAATTCATCAGCTCCATCACCTGACAGAGCAACTTTGACGTGTTTAGCGGTTTTTTCGCTCAAAGCGTTTACAGCCAATGCAGAAGAATCTGCAAAAGGCTCGTCGATATAGTCTAGTGTTTGCTCTAAACTTGATAATAAATCATTTCTCGACAGCGAAAAAACGTGATGTTCTGTTTGATACATTTTTGAAACCAGCAAAGCATATTTCGTTTCATCGAATTGTGGATCGTCAGAAAAGCCAACAGAAAATGTGTTGAGGTGCTTAGTTTTTTGGGCTGCTAAGGCGGTAATTAGTGAAGAATCAACTCCACCGCTCAAAAAAGTACCAAGTGGAACATCTGCGACCAGTCTTTTTTCAACCGATTGTTCCATTAAATTCAAAAACGTCTCTTGAGCTTCTTCGTAGCTAATTTTTGGATATCCATTTTCTAGTGGGGGGTATTTAATTTGATAGAATGGAATTTTTTGAATCGTAAGATTGGAGTCAATTTTTAAATAATGACCAGGTTCTAATTTCTTTACATTCTGAAATATTGAGTGTGGCTCAGGGATGTAATTAAATTGCAAGTAATTGTAAAGTGAAGAATGATCTAATTCTTTTGGAATATCATAACACAAAATGGATTTCATTTCTGAAGCAAAAATAAAATAGTCATTGTGGGGATATATAATCAGGGGCTTTATCCCAAATCGATCTCTGGCAAGAATGGTTGTGTTTTCTAATGTATCGTAAATCGCTAAGGCAAAAAAACCGTGAAGCTTATTGAAAAAAGCAGTCCCAAAATGAAGGTAGCCTTGCAACAAAACTTCAGTATCGCTCTGACTTCGAAATGATTTTCCGTTTTTTTTAAGCTCTTCTCTCAGCGCTTTGTAATTGTATATTTCTCCGTTAAAAACAATTGCAAAACGAGCAGTTTCATCAAAAAATGGTTGATTGGCTAAGTCGGAAGTATCTATAATGGAAAGTCTTCTATGCCCAAGAGCTGCTCTGCAAAAATTTTGAAAACCTTCTGCATCTGGCCCTCTTTTTTGAAGTTTTGATGTTGCATTTCTTGCTTGCTGAATTTGATTTTCAGTAAGATAGGATTTGGATAAAATACCGGTAATTCCGCACATTTATTTCAGTGAATTTGAATTAAACCGAATTGCTTTAAAAAATAATAGTGCCCATGAAACAATTAAAAAAAGACCGCCAATTGGGGTGATTGGACCTAAGAAGCTTAAAAAATCCATATTTAGAAAATAGCGCAAATTCAATAAATAAATTGAAAATGAAAAAAGGAAAATACCTATTACGAGTGCATTTAAAATTAGTTTAGAAGAGAATTGAGGAAACTTTGCCAATAAAATAAGCAAAAGTGCATGGTACATTTGATACCTTATACCAGTTTCAAAACTTTGCAATTGCTCAGAAGTTAAAATTTCCTCGAGTGCATGCGCACCAAAAGCACCGATAATTACTGACAGTCCTCCGAAAAGCAAGCCCCAAGCTAAGAATTTTTTTTCCATTTTTCAAAGGTAATGATAGTTAACAATTATCTTATTTTCATTTTAACTTGAAGCAAATAAAAGTGTTATTTTATAATTCAAAAATAGATGTATGAAGCAGATTTTGCTAATAGGAGCAGGGCGATCTTCCGGAAGTTTAATTGATTATTTAATTGCCAATGCAAGCGAAAATGATTGGAGAATTTGTATAGCGGACTTATCAATTGAGCGTTTGCAAGAGGAATATGAAAAAGTAGCTTGCATTCGTTTGAAGGTGTTTGATGTAGCAGATGCTGAAAAAAGAGCTGCATTAATTGAGGAGTCAAACATTGTAATTTCAATGCTTCCCGCTCACCTTCACATTGAGGTTGCAAAAGATTGTATTCGTTTAAAAAAGAACATGGTAACTGCCTCTTACATTTCAGATGAAATGAAAGCTCTTGATGAGAAAGCTAGAGCTGCAGGAGTTTTAATTTTAAATGAAATAGGAGTAGATCCAGGAATAGACCACTTATCTGCCAAAAAAGTAATAGACGAAATTCTAGAAAAAGGTGGAAAAATGGAGGCATTTGAAACTTTTACAGGGGGTTTAGTTGCACCTGAAAGCGACAATAATCCATGGAATTATAAATTTACTTGGAACCCGCGGAATGTTGTTTTAGCGGGACAGGGTGGAGCTGTAAAATTTATTCAAGAAGGCACTTATAAATACATTCCATACCATAAAGTTTTTCGAAGAACAGAATTGATAAACATCGATCATTATGGAAAATTTGAGGGAATTGCCAACCGCGATTCTTTAAAATACCGTTCAATTTATGGTTTGGATGCTATTAAAACGATGTACCGAGGCACGCTTAGAAGACCTGGCTTTTGCAAGTCTTGGGATGCTTTTGTGCAATTAGGAGCAACTGATGATTCCTACATTATTCCCGATTCTGAAAACATGACTTTCAGGGAATTTATCAACCTCTTTTTGCCTTACAACCCACATGATTCGGTGGAATTAAAGTTGAGACACTATCTTAATATGGCTCATGACGATATTGAATTGTTCGATAAATTAAAATGGTTAGATATTTTTGAATCCATCCCAATTGGAATAAAAAATGCCACTCCAGCCCAAACACTTCAAAAGATATTGGAACGCAAATGGACACTTGAGGCCAACGAGAAAGACATGATTGTGATGTGGCATAAGTTCATTTATGAATTAGATGGCAAAAAGTTTGAGAAACACTCATCCATGGTAATTAAGGGTAAGAATACAAAAGATACTGCTATGGCAATGACGGTGGGTTATCCTGTGGCTATTGCTACAAAAATGATTCTCAATGCTAAAATTGTACTTTCAGGTGTTCATCTTCCCATTCAAAAAGAAATTTATGAACCAGTTTTAAAAGAGTTGGAAGATTATGGAATTCAATTTACAGAGAAAGAGTTTCCAGTTACTTAATTTTTAAATCAAGCAGTTTCTGATCTTCAATAAAACCCTCCAAATGATCCCCAATCTTTATTGGACCCACACCTTGAGGGGTTCCGGTAAAAATTAAATCTCCAATTTTGAGTGTCATAAAGGTAGAGATATGCGAAATCAATTGATTGATTGAAAACAGCATGTCATTTGTGTCTCCTATTTGGCGCTCTTCCTTATTGATAAGAAGCTTGAAATCAATATTTTTTGAATTTCTTAGCGAATTTATTTTTATAAATTGTCCAACAGGTGCAGAACCATCAAAAGCTTTGGCTCTTTCCCAGGGCAGTCCTTTCTCTTTTAATTGCTGTTGAATGTCTCTAGCAGTAAAATCAATTCCCAAAGTCACTTCTGAGTAATATTTATGGGCAAATTTTTCAGCAATATTTTTTCCCAATCGGTTAATTCTAACAACTAACTCGGCCTCATAATGTATATCATTTGAAAAGTCTGGATAGAAAAAAGGCTGTCTTTTAGGAATGAGCGCTGTATCGGGTTTTAGAAATATTACGGGTTCTTTTGGAACCTCGTTTTTCAGTTCAGCTGCATGTGCAGCATAATTTCTGCCAACACAAATAATTTTCATTAGGAGCCTTTATAAAAGTTTCTCAATTTGATAGCAGTTAGCACCTTCTTTGTGTAAAGTGGAAAATCACCATCCATCATCCAATTATAATAAGATGGCTCTCTTTCTAAAATTTCAGTTACAGGTTTTCCTCTATGTTTTCCGAAATTAAAAACTTCAACGCCTTCATCATTATAAACAATCCTTCCCATTAAGTCTGCATTATTTGAGCGACTTGAAAATTCCGACAAAAATGAAATGTCATTTTCTAATTCATCATATTTGTCAAGTTGGGCTTCTAGTACTTCATAAGTTGCAATGTTGTCAGCTTCAGCTGAATGTGCTTCAATTAAATCCTTTTCACAATAAAACCTATAAGCTGCAACCAAAGTTCGTTGCTCCATTTTGTGAAAAATATTTTGAACATCAACTAGTTTTCTATTCTCTAAGTCAAAGTCAACTCCAACTCTTAGAAATTCTTCTGCCAATAAAGGAACATCAAATTTATTAGAGTTAAAACCCGCCAAATCGCTGTTGTCAATAAATTGAGCTAAACTTTTTGCCATTGCCTTAAAAGTGGGTTCTTCAGCAACATCTTTATCATAAATTCCATGAATTGCACTTGATTCAGCTGGAATTGGCATTTCAGGGTTCACTCTTCTTGTTTTGATCTCCTTTTTTCCGTCTGGATAAAGTTTAAGAATTGAAATTTCAACAATTCGATCTTTGGCTACGTCTACTCCTGTGGTTTCTAAATCAAAGAAAACGATTGGCTTTTTAAGTTTCAATTTCATAATCTGGAAGGTCTCCTTTTACTTGCTATTTGATGAAAATTCTTACGTATTGGTGTTTCTCGTAAGTAGGTCTATTTTTAATATGATCGTAATTATATTCCGGACCTGTAATTAAAGTATTTAAATCAACAAAGTTAAACTGAGTCTCTTCCAAGCCTTTTGCAAAAAATACTTTCTCTAGCAATCTTTTTGCATCATTGGCTCTTTTCTTAGTAAGAATTGAGTTGCTTTTCCAGGTTCTTGTAGGCACTTTAGAAGCACTAGAAGTGATGATGATATCAGCATAACCTCGAGATTTAACTAGCTCGGCAACATCATCAATAAACATTATAAACTCTTTGTTACTTTCATCGATGTCTTTTGCATTGTATGGGAAATACCGTTGAAAATAAGCGATTACGTCTTTTAACTCTCCTGGTTTAGGATATGTTTCTTCGAAATCAGGATTTCCTTCTACACCAATGGTATAAGATTTAAATGCAAATTGTGCTGGACGAGGAACATATTCATAAACACCTTGCTTCACTTTCATGAAAGTTAGAATTTGTCCGTATTCATTTCTAAAGACCAACTCAGCATCTTTTGGAAGATTTTCATCAAAAACAATCCTATAGCGATTGTCTAAATTCAATGACTTGAAAGAAAATTCACCCGCTTTGTCCACCTCAGATTGGTCGAGTAATTCCCCTTTCTCATTTTCTAATTGAACAGCAAAACCACCAATGGATTTTCCTTTTTGAGTGATTTTAGCTTGAATTTCTGAACCTAATTTCGAAATACCGTTTGGCATGTATTCATAAAGCCCTGGTCCTTTTTTAGCAAAAACGAGTTCTTGGCCAAATTCATTCAATAGAAGTATTGTAGCATCATCTGGGAAGTCTCCATCAAATTGTAACATGTAATTCTTTGAAAGGTCTAAGCCCTCAAAAATAAACTCTCCTGCAGCATCGGTAGTTGATTGTTGAATCAATTTTCCGTTACCATCCAATAAGCTAATAGCAATGTTGTTCAATGCTTTGCCGTTTCTTTTTACTATTCCTCTTAATTTATTGCCTTTATTTTCAGATTCTGGGACATATTCGAAAATACCATCTCCAATATTCTTAAATACTAAGATATTTCCATATTCATCGTAAATAGTTATGATTCCATCATCAGGAAATTCTTCTCCAAATTGAAGTCTATAAGTCTGATTTAAGTCAAGGTTTTCAAATTTAAATCCACCTGACCCGTCAGTTGTACTTTGTGAGATTAATTTCCCATTTCCATCTAATAAGCTAACTGAAACTCCACTTAAAGCAGTTCCGCCCCTTTTAGCAGTACCAATAAATTGAGTACCTTTCTTTGAGCTACTTGGAACGTATTCATATACCCCTTCTCTAACCTTTCTAAAGGACAATACTTCACCTTGGTCGTTGGTTATTAATATTGTCGGATCTTCGGGAAATTTTCCATCAAAAATGATTCGATAGCTGTTATCTAAATTGAGGCTATTAAAATTAAACTCACCATATTGATCGGTTTCAGTTTGTTGAATTAAACTTCTATTTTGATCTTCTAACCTTACAATTAATCCAGCTAATGGTTTATCACCACTTTTTACCCTTCCTGCAATAGATTTTGATCGAATACCATAAAATTCAAACGGATATTGTGAAGGGACAAATAAGTGAGTTGAGTCATTAATAACTTTTGTAACCACTTTCTCACCACGATCATTTTTTACATCAATTTCATAATTGGTTAAAGGAGTTTTTTCATCAGCGTAAGCTACAAGTTTATATCCTTTAGAAGGTTCAAGTTGTTTAAAATCAAATACTCCTTTCACATCGCTTGTAGTTTCTTGAACCACTTCTCCGTCCTCGCTAAATAAAATAATGCGTTTACTTTGCATGGCAACGCCATTTTTTGTAATTGCTCCATTCACATCTGCTTTGCGCATCATTGCAGGAGAGATAGCAGTCATTCCACGACCAACTCTTACAGGTTTTAATTTGATGTCTTTATAGATTTCTTGATAACTTGCTCCACTTGGAACGTAGATATCTTCTTCGTAAGAATCATAACCATCTGCTTCATAAATAAAATGATAGCTATTATCAGCCTCTAAGATTGCGGAAAATTGTCCATCTCTTTGTCTTGGGGAGTATACACCAACCAACTCGCTTGTATTGTTATTGATAATAGTTATTTGAGCTCCTTGTGGAGGTGACATTCTATCAACAAAAGTAAATTCACCTCTGTATAAAGTTAAATTACTTTCATCAGCATCAAGTAGTTGAATCAAATAAATATCTTTCTCACCAAAACCACCTTCTTTAAATGAAGAATAATAAGCTCTTTTACCATCAGGAGTAGTTACAAAAAACACATCATCGTCCACAGAGTTGATTGGGTAACCCATGTTTTTGGGAACAGTCCATCCAGAATCTGTTAATGTGCTATACATAATGTCATAGCCTCCCATACTATTATGACCATTGGAACTAAAATACAATGTTTTCCCATCGGGATGCATAAAAACGCCATCTTCGTCATAAGAAGTATTGATAATTGAACCTATGTTTTGAGCAAGTGCCCAATTTCCATTTGGAAGAATATTGCAATAATAAATGTCTCTTCCTCCAAGGCCGCCTTCTCGTTCACTTACAAAATACAATGTTCTCTGATCTGGGCTAATGGCTACATGTGTTTCATACGCCTTAGAGTTAATATCTGATCCAAACTTTTTAGGTTCAGACCACGTTTCAATACCAGCAGAGTCGTTTAATAAGTTACTGAAGTAAAGTTCCCCGTTGCTGTTTTCATCTTTATAAATAAACAGTGTTTTTCCATCGATGGAAATATTCAAAGTCGCTTCATTATCAGTGCTACTAATATTAAGCATGGTTGGTTCGCTCCAAGTTCCGTTATCGTTATATGATACATAAATGTCTTCAAGACGTTGACCATCATAGGGGTCAAATTGATTTAAGTTAGAACTATCTTTTCGCAACCTTCTAGAAGTAAAATAAATGGCGCTTTCGTCGATTCTAACAACCGGACTGTATTCAGGATAAAAACTATTAAGCTTGTTGCCTAAATTTTCACTTTTAATATTAATAGGATTATCTAATGCATATTGAGCATACTTCGCCATGTTGATTCGCTTATCAATCTCAGACCATAATGGATGCTTATCATTGATGAAGGTTCTAAATTTTTCAAAACTTTCCTTTGCTTCATTAAATTGATATTGACTGTGTTGTGATAGTCCTAAATGATACCAAGTATCAACAGGTGCTCGATCTTCTCTAGGGTTGAAAGGTTTGTAGTTTGGGGAAGTATTTTCAGAAGCTGCTTTTAAATAGGGTAAAGCTTTTTCTTTGCTTTTTACATCATTAGAGTTTAAAATTGCAACGCCAATATTAAAATTGATATTGGCATTATTTTTATCATTCTTATAAACACTTTCAAGAAGTACAAGGGCTTCTGCAAATCGGCTCTCATCCATTAAGTAAAATGCTTCTGTAAGTTTTTCCTTATCAGACATTTGACCCATAAGCTCAATGGAGAACAACGAAATTGCTAGAAATAAACTGCTTAATTTGCTTAGTTTCATTTGGCGTAATGTATTGTTTAACATTTAATTGATTGCAAATATATTTTATTCAATCAATTAAATGGCAAAATAGTCAATTAATAACTAACAATAAGCAGTTCATCGATTAGAAGTCTCTATTCATGTCAAAATCTTCTAGGATTTGACTAACTTTTTGAACAAAACTTCCTCCCAAAGAGCCATCTACTACTCGATGATCATAAGATAATGATAAGAACATCATGTGTCGAATACCAATTGTGTCACCAAAAGGAGTCTCAATTACTGCAGGTTTTTTGCGAATTGCTCCCACTGCTAAAATTGCAACTTGAGGCTGGTTAATAATAGGAGTTCCCATGACATTTCCAAATGTTCCAACATTTGTTACAGTGAAGGTTCCACCTGAAATTTCATCGGGGCTTAATTTATTATTCCTTGCTCTGTTAGCTAAATCGTTCACTGCTTTTGAAAGGCCAACCAAGTTTTTTTGATCGGCATCTTTAATTACAGGAACAATTAAATTTCCGCTCGGAAGAGCAGTTGCCATTCCGAGATTAATGTGTTTGCGTTTGATAATTTTATCTCCATCAACTGAAATATTAACCATTGGCATTTCCTTAATGGCCTTGGCAACAGCTTCCATAATGATTGGAGTGAAAGTAATTTTTTCGCCTTCTCTTGCCAAAAATTTATCTTTTATTTTATTTCTCCAAAGCACCATATTGGTTACATCTGCTTCTACAAAAGAAGTGACATGAGCTGATGTATGTTTAGAATGAACCATGTGCTCAGAAATCAACTTTCGCATTCGATCCATTTGAATGATTTCATCACCATCGCTCATTGAAATTACTTGTTCTTTCTTTGGAGCAGGTGGAGTTGACCGAGAACTTTCTGCTTCTGAACTTGAAGGTGCAGTAGCAGAACTCTTACTGCTTCTATTTTCGATATGATTTAATAAGTCGTCTTTGGTAATTCGTTGGTTTAAGCCGCTACCTTGAATCTTTTCCAATTCTTGAACACTTATACCTTCTTTTTCAGCAATGCTTCGAACTAATGGAGAGAAGAACTTTCCACTTGTTGATGTTTTGCTAATCTGTTGTTCTGGGTGATTTTCTTGAATTTTTTCTTCTACTTTCGATGCAGTTACTGTATTGCCTGAATTTTCAACTACAGGGCTTCCATTTTTAGAAATTGATGTTGTACCTTCAATTTCCAATATAGCAATTGCGTCTCCAACCTTAACAACATCATTTTCTTGAAATAATATCTTTTTAATTTTACCAGCTTCAGGAGCAGGAATTTCGGAGTCCACCTTGTCTGTAGCAATTTCTAAAACTGCTTCTTCAGCATCTACTGTTTCACCTTCCGCTTTTAACCACTTTGTAATAGTTGCTTCAGCTACACTTTCGCCCATTTTAGGCATGAGTAATTCAATTTCAGCCATCTTTGTCTCTTTGATTAGTTGGCAAAATTACCCAAATTTTGCTTGAATGACTTAGGGCAGTTCGATAGGATTTTTAACTTTACGATATCCTCTGAGGAATTTGTCTAAAGGTGATTGAATTAACGAATAAGACGTTAGAATTTAGACCTTAGATTTTTAGACAGATTTCATTTCAAGTTTCACATTTCTTGTTTCATCCTTAATCTATACTCCATTATCTCTGTACCTTGGTTATTTATCTAATTTCTTAATTGTTAATTCATAATTTCCAAATTCGTAATTCATTCTCTTCTCTCTTTTCTTTGTTTTTGACCATGCCTGAAAAAAGTTGACACATTTGGTTCATTAAAACAATGAACAAAT
>CAXBCF010000021.1:0-51941 GCA_963973975.1 uncultured Flavobacteriales bacterium
TACGATATTAGCGATTCGCTCGAACTTAAGGGATGCCTCAGGGCCCTCCAAAAGGCCCAGAGGCAATCCCGACTTAACGCAGGGACAATCCATCACTCTGACAGGGGTATTCAATATTGTAGTAACCAATATGTAAAAGAGCTTGAAAAAAAGAAGATGCTCATTAGTATGACTGAGGAGAATCACTGCTATGAAAATGCAGTGGCAGAGAGAGTTAATGGGATATTAAAAGGTGAATTCTATCTTGATGAGTGCTTCACAAATGTAGAACACGCAAAGAGAGCTGTAAAAAATGCAATCAAAATATATAACCAGAAAAGAATGCACTTATCTTTAAACTTTAAAACGCCCGATATGGTGCACAACTTTAACCTAAATTAAATCCTAAATCCGTAGCCGTATTTTAGGACGTGACATAAAATAACTGAAATAAGAAAAGGTATTTTTCGTAAATTTGATTATAAAGATTATAAAATGGACATTCAAACTACAAAATTGGAGTTGCTTAAAACTATTTTAGAAAACGAAAATTCTGAATTTATACAACGTGTCGCTGATTTCGTTAAAAAAGAGAAAACTGACTTTTGGAATGAATTAAGCTTATCTGAACAAAAAGAAATAAAAAAAGGAATTGAAGATTTAGATAACGGAAAAAGAGTTTCTTATGAATCATTTATAAAGAAAATTTCATAATGAATGAAAGTGTTTTTATCTGAACTTGCCGAGTCAAAACTTTTTAAACTTTCAGAATATTTACTAGAAAATTGGAGTTTAAAAACTAGAGATAAATTCATTTAAAAACTGACTGAAAAAATTAAGCAAATATCTATTCAACCTGAAAGTTGCCCTAAATCATCGGAATTTGAAAATCTTTATAAATGTGTTGTGACTAAGCAAACATCTTTTTACTATAGAATTAAGTCGGATAAAGATGAAATCGAAATAATTACAATTTTTGATACAAGACAAAATCCTGACAAGTTAAAAAAGAACATTAATTAAAAAAACGAACCACTAACTGTCTCGTCTTGAAAAAGGTTTCTATCAAACTCTCAAAAAAATGTTATTTTTAGCCGAATCAAAAATTTATTGAAAATTGAAATTGGTTTTTTAGACGAACTGTTTAGAGTAAAAAAACAAAAGTTTGAAGTAGTAATTATTAAAGTAAGATTAGCTTGAAAAAAAAGGAAACTGAAAAGAAGTTAGTTGATATCTTTTGTCCAACAAGTCAAGCAGATTGGAGAAAATGGTTGGAGCAAAATCACCTAAAAGTAACTGCTGTTTGGTTGGTTTATTATAAGAAGAAATCAGGTATTACTACATTAAATTGGAGTGAAGCAGTGGATGAAGCTATCTGTTTTGGTTGGATAGATAGCACCGCAAAACCCATAGATGACAAAACGTACAAACAACTATTTACCAAAAGAAATTCAAAAAGTGCTTGGTCAAAAATCAACAAAGACAAAGTTACACGACTTATAGAAGCAAAACTAATTGCACCTGCAGGTATACAAGCTATTGAAATTGCAAAACAAAACGGATCATGGACAGCTTTGGATGAGGTGGAGGCACTGATCATTCCTGATGATTTGAAGTTTCAATTTCAACAAAAACCTGAAGCTAAAAAGTATTTTTTGAGTTTGAGTAATTCCAATAAAAAATTCATTTTATACTGGGTTTCATCTGCAAAACGACCTGAAACCAGATTAAAAAGAATCAATGAAATTATAGCGTTTACCGAAAAAGGGTTAAAGCCAAAAATATTGGGATAGTTGAACAGACTTTGCCTTTGATGATGATTTGCACAAAGTGTGTCTCTTCCTTAAATAGCTATACCTCATAACTTTCAAAAAAATACTATATTTAACCATTACTAACCAAAAACAAAGAAACATGAAAAATGCAAAATTAAGTATAGGCATTGTGGCAGTTTTAGTACTAATGTCTTTTAAATCAACAGAAAAGGAAACTATTAAATCTGGCGCTTATGGTGTTTGCCATTGTGGTGATGCAGCCACAAAGTCAAGCAAGGTAGAATTGCTCATTAATGATGACAATACTTTTCATTACTTCAATAATTCAGATCCAAGCAATAAAGTGGATGTGAAAGGCAAATGGGAGATGAAAGACAACACAATTAGGTTACATGATTATGATTCAGAAACAGCAATTCACAATAAATGGGCAATTGACAAAAATGAGAACTGCCTGAAATCGAGAAAAGGACTATACTTTATGAGGCTGTGTTATTTGAATGCTTGTAAAAAGTAAAATTTAATTGCTATAGAGACAATTTAAGGTTTATGTGGTAATGCAATATTTTTTTTGAGCCAATATACAATTCCTAGTTTAAATCCGTTAAAATCGAAGGATTTCAAAAAACACATTAATGCCATTGAGCAACTACTTAAATAAATAGGAATTATGAAAAAGGAGACCAGTCAAAAGCGGTATTATTTTAGAACATTTTCTATACTTATACTCTTTGTAGGAGTTGTTTTAATGGTGTATATGATTAGGGTAGAGGGTGAGCCAGGTCTTTTACCATTGCTCTTAGTTATAGCAGGGGTTGGGTTTTTGATAGTAAATCAACTAAAATTAAAAAAACTAAAACGTTAGATTATGAATAGTAAAAGATTAATGATCATACTTTCAATTGTTCTAGCATTGTTGTCTATTCCATTTGTAGCCATGCAGTTTACTGATGAAGTTGTTTGGGATATAGTTGATTTCACAGTAATGGGGATTTTACTGTTAGGCACAGCTTTATTGTGTGAGTTAGTATTGAGAAAAATTAAAACAAAAAGCCATAGAATTATTTTATGTGCACTAGTTTTATTTGGGTTCTTACTAGTTTGGGCTGAACTTGCTGTAGGTGTTTTTGAGACTCCATTCGCAGGATCATAAAAATTATCATCTTACTAAACAAAGCAGTAGTGTTTATCATATTATTTTTTTACAAAAAAATAGATGAATAAGCAGAATTATCTGATAGTAAGTAATTTGTTTTCGATAAAGTAGCTGATTGCTTTTATTTAGCTTTAAAATAATTGGATACTATCGATTTGATAAATAAAAGGAAACTCAGTAATTCATCTATTTCACTTTAGTCAACTTATTTTCTGCACATTTCAACCTAATTTAAAACTATCAACAAAACAATTTGTTAATTTGTAATTAAATCAAAGAAAGATGAAAAAACTATTCCTTACAATAGCTGCCATTTTTGGCCTTATAAACCTAAATGCACAAGAAATGAACTTACATAATTTTACTGTTACTGATATTGATGGAAATACGTTTGACTTAAGTCAGTTGAAAGGCAAGAAGGTGTTGGTAGTTAATACGGCTTCAGAATGTGGCTTAACTCCACAGTATGAAACTTTAGAAGAAGTTTACCAACAATTTGGAGCAGAGAATTTCACAATTATTGGATTTCCTGCAAATAATTTTGGATCTCAAGAACCAGGTTCAAACGAAACGATTAAAGCTTTTTGTAGTAAAAACTACGGAGTTAGTTTTCCGATGATGGCTAAAATTTCTGTTAAAGGAAAAGACCAGCATGAGTTGTATCAATGGCTGACACAAAAAGAGAAAAATGGAGTAGAAGATGCCGAAGTTTCTTGGAATTTCCAGAAATTCATGATCGATGAAAATGGAAATTATGTTGGCATGGTTTCACCAAGAGAGAGCCCTGCTTCCGATGAAATCATCAATTGGATTCAAGGCAAATAATCCGCGCCAATACATACCAAAACCAAACCAATGAAATTAGATATATTAGCCATCGGAGTTCATCCGGATGATGTGGAGTTGTCTTGCGCAGGAACCATTTTAAAAGAAATTGCGGCTGGGAAAAAAGTTGGAATCTTAGATTTAACCAGAGGGGAATTGGGTACAAGAGGGTCTGCTGAATTGCGTTTAAAGGAAGCAACAGACTCATCAAAAATATTAGGCTTGGCTTGTAGAGAAAACTTGGGCTTAAAAGATGGTTTTTTTGTTAATGATGAAAGCAGCCAAAAAGCCATTGCTGAGATATTGCGAAAATACCAACCTGAGGTTGTGCTGGCAAATGCTATCGAAGATCGACATCCTGATCATGGACGTGCAGCCAAACTAATTAGCGATGCATGTTTTTACAGTGGTTTGAGAAGAATTGAAACGCATTTAAATGGAGCGCTTCAAGCTCCTTGGCGACCAAAAGCTATTTACCATTACATTCAAGATCGTTTTCTTATTCCAGATTTAGTTGTTGACGTTACGCCCTTCGTAGAAAAGAAAATGCAGAGCATACAGGCGTACTCATCACAATTTTACAATCCCAATTCAAAAGAACCTGAGTCGCCGTTAACGGCAAAAATCTTTTTGGATTTTATCAAAGGTCGAATGACAGACATGGGCCGCTACATTCAAGTAGATTATGCCGAAGGATTTACTGTGAACAGACCAGTCGGAATACACTCTTTTGATGACTTGATTTAAAAATCAATTAAGCAAATAATTTTCGAGCTAAGAGTGCTTACTAATGAACTTATTGGAGGCATTTTCTACTTTTAAACTGATTTTTTGGGCTGAGATTAAATTAGTAAGCTCTTGATTTATAATTGGTAATTATCAGATTGGTAATTAGTAATTTGTAATTATTCCGCCATTTTGTCATTTACATTGCTATGGCACATCCTTTGAAAATAGGGAAATCCTCAATAGTAATTTTAAAATTAAAAGAAATATGGCAAAAGGACAGATAAACGTACAAACGGAGAACATCTTTCCGATTATCAAGCAATTTTTATATTCAGATCAAGAGATTTTCTTAAGAGAATTGGTTTCAAATGCAGTAGATGCTACACAGAAACTCAAAACCATGGGCAACCTTGGAGAGTTGGAAAATGAAGTAGGCGACACCACTATCGAAATAAAAATTGATGAAAAGAAAAAGACTTTAACTTTTATAGACAAAGGCATCGGAATGACTTCCGAAGAAGTGGATAAATACATCAATCAAATTGCTTTCTCTAGTGCAGAGGAATTTGTAGAAAAATACAAAGACAAAGCGAGCATAATTGGACATTTTGGCTTGGGTTTCTATTCTGCATTTATGGTTGCCGATAAAGTTGAAATTTTAACTAAATCCTACCAAAAAGATAGTAAGGCAGTTAAGTGGGAATGCGACGGAAGTCCAAACTATACATTGGAAGAAAGCACTGATAAAAAAGAACGTGGTACAGAAATTACTTTGCACATCTCAAAAGATGCCAAAGAATTTTTAGAAAAAAACCGCATTCAGACGCTTCTTGACAAGTATTGTAAGTTTATGCCGATTCCAATAAAATTTGGAACGAAAGAAGAAACTATCCAAGAGAAAACAGGAAAGAAGGACAAAGATGGTAAGGAAGAAACCAAAGAGAAGAAAATTACCAAAGATCACATCATCAACAATCCTGAGCCGGCATGGACAAAAGCTCCTGTCGATTTAAAAGACGAAGACTACAAGGCTTTTTATAGAGAATTGTATCCAATGAATTTTCAGGAGTCTCTGTTTCACATTCACTTAAATGTTGACTATCCTTTTAACCTTACCGGAATTTTATATTTCCCTAAATTGAAAAACAATTTAGAAGTTCAAAAAGATAAAATTCAACTTTACAGCAATCAAGTTTTTGTCACCGATTCTGTTGAAGGCATTGTTCCTGACTTTTTAACTTTGCTGCATGGAGTAATTGACTCTCCAGACATTCCGTTGAATGTTTCTCGCTCTTATTTGCAAAGCGACAGCAATGTAAAGAAAATATCAAATTACATCAGTAAAAAAGTGGCTGATAAATTAGCGGATCTCTTTAAAAATGATCGTGAGGGCTTTGAAAAGAAATGGGACGATATTAAAATTTTCATTGAATATGGATTGCTTTCCGATGAAAAGTTCGCTGAAAAAGCGAAAAAATTCGCTTTGTATAAAACAACTGATGGGAAGTACTTTACTTTCGATGAGTACAAAAAGGAAATTGAAAAAGCACAAACGGATAAAGATAAAAAGACAGTATTTTTATACACCACTAATCTCGAGCAACAATACAGCTACATTGCTGCTGCCAAAGATAAAGGCTATAGCGTTTTAGTGATGGACACTCCATTAACAGCTCATTTAGTCGGAAAATTGGAGCAATCAGAAAGTGACATTAGTTTTACTCGGGTAGATGGCGATACGGTTGATCAATTGATTAAAAAGGACGAAGAAATTCCTTCTAAATTAACAGAAGACGATGAAAAGGTGCTTAAACCTGTGATTGAAGAAGTGTTGCCTAAAGAAAGTTTTTCAGTCAATTTTGTCAGCTTGAGCGAGCAAGATCAACCGATGACAATCACTCAAGCAGAGTTTATGCGAAGAATGAAAGATATGAGTGCAGTTGGCGGTGGCGGAATGATGGGAATGGGAAACATGCCCGACATGTACGACTTAAAAGTGAATGCTAACCACCCTTTGATTTCGAAAATTTTGAATGAAAAAGACGCCATAAAACAAAAGGAAATGGCCAAGCAAGCTGCAGATTTAGCATTGCTCTCTCAAAATTTGCTAAAAGGCGAAGACTTGAGTAAGTTTATCAAACGATCTGTAGAATTAATTTAAATCAATTATGGAGCGAGCAGAGCTCGCTCCATCTAATAACTAAAACTATGAAAACATTCAGAAATTTAATCTTAGTAGCTTTTGCTATCATCACTTTATCTTCTTGTGGTTATAATTCAATGGTCTCCAAAAGTGAAGCTGTTGAAGGACAATGGGCACAAGTTGAAAATGTTTACCAACGTAGAGCTGATTTAATTCCCAATCTGGTGAACACAGTGAAAGGCTATGCCGATTTTGAAAAATCAACCTTGACTGAGGTAATTGAAGCCCGTTCTAAAGCTACATCCATTAATATTAATGCTGATGAGTTGACTCCAGAAAATATTCAAAAATTTCAAGAAGCTCAGAGTCAATTGAGTGGAGCACTTTCAAGATTATTAGTTACTGTGGAGCGTTATCCTGATTTAAAAGCCAATCAAAACTTTTTGGAATTACAAGCTCAGTTGGAGGGAACAGAAAACCGCATTACTGTAGAGAGAATGAAGTTTAATGAAGCGACAAAAGATTACAATACTTACATTAAACAATTCCCAAGAGTGCTTTACGCTTCATGGTTTGATTTTGAAAAGAAAGGATATTTTGAAGCAGATGCAGGGGCAGAAAAAGTGCCTGAAGTACAATTTTAAAAAGCTAAAACATGGCAAAGGACGCATTCACAGAAGAACAACAGCAAAAGATTAGAGAAGCGATTCAGGAAGCTGAGTCGAATACTTCAGGAGAAATAAAAGTGCACATTGAAAATCACTGCAAAGAAGAGGTTTTAGATCGTGCTGCTTTTGTTTTCGAAAAGCTAGAAATGCACAAAACTAAGATGCGAAATGGGGTACTTTTTTATTTAGCAATGAAAGACCATCATTTTGCAATTTTGGGAGATGCGGGTATTAATGAAAAGGTGCCACAAGGTTTTTGGGATGAGATTTCATCAATGATGTTGAAGCATTTTAAAGCTGGAGATTATACTGAAGGAATGGTCGAAGGAGTAAAAGCTGCAGGTCTTCAGTTGAAAACACATTTTCCTTATGATCAAAAAGGAAGTTTAAATGAATTGAGTGATGATATTTCATTCGGAAAAGATAAATAAACTATGAAATACATCTCAAGAATTAGTTTTTTACTAGCATTCAGCTTCATTTCAATTTTAGCTTCAGCTAAAAGCGATTGTATACCTGCTAAACCAAAACAGCAAAGATTGGTCAATGATTTTGCAAAATTATTGTCTGCTGCTCAAGTACAGCAACTAGAACAAAAATTGGTTGTTTTTAATGATACTACATCTACTCAAGTTGCAGTGGTTACCGTCACTTCACTTTGCAATTATGAACCCCAACAATTTGCCTTTGAGGTAGGTGAAAGGTGGGGAGTTGGTGATAAAAAATTTAACAATGGCATTGTAATTCTCGTGAAACCAAAGTTGGGTAATGAAAGAGGACAAGCTTTTATTGCAACAGGCTACGGATTGGAGGGAGTTTTACCCGATGCAACAACAAAGCGAATTATTGAATCAGAAATGATTCCACAATTTAAGCAAAACAATTATTTCGGAGGAATTAGTGCTGCAGTAAATGCTGTGATTGACATTGCAGGTGGGGAGTATTCTGCTGAAAGCTATAATAAAAAAGGCAAGAAAAGTAAATCCTTTCCTTGGTTTCCACTAGCATTTATTTTCTTCATCATCATCGTAATGATTGCCGGTACTTTAGGAAGAGCTAAAAAATATGCGCGAACCAATAACTTAAACCTGCTGACAGCTCTTTTCTTGATGGGTTCTATGAGCGGAAGACACCGTGGACATTATAGTAACTTTTCTTCAGGAAGAGGTGGTTTTGGAGGCGGCTTCGGTGGAGGAGGCGGAGGTGGCTTCGGTGGCTTTGGAGGTGGTAGTTTCGGTGGTGGTGGAGCAGGAGGGAGTTGGTAGGAAATAATTAATAATTACCAATTAATAATTACTAATTACGCTTCTTTTTCGAAGTCCAAACTCAAAGAATTGATGCAGTATCTTAATCCAGTCGTATTGCTTGGTCCATCTTCAAAAACGTGACCCAAATGTCCTCCGCATTTGGCACAAACTACTTCTGTTCGAACCATACCTAAACTAGAATCGCGATTTAATTTGACATTTCCTTCATTTACAACATCATAAAAACTAGGCCATCCAGATCCAGAATCATATTTAGTGTTGGAATCGAATAGCTGATTTCCACAAGCTGCACAAGTATAAATTCCTTTAGCATTGTGTTTTAGGAATTTTCCAGTGAACGGACGCTCGGTCCCTTTGTCAATCAAGATTCTTTTTTGCTCCTCACTGAGGTTTGTCTTTTCGGTCATGTTGTTTCTTTCTATTTCCCTGAAATTTTCCATTCCCTCTTGGTTTTTTACCATAAGTGTTTTGCTTAGGTCGGAATTTAGTTGGATCGTAACTCGGTCCTTCACCAATATCAGGGGGATTAGGTAATTTTGAAACGCTTGATTCAATTAATTGTTCAATTTTTTGAAAGTCTCGTTGCCCTTTCTCATCAATAAAAGTCAAGGCAACTCCAGTTGATTTAGCTCGAGCAGTTCTACCAACTCGGTGAACATAGTCTTCAGGATCATTTGGAACATCGTAGTTGATGACCAAGTCAATTGAGTCGATGTCGATTCCTCGAGAAATGATGTCTGTTGCCACTAAGATTCTCAGTCGCTTGTTCTTAAATCTTCTCAATACTTCCTCTCGTTCATCTTGACTCAAATCAGAAGAAATTCCATCTGCATCCAAACCCATTTTTTTCAAATCTCGAACAATGTCCTTGACACTCATTTTTCTTGAAGTAAAAATGATAATACTATTCAAATCGTCTTTTCCTTTTAAAAGTGATTTTAATAAAGGAATTTTCTGTCCATCATAAGTATTGTAAGCAGCTTGTAATATTCCATCGGCTGTTTTTGAAATAGCAATACTCACTTCTCTGGGATCGTGCATAATTGCTTTTGCCAATGACCTAATCTTAGGTGGCATGGTAGCAGAAAATAAGATGTTTTGCCTTTTCTTGGGTAGAAATTCTGCAATTTTTTTGATGTCGTCAGAAAAACCCATGTCCAACATACGGTCCGCTTCATCTAAAATAAAATGCTCTAGTTGACTGATGGCAACGTAATTTAAATTTAAATGTGAAAGCAATCTTCCTGGTGTGGCAACAATTAAATCAGCGCCTTTAGTTAAGGCAGATTTTTCAGCATCAAAAGAGGAACCACTGCCACCACCATAAATTGCAATAGAAGAAGTTCCAGTAAAATAAGAAAATCCCTCCATCTGTTGGTCAATTTGCATGGCCAATTCTCTTGTTGGAGCTAAAATTAAAGTATTGAGTTTTCCGCCTCCTGAGCGCTGAATTTTATTTAAAACAGGCAATAAATAAGCAGCTGTTTTTCCAGTTCCTGTTTGAGCTACCGCAATAATGTCTCTATCTTCTTGTATAATTGGAATGGCTTCTGCCTGAACTGGTGTGGGTTCTTTAAACCCCATTGCATCAAGTCCTTCGATGATTTCAGGAGTAAAATTAAAATCGTTAAACGTCATGTATTGTTTGAAAAGTTATACATAGCAAGATTAACCATTTTAATGGATTAACTTATTCAATGTAAATTCTAAATTTAATTGAATATTGATACTTCAATTTAAAGCTGCCTAAGATTAGTAATCAAATACATAATATTCCTTTATTAAGGAGTCATATTATTAATAATTTACTTTATTTCGCAAGCATGAAAATTAAATTGATTGGTATTGGCAAGACAACAGATCCGAACATAATTGCTTTGTGTTCAGAATTTGAAAATAGGTTAAAGCACTATTGTCAATTTGAAGTGGAATACCATTCAAGTAAATTAAAAACGAATGAACGTGAATTGGTTAAAACGGAAGAGGGGAAGTTGTTACTAGCCAAAATTTTACCTTCTAATCAAGTAATTTTGCTAGATAATCGAGGAGATCAATACGGTTCAGAAGAATTTTCGCAATTTCTCCAAAAACGTCTAAACGCGGCAAGTCAAGACATCGTTTTTTTGATTGGAGGAGCCTTCGGTTTTAGTGAAGCCGTTTATGAACGAGCTAATTTTAAGCTTTCACTTTCAAAAATGACCTTTACACATCAATTAATTCGTGTGATTTTTACTGAGCAATTGTACCGTGCATTTACTATTTTGAAAGGGGAGAAGTACCATCATTAACTTGTGTTTTTTGCCAGTTCCAAGCAGTTTCTAACATTTCTTCTAGACTATATTTTGCTTCCCAATTCAAAACCTGCTTTGCAAAATTGTTATTGGCATAAATGCTTTCTACATCACCCGCTCTTCGTTGTCCAACTTGATAATTCACCTGCTTTTTATTCACCTTCTCAAAAGTGTTGATCATTTCCAAAACAGTTGTTCCTTTTCCACTCCCTAAATTGATTACCTTGTAGTTTTCTTGAGACTTTGAAAGATGATTCAGGGCTAAGACATGTGCATTGGCAATATCGCAAACATGAATGTAATCGCGAATACAACTACCGTCTCTGGTTGAATAATCATTTCCAAAAACCGTTAGCTGCTCTCTTAAGCCAATAGCCGTTTGTGTAATTATGGGGACTAAATTATTTGGGCGTTTTGTAAATCCTTCACCAAGCAAACCTGATGGATGAGCACCAACTGGGTTGAAATAGCGCAGCGAAATGGCCTTAAAGTTGGGGTTTACTTTAGAAAAATCTTTAATAATGTCTTCTCCCATTTGCTTGCTTCTTGCATAGGGCGACTCAGCATGCCCAAAAGGAGATTTTTCAGTTACAGGCAGTTCTTCAGGATTTCCATAGACAGAGCAAGAGCTGGAAAAAATAAAGTGATTTACTGAATATTTTTTCATGCACTCCAATACATTCAATAAACCCCCAATGTTGTTTTGATAATATAAATTTGGAAATTCAACCGAATCGGGAACAGATTTTAGAGCAGCAAAATGAATAACAGCACAAATATTTTCGGTTTTAAAAAAATGATCAAGTGCAGCTTGGTCTAGCAAATCAATGGCATCGTTTTTTACTTTTCTACCACTTATTTTTTCGATTCTATCATAGTTGCTTGCATCAGAATTAATGAAATTATCAATGGATATGATTTCTTCTACCCCTTGTTTATTCAACTCAATAATTGTGTGTGAACCTATGTATCCCGCTCCTCCTGTAACTAATACCCGCATGACTATTTAAATTGATGCTAATTAAACTCGTTTTTAGACTCCAAAGATACTTTTCTTTCAATTCTTGTTAATATTGCAATTCAAATTCAAGTTTTTAAAATGGCTGAAAAAATCAAGTTTGCAATTGTTGGAGCAGGTAGAATTGGAAGAAGGCATGCCAGTATGGTAAAGCTGAATGAAGCTGCTGAATTAGTTGCTTTAATCGATACTGATATTTCTTTGAAAGATGAATTAATCAATGAGTTTGATGTGCCTTTTTTCTCAAGTTTAGAAGCGTTTTTTGCTTCAAAGCGTTCTGTTGATGTTGTGAATATTTGTACTCCGAACTATTTACATGCCTCACAGTCATTATTTGCATTGGCTAATAATTGCCATGTTGTGGTTGAAAAGCCAATGGCACTTTCAAAAGTAGATGCAGAAAAAGTCATTCATCAATCTCTGCAAGTAAATAAACGCGTTTTTTGTGTAATGCAAAACCGCTACAGTCCACCATCTAAATGGTTGAAAGAGATCATTACCAACAACACTCTTGGAGAAGTCTACATGGTGAACATTAATTGTTTTTGGAACAGAGATTCAGATTACTACAAAGGCGGAGATAAAAATTATTGGAAAGGGAAAAAAGATAAAGACGGTGGAACACTCTTTACCCAATTTAGTCACTTTATAGATACTATGTTTTGGTTGTTTGGAGATATAACCAACATTCAAGCAAGTTTTTATGATTTCAATCACAGTGAAACAACAGAGTTTGAAGATTCGGGCATTGTTCAATTTAATTTCGTGAATGGGGGAGCGGGAAGTTTAAACTATTCCACTTCAGTTTATGGACAAAATATGGAAAGTAGTCTCTCAATTGTAGGTGAGAAGGGTAGTGTTAAAGTGGGTGGACAATACATGAACGAGATTGTTTATTGCCACATTGATGGCTATGAAAAACCAGAATTAGAAGAAACACTCCCACCAAATGATTATGGTAAGTATAAAGGAAGTGCTGCAAATCATCAATTTGTTATACAAAACGTTGTTGATACGCTTCTAAAAAACCAAACTGTTACAACAAATAGCTTGGAAGGCTTGAAAGTAGTAGAAATAATTGAAAATATTTATAAATTGAAATAAGCTATTAAAATTAATATTAGTATTATTGCAAAGTCTTTAATTCTTAAGGGCGTTTCTTCACTAGAGAACATTTTCTCAACATTTTTTATTTACAAAAAACGACTTATTTCATTTCACACTATCACCACAAATTTTCATGTACGATATTTTAGAACTTAACCGTAAAACGGTTGTAGAATTAAAGGAATTAGCTAAAGATTTAGACATTAAGAAATTCCAAAAATTAAAAAAAGAAGACTTAATTTACCAGATTCTAGATCAACAAGCCGTTAAGCCTGAAGCTGTAAAGTCTTCATCAGAAGCGAAAAAACAGAGTCAACAAAACTCAAAAAGACCGCCAGATATTAATAAAAATGCAAATCAGGATAAACCTGCGGCAAAAGCTACTGCTGAAAAAGAAAAACCAGCTGAAACTAAATCTGAAACTACATCTGAAACTACATCTGAAAAGAAAGTAGCTTACCCAAAGAAAGCACCATCTGAAAGAGTTGCAAGACCAAAAATTGAAAACTCTAATAAAGGAACTGAAACTAAAGAATCAACTACTAGACCTCAAGTAGAGACAAAAGAAAGGACGAAGCCGAATCCAAGAACTCAAAACTCTAATAGACCTGCTCCAAATCAAGCACAAGCTCAAGAGAAAAATAACAACCACCAACAAAACCAAAGTCAGAACCCAAACCAAAATCCAAATCAGAATCAACCTCAAAAAGGGAATTCTACGAATGTACCCGTAAGAAAAAATCCTCCAAAACCAGAGTATGATTTCGACGGAATTATAACTGGAGAAGGTGTATTGGAAATGATGCCTGATGGTTACGGATTTTTGAGATCATCAGATTATAATTACTTAAACTCTCCTGACGACGTTTATGTTTCTCAGTCTCAAATAAAATTATTTGGGTTAAAAACAGGTGATACAGTCAGAGGAACTGTTCGTCCACCAAAAGAAGGTGAGAAATACTTCCCATTAATTAAATTGGAAGAAATTAACGGAAGAGATCCTGAATACATTCGCGATCGTGTACCTTTCGATTATTTGACTCCACTTTTTCCTTACGAGAAATTTAATTTAACAGGTCATAGTGAAAATTCTGTTTCTACAAGAATTATTGATTTATTCACACCAATAGGAAAAGGACAAAGGGGATTAATCGTTGCACAACCAAAAACGGGTAAAACCACTTTATTAAAAGAAATAGCCAATTCAATTGCGGCGAATCACCCTGAGGTTTATTTGTTAATCTTATTGATTGATGAACGTCCTGAAGAGGTGACAGACATGGCACGTAGTGTAAATGCAGAAGTGATTGCATCAACATTCGATGAGCCTGCTGAAAGACATGTGAAAGTAGCCAACATCGTTCTAGAAAAAGCAAAAAGAATGACTGAATGTGGTCACGATGTAGTGATTTTATTAGATTCTATCACTCGATTGGCTAGAGCTTACAATACTGTTTCTCCAGCATCAGGAAAAGTACTTTCAGGAGGGGTAGATGCGAATGCATTGCACAAACCAAAACGCTTTTTTGGAGCTGCAAGAAAAATTGAAAATGGTGGTTCATTAACCATCCTTTCTACTGCCTTAACTGAAACTGGTTCAAAAATGGATGAAGTAATTTTCGAAGAGTTTAAAGGTACAGGTAACATGGAGTTACAATTAGACCGTAAAATATCTAATCGAAGAATTTATCCTGCAATTGATATTGTTTCTTCTTCTACAAGAAAAGAAGACTTACTATTAGGAAGTGATGTAACTCAACGCATGTGGATCTTGCGCAATCACATTGCTGATATGAACCCTGTTGAAGCCATGGACTTTATTAAAAATCGAATTGAGAAAACTAAGAACAACGAAGAGTTCTTGATTTCTATGAACGGCTAATAAACATGATTTCAAATTCAGCGATTGCTATTAGAATGACAGCCGCATCGGTTTTTATGAAAATGATTGTATATACCATGAATTGGCAGCAAAGCAATTATGAAAAGGTCTATTTTTTCATGAATGTTTTTATTCTAATGACCGGAATTTTCTTTGGAATTCGAAATTTTAAGAAAATGGAAACGGTAAAAACAAACTTCATGGAAGATTTGAAAGCAGGAATGAAAGTAGCAGCAATGTATGCCATTTTTCTATCCCTTTTTGTGTTCTTTTACTATAAAATAATTGATCCAACTTATTTTGCTGTACGATTGGAAGAACAGTTAAATGCCGCAAGAGAAAGTAATCTAAGCGCTGAAATTTCAGAACAAATAAACATTGAACAAGTCCGACAAACAGGAGAATTTGTGCTTTCTGCTTTCTTTCAAAGTACCATCACTCTGATTGGCTTTATTATTTTAGGCAGTTTCTATTCTTCACTCATTGCATTTTTCTTGCGAAAGATTAAAGGATTTGGAAATAATGTATAGCTTAATTTAAGCTGTCAATTGCTTTCCAAGTTGATTTAAATCTACTCCGTCGAAATTCCCTGAAGTCATTAAAAGCAATACCGAATTTTTTAAATTATTCTTTTCTAAGTAGGACTTAACTTTCTCAGAATCATTAAAAACTTTCACTTTTGAAGGTAAAAAGTGAGCTTCAATTTCTGTAACCGATATCGCTTCAAGTCCTTTGTGTTGAATGGTTTTAGGATTAAAATATACCACAGCCTCATCAGCTGCCGACATGCTTCCCGAATACTCTCCTAAAAACTCTTTGGTTAAACTACTGAAGGTGTGCAGTTCCATGCAAGCTATTAAATGCTTTTTGGGATATTGTTTTTTAACTGCTTCGGTGGTAGCTTTTAGTTTCGATGGGGAGTGAGCGTAATCTTTATAAACCAATGAATGCTCGTTCTTGCCAATTAATTCCAAACGTTTAGCTGCCCCTTGAAAGCTTGAAATAGCTTTGTAAAAGTCTTCTTTAGAAATGTCTAATTGCATGCAAATCTCTAATGCTGCCATTAAGTTTTGCAAATTGTGTTCACCAAAAACCTGGATAGCTAAGTTTCCAACACTTGTTTTCAATTGGGTTTGCCCATTTTCAATTCGATGAGGGTGACTTTCATAAGCAACAAATTCAATGGAGTTTTTCGATTGATTCACTATTTGATTTAACACAGTATCATTTTTGTAGTAGATCAAACTTCCATTTTCCTCAATGCTCTCAACAAAAAGCTGAAATTGTTCTAAGTAATTTTTAAAAGTTGGAAAAACATTGATGTGATCCCAAGCAATACCACTAATAACCGCTAAATTTGGCTTATACCAAAGAAATTTTGGTCTTCGGTCAATGGGTGAGGACAGGTATTCATCTCCTTCAATAATAATGAGTGGAGCATCACTCAATCGAACCATGGTTTCAAAACCTTCAAGTTGTGCACCTACTAGGTAATCAAAATCGCGTTGAAGGGTCTTTAGCACATGCATTACCATAGATGTGATAGAAGTTTTACCATGACTTCCACCAATTACAACTCGAAATTTATCTTTGGATTGCTCATAGATATATTCAGGATAAGAATATATTTCTAAGCCCAATTCTTGCGCTCTTAGAAGCTCGGGGTTGTCTTTTCTGGCATGCATGCCAAGTATGATAGCATCAATTGTATGGTCTAGTTTTTCAGGCTCCCAACCTATGTTTTTAGGAAGAAGGTTGTATTTCAATAACCTGCTTTTAGAAGGTTCGAAAATTTCATCATCTGAGCCACTAACCTGAACCCCTTTTTTGTGAAGTGCAATGGCCATGTTGTGCATGGCACTTCCTCCAATTGCTATAAAATGTATCCGCATTGTATCTATAAATAGTGAGACGAAGGTAATTGTTAATTTTAAATGTAGTGAAAATGCTTGTTCTATTTTATGACAAATCTCTTTTTACTTTCTTTTATTTAAGAATTTAAACAAAAAAAAGACCCACCTTGCGATGAGTCTTTTTACTATAAACTATTGTTTGTTTTATTTAATGCTGTTTAAAATAGCTTCAAATGCTTTTGGTTCGTTCATAGCTAAGTCAGCTAATACCTTACGGTTTAACTGAATATCTTTCTTAGCAACTAAGCCCATAAATTGAGAGTAAGACATGTCGTGCTCTCTACAAGCTGCGTTAATTCTTTGAATCCAAAGTGCTCTGTAGTTTCTTTTCTTTTCTTTTCGACCTCTATAAGCATATTGCAATCCTTTTTCAACTGCATTTTTTGCTACGGTGTGTACATTTTTTCTTCTTCCGAAGTATCCTTTAGCTTGCTTAAGGATTTTTTTTCTGCGCGCTTTTGCTGCGACTGAATTTACTGATCTTGGCATTTCTTTTCGTTTTTTGAATATTTGCGGTCATTTAAGACACTTTTTTGAGCAAGTATTCGGGTTGTTTTTACTAATTTTTGTGTTACGATAACCGTGGTAAAATTACTTCATACAAAGTTGTAACTTAATGTTGGCTTCATCGGCAGGATGCACCAATGTAGACATTGTTAAATTACGTTTACGCTTGGTAGCTTTCTTAGTCAAAATATGACTTTTAAAAGCATGCTTGCGTTTAATTTTACCTGATCCGGTAATCTTGAAGCGTTTTTTCGCGCTTGAAACCGTTTTCATTTTTGGCATTTGCTTAATTATTTAGAGTGATTATTAAATTGATTTATTTCTTCTTCTTTGGAGCAAGCATCATGATCATTCTCTTTCCTTCCATCTTTGGCATCGATTCTACAGTTGCAATTTCTTCCAACCCTTGAGCTAGTTTTAATAAAAGTATTTGTCCTTGATCTTTAAATAAGATTGATCTTCCTTTAAAGAAGACATAGGCTTTTATCTTAGCTCCTTCTTTGGTGAATTTAATGGCATGCTTTAGCTTAAATTCAAAATCGTGCTCGTCTGTGTTGGGACCGAAACGAATTTCTTTTACCACAACTTTCACTGCCTTAGCTTTCATTTCTTTTTGACGCTTTTTCTGCTCGTAAAGAAATTTCTTGTAGTCAGTTATTTTGCAAACAGGTGGATCTGCACTCGGAGAAATCTCAACAAGGTCTAAATCTTTTTCATTTGCCAAGGCGATTGCCTCTCGCAAAGTATAAACTCCTTGTTCTATTCCTTCACCTACTACTCTTACTTTCGCCGCTTTAATGTTATCATTAATTTTATGCGGATCTTCCTTTCGCTGAAAACGCCCGGGTTTTTGAATTCTTGCTATTTCTTGGTCCTCCTAAATTTTAATTAGCTAATATATTCTTTACTTCTTTATTCAAATGCAATGCAAATTCTTCCACTTTCATTACTCCAATGTCACCTTCTCCATGTTTCCTTACCGAAAGTGTATTACTTTCTACTTCTTTTTCGCCGACTATCAACATATAGGGAACCTTAGATACTTCTGCATCACGGATCTTTTTTCCAACTTTTTCATTACGGTCGTCAACGAATCCGCGAATATCGTAATTATTTAGCACTTTTAAAACCTCTTTGCAATTTTCATTGTATTTTTCACTTAATGGTAAAATTGCAATTTGATTTGGGCTTAACCACAGGGGGAAATTTCCTCCACAATGCTCAATTAAAACTGCTACAAAACGTTCTAAAGAACCAAATGGGGCTCGGTGAATCATTACAGGTCGGTGAGGTTTATCATCTTTCCCAGTATATTCTAATTCAAAACGATCAGGTAGATTGTAATCTACTTGAATGGTACCCAATTGCCACTTTCTTCCAAGGGCATCTTTTACCATGAAATCCAGTTTCGGACCATAAAAGGCTGCTTCACCATACTCAATAACAGTTTTGAGTCCTTTGTCATTGGCAGCATTAATAATTGATTGTTCAGCCTTCTCCCAATTAGCATCGTCTCCAATGTACTTACTTCGATCTTCTTTATCTCTCAAAGAGATTTGAGCAGTGAATTCTTTAAAATCTAGTGCTTTGAAAACATACAAAACTAAATCAATCACTTTTTTAAATTCCTCTTCTACTTGTTCTGGTCTGCAAAATAAATGCGCATCATCTTGAGTAAAACCCCTCACACGCGTTAAGCCATGAAGCTCTCCACTTTGTTCATAACGATAAACAGTTCCAAATTCTGCAAAGCGTAAAGGCAAGTCTCGGTAGGAGCGTGGCTGTGATTTGTAGATTTCACAGTGATGTGGACAGTTCATTGGTTTCAATAAGAACTCCTCATTTTCATTCGGTGTTTTAATCGGTTGAAAAGAATCAGCTCCATATTTTTCATAATGGCCTGAAGTAACATAGAGTTCTTTACTTCCTATATGAGGAGTAATTACAGGTAAATAACCTGCTTTTAATTGAGCTTGCTTCATGAAGTTTTCCAAACGCTCCCTTAATTGCGCTCCTTTTGGCAACCACAAAGGCAAGCCTTGGCCAACCTTTTGGCTAAACGTAAAAAGTTCTAGTTCTTTTCCAAGCTTTCTATGATCGCGTTTTTTTGCTTCTTCTAATAATGCAAGGTGTTCAGTTAATTCTTGTTGTTTAGGAAATGCTACTCCATAGATTCTTGTAAGTTGCTTGTTTTTTTCATTTCCTTTCCAATATGCTCCTGCAAGATTTAAAAGTTTAACTGCTTTAATGAAACTTGTGTTTGGAATATGAGGTCCTCTACATAAATCCGTAAATTTTCCTTGAGAGTAGAAAGTAATTTCACCATCAATTAAGTCTTCAAGAAGCTCTAATTTATATTCGTCGCCTTTATTCTGATAATAATCAATAGCTTCTGATTTAGAAACTTCTTTTCGGATGTATTCGTTTTTTTCTCTGGCTAGTTCCAGCATTTTTTTCTCAATCTCAGGAAGGTCTTCAGATGAAATTACTCGTTCTCCTGCATCAACATCATAGTAAAAACCATTTTCTATTGGAGGTCCAATTCCTAGTTTTATACCAGGATAAATTGCTTCAAGGGCCTCAGCCAATAAGTGAGCAGATGAGTGCCATAAAGTTTCTTTACCTTCCTCATCATTCCAAGTCAATAATTGGAGCGTTACATCTGTTTCTAATGCTCTGTTAGCGTCAATTACTTTTCCATTAGTTTTTGCTGCCAAAACATTTCTAGCTAAGCCCTCGCTGATGCTTTTTGCAACATCCATTGGAGTGACTCCCTTCTCATATTCTCTAATACTTCCGTCGGGAAGAGTAATTTTAATCATCAAATATATTTTTTGCAAAGATAGTAGCTTGTAAAAGTTTTAAACTAAAAAAGGGGATAATTAATTACCCCCTTTTTTAGTTTTTAAATTAGTGGAGTTTATCCTTCTATCACTTTAGTTCTTAAGGTATTTATTTTTTCGGTTAGCATTTTCATTTCTTCATCAGAGAGTTGGACATCACCAAATTCAATGTCCGTATTCTCAAGTTTTTTAACGCTCTCGAAATTATTGAAAGTCGTGCGAATTTCATTTAATCCGTCCACCATAAAATCCATTTCTAAAGTTTCATCTTTTTGAATTTCAATGGCTTTAATAATGTTTTTAAGAATGGTCATTTGCTCTACCAATCTTGGAGTTAAACGCTCATTATCTGTGCTGCTATTAGCTCCTAAATACATTCCTTCCAACCAAGCAGCAGAAAAGAAAATTGATTCTTTTGAAGATTCTCTGTTTTCTTCTAAGTACTCATCTGTTCTTCTTTTAATAGTTGTTAATATTTGAAGAACAGTATCTTGATTTCCAACGTTTTTTTCAAAACTTTCTATTAATCTTCCTGATCCAAAAATTCCAGGCATTCCAATTTCTTCAGACAATTTTTTAACTGCGTTTAAATAGTCAATGGAAAGTTGTTGTTGATTGTTTAATACAGCATACGCTAAATCTGCACTGTATACACCAAAATTTAAAAATTTTGAAGTTTTGGTATTGTACTTAGAAATATTTTCTACAGGATTTGTAAGTCCACTTTCGTAACCTAAGCCAGCACGATTAAATATTGCAGCAATTTGAATAGGTGAAGGAAGCATAAAATAGTCATCCTCTTCCATTTCTTCTACATCTTCTGTAACTGCTGTGCTATCAATTTCAGTAGTTTCTTTATCAGATGACTTCGGCCCTTCAGAACATGAAAATAAAGTGGAACCTATAAAAAGGCTAGCTAAGGATGTAATAAGGAATGTAGTTTTTTTCATTTTTCTTGTTGTATTAATAATTCGATAGAAGTTTGGTTAAAATAGTGTTTGATCAAATCAGAAAAAAATTAATTATTCTTATTGTAATCATCTAGAAAGGTTAACTGGTAGCCCAAAATAAATACCAAGCATCCTGAGGATTTTTCTCCATCAGCTTTTGGAATAACATAGTTAACATAAAGTTTTTTAGATTTTTTTGGCTCATAAGAGACAATATTTCCTGCTTGATCTTTAGAAGTAAAAAGCGGAGTTCTTGAACCAGAATTCATGTCTTTGTCGTAAATTTCAATTAGAACATCTTTTGGCAAAGCGCTTTTGTTAAAAATTAAACGGTATTCCTCACCTTTAAATAAGGGTACCTCAATTTCTTTTCGAGTTTCTTTGTACTCATAACTAATCATATTGACTTTAGAGGCAGAATAGAAAAAGGGATTCAATTCTGCAATTCCTTCCTTTTTTAAAGATTTTGAATCACATTCTCCTGTAGTATAAGATACTAATAAAAAGGAAAATAAAATGAAAGTGCAAGCGTAGAAGTATTTTTTCATTTTTTAAATATTTGATTTGTATTTCATTATAAAAAGTATAACCTAATTTGCTTACTTAATAACTAATAAGTATAGCGCCTTAAATTGGTGGCTAAGATAGTAAAATGTTTTTTAAATTGTATGATTCGGAAATTTGATTCTTTTCAATAAAGAATTTAACCAAACAAATTAGTGATTCAGTGGAGTTTGTACCAAAAGATAGGATAGTCATACTTTAAGTTACTACCACCTCCATCCAATTGTCATAATTAAGGAATGAAATGCTTCACTAATATTTACAGGAGCATCAGCTGTTTGATGAAAAGGATCTACTAAATCCATAGTTGAGAAAAAATAGGCTACATCAAAGTTGTAGTTTCTACTTTTTAATCCTCCTCCAATTGAGTAGGTCGTTCTGGTTCCGTCAGGATTAAACGTTAAATTGGTACTAAAAGGGTTGCCTTCATAACGGTAGCCGGCTCTAACAACAAATGGTAAAAAATTATATTCTCCACCAACTCTTATGTTATGAGCTCCATTGAGCGTATTGGAGATATCATTGTTTCCATTAGAAAAATCAAATTGATCATTTCTACGATTGTTAAGCCTTGCACTCGAATAGTTGATAAATTCATAATCAATATTTAAGGCTCCTTTTTGCTGAAACAAGTAAGCAAGACTTGCTGAATAACGTGTTGGAGTTCTTAAGCGATAGCCGAAATTGGTAATAGTTTCACCAGAGTCAAAACTTCTCCCATCACTAAACTTTGAATTAGATTCAAAAATAAACTCTTCATTCAATCCAAAAAAGGTTGGGCTGTGAATAGATGCTCCAACTCTGACTGCATCGGTCACTCTATAGATCGCTCCAATCTTAAAATTAACTCCACTACCTCGCGTTTGTAATGTAGTAATTTCTTGATAATCTGTTACCAAAAATTCACTTTCTTCAGCAGGTGGATCGTAGGTATATCTTTCATCAATTATTGTACTTTGTTCAAAAACTATTCTTTGAAAATTAATACTTCCACCTAAATATAATCGATCTTGATAGTTTCCACCGAAAGAAAATGTAGTTTCTGATTGACTACCGCTAGACTCTTTTCTTCTTCTTTGTTGAATGTTATCTTGGAAGAAAAAGAAGGGTACGTATTCTAAAACTCCATTTTGACGGATTGTATCTATTAATATAGTTTCCCAAGCCTCTGAAGGGCCAAATGGATATGCAAAGGCTTCAACATCTGAAACAGTTGCTGCATTATTATTTAATATATTCACATAATCATTGATTACACTCCCATCTTGAGAATTTCCTGATAATCTTGATGATTTATTAAAATTGTTTGTTCTGTTGTATTGAATAGAGAAGGAATAGTTTTTCCAACCGTTTGGATCGCCTTTATAAGAACCAACATACCCAATATTTGGAATGTTGAAATTAAATTTATTATCAGACCTTAGGTTTCCTCTAAAATTAGTTTCAGAGCCATAATCTACAAATCCTGTAGAAAATGTAAATTCTGAATTTCTGTAAACTCCCACAGCAGCAGGATTAATAGTAATGGCTGAAATTTCTCCACCCAAGGCTCCGAAAGAACCACCCATGGCATTAAATCGTGCAGTTCCTGAGTAGTCTAATCTACTGTATCGCAATGCATCAATACTGTTTTGACTCAATAAATTTTGGCTAGTGAAAGCAAGGGCTAATAAAATAATAATTTGCTTCATTTAAGTATTTAATAGATTTTCATAACTTATTACCTACCTCCAGATCTAGAAGGTCTTGATGGAGTACTTCTTCCACCACCACCATCACCTGAACTTCTAGAAGGGCTGAAGCT
The DNA here is from genome assembly GCA_963973975.1 of uncultured Flavobacteriales bacterium. Classification (GTDB taxonomy): domain Bacteria; phylum Bacteroidota; class Bacteroidia; order Flavobacteriales_E; family Vicingaceae; genus UBA1494_A. Next base: position 23,423 of record CAXBCF010000021.1, read on the forward strand.
TGGAGAAGAAGGGGTATAACTCGGTGTACTTCTGTTATAGCTAGGTGTACTTCTGTTAAAATTAGGAGTACTTCTAGAAGGACGCGTTTGCTGCTGTGGCTGGTATTGCCTATTTGGTTGCACCTGCTGTGGTCGACTTTCATACTGACGTGGCGCAGGGCGACTAGGCTGGTTGTAAGAATTATTATTCCTAGGATTTACAGTTCTAGGTGTAGTATTCATAGGACTTTCATTATTAGGAGTTATTGTTCTACTCGGACGAGCATTTGGTGCAGGTCTAGTATATGAATTACGATCGTTTGCAGACCTATATCGCTCTGGTGTTGCAGATCTTGTTGGGGTATTGGTTCTAACACCCTCACGACTTGGTCGAGCACTTGGAGAATCACCACTTTTTGGTGCGTTTCCATCTAGTTTTCTAACTTCTCTAGTTGGACGGTTTGTTACGTCTCCACGAGTATAAGTCGGAGAACCACTACTTCCTCTTGGAGTGGTCAAGTTTCTTCTGTTGGAAGTATTAGAATTGTCAATGTGAATTCCACCTCCATGATTGTGATTTCTATAATAATTTCTTGAATAAAAACCATTCATAAACCCTTGATTGTAGCCCATCATGTAGTTATTGAAACCAAAACCTCCATAACCAAAACCTCCAAATCCTAAACCATAAGGATGAAAGCCAAAAGGATTCCAAGGATCATAAAAGCCAAATCCATAAGGATTATAAAAGTTATTTCTAAATCGATTAAAACCAAATCCTACTCCATAGCCAACACCAACATTCCATCCGTTAAAAGAATTCCAACCTATGCCAACTGTAGTTCTTGGCATAAATGGATCCCAATAATTTCCATACAAAACTGGTGCAGCGAAAAAAGGATCTTGAGTATAAAGAATTCGATCTCTTTGATATGGATCATAGGTGTTGAATGAACGAACAGGAGAGTTAATCTGATTTAAAGATCTTGCATAATCTTCATCATAATAAGTAACCTCTTCTGTTGAATTGTTAGTATAAGAATCACTTGGTTGATTGTTTTCTAACGCTTCAGCTTGAGTATACCTGTTTTGGTAAATAGACTCAGGATAAGTTGAATTATTTTCTTCATTAACATAACGATTTTCATAAGAACCATCATAACTCAACTTATTTGTTTTATTGAAATCTTCTCGAGGATCTTTTTTAACCTTATTTATAGGATCGTTTTTTGGATTATAATACAAGTCATCGTAGGCATAAGGAGCATAAGAAGTAGAACAAGCCGCAAATAAACCTGCGATGAAGAATAAGAAGAGGTATTTGGCTGAAGTTTTCATTGTGCAATAATTTTAATTTTCTTTACAGTATTAAATTCTTTAATCAATACTTTTGTTCGTCAGAATATACAAATAACAAATTTTATACCAAAATTATGGCTAAAGGACTTACAAGTCGAAAAGAAGATTATTCGAAGTGGTACAACGAAATAATAGAACAAGCGGATTTAGCGGAACACTCTGCTGTGCGAGGTTGTATGGTTATTAAACCTTACGGTTATGCAATTTGGGAAAAAATGCAGCAACAGCTCGATAAAATGTTTAAAGCAACGGGGCATAGCAATGCTTATTTTCCATTATTCGTGCCAAAAAGCTTGTTTGAAGCAGAGGAAAAAAATGCAGAGGGTTTTGCAAAAGAATGCGCAATAGTAACTCATTATCGCTTAAAAACAGATCCAAATAATAAAAGTAAATTGATAGTAGATGAAACTGCTAAGCTAGAAGAAGAGTTAATCGTTCGTCCAACCTCAGAAGCCATTATTTGGAACACCTATAAAAATTGGATACAGTCATACCGTGATTTACCAATTTTAATCAATCAATGGGCAAATGTTGTTCGTTGGGAAATGAGAACGCGTTTATTTTTGAGGACAGCTGAATTTCTTTGGCAAGAAGGACATACTGCTCATGCAACATCTGAAGAGGCTATTGAAGAGACGAAAATGATTTTAGATATTTACAGTGAATTTGCTGAAAGTTTTATGGCAATGCCTGTAATAAAAGGAGTGAAATCTGAAAGTGAACGTTTCGCTGGAGCAGTTGAAACCTATTGTATTGAAGCTTTGATGCAAGATGGAAAAGCGCTTCAGGCAGGTACATCTCACTTTTTAGGACAGAATTTTGCCAAAGCATTTGATGTAAAATTTGCTGATAAAGAAGGAAAGTTAGAACATGTTTGGGCTAGTTCATGGGGAGTTTCTACTCGCTTAATGGGAGCTTTAGTAATGACACATTCAGATGACCAAGGTTTGGTGTTGCCGCCAAAATTAGCACCTTATCAAGTGGTAATGGTTCCCATTTATAAAGGCGATGAGCAGAGAATACAAATAGTAAATCAATTGAAAGTACTTAAAGCAGAGTTAGAAGCGAAAGGAGTTACAGTTAAGTTAGACGACAGAGATACTCACAAACCTGGTTGGAAGTTCGCTGAATATGAAATGAAAGGAGTGCCTTTGAGAATTGCAATGGGACCAAGAGATTTAGAAGCTCATACCGTTGAGATGGCAAGAAGGGATACTTTAGAGAAAAAAGTGTATAATCAAACTGATATTGTAGTGAAAGTTCAGCATTTACTAGAAAAAATCCAAGAGAACTTGTACACTAAAGCTGTTGATTTTAGAGAGGAGAGTACGCATCATGCTACTTCTTTAGATGAACTAAAATCAATTCTAAAAGAAAAGGGTGGTTTTGTTTATGCACATTGGGATGGAACCGCAGAAACCGAAGAAAAAATTAAACAATTGACAAAAGCAACTATTCGCTGTATTCCTATAGATGGACCTTCAAAGCTTGGAAAATGCATTGTAAGTGGAAATCCTTCTGTGAAACAAGTAATTTTCGCTAAAGCATACTAAACCTGATAAGTTTTCGAAATAGGATTAATTAAAAATATAATTGAAGTATATGAAGAAAGACAAAAAAAATGAAAAGTTTAATCAAATAGTGAACATTATTCAAACGAAAGCATCAATTAAACAATTGATTTATCGAAATACGTATTCAGCATTTGAGCTTTTAAAGAATAAAGCTAAGGAAGTTATCGATGATTTAATTTTAGAGGAAAAGAAGTTTGATGAAAATGTCCTTATTACTTTCACTGAGAAAGGAGTCTTTGAATTTGAGTTGATTATTGGAGGTGATGTGATTTTATTTCAAATGCATAGCAATGTTTTTGATTTTGACCAGTCTCATTTAATTCATCAATCGAGTTATGTGAAAGAAGATCCCAACAGAAGCTATTGTGGTATGATTAATATTTTCAATTTTCTCGCTGATTCAGTAAAATACAACCGATTTGATGATTCTGCTTACTTAATAGGGAGAGCCTTTATAAATATGGACAATCACTTCTTCTTAGAAGGGAAACGTCAACTAAATTTTATTCATAACGATTTTATCAACGAAACAATTGATCAAGCTTGTGTAAAGGATATTGTTCAAAATTCAATTTTGTATTCAATGGATTTTGACTTGTTTACACCACCATACTCGAATGTACAAGAGATTTCGGTTGGGCAACTACTTCAAGAAGCTTCTGGAATGCGTCAAAAGACAGGGAAACGAATGGGATATAAATTTAGTTACGAAGGTGGAGAAATGTAATTATAACTTCATTGCAATCAGGTCTTTTTTTACCAAAAATAATTTCTTGAAAATAATTCCATAAAAATTTGTTGTTTTTATTATCAATTATCAAAAATCTATTACATTTGCACTCCGAATTTTTGGAAAAATAACGGTCCGTTCGTCTAGGGGTTAGGACGCCAGGTTTTCATCCTGGTAACAGGGGTTCGATTCCCCTACGGACTGCAAAATTATAATATATTATGGCTAATCATAAGTCGGCTTTAAAGCGCATCAGACAGACAACAAAAAGAAACTTGCAAAACAAGTATTATGCTAAAACTACGCGTAATGCAATTGCAGGCCTAAGAGCAACAGAAGATAAAAAAGAAGCTGAAAAAGCGCTTCCTAAAATTACTTCAATGATTGATCGTTTGGCTAAGAAAAACATTATTCACAAGAATAAGGCTTCAAACCTAAAGTCAAAATTAACTTTGCATGTTGCTGCATTAGCATAATTGATTAATAGAATTCTTAAAAAGCCGAAAAGAAATTTTCGGCTTTTTTTATTGGTCAATGTTTCTGAAAAGGTGTATTGCGTAGTTGTCTAGATCTAGACAAAGCAAATTTCCTTGTTCTTTTGAGTTAAAATTCACACAGCCATTATCAATGCACAATTTTCTTTTCTGACTTTTTATTCTTTGCACAATCTTAGATAAATCAGTTGGTGTGTGTCCAATAATGATTTTTCTTTCCCCAATGTATTTCTTTTTTGCTTTAAAGCTTCTAGCATTCAACATGTATTGAACATCTTGAAAAGGAACTCCCTCTTTAAAGTTAAAACCTGCGTGAACGAGGTAATAATCGTCTAAAACTAAGTAGTGGAATGCTTCTTCAAGCAATTCCTTATAAGTTATTTTTAGATTTCCCGCTTCATCGAGGAGGTTTTCGGAATGATAGGTTTGGACAATTCTTTTTCTTAGAGCAAGTGACTTATTTGCGGCATGTAAGATAATTTGTTCATGGTTGCCCATTAAGATAAATACTTGATAGCCCTTAGATTTTAATTCAATTACATAATCTAATACTTCAAAGCTTTTTGGGCCACGATTGATTAAATCGCCAATTATATAAAGGTGGTCGTTAATGCTGAGTTTTATTTGATCAACTAATGCTTTAAAGGTATTTGCACAGCCGTGTATGTCGCTGATAGCATATCGCCTTCCATTTACTGGTCTTTCGACTTCTAAGAAATTAACCATTTTGAAGATTCAATCAAAAGCATATTAATGTGTCACCACGAAGTTATTTTTGATTGTAAAACTATCACCATTTATTTCTAAAAGATATAAACCAGTTTTCAACTTTGAAGTTTCAATGTTAAATTGATGCTTTCCCTTTGATAGTCCTCCTTTATTTTCTTCGCAAACTAATTTACCTTGCAGGTCATGAATTCGAACTTTTAATTGACTACTCTCTTTTAAGTCAAAATTGACTGTCAAGTACTCATTTGATGGATTTGGATAGAGCTTTAGGTTTGAAACATGGTTAAAGCGGTTAAATTCAGGAATACCAATTACCAAGTCATTAAAAATGATACTTATACTATCTGCTTCTCTTTCTAATTCTGCAATCGATTGACCTACAATAATTGCTATAGCAATGAGTTGACTGCTGTCTGCTTCTAAATTAAATGGGCCGACTGAATTTACATCTAGTATGTCATTTCCATTTGGGTTTACATTTCCTGCTTGAGGACGATTGCTGCTGATAGCTAAATATTTTTCAGCTGATGAAAAACCATCTATAATATTAATTCCACCACCGCCGCCACTTTCATTATCGATGCCGTAGTGAAAATTGTTTAAACTATCTGAAAGTATTTTAACACCAACATATAAATTAGTGTCAGTAGAGTAGGATATACCCATTTTTCTTTGAGCATCATAGGTGACCTTGTTTGTTAAATAATTCTCTATGTCCCAATCTAAGATAAGTCCTGCATGTAAGTTGAAAAGCTTGCTGTTGCTAGTATTTTTAATTTTATAGACATACACGATGGTATTACTTAAATCTGTGCGAGTAAAACCAAGGTTTATTTGAGAAATTTCTAGATTTGTTGGAGTAGCTAATTTTTCATCATTAAATAGCGCCTGGGTTTCAAAGTCAGAAGTATCAGATTGAATAGGCACTACTGTTTTGATGATTTCAAAATCGTCATCATCTGAAGCATCACCTCGGAATCGGTTGGGAATGTAATTGGCTGAATTACCAACAATAAAAGTCCCGTCAAACAATAATGAATTTCCATTCAGGTATTTAATTCCTTCTCCAAGTGTATTGTTGTCACCTGAATAACCAATGCCTCCATTACTAGTAATTGTAACTGTTAAATTATTCTCATTAAGAGTTAAGTAATCAGGATTAATAGTAAGGTTTAAATATATTTTTCTTGTATAAGAATTGCTATTGGCACTAACTGTTACTTCTAAATCAATCTTCTCGTTAAAGTTTAAGCTAGGATTAACTACCAATAGAAAAGGGTCATGATTGTTTGATATTGAGTCAAATGTGTTGAGGTTTCCCAAATTTGTAGAACCATCAATTACAGTAAGTTTATTGTTGATAACTCGAATGCTTGCTGTAGCATTGTTAGCATTGGCTAGGTAGTTAATGAAATTGCCCCATATTTTAATAGTATCTCCAGTTGAAAAAAGATCATTTACTCCGTCTGTGATTACTCTATTTTCAAAATCTATTCCGGGGCTAGTTGAATCAATCAATGCCTTATAAACATTTACTCTTCCAACACCCATTTTATTGTTAAAACGAATGTCATTGACTGCATCAACATTATCTGCTGTAGACAATAATTTATGCATGACTTGCTTGTTGGTGTAATTTGGGAAATGAGATTTAACAAGTGCTGCGACACCTGATACTACAGGAGCTGCCATAGAAGTACCTCCTGAAATTCCATAATTATTATTCTCTCTTGCACAATACATATCTTCTCCAGGGGCAAAAATATCAACCCAATATCCAAAATTTGATGATTGCTTGATGGTATCACCTTCTAAAAGCGAACCTACAGAAAGCACATTGTCGTAAGCTGCAGGATAAAAAGGCATCTCAATTCCAGTTCCAGTATTTGGTCCTGAAAATGGACCATTTCCAACTGCCCCAATAACCAAAGCCCCTTTGTTAATAGCAGCGTAGTTCACAATGTCCTGAGCTAAGTTGGAATAATTATAACCACCCCAAGAATTATTGATGATGAAAGCTCCTGCATCTGCAGCGAAGATAATGCCATCATACGCGCCAGTCAGTCTTCCCGTATTTTCATCGTCGATTCTAACAGTTAGTATCCTTGAATTAAATCCAACTCCGCTAATTCCTGTAACGTTATCAGTTGCAGCGCTTGCAATGCTTGCAACATTAGTTCCATGTCCGCTTCGGCTGTAAGATGCATCATTATCGTTGTTTGCTACATCCCAACCATTGAAATTATCAATATACCCATCATTATCATCGTCAATTCCATTAATTGGATCATCATAATTGTAGGCGAAATTTGCTTTTAAATCAGCATGAGCTGTATCTGAACCAGTGTCAATAATTGCAATAACTACATTTGTGTCGCCCTTTTCAATATCCCAAGCATCAAAAGCTTGAATAGCTCCCAAGTACCACTGTCTAAAATTTGAAGTATCATTAGGAGTGTATGCCAATTGATTGATATATTCAAACTCAACATATTCTACACTTTGATTATTTTCAAGTTGTCTTTTTACTTTTTCAAGGTTTCTTGTTTCATCAAATTTGAATCGATAGATAGTGTTTAGATTCACTAATTTTCGACCATCAGCTGCTTTTTTAGTCTTAGGAGCTTTGTGATTAGGAAATAATTTTTCAACAGAAAGGACATTTTCTTCACTTACAATTTTTTGAAGAGAAGGAATTGCAATGTTAGATTTGAGGCATTTTTCCCCGTGAATTGGTTTTACCTTAACAATTAATACACCTTCAAGGTACTCTTCTTGATTTTGCGAATAGGCTGTAAATGCAAATAACATACTTAAAGCTAGAAAAATACTGTTTTTCATCTAATTGACTATTATTTTAAATGTATGTATATCTTTTTCAGTAGCTACTTTTAAAAAGTACATGCCTTTAGTTAAGTAACCGACAGCTATTTCAATTTGTTGTTCATTTGGTAGTTTTTGATTTTCAAAAATCAACTTTCCACCGCTTGTAAAAAGTGAAACACTGAAAATGGCTACATCTTTACGATTATAAATGTAAAGCTTTTCTTTTACAGGATTTGGAAAAATTTTAAATGAACTAGTTGAAAGCTTTTCAATTCCTGTAATTAATACATTAACAGTATCTGAATTTATGCTACAACCTAAAGAATCAGTGTAATTGCAATAATAATCACCTGAATACTGTGCCACATGAAAAGAATCAATAGCATTATTAATAGCTTGGTTATTGAAATACCATTGGTAATTACCATTTACTTGAATACTCAATTGATTTCCTGAAACTTGAACAATTGGTTGTGTTGGTAAAGGATTAAATAAAACCGAAAGTGTATCTGTGAAACTTTTGCAACCAAAAGCATCTTCAACAAGAGCAAAATAATTACCATTGTTAGCTACTTGAATGCTATTGGAAGTTGCTTCTGTGTTCCAAGTGAAGCTCCAACTAGGATTGGTATTCATTAAAGTAATTGTATCTCCCAAACAATGAGGTGGAGAAGGAGAGGAAAAAGTGGCTTTGTAGTTATTTCTCAATAAGAATTGATAGGCATCAGCTTTTCCACGTCCCCATTTGTTATTGGGTAAATTATTGGTGAATTGATCTGATTTGACTGATTGAAAAAAATCGGCTTGAATTTGGCTATGAGTTGCTTCATTACATTGTTCTAAATAAAGCGCTACCATTCCTGCGACAGTTGGGGAAGCCATTGAAGTTCCACCATTTCTAAAGTGCAAACTATCTTGGCTAACTTTATCAGGGTTTGTAGAAATAGCAGCTTGAATTGTAGCTAAACGCCCTGCTGCAAACATAAAATCTCCTGCAGAGGAAAGATCAGGTTTTAATATACCTAAGCGGGTGGGTCCTAAACTAGAATTGACGCTTATTTGTCCAGGTGTATAGTTTACAGATCTTGGAGTGCCACTTACATCAATGTATGTATTTCTGTTAGTATAATTTCCAACAGTTATAACTGAGGGCAAGCAGGTAAAGCTGCTAACAATTGTTTGATTGTTATCTGGCATTTGATATTTCCTCATTTCAGGAAATAGAGAAGTAGATGGTAGGTTTTGAGCTATCATATCGCTGTGCCTAAATAAGTTCCAAGACGACCAAAGATCAAATTTTCCTGTGCCTCTGGATTCAAGTCGGAAGCGATAATTAGCTGAATCTGGTTGAATGATTGCTACTTCTAATTTATAGCGGCCTTGGCTTTCTTCAGCATAAGTATTAATGGTTGCAATTCGATTGGAATTTGCTCCAATAATGGAATCAGTGTAAAGAAAATTTAATCGATTTTGGATGGAATCAAAAGCAGTTCGACCTCGAAATTGGTAAGTGTTGTTAGAGAGTATTTTATCAGCTCCAATTGAAAATTGAAGGTGACTAAAATCAGCAGTATCAGACCATAAAGTAAAAAATAAGCCGCCCAACCCTGACCATTGATTGCTGTTGCTCACAAACCAAGTAAAAGCAGTATCACTTTGAAGTTCATGTTGCAAATGAAAAGGAATAGTAGCTGCATTTCCTGCAGCACAAACAAAAGACCTGCCTGATTTTTGTTGAATCATTGCATCAATCATTCTTGCGGCAATATCTTTACCATCGTGTGAGCCAACATAAGTTCCAATACTGGCATTTATTACACAAGGCAATCCTAGAGAATCTGCTTTAGCATATATATAATCAACTGCTTCCGCTACAGTTTGCAACCAATTTGGTTTTCTGAAGTCAGTTGCTACGCTAATTATTTTCACATCAGGAGCTACCCCTTTAAAATTTCCTGTTGCCAATCCGTTAGATGCAGCAGCACCTGTAACATTTGAACCATGGCCAAATTCTGCAGGATTATCATCGTGCGTAGCTATTCCATTATTTATTTGACTTTCATTCCATTCAACACCATACGTGTATTGATTTGCCTGTAAATTGGAATTGTAGGGAACACCTTGGTCCCAGATATACATAATTCTCGTATTGCCTGTTGAATCTTTAAAATCAGGATGGTCAATTTCAATTCCTGAGTCAATAACTCCAAGAATAACTCCTTTTCCAGAATACGCTTTAATTAGTGGTCTAATTGCTCGATGCACTGAATCGGCATTAACTTGAATTAACATGGTATCACTAAGTGCTTTTCCATGTTCAAGACTAAATTCAATTTTTTCGACAGCGGGGTTATTAGAAAATTCTTTAACCTGTTTGGCTGGAATTTCAATGGAGAAAAGGTTGTTGATTTTCAATCTAATAGTGCCATTTACACTTTCTACAAGTTCAGGGATTAGTGCTTCATTTCCCTCAATGAGTAATGGAATAAGGTGGTTTTCTTCAACTTGTTCTAAGTAGGTTTTAAGTTCAAAACCATATTTAGCTTCTTCCTGACATACCAAAACAACTGGTAGAGAAAGGCAATACAAGTAAAGAAAATAGGCTTTAAACATCGAGTTCATTGTAAAAAGGAATGTCTTTTAGAAAGATAAAGTTATTAGTTTTAAAATTGATTTTAGCGCAATAATGTGTTAATCCATTACTAACAATTAAGTACGGAAGCTTGTAATGAATGTTGTATCTTGCAATTTGATCGAAAGCGGCTTGATTAATTTTTACACTTGGTGCTTTGCATTCTACCAATAAAATTGGTTGAGCTGATTTAGAATAAACTAAAACATCTGTTCGTTTGCTCAGTTCGTTTATAAGTAAGCCTTTTTCGAGTGCCATTAATCCTTTGGGATACTTTTTTTCGTTAATCAAATAATTAACAAGGTTTTGTCTGACCCATTCTTCCGGAGTTAAGTCAAAGTATTTCCTACGAATGGCATCAAAAATTTTAGTTTTTTTGCCTTCTTGTTTGAGCTTATATTCATACGTTGGTAAATTGAGTTTTTGCAGGCACATATTTTACAAAAATAGGAGGGGAATTGGAATTTAATCAACTAATCAGAGACACTCGAAATAAAATTTATCACCCTATTTATCTTCTTACAGGAGATGAAGAGTTTTTTATTGATCAAATTTCGGATTTTATTGAAGAATCTGTCCTTGAAGAATCTGAAAAAGAGTTTAATCAAACCGTAATTTATGGAAATGACACGGATGTTTTAACAATTGAGTCGATGGCGAAACGCTACCCCATGATGGCAGCCTATAATGTAATCATTGTTAAGGAAGCGCAAAATTTAAAAAAAATTGAAGAATTAGTAAATTATGCTAAAAATCCTTCACCAACAACTATTCTAGTTCTAAATCACAAGCATAAAAGCATTGATGGTCGTTCTCAATTTTCGAAAATTGTAAAAGAAAAGCACATCTTATTCAAATCTAAAAAACTTTATGACAATGAAGTTACTGCTTGGATTGAGCAATATGTAAAAGCGCAAGGGTATAATATCTCTCCTAAAGCTGTTGCTATGTTTAAGGAATCTGTAGGAGATCAGCTAAGCAGGGTTAGTAATGAATTAGACAAAGTGATGCTCAATTTGCCAAGCGGAGCTGTTATTGACGATAAAGTTGTTGAAGCCAATGTTGGATTGAGTAAAGATTACAATGTTTTTGAATTAACAAATGCTATAGGACGTAGAGATATTTTGAAAGCCAACCAGATTGCTTTTCATTTTGGTAAAAACGAGAAAAATTACCCTTTGCAACTAGTACTTCCAACCATCTATCGATTTTTTTCTCATATTCTTCTATACCATGCAAACAAAGGCAAGCAAGACAGAGAACTTGCTTCGTTAATTGGTATAAATTTTTATTTTTTAAAAGATTATAAGTTAGCAGCAAACAATTATTCTATTAAGAAAGTTGCTAAAATAATATCTTCTTTGCGAAATGCTGATAATTATTCAAAAGGAATCGGAGCAGCAAAGCTTTCGAATCATGAAATTCTTCAAGAATTATTGTATGATATATTACATTAGTTTTTTTTTTAATCCATTTTTTTTAACAAAACACCACTATTCTAATTTCTTACATTTGCCATCTTTCTTAAAAAAACGTATCTAAAATGCTTAAAAGCTTCTTTATCAGTATAATTTTTATCCTTACACTTGGAAGTTCTCTAATTGCTCAAAATGGTTCAGTAAAGGGTTTTGTTTATTTAGAAGAAAATGGTGAGCCTGCAATTTTTGTAAATGTTTACTTAGAAGGAACAACCTATGGAGCATCAACTGATATCAATGGTTATTTTAGTTTAAACCGAATTCCTTTAGGAGATTATACTTTGTTGGCAACTGGAATGGGGTTGGATACAGCATCAATAAAAATTAACTTAAAACAAAATGGTCAAGTAATTAATCAAAAACTTTTTCTTTCAAAGAGTTCTGTTCAGCTAGAAACAGTGAATATTTCAGCAGAAAAGCAAGAAGCTCAAACGACAGTTAAAATGTCAGTTACTAAATTGACGCCTAAAGAAATCAAAATGATGCCCTCAATTGGTGGTGATCCTGACCTAGCTCAATATTTGCAAGTTCTACCAGGAGTTATTTTTACAGGAGATCAAGGAGGGCAATTGTATATTCGGGGTGGTTCACCAATTCAAAATAAAGTTATGTTAGATGGAATGGTAGTTTACAATCCATTCCATTCAATTGGTTTGTTTTCTGTTTTTGATACAGATATTTTAAAATCAGCTGATGTATATACAGGTGGTTTTTCTGCTGAATACGGAGGTAGAATCTCCTCTGTAATGGACATTAAAACAAAAGACGGAAGTAATCAGCGATTAGGAGGAAAGGTTTCTGCCAGTACTTTTGGAGCCAAGGCATTATTAGAAGGGCCACTTTCAAAACCAAAAACTCAAGGAGGTGGAAGTAAAACTTTTGTGTTGTCAGTAAAAAATTCCTATTTAGATAGAACTTCTCCAACACTTTATAATTACGCTACCGATTCTTCAGGATTGCCTTTTAGTTTTACCGACTTATATGGAAAAGTAACTTTAAGTGCATCAAATGGTTCGAAGGTGAGTTTCTTTGGTTTTAATTTCAATGACAATGTAGACTTCCCAAATGTAGCTTCATTCAATTGGAAAGCTAATGGTGGAGGAGCCAATTTTGTTTTAATCCCTGCTATGTCAACAACTTTAATTGATGGAACACTTGCTTATTCAGACTATGAAATAACAACTGATCAAAATGATGAAGGTGCTGATGTAACTGATAGAAGAAGCTCCGTTAATGGCTTTAATGTTTCCATGAATTTCACCAATTTTATTGGTGACAATGAATCGAAATTTGGATTTGAAATTTTGGGCTTTAGCACTGATTTTTCTTTTGAAAACACTCAAAATCAAGTAATCTCTCAAGTTGAAAATACCACTGAAATCGCAGCATTTTATCAATATCGCATAAACTTAGGTAAATTGATATTAGAGCCGAGTTTTAGAGCGCATTATTACGCTTCATTATCTACTTTTTCTCCTGAACCAAGAATCGGATTTAAGTATAACCTTAGTGATAATTTCAGATTAAAAGGTGCTGGTGGCTTGTATTCTCAAAACTTTATGAGTGCCACTTCAGATCGTGATGTTGTGAATTTATTTTTTGGCTTTTTATCGGCTCCTGAGAATCTACAAGATAATTTTACTGAGGAAGATGGAAGCGTTATTGAAATTAAAGATCCACTCCAAAAGGGGAGACATGCGATTTTTGGTTTTGAATTAGATATTACAAGAAATTTGAATTTAAATGTTGAAGGATATTACAAATGGTTTAATCAACTAACTAACGTAAATAGAAATAAACTGTACGCAGATAATTTTGAAAATAGAGATCAACCTGATGTGTTGAAAAAAGATTTCATAGTTGAAACTGGCGACGCCTATGGATTAGATTTTGCTTTAAAATATGAGAAAAAACAATTGAGTTTAATGGGAGTTTACTCATGGAGTTATGTTGATCGTTGGGATGGAATTAGAAATTACAATCCAATTTGGGATAGAAGACACAACATCAATTTGGTATCATCTTATGAGTTTGGAAAGGACTTAGTTTGGACATTTGATGCAAGATGGAATATTGGTTCTGGTTTCCCATTTACTCAAACATCTGGATTTTACGAGAATTTAACTCTTCAAGGATCAATTAATCAAGATATCACTTCACAAAATGGTGAATTAGGAATACAGTTCGGTGAGTTAAATGCCGGAAGACTTCCGTGGTATCATCGCTTTGATGTTTCATTAAAAAGAAGAATTGTTATTAGTGAACATTCCCTCTTAGAAATTACTGGTAGTATCACCAATATTTATAACAGAGATAATATCTTTTTTGTCAATCGTATTACCAATGAGCGCATCGACCAATTACCATTTTTACCTAGTTTAGGAGCCACGCTTACTTTTTAGAAATTAAAGTTTCAAAGCATTGCTTATTGTCTTAATTTTGCGCCCTGTTTATAAAAAACTGTTTTCTTCACATGCCAGATTCTAAAACAAAGTACATTTTTGTAACAGGAGGAGTTACTTCATCCCTAGGGAAAGGAATAATTTCTGCTTCTTTAGCGAAATTGCTTCAAGCAAGAGGTTATTCTGTCACTATACAAAAGCTAGATCCTTATATCAATGTTGATCCAGGTACTTTGAACCCTTATGAACATGGGGAGTGTTTTGTTACAGAAGATGGCGCTGAAACAGACTTGGACTTAGGTCATTACGAGCGTTTTTTAGATGCTACAACTTCTCAGGCTAACAATGTAACAACTGGTAGAATCTATCAGCATGTTATTAATAAAGAACGTGAAGGAGCTTATTTAGGAAAAACAGTTCAAGTTATCCCTCATATCACCGACGAGATCAAAAGAAGAATTCGTTTACTTGGAAGAACAGGAAAGTTCGATATTGTAATTACAGAAATCGGAGGTACAGTTGGAGATATTGAATCTTTACCATACATTGAAGCAGTTAGACAATTGAAATGGGATCCTGAAATTGACTGCATTGTAATTCACCTTACTTTGGTACCTTACCTTGCTGCTTCGGGTGAATTGAAAACAAAACCAACACAGCACTCGGTAAAGCAATTACTTGAGAGTGGGGTACAAGCTGATATTTTGGTTTTGAGAACAGAACACGAAATTTCAGAAGAAATAAAGAGAAAAGTAGCATTGTTTTGCAATATTTCTCCTGATGCTGTTATTGAATCAATTAATGTTGATTCAATATATGAAGTTCCTGTAAAGATGCAGTCTGAGAAATTAGACATTGTAACTTTAAATAAGCTCAAACTTCCTCTTGGAGATGACCCTGATATTCAAAAATGGAAAGAGTTTTTAAGAAGACTGAAAAGTCCTTCTAAAACCATTAAGATTGGTCTTATTGGAAAGTACATTGAATTAAAGGATGCCTACATTTCTATTCACGAATCTTTAATTCATGCAGGTGTGGCAAATGATGCAGCAGTTAAAGTAAAATGGATTCATTCTGAGCAGATTAATTCAGAAAATGTAACCAAACTGCTTTCTGATTTAGATGGGATACTAGTAGCACCGGGTTTTGGAGAAAGAGGTATTGAGGGAAAGATTGAAACAGTAAAATATGCTAGAGAGAATATGATTCCATTTTTGGGAATTTGTTTGGGAATGCAATGTGCTGTAATTGAATTTGCTAGAAATGTGTTGGGATTGAAAGATGCACATACTACTGAAATTGATCAAAAAACTAAGAACCCTGTTATTTTCTTGATGGAAGAGCAAAAGACAATAAGTGACAAAGGCGGCACAATGCGTTTAGGTTCATATGAATGTTCAATTGAGAAAGGTACTTTGGCCGAAAAAGTTTATCAAAAGGACTTGATTAATGAACGTCATCGTCATCGTTTCGAATTTAACAACAAGTACTTAGAAGATTTTAAGTCTGCGGGTCTTCTTCCTTCAGGAATTAACCCTGAAGGAAAAATGGTTGAAATAATTGAAAACATAAACCATCCATGGTTTGTAGGTGTTCAATTTCATCCTGAATACAGTAGCACAGTTTTAAATCCACATCCTTTGTTTGTCAATTTCTTGGCGGCGGCAACTAAATAAATTGATATAAAAAATAGCGTTCATGGATAAGAATACGTTTACAGGTCTTTTACTAATTATTGGTATAGTAGTAATTTTTTCATACTTGAATTCACCTTCTTCTGAAGAAATTGCGATTCAAAATAGAATGAGAGATTCTATTCAACAAGTCGAAAATGAAAAACAAGCAATACTTCAAGAAATAAATGAAAGTGCTTCTTCTCAGGTAAACGAATCTAGTATTGCTTTAAACGATTCATCAGCTATCGATTTACCTAATGATTCTGTCAATAATCAATTACTTTCTGAAACCTATGGGTCTTTTGCAGAAGCTGCAATTAAAGAAAATCAACTGATCGAAGTTGAAAATGAATTGTTTAAACTAACCTTTTCATCAAAAGGAGGGAGATTAGTTAATGCAGTTTTGAAAAATTATTCAACTTATCAAGATCAGGAACTAGTTCTTTTTGATTCTACTTCTTCTTTTAATTTGAACTTTTTTACAAGAGATAATAAAAATATTTATACAGATGAATTGTTTTTTGAAACTAATGAATCGAATTTCCAAGTAAGGACTTAATACTGGAAATGATCGTTACATAGAGTATGTTTATACCATACGCGGAAATGATTATTTAATTGATTTTGATGTCAATTTGGTCAACATGGATCAAGTATTGGATTTGCGCACAGGTGAAATCTATTTAAACTGGGTAGTAAATACTCCAAATCAGGAGAAAACCTTAAAGGCTCAACGAGATGCTACTACTATATTTTATAAATACAAAGGTGAGGATGTAGATGATTTAGGAATAGGAGCAGAGGAAATTGAAAACTATGAAGCTTCTGTAAAGTGGGTTTCATTAAAGCAGCAATATTTCAATACGACATTAATTGCTGATGATTATTTCAGTAAGTCGAAGGCATTTGCAAAAATGGAAACAGATGAGGCTTCATTAGATTATGTAAAAAAGCTTTCAACTTCATTGACATTAGAAGTTGGAACTGGAGCGATTGAAAAATTTGGAATGAGTATTTTTCTTGGACCGAATCAATACAATATTTTAAAGAAACAAGGAAATGAATTACAGGAAATCATCGATTTAGGTTGGGGTATTTTTGGTTGGGTTAATCAATTTGCAGTAATTCCCGTTTTTAATTTCTTAGATAGTTTTCATTTAAATTACGGAATTATCATTTTAATTTTAACCATTTTATTGAAATTGGTTTTATCTCCAATTACCTATAAAACCTACTTGTCTGGTGCCAAAATGAGGGTTTTAAAACCTGAAATTGCTGAAATCAATGAAAAGCATAAAGACGATGCAATGAAAAAGCAGCAGTCGATGATGGCGCTTTACCGACAAACAGGCGTAAATCCTTTAAGCGGTTGTATTCCGTTGTTGATTCAGATGCCGATTTTATTTGCAATGTTCAAGTTTTTTCCGGCCTCAATTGAGTTGAGACAAGAAAGCTTTTTATGGGCAGACGACCTTTCAACCTATGATTCAATTTATGATTTCCCGAATGGTTTTACTATTCCTTTTTATGGAGGCCATGTGAGTTTGTTTACATTATTGATGGCAGCTTCAATCATGCTGTATACCAAAATGAACAGTCAAATGAGCATGGGTGCTGCAACAGAAGGACCAATGGCAGCTCAGATGAAAATTATGATGTATTTAATGCCAATTATGATGTTGTTCTTTTTCAACAGCTATTCTTCAGGATTAAGTTATTATTATTTTCTAGCTAACGTTATTTCAATTGGACAAACTTTACTGATTCGGAAAGTATTTATCAATGAAGATGCAATTCGAGCTAAGATCGAACAGAACAAAAAGCGACCAAAAGCAGCTAAAAAATCTGGTTTTCAAAAACGCCTAGAAGATATGGCGAAGCAAAAGGGGCAGCCTTCACCAAAAAAGAGAAAATAATACCATTTTTTAATTTCGATTCGGTAATTACTAAAAAATATTTCTTGTCTTTGTGAGTAAATAGGTTGATGTAACTGCCTTTAGGAGAGGGGGGTAAGGAGTTTTATGTGATGATAAAAATTTCAATCTGTAAATTCATCAATTGCTGATTTTATTAAAGGGATAATTAAAGTTCTTAAATTGATAACTTTCAGACTTTGATTTAAAATGCTTGTTGAAATAAAAAAGTAGTGCAATAATTAGAATTAAGCTTACTGAAAATACCAAAAAGAAATTTGTAGCTCCTCCGTAAGATTCATATAGGTTATCTTGAAGAACTTGACTTTCATCGAAATAAAAAAGGGCAATTGTAGCCACAAAGTTGTTGCTGAAGTGAATAAGGATGCAATAGCCAAGGTTTTTAGTGTGGAAATAGATGTAGCCTATAAAAATTCCAAGAATAAACGCCCCAACAAACTGCCAAGGATTTAGGTGTAAAATCCCAAATAGAAAGCTTGAAAGTAGAATGGCTTTTTTGGCTGAATAACGTTTGAGTAAACCGTCGAGAATAATTCCTCTAAACAACCACTCTTCTAGTATTGGTGCAGCTATAGCAATGGTTATAAAACCATAAGGATTTTTCGATTGGAGCATAAACTTATAAAAGATGTCTTTTATGCTTTCGGGTACAGGAATAAAGCTTGTAATTGGAGTTAAAATTGCATTTTGAATTGCGATGGTGATCACTATCAGAGCAAAAAAGAGAAACTTGCTTTTTGGAAGTAATTGATAGCTCACTTCTTTCTCGTATTTCTTTTTTAAGAAATGAAAAATAATAATCGGTATTAATAAAGCGATACAATAGTAAATGAGCATCGAAGGTGCTTCTCCAATAGAATCATTTAATGAAAACATTAGAGGAAGGAGAATTAACATGACAAGTAATGAAAAACCTGTTATTCCGAAACTCTGTGCTGTATTTGGATAAGGCTTAATGGAAGGTAAATTCATCTTCCAAAGATATAAGATTTAGAGTATAACTAAGTAACTAGAAATCGTCGTTCATATCTTCTCGACTCTTTGAGTTATCTCTATTTTTTTTCTGATTGATTCGATAAGTAAAACTCAATAAAAATTGACGGGCTCTCCATTGAAAGTCGCTTTCACTGAATAAATACTCTGTTTCGATTATCGAGCGCCTCCTTCTAGTATTAAAAACATCTCGAACACTTGCTACTAATGTACCTTTACCTTTCATAACATCTTTACCTAATGATAAATCAAGAGAGTAGAGTGAAAGCATTCTTCCTTGAGCAGTATTTTGAGGTGCTCGGTAATTAAACGTTGATTGTAACTCAAGTTTAGGTAAAACTTCCATTTTTAAAATACTTCTACCGCTCCATGTAAAAACATCGTTGTCTAAATTTTCTCCTTCATAACTTCCAAATGTCATTGCTCTATAAAAGTTCAAGTTCCCATTGATGCTTATTTTATCTGTAAATCGGTAATTTCCATTCACCTCTAAACCAATGTTTTCTTCAGTTGCTAAGTTTACTGGAAGTCTCACAGTAAATCCTTCGCTATTTGCAGTAGTTATTCTACTAATTACATTTGTTCTGTGACGGTAATAGAGACTACTAAAAAGAGAGCCTTTTTTAAAGTATTTTAGGTAACCAATTTCATAAGAGTCTGTATATTCAGGCTGTAAATCTGCGTTTCCAGCCCAAAGGTTTCGGTTATCACTAAAAGTTCTAAAAGGCATTAAGTACCTGTAGTTAGGTCTATTAATTCTACGGCTATAACTTGCTTGAAAGCTAGTAGTTTTAGTCATTTCGTAAGTAAGAAAAGCTGAAGGGAAGAAATCTAAATACTCCCAACTATTTTTTTCATCTGTCAATTTAAGTTCAGTAGAAATATCTGAATACTCGCTTCTTACTCCCAATTGATAAGAAAATTGCTTAAATTTATTGCCAAACATCAAATAAGCTGCATAGACATTTTCTGTGTAGACAAACTCGTTATTAAATTCAGGAATAATGGTAAACTCGCTATTATTCAGTGATTCTCCAACTCTAAAATTATTATTTACAGTTCTGAGTGTATTTCTAAATCCCGTTTCAAAGAGACCATCTTTACCTACAGGATCTACAAAGTCAGATTGAATTAAGATGTTTTGGTTTGCTTCAACATTTCGAACATCTTGAAGCAATCGATCAGCTGTGCTATAGTCAACTTCAGAAATAGAAGATTTTTCAAGGTCGTCACGCTCGCTATATTGAATGTCTGCAGTAAGTTTTTTATCTTTCTTATCGTATTCTTTAGTATAGTTTATTGAAGTTTCGATATTGGTTCCATATTCATCCTCATTATCAATTCTTTCTACTTCTCTAAGGAGTTCACCACTATCAAAAAGGTCACGATAATTTAAAGTAGTGTTGTTTTCTTCATCTGAATAAGAATAGAAACCAGTTAAAGTAATAGTATTTTTATCATTCAAAAATATATCAGAACCAAACCGAACATTGTGTGCCAACCCACCTCTTAGTCGATCGGTTTTACTAGTATATAAATAGGATGTATCAGGGTTTGCAAAACGTTGATAGTTCGATCCACTCCCTGGTGAATTTCTATAGGAAACACCATAAGAATTAAAGATATTGAATTTTTTAGTTCTGTAGTTTAAATTGTAGGATAATCGATGATTATCAGGATAACCACCAACAAGTTCAATACTACCATTCAGTCCTTTTTGCTGTTCTTTTTTAAGTACAATGTTAATGATGCCAACTTCACCTTCTGCATCATAGCGAGCAGAAGGATTTGTAACTACTTCAACACGTTCAATCATGCTACCTTGAAACTGTCTCAAAACATCTGCTGTACTTGAACCTGTTATTGTTGAAGGCTTTCCATCAATTAAAACCCGAACATTCCCACTACCTCTTAAGCTAATATTTCCTTCAATATCAACTTCAACAGAGGGTATGTTATTTAAAATTTCTGCGGCATTTGCACCTGCGTTAGCAAGGTCTTTTTCAATGTTAAAAATTCGTTTATCTAGCTTGAACTCCATCTGGTTTTTCTGACCGGTAATTTCAACTTCTTCCAATTCTTGACTCTTTGGTCTTAAAAGAATCTTACCCAAATCTAAGTTGGTGTCTTTAAAATTTACCGGACTTATTGTTTTTGATTGAAAAGAAAGAAATGAAACAATCAAATAGTAGTTTCCGGGTTTTGCCGCTAGCGTAAATAAACCATCGATGTCACTTGTAGTTCCTTTAACAAGCGATGAGTCTAAGGAATTGTATAATACTATATTAGCAAATGGAACTGGCGAATTAGCTTCATCTATAATTTTTCCTTTAATGCTTGGCTCGTTGCTTTGAGCTATAAGACTGGACAGTCCAACTATAAAAAATACTGTAAAAATAATTGATTTGAGAAGTTGAATCATGTTCATCAAACAAGCTTTCAGGATAGATGTTTGTATTCTTAATTGAAAAGGAAAAGCCCTCTGAAATTGATAAATTTATTTTGCAAATCTACACTTTCTAGTAACCCTAAATAAGCTATGCTATTTTTAATACTATAAAAAAGCTAAACTTTAAAGGTATAAACTTCAT
Source organism: uncultured Flavobacteriales bacterium (assembly GCA_963973975.1). Lineage (GTDB taxonomy): Bacteria > Bacteroidota > Bacteroidia > Flavobacteriales_E > Vicingaceae > UBA1494_A. The sequence continues at coordinate 44,820 of CAXBCF010000021.1, forward strand.
GATAAAGTATTTTTATATTCATTGAACAACAATAAAGTTTTGAATGCGCTCGTTAACTAAATTTGATAAATGAAAAAAAATCTAATTGTAGTTGTATTAGCGTTTATTTTTTCTCCGCTTTTTTCTCAAGTTGGTGGTAAACATTTGTACAATTTTTTAAACTTACCTACTTCAGCTAGAATTTCAGCTCTAGGTGATAATCAGATTGCAGTTAAAGACGATGATGCTTTTTTGGGCTTTATTAATCCAAGTTTATTGAATTCAGAAATGGACAATAAAATGGCATTTACCTATGTCAATTATTTAGCAGATGTAACTATTGGATTTGCTTCATATACCAAAGACTACGATAGTTTAGGAACATTTAATTTTGGGATTCAGTACGTTGATTATGGTAATTTTTTAGAAACTGATGAGGCCGGAAATGAACTAGGAAACTTTAATGCCGGCGAGTATGCATTTGTATTGGGATATGGTTATCAAATTGATACCAATTTTTCCTTTGGAGCAAATCTTAAAACAATTTACTCTTCATTTTACGATGCTAGTTCTGTTGGTTTAGCTGCGGATATTGCTTTTACTTACTTCTCTGAACACAAAGGATTAACGATGGCATTACTAGCAAAAAATATGGGTGCACAATTATCTAATTATACTGAAAGTCAACAAAATGAATCCCTGCCATTTGAAATTCAGTTTGGACTAACAAAGCGTTTTAAGAATGTACCACTAAGGTTAGGAATAATTTTCCATCAACTTCAAAATTGGAATTTAACTTACGAGGATCCTGTTCCTCAATCACAGCAAACCATTTTTGGTTCTGAACCAGATCAAATTAAAAACAATAATCAATTTTTAGAAAACCTCGCTCGTCATCTAATTGTGAATGCTGAGTTTTTAGTTACTAAAAATTTCAACTTGCGTTTTGGGTACAATTATTTGAGAAGAGCGGAATTAAAAGTGGATGAAAATCTAGGATCAATTGGGTTCAGTTGGGGTTTTGGAATGCGTATTTCTAAGTTTCACTTAAGCTATGGTCGTTCTGCTTTTCACCAAGCTGGCGCAAACAATACTTTTTCTGTTTCAACTCGGCTTTCGGATTTTATCAACTAATTTAGCAGCACAAATAATGCTATTTTGTTGAATAAAGAAAAAAAACAAGCAATAATCATTGCGATTGACGGATTTTCGTCTTGCGGAAAAAGTACACTAGCAAAGAGCTTATCAAAGCAACTTGGTTTTGCTTATGTTGATACAGGTGCAATGTATCGTGCTGTTGCACTTTATTTAATTGAAAAAAATATTGATTGGAAAACTGCAAAAGAGCAAGTTGTATTAAAGGCACTCAACGAAATTGATATTACCTTTCGCTATCATCCTGAGCAAGAAAGTTCTCAAACTTACTTAAATGGGATAAACGTTGAAACACAAATTCGTGGAAAAGAAGTTTCCGCCGCTGTAAGCGAAGTAAGTCAAATTAAAGTAATCAGAACTGAAATGAAACGATTACAGCAAGCTCTTGGGCAAAAGCAGAATGTAGTTATGGATGGTCGTGATATTGGAACCAATGTTTTTCCAAATGCACAACTAAAACTCTTTTTAACGGCAAAACCTAATATAAGAGCAATGAGAAGATACGATGAGCTCGTTTCAAAAGGTCAACCTATTTCTTTTGAAGAAGTTGAAGAAAATATTCGTTTAAGAGACCATAATGATACTACTAGAACTGAAAATCCGTTAATTAAAGCAAAGGATGCTATAGAAATTGATAACTCATTTTTAGACGCAACTGAAACCTTGCAGTTGGTACTTAAAATTATTTCAGAGAAAAACTTAGCTGGCATTTAGCGTAAGCTCATTCAGAACGTCCAATTTGTTTTTATTTAACTCAAAAAAGCTAAGTAATTTATCAATAACACCATCAACGATAGCATCAGGACATGATGCACCTGAAGTTAGAATAATTTTTAAAGGCTGACTTTGTGGTAAGTAGTTTTCAGAGGTCAATATTTGTTTTTTGCTGTAATTAAAATGCCTTATTTTATTTTTTGAGATAATTTCATCTGCAGATGAAATAAAATATGTAGGTAGTTTTTCTTCACATAGCTCTACTAAATGAGATGTATTTGAACTGTTAAATCCACCAACCACGATCGCAATGTCTGCTGTTTCTTGCAATAAACGAATAGTCGCTTGCTGGTTGTCGTTGGTTGCGTAGCATAGAGTATCTCGAGTATCTGCAAAATGATTCATCAGATTTTCCTCTCCATACTTTTTTTTCATTATAGTTTTAAAATAATCGGCTATGGCTTGAGTGTCTGAAGCCAACATGGTTGTCTGATTGACAACACCAACTTTTTCTAAGTGAATTTTTGGGTTAAATAGTTCAGAATAATAGTTTTTGAAATAGGAAGTAAATGCTTCTTCACTCATCTCACCAAGAATATAAGCACCTACCATTTTAGCTTCATCCATGTTTTTAACCACTAAGCTATTGGCGAATTCAGTACTGTGTGAAAAGGTAGCCCTTGTTTCTTCATGCAAATGCTTTCCATGAATGATAACCGTATATCCTTTAGTACCTAACTTTTCTGATTGTTTCCAAACTTTTGTCACAAAAGGACAAGTAGTATCGTATTTTTTTAAATCAACGCCTTTATTTTTTAGTAATGACTCAATTTCTAGTGTGGTTCCAAATGCTGGAACAATAACAATGTCACCAGATTGAATTTCGTCCCAAGCGATAAACTGATGTCCTTGAGTGTCCATAATAAATTGAATTCCTAAAGAGCGTAGATTATTATTTACAGCGGGATTGTGAATCATTTGACTCAAGAGAAAAATTCTTTTTCCGGGATTTTCTTCCACTGCTTTATATGAAATCTCTATTGCATTTTCAACTCCATAGCAAAATCCGAAATGGCGAGCAATTAAAAGTTGAACGCTTCCGAAATCTAATTTTGAAGGTGTGAAATCTTTTTTTCTTGGATCAGTATTCTTACGTGCATCCTTAATCGATGCAATAAATGAACTTTGATAAACTGAAGGAATGTCAAATTGTTTCATAGGCTTTAACAACATCAAAAGTAATCATCAACACAATTAAATTTTACTTGATTTGCTATTATTTTATTTTCAAAAACCCTTTTTAGTTGATATTGTTTATCAATTCTTTGAGCGCACGGAACAAGTTTGTTGTCTATAGTTTCATATTATAGCATAAAGAAGATTTAGCTAAAATTAAACCTTAATTTCGATTTTTCAATTTTCTTAGACATGATAGCATACAAAGAATACTTTTTAGAGAATGGTTTGCAATTAATTGTGCATAAAGATGCTTCTAGCCCCATGGTTGCGTTTAACCTTCTTTATAAAGTTGGAGCAAAGAACGAGCAGGAAAGCAGAACCGGTTTTGCGCATTTATTTGAGCATCTAATGTTTGGTGGATCTGTAAACATCCCTTCTTTCGATGGTCCTCTTCAAGAGGTTGGAGGTGAGAACAATGCTTTTACAAGCAACGACTTGACAAATTATTACATGCACCTTCCCAAAGAAAGTTTGGAAACTGCTTTTTGGTTGGAGTCAGATCGCATGTTGGCTTTGGCATTTAATCCAAAAAGTTTAGAAGTTCAAAGACAGGTTGTTATAGAAGAATTTAAGCAACGGTATCTAAATCAGCCTTATGGAGATGTTTATCTACTTCTTCGCCCACTTGCTTATTTAAAGCACCCTTATAAATGGGCGACTATTGGCAAGGATATTTCTCATATAGAAGAAGCAAACATGGAAGAAGTGAAAGCCTTTTTTTATAAATTCTATCGACCAAATAATGCGATTCTTTCTGTTGTTGGAGATGTTGATCCGGAAGAAATTTTTTCTTTGACACAAAAATGGTTCGGACCGATTGAATCTGGTGAAGCGGTTAAAAATGATTACTTGCATGAAGAAGTGCAAGTTCAAGAAAGAACTTTAACAGTCGAAAGAGATGTGCCATTAGATGCAATTTACAAAGCCTATCATATGCCCGAACGTTTGCATCCCGATTTTTATGCGACAGATTTAATCACCGATATACTTTCTTTAGGGAATTCATCGCGTTTATATCGTCGCTTAGTGAAAGAGAAGTCATTGTTCAATGATTTGAATGCCTATATAACAGGAGATATTGATCCGGGTTTATTAATTATAGCAGGAAAGCTTAATCCGGGTGTTGAAATGAATTTAGCTGAAAAAGCGATTGAAGATGAGTTGCAAAAGTTAGTTAATGAACTAGTTCCTGAAGAAGAGCTTCAGAAAGTGAAAAATAAAATGCAAGCTGCTTACGAATTTGGACAAACAACTATTTTGAATAAAGCGATGGCATTAGCGATTTCAGCATTCATAGATCGCGCAGAATTGGTAAATGAAGAAATCGAGTCATACAAAAAAGTAGATGTACAACAAATTCAACAGGTAGCAAAAGAATTGTTTCGCAAAGAAAATTGTTCTACACTGTATTATAAAGCAAAAAAATGATGACATTAGATCGTACAATAGCCCCGAAAATTAAATCGAGTACTGAATATAATTTTTTAACAGCTGAAACACAGCATTTAAAAAATGGAGTTCCACTTCATGTGATTAATTCTGGAGAACAGGAAGTGATGCGCCTTCAACTTGTTTTTAATGCAGGATCCATTTATCAAGATAAAGCAATAGTTGCTGCGGCTGTTAATGAGTTAATTTTAGAAGGAACAAAAAAGCACAGCAGTGAAGAGATATCCAATTTATTTGAAAACAAGGGAGCATTCATTGATACAGAACTTAGTTCTGATAATGCTTCAATTAATCTTTATTGTTTGAGTTCAGTAAATCGTATAAGTGAACTGAAAGAATTACTCTTATTGCTAAAAGAAGTAATCCAAGAAGCAACTTTCCCTGAAGAAGAAATTAAACACTTTGTAAAAGTAAAACGACAAAATTTTAGTGTCAATTCAAAACGGGTAGCATTTGTAGCACGAAATAATTTTTTAGCCTTTTTACTCGGTTCAAAACATGCTTATTCCAATAAAGTTGAAAGTGTAGATTTCGATAACTTAACTCGAGAGGATTTATTAAATTTTTACGAAAAGTTTTATTTAAATGGGGAGTTAGAAATTTATGTTTCTGGTAAAGTTGATTTTAAAATTCAGCAGTTAATCAAAGAAGTTTTTGATGAATTTGTATACAATAGAATTGAAGTTGCTGGAGAAAGTATGCTTGAAATTAGCTTACCTGAGACTTCAGAAAAAAGAATTCCTATTCAGTCTGTCTTGCAAACTGCAATAAGAATGGGATGCCCCGTTATTGATAAAAAGCATCCTGATTTTATACCATTATATGTAGCTAATACAATTTTAGGTGCTTATTTTGGATCACGACTAATGAACAACATACGTGAAGATAAAGGTTTTACTTATGGCATACAGAGCTCAATTGTTGTTCAGCAACACCTGGCTTATTTTATGATTGCCACTGAAGTAGGTGAGCAGCACAAAGAAGCAACAATGCATGAAATTAAAAAGGAATTGGATTTATTATCAGATAATTTGGTGGGAACCGCTGAATTAAACTTGGTGAAAAATTATTTAAGAGGAAGTATTTTAAAAAACTTTGATGGCGCTTTTGCTGCCATGGATCGCTTCCGTTCGGTTAATCAGCTTCAACTAATAGATACCTATTACTACGATTTATTGAAAGGTATTGAAGCTGTTAAACCTAAGGATATTCAATTTGTTTCTAATAAGTATTTAAATTGGAAAAAAATAAAAAGTATTATTGTAGGATAAATTATAAAGGTTGAGGCAACCTTTTGAAAAAAGTGCGTCATAGTATAGAATAATAAAACTAAAAAGATGAAACGGATCGTATTAATAATAGCAATTTTTCTTTCTTCAATCACTTTAACTAAAGCTACACACATTGTTGGTGGAGAAATAAGTTGGATTTGTGATGGACCTAACAAAAGTCAATACCGCTTTTTTATGACAGTTTTTAGAGACTGTGGAGGGTTTACAGCAGGATTTGGATTTAATAACCAAACGATTGATATAGTTGGAGGAACATTGCCAAGAACAGCATCTGGTCAGCCAGTCAATTCTATTGTAATGAAACCAGATTCAGCTCGTTGGTTGAATGATCGAAATGGTGAGACAGCTCCTCGCTGTAATACCCAATTTGGAAGTGAAATAACTTGTGCTAATAGAGATCCAGGAACTATGCAAGCTTTTTATTTTACTTCTGATCCAATTACTTTGTCTGGAATTCCTCCTAATAGAGGGTGGACTTTTTTCTGGGAATCTCCATGTTGCAGACCTGGGAATATGAATAACGGAACTCCTGCAGCAGGTGGAAAAAGCATGCTTTTAAGGGCAATCATGTATCCTACAAAAAATAGAGAAAATACGAGCCCTTGTTTAGATGATTCTCCTGAATTTAGATCTTTGCCTGTTTCAGCTATTTGTAGAGGTCAGTTTTTTACTTATAACTCTACTGCCATTGATAAAAACTTGGATTCATTGGTATATTCTTGGGATAATCCAATTAATCCACCGCAAAATGATCCTGAGAATTACGAGTATGCACCTGGTTTTTCTCCAATTAACCCTACACCAGATAAAACGTTTGATGTCAACAACGTACCATCTACTTTGAATCCTATTTCAGGAATCAATGAAATGGCTATTTTTAGTGGATTTGGTACTGAAAAATACTTATTGGTTTACCGAGTAGATTCTTGGAGAGACGGAAAAGTAATCGCTTCTATCTTTCGGGAGTTACCGGTTTCTGTGTTTAATTGTCCACGATTGCCCAACAATAATGTTAACACCATCCCCCAAGTTCGGATAAATGGGGTACCTTCTAATGATACCTTTGTGACAATCACCGCCGGTCAAGAAGTTCGTATTCCAATTCAGGTAACCGATCCAGATCCTCAGATGGTATCTGCCTTTCCTGAAGGCTTGATGTTTACCGATAATAAAAGTTTAAATACACTGACCAATTGTCCGCCTTTTAACTTAAAAACAACCAATCAAATTATAAACCCCTGTGCCTATTTGAGAAGCCAAACTCCAACCTTAGATCCTCAATCTAGAGAGTATT
>CAXBCF010000022.1:0-51414 GCA_963973975.1 uncultured Flavobacteriales bacterium
ATTACTTTTATAAAACGAAGAACTAAATGTGACAACCAAATTCAGGATTAATCATCATCTAAACTCTAAGTTCTAAAGTCTAAAATCTTACTTTCCAATTTGTAATTGAAAAAATAAATCTTCCGTTTTATTTCTGAGAAAGTCTTGCCGCTTGCTGCAAGTAATAGTTGGCTTCTTGTTGTTTCCCCATGTTTTGATAGGTTGCGCCCAACATTTGGTAGTAGTTCGCTTGATTAGGTTGTAATTCGATGGCTTTTTTGAAATAAAATACAGCTCGCTCAAATTCTCTCAACGTTCCAAGCGTTGCTGCATAATTAGCGTTAGCATCTAAGTGATTTGGATTTGCTTTTAGCGCTTTTTCAAATGCATTTTTCGCTGCTTCATATTGCTGCACTTGAAAATACAAACTACCGAGATTCGAGTAAGAGGTAGCATTTCCTGGACTCAGTTCTACAGACTTCAAATAGGCTGCTTCGGCTTCTTTAAATTGATTGAGTCGATAATGTGCTAAGCCTTTTTGTCCCCAAGCGTCAGAATAGCTCGGCAATATTGCAATTGCCTGATTGAATGATTGAATTGCATTTTGAATGTAAATGGAGCGTTGATTTTGATTGCTTTCTTGCATTCCTTTTTCTTTCATATAGCCAAGCCCCATGTAGTAATGGCATCGGGCACTCTTGTCACAGTTTTTTATATCTGTAGAGTAGAGGGTGTAATTACTTTCCCATGCCTTATTTCGGTCAATGGTTTTGTAGCTGTACAGCACTAATAAAATAAAAAGAGCTAGAATGGGTTTTGCCGGTTGCAGCTTTTTCAAATCAAGTGCAGCGTTTTTGCCGATTTGAAGCAACAAATAAGCTATACCAATCGAAAAACCTAAAGATGGAAGAAACAAAAGTCGCTCTCCAAATGATGTCCCAATTGTGAAGAATAGATTGCTATAGAGAGAAAGACTGACCAAATAGAAAGCAATGGCAAATGAGATGATTGGTACATTTTTTCGAAATTTGAAAAAGAAGTAAATCAAAATTCCATAAGCTGCCAAAGAGATCCACACCCAAAAGTTGCTAAACCCAACTAGCTCAATCTGATTAAATGAATAATCGTTGACTAGTGGATGAGGGAAAACCAGTTTCCACAAGTAGAGGCCGAGTATCTTAATAGCAGTAGCTAGTCGGATGAGTTCGTCTGGTGCCGCCTGTAATAAATTGTCGAGCACGGCAATGTTTTCGTTTCCACTTACTTTTCCCAGTACTTTTGATCTGACACCCAAGTAAATGAGTAAAGGGATTAGATACAGTGAGCTAATTTTTAAAGTACTAATCAATTTTGTTTGTTTGAGTAACACTAAAATAAAAGGAATGCACAATACCAATGTTACAGTGCTTTCTTTCGCAAAAAATCCCATCATAGTCAGTGCTAAACTGCCAATTAGGTGCTTTACAGATTTTCGCTCTATGTAGGTGAATAATAATAAATAGGCAGAAAAACCAAAACAAGCTGCCAACAGCTCGTCTAAACTTTTAATGTTTGCGACTACCTCGGTGTGGACAGGGTGCGCCATAAATATAATTGTTGAGAAGAAGGCGAGTGTTTCCTGTTTTTGACCAAATGCTTTGGCGAGAAATTGGAAAATAAAAATACCCAATAAGCAGTATAGAAATACATTAAAGGCGTGTGCCAGTGCCGGTTGATCTGGAGCAAGCTCCCATTGAATCGCAAAAATGCTAAGTGTCAACGGTCGGTATAAGCTTGCTTGTTGAAATCCATAACCAAAACGATAGTGTGTTTTCCAAATGGTGGGCAGTCCATCAATTCCTTGTTGTACAATTCGATTTTCTTTAATTACAGAGTAATCGTCAAGAACATAATTGTGTTGAATGGTGTTACTATACAATACAATTCCAAAGAGGATAAAAATGATCCAGTAAGATTTTTTTTTATTTTCCATACGGGAATATTTAATTAACAAATGGCTTATGAAAGCTTAAAAGAAATCCTTAAATCCTTAGAATTTTGTTGGTAAATTTACCACGGAATATTTTCAATAAAAAAGATGAAAATTAAACATCCAATTAGCATTAAAATTTATCTACACATTCCATAAATAATATGAAAGTAATTACACCTATTCGGTTTAATAACCCCACTCAGTCTGAATTCGTTAAAACACTTAGAAAAAGAGTTGACGAATATTTTAATCAAAACAAACTATCGAAAGTAGGAGGCATCACAATTAAATTTAAAGCAGTTTTTATGCTTTTATTATATACAGTTCCCTATTTTTTGATGGTATTCGGAATCATTGAAAATGTTTGGATTATGCTTGGCATGTCCTTTTTAATGGGTTTAGGCATGGCAGGAATAGGATTAGCTGTAATGCACGATGCTAATCACGGAACTTTTTCTAGAAAATCTTGGCTCAATAAATTTGTTGGGTTTTCGATTAATTTTTTAGGCGGAAATGTAAACAACTGGAAAGCACAACACAATATTTTACACCACTCTTTTACCAATGTCGAAGGGTATGATGAAGACATCGATCCAGGTGGAGTAATGCGTTTTTCTCCGCATGCTGAACATAAAAAATTTCATAAATACCAACACATTTACGGTTGGTTTTTGTATGGCTTAATGACACTTTCTTGGACTTTTTCAAAAGATTTTGAAGACATGGTTCGTTACAAAAAGATGGGGCTTTACAAGCAATTGAAAACCACTTATAAAAAAGAAATGTGGTTGATTATAATAACTCGAGTTATTTATTTCATCTACATGGTTGCTATACCACTTATCTTCATGGACATTGCTTGGTGGCAATTGGCAATTGGTTTCTTATTGATTCATTTTGTAGCAGGACTTACCTTAGCTTTAATCTTTCAGTTGGCACATGTTATGGAAGAAACAGATTTTCCACTTCCTGAAAATGGCTCATTACCAAATCAGTGGGCAGTGCATCAGTTGAATACTACATTGAACTTTGCGAATGGTAACCGAGTTTTTTCTTGGTTAATCGGTGGTTTGAACTTTCAAGTAGAACACCATTTATTTCCGAATATTTGCCATGTTCATTACCGTAAAATCGCTCCAATTGTAAAGAAAACAGCTGAAGAATATAACTTACCTTATTATTCGATTGATTCATTTTTCACTGCATTAGGATCTCATGGAAGAATGATCTACAAATTGGGAAGGGCTTAATTTCTTTAGTTTGAAAACTTAGAAAAAGTGAGCTAGTTATTAGTTCACTTTTTTTTTGTTCAATTGGCTTTTTTGTTACTTTTAAAGGAATTATTATGACATTAAAGTTGCACACAAGTAGCGTTTTAGATATTTATTCCTCCCTCACAGAAACGGAGCTAGAATTGCCCATTGTGACGGAGGGTATCAGTGCTGGTTTTCCTTCTCCTGCGCTCGACTTTGTTGATTTGAGTATTGACTTAAATAAGCATCTCATCAAGCATCCTTCGGCTACGTTTTACGGTCGGGTGAAAGGACATTCGTTAAAAAATGCTGGCATCGACGATGGAGATTTGTTGGTGATTGATCGAAGCTTAGAGCCGATAAACGATAAAATCGCAATTTGCTTTATAGAAGGAGAGTTTACGGCAAAGCGAATAAAATTGAGCAATAATGAGCTTTGGTTGATGCCTGAAAACGATGATTATCAGCCAATCAAAGTTGAGTTGGAAGATAATTTCTTAGTTTGGGGCATTGTAACACATGTAATCAAATCATTTTAAATGTTTGCATTAGTCGACTGTAATAATTTCTACGCTTCTTGCGAGCGAGTTTTTCGGCCTAATCTCAATGGCAAACCAATTGTTGTTCTTTCCAACAACGATGGATGTGTAATTGCTAGAAGTAATGAGGCAAAGGCAGCTGGAATACCAATGGGGACTCCGGCTTTTGAATACAAACAACTTTTTAAGAAACACAGTGTTGAGGTATTTTCTGCCAATTTTGCCTTATATGGAGATATGAGCCAACGCGTGATGAATATTTTGGGAGAATTCAGCCCTGATATAGAAATTTACAGCATCGACGAAGCCTTTTTGAAATTTGAAGGATTTGATAACTTTAATTTACAAACCCTTGGAAAGGAAATGCGACACAAGGTGCCAAAGTGGACCGGAATTCCAATAAGTGTTGGTATTGCGCCGACAAAAGCACTTTCAAAATTGGCCAATCGGATTGCTAAAAAATACCCCAAGGAAACCGGTTCCGTCTATATCATCGATACTGAAGAAAAGCGAGTAAAAGCACTGAAGTGGCTTAAAATTGAAGATGTTTGGGGAATTGGACGTCAACATGCCAAACGACTTAAGTCAATGAATGTGAATACGGCGCATGATTTCATTCAACTTCATGATGCTTTGGTAAGAAAGCTGTTTTCAGTTGTTGGTTTGCGATTAAAGCACGATTTGCAAGGAATTCCTACCTTAGATTTGGAAGAAGCGCAGCCGAGAAAGAACATAGCTACCACCCGTTCTTTTGAAACCAATTACACCACCTTCGAAGAGCTAAAAGAACGGGTTTCTACTTTCGCTGTTTCTTGTGCCGAAAAATTGCGCAAACAAGGTTCTTGTTGCAGTTCACTTATGGTTTTTATTCAGGCTAATAGACATCGTCAAGATTTGCCACAGTATAGTAGGAGCATTGCTGTTAAACTTCCATTTCCCACCAATTCAAGCATAGAGCTTTCGAAGTTTGCTGTGCAAGCACTCAAACAAATTTTTAAAGAAGGGTGCGCTTACAAAAAAGCAGGTGTAATTGTGCAAGACTTCTCTGCAGTAGATAATTTACAAATTAATTTATTTGAGAACAGCGATTATCGACATGTTTTGCTAATGAAATCAATCGATCAGATGAATGCGCTTTTTGGACAGCAAAAAATTCGTTTGGCTTCCCAAGATACCAAGCGAGTTTGGAAAATGAAGCAGCAAAAATTATCACCGCGCTACACCACAAAATTGAGTGATATCATAACAATTCGAGTGTAATTGGGTAAGCTACATTTTCTTATAACCCGATTGTAGAAAACGCAAAAAAGATGATCTGCCTTCTTTGGTTCCAAGTTGCTTTAACTCTGCCCATAAAGAAGTGGACTTGTTTTTTGTATCAATTTCTTTTTGCAAATTTTTAGGTTCAACTTTTTCTCCCGAAATACCTAGATCCTGTCGACCGGCTGTATTTTTATTAGATAGCGAATCTGCTTTTTTAAAATTCTTTTTGGCATTCTGTTGATAGCCCAACTGTTCTTCCAATAAACCTAAGTTGTTATGCGCAATCGCATCTTCAGGGTCTAACTGAACTGCTTTTCGGTAGTCGAGCACCGCCTCTTCAGTCATTTTAAAATGCCCTTTTATGTATGCTCTGCTAGAGTATCGATAACTTTTATGGGTTTGTAAATCAACTGCTTTATCCATGTCAGCCAGGGACTCTTTCTTTTTGTTTAAATGAAAATGAACAACTCCTCGTTCACTCCAATAATCAGCTTCTTGTGGAAAGTCATTAATTAATTGATTGAAGATTTCAAGTGCTTCAAGGTATTTTTCAGCCCTTAACAGTTCAATTCCTTTGTTGTACTTTTTATCATCTTTTGTCATGGTATTTTAACTCTTATTGAAGCCATTTGTTTTAACCCAGTTTATACATTTGAAAATTTAAAAATGCATAATCGATTAAGAAAATCGACCATTTTGAAAAAAATGGAGTATCCAAAATGGTGATTTACTAAATCGGGGTTATCCTAACTAATGCAAGTAGTCAGTCCGCCGCAGGCTGATTCGGAGTAAAATACTCCTCCTATTGCATAAGTTAGGTTTAAAAATACGAATTTAGTTTAAATCTTTAGTATGAAATTAAAAAACGCATTAGTCTTCGGGTCAACCGGTTTAACAGGGTCAAAGCTTATCTATGAATTGTTAAATGATGATCGATATGAGCATATTCGACTGATTAATCGAAAAAGCATTGGTCTTAAACATGAAAAGTTACAAGAAACTCTACTTTCTTTTGAGCAATTAGAGGAGCATAAAACGCTTTTTGAGGTAGATGAAGTTTTTATTTGTTTGGGTACAACGATTAAAAAAGCGGGCAGCAAAAAACAATTTGAATACGTCGATTTTGATTTGCCACAAAGAATTGCGCGCTTATCTAAAGAAAGTAATGTTGATTGTCTTTTAATGATTTCTTCAATAGGAGCATCAACAGAGACAAATAACTTTTACTTAAAAACCAAAGGGAAAGCTGAAAAAGCAGTTTTTGACTTGGGGCCAAAAAGAGCTTTTATTGTAAGACCGTCAATTATTTTAGGAGAAAGAAAGGAAAAACGAACTGGTGAAATGCTTGCAAAGTGGTTGATGAAGCAATTTGAATTTTTATTGATCGGGAGCTTAAGAAAATACCGAGGCATATATCCTGAAGAACTTGCCAAAGCACTTATTTTTATAGCCAATTCACGACCCTCAAAGTCAATTATTGAGTCAGAGGAGTTGATTGCCATTGGAAGGGAATAAGAAACTTACTCTCTTAGAATAGCTTTAATGTCGTTGTTGTGTCCGTAAATGACCATGATATCATCTTTTTCCAAAAGCGTTTTTGGTGAAGCAACCCCTTGAACTTTATTGACAGTTTTTGAAACACCAATGAGGTTCTTTTTCTCTTCTTTTTTAATGGTTGTGAGTACCACTAGGTTATACTTCCTTCTGAAGCCCACTTCCAATAAGGTTTGACCAACGTAGCGCTCGGGAACAGTTACTTCTACAATGCTGTATTCACCTCCTAAATCAAAGGAGTCTACAACACCTCGAAGGCACAATTTCTTTGCCCATCTTTCTGCGGTTTCTTCTTCAGGATGTACAATTTCGTCAACTCCGATGGCTTCTAAAACAGTTTCATGTAAAGGAGTAATAGCTCTGCTAATCAAGCGTTTCACATTTAAATTCTTTAAAACCGCGGTTGTCATAATGTTTGCTCCTTGGTCTTCACCAATTCCAACAATTACCACATCTGTGTCTTTGAGTGGCAGCCCTGAAACAGTAAATTGATCGGTGGAATCTAAGCAGATGGTGTGTGAAATTTTTTCCTTGAATTGATCAACTTTATCCATGTTGTTATCAATTCCTATTACTTCATTTCCCTGCTCAGTTAATTTAATAGCTAAAGAGGATCCGAAATTTCCCAACCCAAAAATGATGTATTTCATTGTACTAATTTATTAAAAGTTCTTCTTCAGGATATTGATAATTCTTAAATTTTTCTTTTCTAAACAAGGCAATTAAAATTGTCAGCATACTAACTCTTCCAATAAGCATGATTGCAATAATTACTAATTTACTCGGTATTGATAGATCATTTGTAATACCGATACTTAAACCAACGGTACTGTATGCAGAAAAACATTCAAAAGCAATGCTCAATAAGTCTTTTTCACTATCAAAGAATGCAATTAAGAAAATGCCACTTCCAATAACAACTAATGAAAGGGAAATAATTGCAAAAGCCCTTCTAATTGTAATTTCTGCTACCTCTCTTCGAAATATCTCTATTCGATCTTTTCCTTTTGCTAAGCTCCAAAAGTTAAGTGTTGCAATGGCAAATGTACTGGTTTTAATTCCACCACCTGTAGAAGCTGGTGATGCACCAACCCACATCAATAAGAATATGAGCATGATGGTAGAAAAGTTTAAAGCAGACGTATCTACTACATTAAATCCAGCTGTTCTCGGAGTTGTAGCACTAAATAGTGAAATAATGACTTTTCCAAAGCCAGTATGATCCGTTAAGCTATTATTAAGCTCAAAAAGGTAAAAGACAACAGTTCCAAAAATTATCAGGACAAATGAAGTGATGAGTGTAATTCTGGAATTTAAGTTAATCACCCAAGGAGTTACTGATTTTTTTAAATTTCGTTTAAATAGAAATGGAAGTAGTCTCTTATTAATCAAGTAGTTGATATACTTCAAAAGGTTGAAAACGATTGGAAATCCCAAACCACCTAGAGTAAATAAAACGATAATAATTATTTGTAAAGAATAATTGAATCGGAATATATCTGTATGAAGACTATCAGTTAAAGTTGAAAATCCTGCATTACAGAATGCAGAAACCGAGTGAAAAATTGAAAAGAATAATTGCTCGAAAAATGGAGTATTTTCAATTGGATAATAAAATCCAAAAATTAAGGCTGCACCAATAATTTCAATGCTAAAAGTGATGATAATAATTTTTTTAAGCGTGCTAAATACTTCACCTAATTTATTAGAATTGCTCATATCTTTGAGCATAAGTTGGTTGTTAAATGAACCAACACCTCTAAAAAAATAGCTAAAATAACTTGCAAACGTCATGATCCCCAAACCACCAATTTGTATTAATGCCAAGATAATTGATTGTCCAAAGAGTGTAAAATAACTTCCTGTGTCCACAACGATTAATCCCGTTACACAAACTGCACTTGTTGAAGTAAAAAGAGCATCTATAAATGAAAGTTTTTGAACGGATGCATTTGGGAGAATTAATAAAAATGCGCCAACAAATATGATGCTCAGGAAACTTAAAATAAAGATCTGAGCAGGGTTTGCAATTAAACTTCTTAGCCTAAATTTTATGGAAGTTACCATTCGGAAAAAAGCGAGTGCAACACCAATGTACAACCATACTTTTGAATTTTTGAGGGCTAAGAAGGTAAGATTTTCAAAGAAAGCTAAGTTGTGAATTAAGATAATAGCAAAAGCTAAAACACTTACTATATCAAACAAAAGTACTTTGGGAAAAATTTTTCGATTCTTTCTCAGGTAGCTTCCAATTGTCCAAGTAATTCCGAAAAAAATAGAGAGTTGATACAACAAAATGAGTTTTTGTTGCATGTATTCACTTTGATCAAAACCAAAATCATAGAATATAGCTAAAAAAGCTACAAAGCTTAAAACAACAGGAACATTTTTAATAAATATCCAAGCTCGTTCTGTGAAATTCGAAAAAAACACTTTCAAATGCTAATCAAGTCAAATTTTTAGCAATGTTAGGACTTTCTTTTAGTACAAGCCTATTAAAAGTTCATTTTTATTGGCACAAAAAAAAGTCCTACTGAAACAGCAGGACTTTGCTTTAAAAACTATCAGCAATCCTATTTTGCTGCAGCTACTTTGAATTTTATTGTAAATAAATTATCAATTGCTTTATCGCCCAAGTTGTCGAAAAATGAACCTGAACCATACTTAATGTCAAATTTTGTTCTGTCGATTTGAGTTTCACCAACAACAACTACTTTTCCATCTTTATTTATAATAGTAGCTGGAATTTCAACTTTTTCAGTTTTTCCTTTGATAGTTAAATCAGCGTGAATGGTGAAGTTATCACCTTTTTTTTGCTCTACTTTATTGATTTTTAAGGTAGATGTTGGGTTGTTGGCTGTACCAAAAAAGTCATCTGAGTTTAAATGGCCTGCTAGCTTTGCATTGGTTTCAGCGTCTTCAATGTCTTCAACTATAATTGTTGTCATGTCTACGATTAACGTTCCACCTGTTATTTTACCATCTTCTACCATTACCATTCCGTCTTTGATAGAAATTGAACCATTGTGAGAACCGGTTACTTTTTTACCAATCCAATCTAATGAACTCATTTCTTTTTTTACTTTGTACTCTTCTTTTCCTCCTGCAAATAATGCTATTGAGAGAAATAGAGCTGTTGCTGTACTGAATAATCTTTTCATTGTTTTAAAATTTTTAAGTTAATAATTAATGAAGCAAATATATGTATATACATTTAATGTTAGAACATTTAAAATTATTATTTTGTAAAAAAGATGTTAATTTCACTTTATTATTGAATATGAACAAATCAAATCTAAAAAAGATCATTCATGTAGATATGGATGCTTTTTTTGCATCCGTAGAACAACTTGATTTTCCAGAATTGCGCAACAAGCCCATTGTGGTTGGTGGCTCAGGAAGAGGTGGAGTGGTGGCTGCTGCAAGTTATGAAGCAAGGGTATTTGGAGTTCATTCAGCAATGTCGGGCTCACTTGCAGCGAAGAAATGCCCAGGATTAATTTTTATGCCTTCTCGCTTTGAGCGTTATAGAGAAATATCTCAGCAGATCAGAGTAATATTTAATTCTTATACTGACTTGGTAGAGCCACTTTCCTTAGATGAAGCCTATTTAGATGTAACTTATAACAAGCAGAAAATAAGTTCAGCAATAAAAATTGCACAATTGATACGAAAGGAAATTAATGCTAGAACGGGATTAACTGCTTCGGCAGGAGTTAGTTTTAATAAGTTTTTAGCGAAAGTAGCCTCTGATTTAGAGAAGCCAAACGGTCTAAGCGTTATATTGCCAGAGCAGGCGAAAGAATTTTTAAAGCAGTTGGCGATTGAAAAATTTCATGGAATTGGGAGTAAAACCGCAGAAGAAATGCATGCAATGGGCATTTCTAAAGGCAGTGATTTGCTGAATCTAAGTAAAGTTGAACTCACAAATGCCTTTGGGAAATCAGGAAATTACTTTTATAAGATGGTGCGAGCCGAAGATGAGCGAGAGGTGAATCCTCATCGAATTAGAAAGTCAATTGGTGCAGAAAATACTTTTTCAAGCAACTTGATCAATGAAATTGAAGTTGAGGAGCAATTGCTAAGAATTCATTCAACCTTGAATCGTCGTATTCAAAAGCATCAAAAAAAGGGAAGAACAATTACCTTAAAAGTTAAATACAATGATTTTCAAATTAAAACTCACTCTAAGTCATTATTAAATTCAACAATGGATGCAGCAATAATTTGGCAAACTGTTATGGAAATTGTTCAAGAACGGGTAATTACTATCAAGCCAATCCGCTTGTTAGGCATTACACTTTCAAACCTTGATCAAAGTAAAAAGCCAGTTTCAGGTCAGTTGACATTGACTTTTAATTGATTGATTAAGTATGTATAGTTTGTTGAGGTTTTAGCTAAAGTATAAAACGGATTGTATTCAAAAAATAAACGCGTATACTTTCAGCCTCTTGATAAAAATAGATACTTTTATTTTTTTAATAACCTACAACTTATGAAGAATACACTATTATTAGGCTTATTGATTGTCATTCCATTTCATAAAATAGCTGCTCAGGACTACGTGGAAAGTGAAACTAAAACAGAAGTTAATGAGTTAGAACTGGCTCCGTTAAAAAAAGAAGATCATCTTATTGATGTTTATTACGGTTATGGTTCTTTAATAGGAACTTTTTTAGATCTTTTGGTTGATGGAGATGTAGATGATGTTTCCTCCTTGAGTACTTCAGCTTTGGGTCTAGGGACGAGATATGAATTCATGGTTTCAGAAAATTTAAGTGTTGGGGTTGAGGCGAGTTATGTTTCTGATGTCTTGAAGTGGAAAGATGGGGGATATAACTACAGAGCTTCAAGAGAAGTAATTAGGATTATGCCTCGTGTGACAGGCTATTTATACAATGAGAATAACCTAGCCATTTTCATTAATGGAAGCATGGGGTGGAGATCAGTAGTATGGGGGTATAATACAAACGATCCTGCTTATGATTCTGATCGAGGTATAGGAACATTTCCTATAGCTATGAGATTTGGTGGTGGTTTAAGGTACTTTCTCAATGATAACTTCGGTCTCCATTTGGAAGGGGGCATCAGTGGAGGAAGATTTTTGAATGGAGGGGTATTTATAAAGCTATAGATTAAGAATTTATTTCAATATCCAATCGATTAACTCTTCTGTTTCAACGATTGCCCAACTGTGCGGGTGTCTTTCTCCGTTTGCTCTATAACCTCTTTTTTTTGTAGTTATGTATTCTACATTCGTGAAATCATTTTGTTTTAGTTTCTCAGAAAGATTTTTAATGTGATATGCGTTCGTATGTTCATATTCAGTCATTCTGTTTTCTTTCCACCACGTTGTATCAGGTTCTGAATACATTCTAATCTTTATGTTCTTTAGGTTCTGTATATTGCTGATGTTTTTTGTTTTTGAAGTAAAAACAGAATACTTTTCATATTCTGACAGCATTTCATTAGGGTCTCCAAATCTTTTTCCTAGACTCGAAATTAGCCAATTGCTTTCTTGGATAGATACATCGGAGAAATTTTGCGCAATATTATTTAGAGAACTAAGATAGAGTTCTGCTAAATCTATCGGCGAATCCACAATAAAAATGCCTTTTGGATTTATTTCAATTTTTGAGTTTTCAATTAAATAGTCACCAATCAACATGGCAATATTTCCTCCACTCGAGAAACCTCCAAAGTAAATTTTTTCATTAGGTAATTTGTTGCTGTCAACTATTTGTTGCAATTGAGTTGCTAGTTGTTTTGCATCTTTTTTCTCTAACCATAGTTTTTGGTTGTAGTTGGAAAATACAATTGCAATTTTGTGTTTTTTGGCTTTATCAAGAATTTTAAACTCTCTTTTTATATCTATAGCTTCTTCAGGAAAACCACCAAAAAGAATTAAAACAGCTTCCGCATGTTGATTAGGTTGATGGAGTTCATAATCATCAGTGATAATTAATTTGTATTCATCTAGATTTGTAGCTGTATTTTTTGGCTTACCTTCAGTACAAGAAAAAACCAAAAGCAAAACTGAAATTATTGTAAGTTGTTGGATCAATTTAGTCATGCGAATGCATAGTTAGTTATGGAATTTGTTATAATGCTAAATCTATTTTTAGCTTATCTTTGACTTCTAAAAAAGTTTTATAATCTGATGGTCCAATTACGCTGTCAAGTTTTTTATCAATAATATAAAACTCAAATTTCTCTGTATTATTTAACTTTCTCTTAGCGATAATATGTTTGCTATCTGAATTTATTTTTACAACATCTCCATTTATTTTTATGTCTTTGAAAACCCACCTATCGTAAGATTTGTAAACAATAGCCTCACTGTTTGGATAACCAACATCAATTGCTTCGTATTTTGGTAACCAATAGTAATCGTCACCTAGTTCTGCTTCTGACCAGACACAACCTGAAAACAAAAAACTGATAATTAGTATTAATATTCGAGTCATAGTTTAATTAAAATAAAAATTGCTGAAGGAACATATCAGTAAATGTATTTTTTTACAATTAATAAGTATTACTCTACAGGCTGCAATTCATGCTTGAAACTTTGTTTTTTGGAAAACAACTTTTTCACTTGCAATGCAATCCAAATTCCGAAAAACTCAATGCCGCAAACAGTTGCCATTGCACCGGCAATAGATCCATTTAGCCAAGCAGCTAAATAATAACCACCAATGGCAGCTAAGATGGCTAAAACACTTGTTAAAAGAAGCATTTTCTTTAATTCATGGGTCAATAAATAAGCGGCAGAGGGTGGTACAATTAAGAAAGCAACCACCAAAATTGCCCCGATCGACTCAAATGAAACCACCGTTGTAAGAGAAACAGAACCCATTAATGCAAAGTGCCAAAAGGCAACATTTATTCCCAAAGCTTTTGCAAAATCTTCATTAAAAGTGGTGATGAATAAAGCCTTGTAGCTTATTTTGATGAAAATTAAAAGGATGATTAACAAAGTTCCACTAATCCATAAGCTTCGTGGCCCCAAGTTTAAACCACCTTCTGAAACCCATAAATCTAAAGGCACATAAGCAATTTCTCCATAAAGCACACAGTCTTGATCTAAGTCAATTTGACCTGCAAACACGGAGATTAAGATAATTCCAATGGCAAACAACCACGTAAAGGTGATTCCTATGGATGCATCAATTTGAAGCTTGGCTTTCTTATAAAAAAGTTCAATCAATATAGTGGTGAGCACTCCAATTACTGCCGCACCAATCAACATTGGTATGGCTTCTCTGGAACCTGAAAACAAGTAGGCTAAAACAATTCCTGGTAAAACGGCATGTGAAATTGCATCGCCCACCATGGCCATTTTTCTTAAAACAAGGTAACAGCCAAGCAAGCCACAAGAAATGGCAATTAAAGAACCAGTTAAAATTATCCAAAATGCTTCCATTAGCTTTCGTTGTAAGGGATTTTACTTTGGTGAGGATCAATGGTAGGAAAGGCGAGTTCTTTTTCTAACAAGCGCTCAATTTCCGGAGTAATAATGTGTTCTATGGCTTCAGCGTCATTGTGAACATGATCGGGTTCTAGTTTTAATCGCTGGTTGAGGTACATCTCCCAAAGTCGGTGAAGCTTAATTATTCGACGCGCCTCAAACAACCCTGTTTTGGTAATCATCCAAGTGTCTAGCGATTTTCGAACCATATTCTTCTTCTTTAATTGACTCAAACCCTTGTTGAGTTCAGAAGGAGTGAGGTTTCTCGTTTTTTTAAGGTCCTCAAAAGTTCGTGGTACTTTAAAATCCTCTTCTTTTTCCCCTAAGTGATAGAATACCTTCAAGATATTTTCAAGCAGCATTTTCTTTTTATTTTGGCTTCGAGTTTTAAATTTTGCCAACATTCCTGTTTTTGGTGCAAACCAGATAGAGGCAATCGTTAAAATTGATAAAAACATCACAATCCAAGGTCCTGTTGGCATTGATGGGGCAATGTAGCTCACATAAGAGCCAAAAAATGCGGAAGTGGCACCTAGAATTACCGCAATTATGATCATGCTCGATAATTTGTTGGTCCAAAATCGGGCACCAGCAGCTGGCGTGATTAACAAAGCGGCCATTAATACAACTCCAACCGCTTGTATGCCGACTGCAACTGACAAGACTGTGATAGTTGCTAAAATGAATTCCAATAATTTTACAGGAAGTCCGACAGACTTGGCATAATCAGGATTGAATGAAATCAATTTGAATTCTTTGTATAAAAGCACAACAACTAAAATTAAAAACAAGCCTATTCCGCTGAAAATCATCAAATCAATTTTGGTTAAAGAGGCTGCTTTTCCAAATAAAAAATGATCTAATCCTGCTTGTGCTGCATTACCAGATTGCTGAATGGAGGTGAGTAATAAAATTCCAACTCCAAAAAATACACTCAATACAATTCCGATAGCGGCATCGTTTTTAAGTTTACTCGTTCGGCTGATCGCATCAATCAGAAACAATGATAGCCAACCTGTAAGCATGGCGCCAATTATGAGTCCCAAAGGATTTTTTTCGCCACTTACCATGAATGAAAGGCAAACACCTGGGAGAATAGCATGTGCAATTGCATCGCCAATTAAAGCACGCTTTCGCAAAAAGGAAAAAGTTCCAACCATGGCAGCTGTTGCACCTAAAATCATGGTGCCAATTACAACAAAGCGCACATTTGGATCAGAAAAACTTAGAAATTCAATGGTCTCCTTCAACTAAGTGTAGATTATTTAATTTGTAAATTTAAGAATAGAAATACGCAACTAATTAAATTGTAACTAATCAGTATATTTTACACCACATAGTAACATAGCTTGTAAAAAATAATAAACATAGAAGCTTCGCTTTACATAGAGATAACTATGTTTAAAAAGTTCTTTTCTATGTGGTATTAGTTTTAAATATCAGATATAGAGCGAAATAGCAAATTGATTATATAAATTGATTTCTACAGGAGTTTATTTTGAAAGTCAATGATAGCTTGAATGCAGGTTTCACTGATTTCATGACGTCCTTCAAAAGCATGATAATTGAAATTAAGCTTCAATCTTTCTAATTGAAGCAGTTGTTTTTTTGCATTTTCAGGTTTTAATAGTCGGTCATCATTTCCATAATAATAGTTGACGGTTAAATCCCTTTGATTTTCAAAATCGGATGCTTTCAACTCCGGTGGAATTGAACCTGAACAAGCAAGTGCTAAGAAAATTTTATCTTCAGAAGCTGCCAAATAGCGAAATGCAGTAGAAACTCCTTGAGAAAATCCAAGAAGGAGGATAGGTTTTTCTCCATACTCACTTTTAATTACACGATTTAATTTCTGTAGGTAATTGATGTAATCTTTTATTTCGTCTTCTCGCTCGTGTTGGGTCATCCAACTTGCTACAGGTAGCCTTTCTTTTCCATAAAACTTCGAAAGCCCTTCTGGCGCCACAACCAATATACCATGCTTTTCTAAAGCTTCAAATTCTTTTATAAATTCTGCTGCAAGCTGGGCATACCCATGAATAACATACAAAATAGATTTTATTTCATTTTGTGGAATTTGAAGGTGATAATGAGCTGTTCGGCAGACTGAAAGCGTTCTTTTTGAGTGCATTTATAGGAATTTGTTGAGCTTACAAAGGTGACTAAATAATCTATTTCAATTGCTCTTTAATTATTTCATTTTTTATTTAAGAATTATTGAATCATTAAGGTTTCATCCAATTTCTCTTGGTTAATTTCGCAAACTATGGTTGGAATCAATAATGCATCGCTTTATTTTGCTGATCGGGCAATATTTAATGAGATTTCTTTTATCATTAATAAGCAAGATCGAATCGGTTTGGTGGGTAAAAATGGTGCCGGTAAAACTACTTTGCTTAAAACCTTGGCAGGATTGCAAAAGTTGGATGCTGGAAATGTATCCTATCCGAGTGGCTTAACTTTAGGTTATTTGCCTCAGGACATGGATTTTGTTTCCGGAAGAACGGTTTGGAAAGAAACTGAAACAAGTTTTAGTAAAAGCCTTTCCCTGCAAACTAAAATTGAAGAAATCAATCATCAATTGGCTATTCGTGAAGATTATGAATCTGACAGCTATTTAAAATTGCTCGATGATTTATCTGATTTAAATGAAAAGTTGATTTTGTTGGGAGCTGACACCATGGAAGCCGAGATCGAGAAGATTTTATTGGGACTTGGCTTTAAGCGAGCAGATTTTGACAGGCAAACAGACGAGTTTAGCGGAGGCTGGAGAATGCGCATTGAGTTGGCTAAAATTCTATTGAAGCAATCGGATTTATTGTTGCTAGATGAGCCAACTAATCACTTAGACATCGAGTCGATTCAATGGTTGGAAGAATTTTTAAAGACTTATCCTGGAGCAGTTGTTTTAATCTCTCACGACCGTGCTTTTTTAGATAATTTGACCAATAGAACGGTTGAAATTGCAATGGGAAAAATTTATGATTACAATGCACCTTATACCAAGTACAAGGTTTTGCGCAAGGAACGTCGTGAGCAAGAAATGGCTGCATACGTTAACCAGCAAAAGCAAATAAAAGACACAGAAGATTTCATCGATCGGTTTCGTGCCAAAGCGACCAAAGCAGTTCAGGTTCAATCTAGAATCAAGCAATTGAACCGCATGGAGAAAATTGAAATCGAGGAAGAAGATAATGCTTCCATGCGTTTTTCTTTTCCACCTGCACCACATTGTGGAAAGGTGAGTGTTAAGATTGAAGATGTTGCCAAGGAATACGATGGAAAGTTGATTTTTTCGGGACTCAATTTTATCATTGAAAGAGGAGAAAAGGTTTCATTTGTTGGAAAAAATGGAGAAGGAAAATCTACTCTTTCGAGAATAATAAACGGTGAGAAACCAACAAAAGGCAGAATAGAATTAGGTTACCAAGTGAAGGTGGGTTATTTTGCTCAAAACCAAGCTGAGGTATTAAATCCTGAAAAAACAGTTTTTGAAACCATCGACGATGCCGCAAGAGGCGAGATTCGAACAAAAATTAGGGCTTTGTTGGGAGCTTTTTTGTTTGGCGGTGAAGAGGTAGATAAAAAAGTGAAAGTGCTTTCTGGTGGAGAACGTGCTCGTTTGGCAATGTGTAAACTTCTACTCGAGCCTGCTAATTTGCTGATTTTGGATGAGCCAACTAATCACTTGGACATTCAATCTAAAGAAATTTTGAAAGATGCATTGATTCGCTACGATGGTACTTTGATTCTAATCTCTCATGACAGGGATTTTTTAGCAGGATTAACCACCAAGTCGTATGAATTTTCTAATGCAAAAGTAAAAGAACACATTGGTGGAATTGAAGAGTTTTTGCGTTCTAAAAAAGTTGAGGATTTTAGGACTTGGGAGTCAGAAAAATCCATTGAGCTTAAAGTAAACAAAGAAAATAAATCGAACCAAAAGTCGAGTGCGAACGATTACCAACAGAAAAAGCAGTTGAAGCACGAAGTTCGCGAGCAGAAAGCGCTAGTGAATAAAATTGAAAAAAAAGTTAGCAAGCACGAAGCAGAATTGGAAGAGTTGAACAACCAACTAAAAGCTCCTGATGCTTTTAAAAATTCTGAACAAAGTGACTTAGTTAAAAATTGGGAAGCAACCAATAAAATTCTTCAGGCTAGCATGCAGGAATGGGAAAAAGAACAAGCCAAATTAGATGAGCTGAGTTCAGGATTGGATTGATTTGGAGGTTATCAGTTTAATCTGTACAGTGTACTGAGTTTTATCGAAATATCTTTTGTTCAATCATAATGGAACGCTGATGACGCTGATTTTTTATGATTACCGCTAGCTTGGACTTGTAGTCCGTGCACTCATTTTTAGGACTTTCAGTCCAAATAAAACTAAAGATGCACTTACAATAATTAAAGAATCAACTATATAAAGTCTTGGAAAACATGTCCAAATAGTTATAGCATGGACTAGAAGTCCGCACTAGCGTATCGACGTGTGGCAATGTTATAAAAGAAATATCAGTATTTTTAAAACTTGAGTCGGAATTAGAAATTTTATATGAAAAGAGTAATAGTTATTTTAAGTTTATTTTCATACATAAGCTTATATTCTCAAGAGAAAGATTCAATTTCAGTTTATCTAGTTGGTGAATTTTCAAAACCAAGTAAATATATATTGAACTATGGAGATTCGCATAAAAAATTAACTATTCCTAAAGGCTATTATGGCAAGTGTTTTAAATTTAAGCTTTTAGATTTAGATAAAGAAGAAGGTGAACTTTCCTTAAATTTAGGTAGAATAGGTTGGTTTGGTAAATATAAAAGTGAATCAATGGCAATTCAGCTTTTTGAAAGAAGAATACTAATATTATATAATGACAAGATTTTAGACAATACAAGGTATTTTAATTATTATTGGTACAATGAACTGGATCCAAAGATATTGATACCTGAGTTGTATGGAATTCTCAAAGAACTAAAAACAGAATGTAAATAATATTGGAACCCGCTAGCACGGACTTCTAGTCCATGCTGTAACTTAATTGATCTTGAGATTAATTCCCCATAATCGACAAGAACTTAATGCGCATCATTCTCAATTCTTCTTCTGAGTAAACGCCGTCAAACTCTTCAACAGCATCTTCAATAGAATCAACTTCTGTTTCTCTGAAGTAGTCAAAAATTTCATCTTGATACTCTTCATCCAATAATTCATTGAGGCAATAGTCGAGGTTTATTTTTGTTCCACTGGCAACAATGTGCTCAATTTCTTCTAAAATTTCATCAACTTTCTTTCCCTTTGCTTCGGCTATGTCTTCCAATGGCATTTTTCGGTCGATACACTGAATGATGTATACTTTTAAACCCGATTTATTGACGACAGACTTTACAATAAAATCATCTGGTCGCTCGATTTCATTTTCTTCAACGTAGTCCTTAATTGTTTCTAAAAATGGAGCTCCAAATTTTTGCGCTTTACCTTGACCAACACCTGTGATGTTTGTCAACTCTTCCATGGTAATTGGATATTGAGTTGCCATGTCTTGCAAGGAAACTTCTGAGAAAACAACATAAGGAGGTAAATCTTCTTCAATTGCCACTTCTTTTCTCAACTCTTTGAGAATTTCAAACAGTTCTTCATCAGCTGCTGCTCCGCCTTTATTTGTTGCAAAATCATCTGATAAAACAGCTTTGCCATCGAAATTTTTAGGTTCGACCATGTTAATTTCACTCGGCTTGTCTATAAATTTCTTTCCACTTGCACTAACCTTAAGCACTCCGTAATTCTCAATTTCTTTGATAATTAGGTTCTTAATAATGCATTGTCGAATAATTGAGTTCCATTTAATTTCGCTTGTATCAGATCCCGAAGCAAACAAAGCATGCTCATCGTTTCTGAAGGTTTTAATTTCTGAAGTTACATTTCCAGCTAAGAAGTTGGAAAGGTAATTTGCCTTATAATTTTCTTTAAGAGTTAAAATGGTAGTTAAGAGTTTTACAACATGATCTTTTGCATCAAAATGTTCTCTTGGACTTAAGCAATTATCACAATTGCCGCAATTTTCTTGCTCATAATCTTCACCGAAGTAATGCAGTAATTGCTTTCTTCTACACACTGCAGTTTCTGCATAAGAAACAGTTTCAAAAATTAACTGTCTGCCAATTTCTTGCTCAGCCACTGGTTTTCCTTGAAGGAATTTCTCTAATTTTTCGATGTCTTTGTAACTGTAAAAAGCAATGCATTTTCCTTCACCACCATCTCTTCCTGCCCTTCCGGTTTCTTGGTAGTAACCCTCTAAACTTTTAGGAATATCGTGGTGAATCACAAAGCGGACATCTGGTTTGTCAATTCCCATTCCAAAGGCAATCGTTGCAACAATTACATCTGCTTCTTCCATTAAAAACATGTCTTGATGCCTTGCGCGTGAGTTGGCATCTAATCCAGCATGGTAGGGGAGCGCTTTAATTCCATTTACCTGAAGTGTTTCAGCAACTTCTTCCACTTTTTTCCGACTCAAGCAATAGACAATTCCCGATTTGCCTTTGTGTTGATTGATAAATTTTACAATTTGAGAATTGGCTTCCTTTTTAGGATTTACTTCATAGTAAAGATTCGCACGGTTAAATGAAGCTTTAAAAACATTTGCCTCTGTCATTCCCAAATTTTTCTGAATGTCTTGCTGCACTTTAGGAGTAGCTGTTGCGGTAAGAGCAATAATCGGCACTCGGTCGATGGCAAAAATGATTTCTCTTAATCTGCGGTATTCAGGTCTGAAATCATGGCCCCATTCCGAAATACAATGCGCTTCATCAATGGCGAAAAATGAGATTTTAATGGTTTTGAAAAAATCGATGTTTTCTTGTTTGGTTAAAGTCTCAGGTGCAACATACAATAATTTGGTTTTGCCAAACTCTAAATCTTCCTTCACCTTAGACAACTCTGTTTTGTTGAGCGAAGAGTTCATGAAGTGAGCAATGTGATTTCCAGTTGAGAATCCGCGAATGGCATCAACCTGATTTTTCATCAAAGCAATTAATGGAGAAACAACAATTGCTGTTCCTTCTAAGATTAATGCGGGAAGTTGGTAGCACATCGATTTGCCACCACCGGTTGGCATAATCACAAATGTGTCGTTTTTGTCGAGTATGCTCTGAATAATTTCTTCTTGTTCGCCCTTGAATTTACTGAATCCAAAATACTTTTTTAGTTCTTGATTTAGGGATATTGTTGCAGTATGCATTAATTTAATTGTTTTATTTCGTTTACTTTTGCTTTGTTTTTAATACGCTCTAAAGCGACTACAAGTTAGGAAAATTTCCTAATTCTTAAAATTATTTTTTACTTTTTGAAAACTTCAGCAGAAATTATAGCATTAGCTAAGCAAACCCTTGAAATTGAGAGGGATTCTATCAACAACTTAATCGGTACTATCGACCAAGATTTTGCAAATGTGGTTACTGAAATCACCAACAGCAAGGGGCGAGTCATCATAACTGGCATCGGAAAAAGCGCAATAATTGCACAAAAAATTGTCGCGACTTTGAATTCTACTGGAACACCTGCCATTTTTTTACATGCAGCAGATGCCATCCATGGAGACTTAGGAATGGTTCAGAAAGATGACATAGTAATCTGTATTTCTAAAAGTGGAAACACGCCAGAGATAAAAGTCTTGGTTCCTTTATTGAAAAAGAATGCAAGTAAAATTGTGGCATTAACAGGAGATTTTAACTCCTATCTCGCTGAACAAGCAGATTACAAATTGAGTTGCCACATTGATCGAGAGGCTTGTCCGAATAACTTAGCACCTACCAATAGCACCACTGCGCAATTGGTAATCGGCGATGCTTTGGCAGTTTGCTTAATTGAAAACAAAGGGTTTGGTAGCGAAGATTTTGCCAAGTATCATCCAGGTGGTGCTTTAGGTAAAAAGTTGTACTTAAGAGTTTCCGACCTTTTTATATTGAATGAAAAACCAATGGTTGCTCCTGAAGCGAATTTGAACGACGTAATTTTTGAAATTTCTGCCAAAAGACTAGGAATGACAGTGGTTGCTCATAACGATGAAGTACTTGGAGTAATTACCGATGGAGATTTAAGGAGAATGTTGAGCAAACAAAAGACCATCGATTCCATTAAAGCAGCCGAAATAATGAGTCAAAATCCTAAAACGATTGAAGGAGACGCCTTGGCTGTAGAGGCTGCTGAACTAATGAAAGAAATGAAAATTTCTCAATTAGTGGTTGTAGAAAACAAGCGCTACTTGGGCATCATTCATTTTCAAGATTTACTTAAAGAAGGGATTTTATAGTGAGTTTAGATCAACAATTTGAAGAACAGCAGGAGGAGGGAATGTCATTTTTGGATCACCTTGAAGTATTAAGGTGGCACTTAGTCCGAATTGCAATTGCGCTAATTCTTTTTTCCATACTTGCATTTTTATTCAAGTCTTTTGTATTTGATACCATCGTTTTAGCTCCTGTTTTTGATAGTTTTTTAACCTATCAATTATTCTGTAAGCTTTCTTATTTTCTTGGCTTAGGCGATAAAATCTGTTTTGAAAGCATCTCTTTTCAATTGATTAACATCACCATGGCAGGGCAGTTTACAATGCACTTTATTGTATCTTTGGTGAGTGGCGTTATTTTGGCTTTTCCATACATCTTATTTGAAGTTTGGCGCTTTATAAAACCTGCTTTGGCAAAAAACGAGAAAAATTATGCACGAGGAATTGTCTTTTGGGGCTCGGTTCTATTTATTACAGGAGTTGCTTTTGGCTATTATTTAATTACTCCTCTTTCAGTTCAATTTCTTGGTGGCTATAGAGTCAGTGAATTGGTCAATAATCAAATTAGCTTGCGATCTTATATCAGCACGGTTACAACCATAACTTTGGCTTGTGGCTTGGTATTTCAATTGCCAATTATTGTATATTTCCTTTCTAAGTTGGGATTGATAACACCTAAATTAATGAAGACTTATAGAAGGCATGCGATTGTTGCCGTTTTATTACTTTCAGCAATCATAACACCACCTGATATTTCAAGTCAAATACTCGTTGCAATTCCACTCTTATTTCTCTACGAAATAAGTATTTGGATTTCAAGAATGGTACAAAAAAAAGAAGAAAAAGCAGAATAGAATAATCCTAAACTTTTCCTTTTCGTTTAAAATTTGATATGTATTTTTAGCCTTTGAAATACCTTTTTTTAATGCGTTTTAAACGGAAATTGATTTTTAGTTTTTTCGGGATTTTTTTTCTCCTTCCTTCTCTCCAAGCGCAAAAGACAATTGTAAAGGGCAAAGTCATAGATAAAACTTCAGGTGAAAGCTTGCCTTTTGTGAATTTGTTATTCAAAGATTCTAAAATTGGCACTTCTACAGACATCGACGGGAATTACTATTTGGAAACTTATTACCCTACAGATTCGCTTCAAGCGAGTTTTGTTGGGTACAAAGCCCAAGCTCAAAAAGTTAAAAAAGACATCACTCAAACCATTAACTTTCAACTTTCTTCAGGAGATATTCAGTTAAATGTAGTTGAGGTAAAATACGCTGGCAATCCAGCTCATGAAATATTAGATCGAGTGAAGAACAATAAAAAAGTCAACAATCGAGAGAAGTACGATTACTTTAGTTATGAGGTGTATAATAAGGTTCAGTTTGACATCAACAACATCACTGAAGACTTTAAGAATAAGAAGATATTTAATAAATTTCAATTCATTTTCGATTATGTAGACACTACGGAAGAAAAGGATTTTTTACCCATGTTTATGACTGAATCCTTATCGGATTATTATTACCGAAGAAGTCCAAAATCTGAAAAAGAATACATTAAAGCATCACAAGTTTCTGGAACTTCTAATGAGAGCATCACTCAGTTTTTGGGCGACATGTATCAAAAAGTCAATATCTATGAAAACTACATAAGCGTTTTTGACAAATCTTTTGTGAGTCCAATTGCTGACTTTGGTAAAACATTTTACCGCTATTACTTAATTGATAGTGTGTATATTGATGGAAATTATTGCTATCAAATTGATTTTATTCCACGACAGCAACAAGAGCCTGTTTTTGAAGGAACCATGTGGATCAACGATACCACTTATGCTGTGAAAAAAATAAATGCGACCATTAACGATAATGCCAATATTAACTTTATCAATGGTTTTGAAGTACATCAAACGTATAAAAAAGTAGATAACCAGTTTTGGATGCTTGAAAAAGATGAACTGTTTGTCGATTTTGAGATTGGTCAAAACATAATGGGGCTTTATGGTCGTAAATCAACTTCTTACAAGAATTTTAAAATAAACGTAGCTCAAGACGCCAAATTTTATGAGGGAATTGACAATGTTACTGTCTTGAAAGATGCCAATAAAAAAGAGAAAACCTTTTGGGAAACCGCTCGACATGACACCTTAACTTCGAATCAGAAAGACATTTATTTAATGGTTGACTCTGTTAAAAATGTTCCAGCTTTCCGTACCTTTTTAGATATAATTCAATTAATCGTCACGGGCTACAAAGTTCAAGGGAATTTTGAGTTTGGACCTTATTTTAAAACCTATAGTTTTAACCCGGTAGAGGGACATCGGTTGCGTTTTGGTGGAAGAACTAGCAATGAGTTTAGTACACGATTAATGTTGAACGGTTATGTGGCTTATGGATTGAGAGATCAGCGTTTAAAATACAATGCAGGATTTGTTTATAAATTGAAAGACAATACCCGACAATGGTTGGAATACCAATATAAAAATGACTTGGAGCAGTTGGGTCAAAGTCAAAATGCTTTTTCTGAAGATAATATTCTCTCATCATTTTTTAGACGGAATCCCAATGATAAGCTTACTGCTGTAGAATCACACTTTGTTTCGTATAAAAGAGAATGGATTACTGGTTTTTCTTCTAAGCTGATGCTTAATAGAAGGTTGATGCAGCCTGAGGGTAGTCTTGAGTACAGAAGATTTGATCCCGAAGTTGGAATTTTCGACGATAAATCACTCATCACAACAGAGCTGAGTTTGTACACCCGTTTTGCCTACAAAGAAAAATATGTGGAAGGTGAATTTGAGCGAGTCAGTTTGGGGAGTGATTACCCAATTTTGGAAGTGCAGCTTGGTTTTGGATTGAACGATGTGTTTGATAGCGATTACAGTTATCAAAAGTTTGAAATTGCAGTTTCAGATAATGTGAAACTGGGAATTTTTGGCTACTCTAGTTTTAGAGTCACTGCCGGAAAGTATTTTGGGAAACTGCCATACACCATTTTGGAAATTCACAATGGAAACGAAACTTTCTTTCTTGACAATCGAGCATTCAATTTGATGAACTTTTTTGAATTTGTAAGTGATGAATATGCAACTTTAATGATCACCCATCACTTCGATGGTTTTTTCTTAAACAAAATTCCTTTTATGCGCAAGCTGAAATGGAGAGAAGTTGTTTCATACAGGGCTGTTGCTGGAAATTTAAGTGATCGTCATCGAACAGAATTAATTATTCCCGACATCACCCATAGTTTGAATGTTCCATACATGGAAATGGGACTTGGAGTTGAAAATATTTTTAAATTGGTTCGGATTGATGCTCTTTGGCGGCTTAATTATTTGAATCATCAGAACATTAGCAAGTTTGGCATATTGGGTACTTTTGAATTTAGTTTCTAATTATGAAACTGTAATCTAGTTGAATTATAAATGAAGTTAAGAGCAGAGAACATTGTTAAGAAATACAAGAGTAGAACAGTTGTTCAAGGTGTTTCTATTGAAGTAAATCAAGGAGAAATTGTTGGTTTATTGGGACCAAATGGAGCTGGAAAAACAACCACTTTTTACATGGTTGTGGGTTTAGTTACTCCAAATAGCGGCAGAATTTTTCTCGATGATGAAGACATTACTTCTATGCCAATGTACAAAAGAGCTCAGAAAGGAATTGGTTATTTGGCACAAGAGGCATCTATTTTTAGAAAATTGACTGTTGAAGACAACCTTCGTGCGATTTTAGAGATGACAAAACTTTCTAAAAAAGAGCAAGCTGACAAATTAGAGAGTTTGTTAGATGAGTTTGGATTGCAGCATGTTCGAAAAAATCGGGGAGATCTTTTATCAGGTGGTGAGCGCCGAAGAACTGAAATTGCCAGATGCTTGACAACCAATCCTAGTTTTATACTTTTAGATGAACCATTTGCAGGAGTTGATCCAATTGCAGTGGAAGACATTCAAGACATTGTAGCTTCACTCAAGCGAAAAAATATCGGTATTTTAATCACCGACCACAATGTAGATGAAACCTTGGCAATCACCGACCGCACCTACTTGCTTTTTGAAGGTAAAATACTAAAAGCAGGCTCAGCCGAAGAATTGGCAAAAGATGAAATGGTTCGAAAAGTGTATTTGGGAAAAAATTTCGAATTGAAAAAGCAAAGAACTTAGTTCAGCTCAATCACTTCGTATTCATAGCTTTCCATTAAATGGTTCGCCAATAGTTTTTTACACGCTTCTTCAACTTTCTCTTTCGCAATTTCAATGTTATTTGCCTCAATTTCCAGCGAAATATGCTTTCCGATTCTAACATTATCGATTTCCGAAAGCTGTAAGTTTTTCAAACTTGAAGTTACCGCTTTTCCTTGTGGATCTAAGAGTGCCTTGAGGGGCATGATGTCTATTTCTGCTTTAAATTTCATGCGTTGAAGATGTGTTTTCTATAAAACTAAAAATGAAATACAAAAGTAAGATAAAAGGAATTGCTGCGAAATAGAATAATAGGATAAGTGCGAAACTTATTAGCAGCAATAAGTAGCGATTTTTGTTTTTATTCCAACTCAAAGATTTAAATTTTAAAGAAATCAGTGGAATTTCAGCTACTAATAAATATGAGAAAACTACAACAAGAACTAAAAGCACCCAAGGGTTGAAAAAAACCTCGTGAAATTGATTCAAAGAAATAAGTCCGATATCGTTGGTGTATTGCCAATCGATCAGCGGAAGTGAAATCCAAAAAAGGGCATTTGCCGGGGTTGGTAGGCCTATAAATGATTCTGTTTGTCGATCGTCTACATTGAATTTTGCCAAGCGCAAAGCAGAAAAAATGGCGATGATGAAAGCTGCATAAGCCAAATAAGGCGGTACATCCATTTCATTTAAAAGTGAAAAAACCAAGTAAGCTGGCACTATGCCAAAAGTGACCACATCAGCAAGGGAATCGAGTTCTGCACCGATTGGTGAACTCACTTTTAAAATTCTAGCTGCCATGCCATCAAAAAAATCAAAAAAGGCTCCTAACAGCACTAAAATGGCAGCCAAAATAAAATTTCCTCCAGCAATTTGTGTTATTGCCAAGCAGCCACAGAGCAGGTTTAAGGAAGTAATGGCATTTGGAATGTGACGCATTTTTTCAGGTAAAAGTAATGAATTTGGTTTTTTGAAAAATTGAACTTGTTAATTTAATGGTTATGAATGTAATCATTTCGATTGTTTATTTTTGACTAATACTATAAGTTGAAATAATTTTGATCGCGCGATGTAATCGGGCAGTAAAGGTTGGTAAAGAATAACCTCTTAAAATAGATGCAACAATAGAAATTCAAGTAGGCTATGAATATTTTTAATAATATTTATTTAATAATTGCGATTAATGTTTTACTATTCTCTTGTAGTGATAATAAGGAGTTAATCAAGTTAAAAAGTGAAGCTGAGAATTTATATGAAAATAAAAAAATCGAATTAGCTATTCAAAAATATAATGAAGTTTTAGGTATAGATTCAACTGAATATGATGCTTTGGCTCAAAGGGGTTTATTAAAATTTGAAACAGGAGATATTAAAGGAGCATTAGAGGACATTAATTCTGCAATAGAATTAAAAAATGCAGGAATTTACTTTTATCATAAAGCAAGGTTTATAGAAGAAAATGGTCTAAAAGATTCTGCAATTTTTTATTATTCCAAAGCAATATCAATAGATTCTAATTTGTATGAGGCATATAATAATAGAGGGTTGTTGTTTAAAGCTGATAATCAAAGTGAGTTAGCATTAAGAGACTTTAATCAAGCTATTTCTTTAGATCCTGAGAACCCCATTTTGTATAATAATAGAGGGACATTATTTCAAGAAATAGATAATCAAGAAGAAGCATTAAATGATTTTTCAATTGCTATTAATTATGGTAAATATAATAATGTGGAGTTGTCATATTTTTATCGAAGTAGAGCGGCTTCTTATGCTTTTTTATCTAAATATGAAAAGGCATTTAAAGATTTAAATAAAGCTTTAGAGCTTAATTCCTCAAACTCTTTGGCTTTACTTGATAGAGGTATTTTGAATAAGTTAAATGGAGATAAAAAAGAAGCTTGTTCAGATTGGAAGAAAGCAGAGGAACTAGGTAATTCAGAAGCGAGATATTATATTAATAAATTTTGTTTATAAACCGCTAGCGCGGACTTTCAGTCCGTGAAGTATATTTTTAGGACTTTTAGTCCATATACCTCACTTGCATTATGCTCTTGACAATCTTTTAAAGTATCTATGTTGTTTACTTTATGTTTTTTCCCTTTGATCTTTCTTGAACAACATGTCCAAATATTAATAGCACGGACTGCAAGTCAGCGCTAACTGAGTGAGAATAGAATAGGTCATGAATCAATTTATCCATATTAAATGGTCAGCTAATTCTTCCAAATTTAAGTTAGTTTGGCACCTCTTATTTTTTACTTTACAATTTCTTAAAAAGTTTAGTATTTTTTTTTAATATTTATGCGTATTATCAATATTTTTGTTTTATTGTAACCTTTTGTAATATAAAGTCATATAATGTAAATTTCATTTTAATAGTTTTATATGAATAGCTTATTACAACCTTCTAAACTTTTTGTTTTAATTGTATTTTCAACACTTAGTTTCTACTTAAAATCTCAATATCAACTTTTCATTTCTGCTGATACGCTTACTTCTAAATTTTGTATAAATGAAGTTGAAGATCTTGTTTGGGAAAATGAAGTTAATACTACAGTTTCAGGGAATGATATCCAAAAAACTATTGTAGGGAATTCTTGGAATGTTGATGCCACTTCCTTGAATATGGTTTATAATAATGGTTTTGTCCAGTCTATTGCTGATGAAACAACTACCAATCGAATGATTGGATTAAATGGGAATTCAAATTTTACTGAATTAGAATCTAATTTCCATTATACTTAATAAGGGAAAGCTAAGTATTAAAAAAGAGGAATAATTTTAGAATATGTATAACAACTTAAGCAGTATTTTTAGACTTTTGCAGCTCAAAAGACTAATTTTTAAGAAATTAACCAAAATTACCAAAATGCAAAATATTGAACTCAGAATTATTTTATTTACAGCATTTATATTTGTATCCTACACATCAATCTTCGGTCAAACTTTATCTCCGGCAGGGGTAGGACAAAACAATATCATTTGGCTAGAAGCAAACGATCTTTCTGGGCCACTATCTGATGGCTTTGTATGGCCTGATAAAACAAGCAATGGCTTTAATGCAACTGAAATTGCAGATGGGATAAATACTTCTTCACTCACCACTATTGGTGGGCAGCAGTATCTCAGATTTTCAGGACTTTCTGGAGAGCAATTGATTATACCCG
Organism: uncultured Flavobacteriales bacterium; assembly: GCA_963973975.1. Taxonomy (GTDB): domain Bacteria; phylum Bacteroidota; class Bacteroidia; order Flavobacteriales_E; family Vicingaceae; genus UBA1494_A. The sequence goes on from CAXBCF010000022.1 coordinate 29,646, forward strand.
ACGATAATGCAACAACCAACCTGTTGGATGGCGCTTCTGAATTTTCTATAATTACTGTTTTTAATACTGGCGCAACAGACACAAGAGCGATCATTTCAAAGAGACTTAATTCAGGAGCTGGCAATCGTTCTTGGGCTATGTTTTATAATAGCGGGTTTAATATGTTTGCTTATGCTGGTGCAACTACGGTAGGAGGTCCGGGCTCAGTTGCTGCAGCAGGAAACCCTTATATAGCCACTATGACGGTAAATGCTTCTCTTTCAACTGGCTCAGTTAGAATGTTTGTTAATACAGAAGCTGAAGGAAGTACTGGCTCAAATGTATCCATTCCAGATCGAACAGAAGATGTAATTATCGGAACTTTTGATAGTGGAGATAGTCGTTATTTTAATGGTGATATAGCAGAAATTATTGTTTATAGAGATGCCCTCAATGGAGGAGAAAGATTGGTGCTTGAAAATTACCTAGCTCAAAAATATGGAGTTGCTATTACTTTTGATTATTTCGGAAATGGCCCTAATTTTGATTCCAACTATGAGGACAATATCAGCGGAATTGGAACTCAAAATGGAACAGAAAAGCATGCAAGTTCAGGGTATTCCAGCGGCTTACAAATCTCAGAGTTGAACAACTCTTTAGATGCTTCTAATGAATTTGTATTATTTGCGCACAATGGGGCAATTTCTCATGCTGATAACATTACTACTTCTTTAGGAGAAGCTGAAATAACCAACCGTTGGCAAAAAGACTATTATCTTGAATTTACCCAAAATGGAATAGTAGATGCTGCTTCAGTAGATGCAGAGTTAAGGTTTGATTTTAGTGAAGCAGGACTAGCATTTTCAGGTTCAGCCTCAAGTTATGTTCTTCTTTACAGAGAAACTACTAGTGATAATTTTACTCGAGTTTTTGCCAATAATTACCTCCTTCAAAATGGGGATCAAATCGTTGTTAATGTGCCTGCAAGTAGATTGCAATCAGGTTACTACACATTAGGGCGAGGAACTCAACTCCTTTCTCGCACTTGGTATAGTTATACTACGGGCAACTGGAATAATCCTAGTAGTTGGACGCTAGATGGCTCTTCCACTCCTTTATTAATTAATCCAAGTAGCGAGATTCCAGGCCCCGATGATGAAGTAATCATTACCAACGGAAGAACTATTACTATGGACATTGATAATGTTACAATTCAGTCGATAGAAGTAATCGGACGCTTAGCATTATCTACCACTACAGGGCATGATTTTAATACTATAGATGGAGGAGGTACAATACGAATGATAGGAGATGGTTCTTCCAATGATAATTTTCCGGCTGGAAATACTATAGGAGCTAATGGTTTTTCCAATTCGGATAATGGAGGTACACTAGAAATTCTTGGAAGCGGGATTAACTTAAATCAAGCGAGAGAATTTAACAATGTGGTCGTTAATATGACCAACACAACTAGCAACGTAATTGTATTAGCAGATTATATTATCAATGGAGACCTTACCATAACGAGAGGAACATTTCAAATCAACAATAATATTGCTACAGCTAATTTGACGATTGATTTGTTTGGAGATATGTCAATTACCTCAAATGGAAATCTTCGCACTGGAACGGCTAATGCAAGGCATGAGTTTAATTTCTATGGAGACTTTAGTAATCTTGGCGACGCTCGTTTCTCTCAAAGAACTACCCAGAATGTGGGAACCGAAGCCAACAACGGGATTGTAGATGCAAATTTTGTTTCGAGTGATCAAGATCAGCAGGTAAGTGCAAACGGCCCGACATATTTTTATCGCATTGAGATCAATAAGGGTGTAGATGATACTTATATTCTATTTCTAGAAACAAATTCTATTTCAAACTTCGTTTTAACAGGCCCGGCAGATTATAATAATGCAGGTGATATTACAACTACTAATGATAATGCTTTCGGACTTATTGCAGGTACAGCTAGTGTTGGAAATAATGTTGTTATTAACCCACTGAATAGTGTGGGAAATTACTCTATTGGTAGTAAAGCAAGATTGCTAGTGGCAGGCGGACAAGTAGCAAAAAGAGGAGGTGCTGCAGTTACTCCATATGGCACTATAGAGGTAACTGCAGGAATATTTGAAGTTCCTTCAGGTAGTGGTATTACCACCCGAGGAGCAGGTCAGATTATTGTTTCTGGTGGAGAAGTTTGGGTGAGCCAGATTAGAACTTCTATATTGGGTTCTACGGCTGTTGGGGGTTTTCAGCAAACAGGTGGTACGGTAAATGTATGGGATTACTCTGCCGCAGAAAGTCCTATTACTGGCCTGGCAGCAGGCACTGCAGGTAATACTTATGCTCGATTCTGTCTCACTTATGAAGGAAACACTTTTATAATGACAGGAGGGACTTTGAATGTAAAAAATGCAACAAATACGGGATTGATTTTCATCAATTCTGATCCAGGCAATATCAACGTTACAGGAGGAACTGTTAACGTTTTTTCTAACGTTACTAATGAATCCGAAATTGCATCTTTGGCTCCATTCTGGGATTTAAATATTATTAATGAAAGTACTAGTACTTCTGCAAGGGTAACTTCACAAACACTTACTTGTGGACCAGGTGGTCCTGATAATCGGACCATTACTAACCCTAACTTAAGAGTGCTTAATAATCTGACTATTGAGACGAGCACAACTCGTTCGCAAACTTTTGTCGGTGATCCTCAGGCTAGTGTTTATGGCGGCTATTTAGATCTTTGTCCCGGTAATAATTGTGTTAACCTAATAGTTGGGGGAGACTTAACCATTGAAGATAGCGGAGTTTTAGATGTTTGGGCTTGGGATGGAACCGATAATGATGGAAGTGCTACGCTTACTTTTAATAGCTCAACCGACGGAATTTTTTACATAGGCGACATTACTACCTATACCAATAGTTTAGTCCAGTTTCGCGATCCTGCCAACAGTGGAAGAACTAACTCATTTGGTGGACAAGACGGCACCATGATCTATTGGGAGCTTCCGCTATACAATGTAGATATTGATAAACCAGCTTCAACTTTATTCTTAAGTTCTAAACTTCCTGGTAAAGGTCAAAGTCCAAATAATGATCAATCTCGTTACAAAAATTCTTCTAATGGAGGTAAAAATGTTACTCAGTATGCAACCAATTTGTTAAAGATAACCAATGACATTCGATTGCTTAGAGGTACTTTAAATCAAATAGATCCTAATTCTACCGTAACTATTACAGAAGATGATGGAGGAAGTTTTGGTACTATTGGAGACCCTGTTGCTTATAGTATTCGTGTTTTAGGTCAAATTACTAACCAGGGAACTTTTTTTGTTTATCAAGATGGAGTAACTCCAAAAGAAGGGATTATTGTACTTAGAGGGGATGCTGGAAATGTTACTTTAAACACAATTGAAGGCGCTTCATTTGGTAACTTCAGGCTATTAGTTGCTCCAGATGTGGTTAGTTTAACTAGCAATTTGGAGCTTGGAAGGCTTGAAATATCTGATGGAATAATGGACATTGGTAGCTATAATCTTAAAGTAGATGTATTGGAGTATAGAGCGGCTGGTGGGACAGATGCAGTAGGTGGCGGACAAAGAGTTTACAATGAAAACCATTATATTCGAATGGCAGGGAATGCTTCTGATGGAGGATTGTCGGTCAAAGTGCCACGAAGTGTTTCATCCATCCCTGATTTGGATGAATTTGAAAACTTGAATTCTGCCAATTTGCAAAACTGGAATCGAGAGTATAACCAATCTAATATTATTTGGTTTCCAATAGGTACAAATGCTTCTGCAGTAGATAAATATACACCTGCAATAGTGTATCTGCATAACAACGGAACTACTAATGGGGATGAATACATAACCGTTAAGGTAGTAGATAATGAGTTGCAGACTACCGATCTTTCCGGTGGAGATATACTTTCTTACTATTGGAACGTTGATTTTGAAGGTTATGGAACAGGAGAAGAGCCTATGGTTTCTTGGTTGTTTCAATACGATGATGCTGACTTGGATATTGGAGCAGGTGATGAGGCAAGTTTTGTGCCTGGTAAGGTTTTGGATGGGGGTAGCTATACAAGATCAGATGATGGTGGTACTGCTGCTGTGAAGGATGGAGGAGTTGGTACTATAGAAGGGAATTTACTAGGTAACAACCCTGCAAATGTGATTATTTTTAACGGTGTTGGTACAAACACTGTACCTATTGCAGCAGATAATATTGAAACTGCTACTCCTGCTTTGTATGATAATACAACTATTAATGCACAATGGCAAAATGCTTGGCCTAACACTGGTTTTACCCTTGAAAATGCGAATTATACTGCCGGTGAGGCGAACAGATTTGTTGGAGCACCTCAAATTTTTTATTCCAGACTTTCTGATGGTTCAAGTTGGTATAACAGAAATTGGAGAGATGGAAATAACTGGTCGCTTGTTCCACATGATGGCTTAAACAATAATTCAGCTAGACCCGCTGCCGGAACTTGGCCTCAGGAAGGGGATATTGCTGTCATAGGATTTGGAGGGTTCACAGGCGGAATTAGTCCAAGACACTCAATTCAAATTCAAAATGCAGCCAATATATCAGTTGCAGAAATCCAATACAATCATCCAGGTAACGATGGAAATAGAATAGTTGTCCTCAGAAATGCGACACTTACTTTTAGCAAGATAGGGGGCACCGGGGGAACATTTATGCAAAGATTAAATGCCGGTGATGCTGCTACTATTTCAGGAGATTTTGGAGATTTTTACAATAACAATAACTTTACATATGGCTATTATCTTAATACGAATGGCACCTATAATATAACACCTCCAACTACCATATTCCCTAACTTGAGGGTTGAAGGTGGTAATAGCAGTAGGATAGCTATTTTTCAAAGTGATATAACGGTTAATAACCACATGACTGTAGATGGCAATACTGTTGTTCAAACAAATGATGGGGCTGACGGCGATATTACTGTTCTAGGTGATTTAAGGATAGGTGGGTATCTCGGAGGTAATTTTAGATTTGGAAATACTACGGATAGAGTTGTTGAGGTTGGCAGGTTGTGGCTAAGAAATCAGGGCACTTGTAATGTAGAAGTTTTAAATTCGAGCCCGGGAGGTCGATTGCACCGTTTGATTGTGAATGGAGATATTCTTCAAAACCGACCAGGTCAAATTGATTTATTTAATGGCTTAGGTGCTTTAGATAATAATGCAATCCTAGAATTAAGAAGCAATGGCAACCATTCATATACTAAAACCGATGGGTCCGTTGCAGCCTTTTATCAAATTGTAATGAGCAAAGGAAATGATACAACTTCATCTTTCACATTCTCTGAAGAATTTAATATACCTGATGCTACAACAACCTTTAAGCCAGTTGAGATCTTAAATGGTAAGCTTATTCTAGATAATTCTAACCTAAACTCAGGAACGGGTATACTGATTGCAAATGGTTCAAATTTTAATTTACCTAATACTATAAACCCTGAAGCCTCATCAGGATCAGGTGCTTTAGAATTAAGGCAAGGAACATTGCGCATAGAAGGAAATAATGTAGGTTTGATCCTAGATGGTTTAATTAGAGTAAGTGGGAGCGGAAATTTAAATCTCGAAGATGGAGGCAATAATATCTTTGTTCAATATACTTCTTCAGGGAGTTCTCAGATAGATATTACAGGTGGGGACATGACTATTGGAGGTCAGGTAAGAAGAGGTCTAACTGCAACTACCGGAATACTTCAATTTTCTCAATCTGCAGGAAACTTTACAGTAGGAACTCAGCGACCAGACGCAAACCCTACAAGAGGTGTTTTTGAAATTTTGAATAACGGAAGTGATTTTACCCATACAGGTGGCACTTTTACTCTAGCAGGTAGTAATGGCTCAACCAATGTTCCATCTTTAATTTTAGAACCCGAAACTCATGATGTAACCGGTTCTACTATTACGATTGCTTATTCAGATGGAGACGATAACTTTGGTATCAAATCTGCCATTGAGTTGAATAATTTAGAATTAGCAGGCACCTCTTTTCCAACCGTTAATCTTTATCAATTGGATTTAGACCTAAGCGGTGATCTCATCATTAATGCAGATAATACTTTTAATGCAAGAGGTTTTGATCTTACGTTTTCGGGAGGTGATTTTGATAATAACGGCAGCTACGTTAGTTCAGGAAACGGTACAAATCAACAAACCACCTTTTTTACCGGCACAGCTGCTCAAGAAATACGTGGAAACGGATCTTATGGATTCTATAATTTTGAAAAGAGTAACAGTGGAACTTTAACAGTATCTCAAGATTTTTTAGTTCAAAATGAGCTACGTATATTGCAAGGCATTTTAGCCACTGGTGCGCAATCTGTAAATGTTGAAGGCGATTTAATTAACACTTCGACTCATACTGCTTCAGTAGAACCTCCGGGAACTCTTTATGGAATTATTCTTTCTGGTAGTCAAAAACAAACAATAACAGGTATTGGAGTTAATGTTTCTAATATTAGCAATTTTGGTGTTTTAGCAATAAATAATCCGGAAGGAGCAATTATTCAGGACGGAACTCAAAATACATTTGAAGTTGATAATAAGTTAATTTTAGAGCAAGGGGTATTAGATATTAGTTCAAACCTCTTTATTATAGGAGAGAATGCGGTTATTGAAAACCAATCTGGAGATTCAGATCGAGGTGCTTTTGAGGCGACCAATATGGTACAGACCAACAGTTCCTTTACTGATTTTGGCTTACAAAAACGATTTAATACAGGAGTGCAAACTGACTTCGTATTTCCTGTAGGTCAACAGATATACACTCCAATAGAAGTGAACATGACGGCTAATTTAGCAGGAACTTCTTCTTCCATAACAGTTCGTCCGGCTAATGAACCTCATCCAACTATTGTTGGACATGATAATACTGGAGCTAACTCCCCTGGAACATTAGATGATGAGGCTAATGTATTGCAATACCATTGGATTATTACTTCAAATGGAATAACTTCATTTACCGGTGATATAAGAATGGAATATGACCCATCTGATATCTCATTTTTAGACCCGGGCGATGCAACAGCTTCACCTTTGAGTTTCGATGAAAGAAATTATGCTGCAGCTCGTTTATTAAGTAGTGCTATTAATTGGGATAAATCCTTCGATGGAAGCTCTTTCGATGAGAGCAATAACTTAATTGTTTTCGATCAATCGACAGCTTTTAACGGTGTAGGTGACAATAGCATCACCGGAGATTATACTGCAGGTTTATTGTTGGAAGATGATGGCTTGACACCTCTTGATATTGGGGCAATCCCAAATAACATATTGGAATATGAAACCGTTAATGCAACAGGAAATTATACAAGCAACACCGATTGGAATGGAATAAATGGTTCACCGCCTTTGGGTGCTAGTGAAACCCCAAATGGAGCTATAATCTATGTACGTAATGGAGATAGAATGAATTTAACTACTCCAGGTGCACGTATTTATCGTACTGTTATTGATAGTGGAGGAGTATTATCTATTGATGAGAATGCAAGTAATACAAGATTGGGAATTGTGCAAGGTACAGGAACGCTCCGAATAGAGAGCAATACAATAGGACAATCCCCTCAATTACCTGCAGGTTATTATGAAGACTTTCTTAACTGTACAGGAGGAGGACTTGAGTATTCGGGATCTGTGGATTACGATGTATTAGCAAATATTCCTCAAGTGCGAAGGGTAATATTTAGCGGCTCCGCTAATCGAGATTTACCTAATACTAATCTTTTAGTTTGTGAAGATTTTATATTGAGAAATAACGTTTCAGTTGCTAATATTTCAAATCAACAAATCACTATTTGGAGAGATATTATAAAAGGAGACAATGCTACTATTGATTTCAGTACAAGCACTGTATTACTAAGCGGAGGATCTAGTTCTCAACAAATAGTAGGAGACTTTACCGGAGGTGAAGCATTTTATAATTTAACAATTAATAATTCGAATGGGGTTTCAGTAATTAACAGTAGTATAGATGCTATTAACGGAATCTTAGCGGATGTGAATGGTGATGTTGAAGTTGCAAACCGATTAACCTTAACTAATGGTTTAGTAAGCACAGATACTGACAATTCCTTGCGTATACTATTAAATGCAACTGTTAATGATGGTAGTAACAATGCTTATGTAAATGGACCTTTGATTCGACAGATTAATAATGATCCAAGTGGATCTTACAACTTTCCAGTTGGAAAATCAGGACGCTATGGATTAATGAGTATAGTCAATCCTACTACTGCAACAGGAACAAAAAACTGGGTAGTGGAATACTTTAATATATCTCCTCCTAATCCACTAAATATTTCTTCTGGTAGTATAGAAAAAGTGAGTGAAAATGAATATTGGAGTGTTTCTGATGGTCTTTTAACCTCTGGTGCTTCTCAAGCTAACATTAGACTCCGTTGGGACCTTAATTCAGACTTAACTCCAACAGGTAATATCAATGATTTAGCAATTGCATACTATGACGGAGCTGGTTGGGTTCAAGTAATCAATTCATCAGGACGAAGCGGGAATACTACGAATGGTAACCTTACAGGTGGTTTAGTGCCATTTAGTACTAGATTAATTACGCTAGGAACTTTAAATCAATTGAATACACCTTTGCCTATAGAATTGGTAGAATTCACAGCAAAAGCAGTAATGGATGGAGTTTTGCTTGAATGGATAACTATTTCTGAAATTAATAATGAACGTTTTGAAATTCAACGATATGTAAAAGACGATGAATTTGAAGTAATTGGAGAAACTCCTGGTTCAGGAACAACTAACAGATTAATTAATTACAGCTTTTTAGATAAAAATCCATTAAATGGAATAAATTATTACCGTCTACGTCAAGTTGATTATGATGGTGCATTTGAATACTCTCTTCTACGCGCGGTGGAGTTTGAAAGAATTGGTATATTTAATTCAAACTCAAACGGTGTTAACTTCTATCCAAACCCAAATAGTAGAGACTTGTTATACATTGATTTAGTAAATTGGAGATCTAATAATAAGATAGAAATAAAGTTGCTAGATGTTTCAGGATCATTGCACTATGAACAGCAAATAAATGTTACTGATAATGGAAGTTACAATGGACGGTTGGATTTGCCTAATAATTTAAAATCAGGGATGTATTTTATTCAATTTGAGGGTTATGATAAGATTGAAAGCTATAAATTAATTCTTAAATGATTGAAGTAAACCTAGCTTTTTGTTCAGAATAACTTAATAAGGCTTTAAACTAGTTGATTTTAAACAATTCAGTGTTTGATTCATATTAATAAAAACTCACATTAAAGGGTATTTTTATTTTTCAACTTGGAATCAATTTAGTTTACTGATTGGATGATTTTGTAAATCTGGCTTAATCCAACTAATGCAATTAGATTTGCAAAGAAGTCGCTTTCTTTTGCTTTAATAGGGTTTAATTTTATCAAAAAGATAATAAACTACCAATTTTTATGTTAATGAGTCTAAATAATCTACTTGCTTCTTCATGAAAAAGATATTTCTTATTGCCTTTTTTATTTTTTCTTCTTTTTATACTCAGTTATATGGTCAAGCGCCGAAGTTTAGTAATGAGTTTTTAAAAATCGGAGTAGGAGCGAGGGCTTTAGGTATGTCAAATGCATTTGTTGCCAATGCCGATGATGTCACTGCAGGTTATTGGAATCCCGCAGGATTAGCCAATATGAATGATGACTTTCAATTTTCATTCATGCATTCAGAATATTTTGCCGGAATTGCTTCTTACGATTATGCAGCTTTTGCTACTCGAATTGACAGTGCAAGTACCATCGGTTTTTCATTTATTCGCTTTGGAGTGGATGATATTCCAAACACCACCCTGTTAATTGATGCAAATGGGAACCTCGATTTTAACAGAGTAACAACTTTCTCAGCTGCCGATTATGCCGGAATAATTAGTTACTCCCGACTAAGTAAAATTAAAGGACTTTCTTATGGTGGGAATATCAAAATAATTCGAAGAATAATTGGAGACTTCTCTCAAGCTTGGGGTTTTGGATTCGACCTTGGAACTCAATACCGAAAAAATAAATGGACTTTCGCTGCAGTTGCCCGAGATGTAACTTCAACTTTTAATGCTTGGACAACGGATTTAAATCAAGAAACCAAAGATGTCTTTTTATTAACTGGCAACGAAATACCCGAAAACTCAGTTGAGGTGACACTTCCCGAACTTGTGCTAGCGATTAATCGTAGAGTTGTTTTTACAGATAAGATTGGAATGGTAGCAGAATTAAACTTTAGAACAACATTTGATGGTAAAAGAAATGTTTTGTTTAAATCTGATCCGATTTCCATTGATCCCAACCTAGGTTTTGAAGTCAATTACGACAATTTTGTTTTTTTGAGAGGCGGCGTTGGAAATGTTCAAGTTACAACTGATATTGATGGCAATCGTTTAACGACTTATCAGCCGAATTTTGGTGTTGGTGTCAAGTTTTCATACTTCAATATCGATTATGCTTTAACAGATATTGGCGATCGTTCAGTTGCCTTGTATTCCAATGTTTTTTCATTGAGAATTGATATTAACAGAAAACAATAATGCATGAAAAGACGCTTACTTTTTCTCTTCATTATTTTCAGTTTTTTTCCAAGTTTTAGTCAGTCAAGTTCAAACTCTTGGATTGATTACAGTCAATCCTATTACAAATTTAACATAGCTGCTGATGGTTTATATCGAATAAACTTCCAAACTTTAGTCGATGCGAACATTCCACTTTCAACCTTTGATCCAAAAAACTTTCAACTTTTTGCAAGGGGAGAACAGGTGCCAATTTACATTAGGGGCGAAGCCGATGGAGTTTTTAATGCCACAGATTACATTGAATTTTATGCAACTGCAAACGATGGTTGGTTAGATACTGTCTTATATCAATCTTCCGTCAATCAACCCAATCCTTATTACAGTTTGTTCAATGATACCATTGCGTATTACTTAACTTGGAATAACTCAACCAACAATTTAAGATTCACTGAAGAAAATGCCATTGATTTCTCAAATTATTTTCCAGCTCCTTATGTATTAAGAGAATTAGTTCAACGTTTTTCATCCAATTACTATGATGGAGAATCCTTGTCGAATGGATTATTAGATCCTGAATATGTACCCTCAGAAGGGTGGATGGATGCTCCATTAACTTTGGGTAGAACTGTCACCAAAGTAATTCAAACACCCAATTTATATACTTCAGGACCGCTTGCTCAATTAGAATTTAGAATTGCAGGTGCTTCTAATTTTCAAGCAGTCAATGGAGATCATCACTTGCGAGTGACTTTTGGAAATCAGCTGGTCGATACCATTTTTGAAGGCTATGAGTTGATTAAAATCAATAGGAGTTTCTCTCCTGCCTCGTTGAATAATGGAAATAATTCCATTGTTTTTACAAGTATCAACGACCGGAATTCAACAGTAGATCGTACGGCTTTGGCTTATATTAAATTACGTTATCCTCAATCACTAAGTTTTGGAAATCAATCCTACTACAAATTTCAGTTAGATAATTCTCTCAATCAAAATGGACAGTTGCTTGAAATAGCCGCTTTTAATGGAGGGAGTCAACCAGTTTTGTATGACTTGTCCAATCGAAAAAAAGTACTTGTTATACCTTCCATTGGAGCATATAAAACGATTGTTCCAAACGGCAGCGGAAGAAAAACCTGTGTGATTGCTAATGAAAATCAAATTAATTTAATCTCAGATCTAAAACCGGTTGGGCAAAATGCGCGGTTTACCAATTATGCTGCTACAATACAAGATACTAGTTTCCTTTTCATTACCCATGATTTTTTATTTCCTGAAGTAACTACTTATGCTGCTTATAAGCGATCAGAAGGATATAGCACCGTAATAGCTTTAATCGATGAATTGTATGATCAATACGCTTATGGAATTCACAAAAATCCATTGGCCATTCGGTTGTTTGTTGATGCTGCATTTAAGAATTGGTTATTTCCGCCTTCTCATCTATTCTTGATTGGAAAATCGGTGAATGCCAAAGACCACAGAAAAAGAAGTTTGGATTATCAAAAAAATCTGGTGCCAACTTTTGGTAACCCAGCTTCCGATAACATGTTGACTTCAGGTTTAAATGGTACTTTTTTAGAAACAGCTTTACCAACAGGTCGCTTAAGTGCACAATCTTCTAGTCAAGTTGGCGCCTATTTGCAAAAAGTGATTGAATATGAATCTGCTGCACCTGCAATTTGGATGAAGCGCGCTTTGCACTTTGCAGGTGGGAACAGTGCGCTAGAGACAAATACACATGAAAATTACTTGAATGGATTTGGAAGGGATTTCGCTTCAGAACCTTATGGTGGAATTACTCAATTATTTCGAAAAACAACTAGTGCGCCTTTTCAAATTTCACTTTCTGACTCAATTCGAAAATTAGTCAATGAAGGAGTTTCTCTGCTAACATTTTTTGGACATTCCTCAGCAACGGGAGGCTTTGATATCAGTATTGATTCTCCTGATAAACTTCAAAATAGAGGAAAATACCATTTGCTGTTAGCAAATTCATGCTTTGCGGGAAACACACATCAAGCAAACGTATTGAGCACAAGTGAACAGTATGTTTTAGAACCTCAAAAAGGAGCCATTGCGTTTATTGCTTCGGGAAATCTTGGTTTTTCCTTTACTCTAAATATTTATTCCTCTGCTTTTTATAAAAACTTTGCAGGGAAAAATTATGGCAAAAGTTTAGCAGAAAATATGCGCTTAACTGCCAAAGATATTCAGGGAACAAATCCCTCATTGGTATTGAAAAGTGTGATTTTAGAAATGACGTTGCAAGGAGATCCAAGCATTGTTTTGAATGCGCACCCTTTACCAGATTACAGTGTTTCTGAAGATTTTTTTAAGCTAGAACCAAAAGAAGTTACCAGTGATTTGGATTCTTTCAAGGTTAATTTTGTTGTCCGAAATATTGGAAGAGCGACCAACGATTCGATTTTGATTAGAATAAGCAGGCGCTATCCAAGTTCTCAATCAGATGATACTACTACATTGATGCGAATTGCTCCAATCAGCAATCAGCGAACTTTGAGCTTTACTTATCCAGTTGAGATTCTTAAAGGTGCAGGAATCAATAAGTTTACTTTAGTAGTTGACCCTTTCAGTGAGATTCAAGAATTGTCGAAATTCAATAATACAGTTGAAGTTGAAGTTTTCATTCGCTCAGGTGAAATTATTCCTGTTTATCCTTATGATTTTTCAATCGTTGGTTCACAAGCACCAAGCCTAAGAGCTTCAACTGCTTTTGCATTTGAGGAAGAAAAAAGCTATGCCTTTGAATTGGATACTAACTTCTTATTTAACAGTTTATTTAAGAAAAGTCAAACTTTTGTGAGCAGTGGCGGGGTAATAGAGTGGAATCCTTCAGCGTTAGCTAATATGGCGGACAGTACAGTCTATTTTTGGCGGGTTAGTAAAGTGCCAACTCCTGGAGAAACTCAAACTTGGAGGAATAGTTCTTTTCAATACATTAATGGTGAAAGTGGATGGTCGCAAGATCATTTCGACCAGTTTAGAAAAAATAACTATTTATTTATACAACAAAATTTTGCAAACAAGCAATTTGAATTTACCGACCGGTTTAGTGAATTATATGTAAAAACCATTGGAACACCTCCATCGGCAAATTTAAACGACATTATTTATTCAATTGATGCAGACTCACGTGAAAGAGGAAGCTGTTTTCCTTCACCTGCTTTTCTAATTGCTGTATTAGATTCATTAACCCTAGAGTCATGGCAAACTCCGTTTAACGGACAGAATGCACAAAATGATTTTGGACAAGCCAATGTTGGGGCTTGGTGTTTTCCAAACCGCAACAGAAGTGAAGCGATTTTTAATTTTCAAGCCCGTGATACCACACAGCTTTTTGCCATGCGCGACTTTTTAAATAATTCTATTCCAGATGGAGCCTATGTTGTTGCATACAATTGGTTCAACATTGATTTTGATGCTATTCGTGCCATTGATTCATCCATTCTTCAAGCATTTACGAATTTAGGAAGCTCACAGATGGGGTCGATTCCTTCCAATCATCCTTTTATCATCACTGTTCAAAAAGGAAATCCCCAAAGTTTGATGGAAGAAGTTGGAGCTACCACAACTTCAAGCATTGAAATTCGAAGAACTTTGAGAACAAGTGCTGATTTTGGAACGGTGAATTCAACAATTATTGGGAAAGGAAAAAACTTTAACCGCATTGCTTATCGCTTTAAATCATTGGAGCAAGCTTCTGCTGATAGTATTTATTTAAAATTATTGGGATACAATCAAAGTGGACAAGAACAAATGCTGTTTGATACCTATCAAATGAATTTAGATACTGTTGCAACTCAGTTTATCAATTCTAATCAAATAAATCGATTAAAATTTAATTATACAGCTTATGATCCTGCTCTTCAAACTGCTCCACAATTGTTGCGTTGGCAAGTAAATTTTGATGAACTCCCAGATTTGGCATTAAGTCCGAATGTTGTATTTAGTATCAATAAAGATAGTTTGCAGCGAGGTGAACCACTAGATTTGGAAGTTGCAATTCAAAACGTATCCAAAGTTGATCTCGATAGCTTTCCTGTTGCTTTTAGGATCTTAAGAGCCAATAACCAAATTGATGAAATTGTGCGAGTAGAAATGCCACCTTTAAAAGCAGACAGTATCGCAATTTGCAAAGTGAGTATTCCAACTGGGAACTACACCGGAAGAAATACGCTTTTAATCGAAGTAAATCCTGAACAACTTCAAGAAGAAATTCATGCTTTTAACAATTTTGGACAATTTGAATTTTTTGTGCGTGTAGATAATTTAACCCCCCTGTTAGACGTTACATTCGACGGAAGAAAAATTATGAACCGAGACATTGTTTCATCTACTCCTCAAATTGATATTGCATTAAGGGATAATAATTCTTTTATGACCTTGGACGATACTTCTGCTTTTGCAATTTATATAACTGCTCCCAATCAACCGGAAGAACTATTGAATTATGGTTTAAACCCCTCTTACGAATTGAAATTTATGCCTGCAAGTACAGCTGAAAATAAAGCCATGGCTCAATTCAATCCAAAATTGGAACAAGATGGTATTTACAGATTGAGGATTCAAGCAAAAGACAAATCGGGAAACGAAGCGGGAGAACAAGATTATCGAGTTGAATTTGAGGTGATAAACAAAACAGCTGTGACCCATTTACTGAATTATCCCAATCCCTTTTCTACATCAACGCGTTTTGTTTTTACACTGACAGGAAATCAAATCCCAGATCAAATTCAAATTCAAATTATGACCATTACTGGAAAAGTAGTTCGAGAAATTGATCAATTTGAATTGGGTCCCTTGCACATTGGAAACAACATAACTGAATTTGCTTGGGATGGAAAAGACATGTTTGGCGATCAATTGGCGAATGGCGTTTACCTTTATAGAGTGAAAATGCGGATTAATGGAACAGATGTAGAAAGAAGAAATACCAACATTGACCAGTATTTTACACGTGAATTTGGAAAAATGTACTTATTAAGATAATTCAACTAAAATGAAGAATTTGCTTTTGCTTTTTTTTGTATTTATTCACTTTTTGGGAATTTCTCAGTTCAAAGAGAAGAAAAAACTACAACTTCAATCTTTATCGATTCAAACAGGTTACCACTTCAACGAAAATATTGATAATGACTTATCGAATTTTAGAAAGCTGGCACCGAATTCAAAATTATTGGAAAATGACTTTTCAAAATTTAGATCAAGTACTTATAATTATGAGCAAGAGACCTTTTCAAATGCAATTTATGCACACTTTAATTTCAAAGACAATGAAGACGAGTCGACTTTTCTTCACCCAACTTTTAAGTTTGGCATAGTCTACTCTAGTTCAAATTTATTGAATATCAATTACTTTAGAAGTGAAGTTTTTCGAGTTGATACACTTGTTTCCACAAGAACTGGTAATTCCACTTTTGTTGATTCAATTAGCAGTCAAAATATTGATATGAATTATTATCAGTCACAACTTTTTCTTGATGCATCTATTTTATTTAGTAGCAATCCGAAAGCTCGTTGGACAGTTTATGGTGGTTTTAACATAGGACTTGGATTTAATTTCAGTAATACTACTTCAATCTATTATTATAGAAATAATTATGATTTTCAAAACTTTAATAATTCTCGCTATGACTTTGATTCATCAGAGGAAACCTTTAGAAATAAGAACAGTTTTTCTTTCATTACCGGAATTCCAGTTGGCTTGGATTTTAGGATGGGAAATATGCGAAAAAATTGGATGAAGAGCCATATTTTTCTAGAATTTAGACCGAGCATTTATTTCACTTCTGTTCCTGAATCAAATAACATTGTTCATTCAACAACGCAAACATTTTTTGGCTTCAGGTATGAATTGCGCTAAAATTATTTAATTAACTTCTTAATCGATTTGGTCTTGCTATCAGTTATTTCTAAGAAATAGATTCCCTTGCTCCATCCATTAGATTGAACTTGATGAATTGTTTGATTAGCGTTCAATAATTGGGATTCAATTAATCGACCCATGGAGTCGAAAATTCGAATTTCTAACACATCATCAGAATTGGTTTTAATTGAAAACCTTTCTCCAATTGGGTTGGGATATACTTTTACAGTTTCGGCTATACTTTTCTCATCTATTCCAATTGAAATTGAGTTTGCAGTTATTGGAATCGTTAAACTACTTCTATTTCCGGGGATATTGGTATTGAACGAAAGGTTTTCAAATACTGTTCCTGTGAAATATGAAAGTGCCTTTATGCCGATTTGAATTGATTCCCCCGGCTCAATGGTATCTCTTATTCCTGAGTTGGGCAAAAAGGCGAAAGAAGCTGTATCTGAAAGCGTAAAATTGCTGAATATGATGTCGCGATTCCCACTATTCACCATAGCATAAATAAGAGTGTCAGGGTTACTATAAACCAATGTATTGAAGTCTATAGAAGGTTTTAAAACATCTAAGCTCAAAATAGTTGGAGCGTTAGAATTCGCTATGAAATTAGTGATTCGCTTTTCTAATTGAGGATAATCAACAAAGGGATTTCGATTGTTTTGGACAGAAAAAATAGCATCGTTTCTTCTTTCTTCAACGCTATCTGGTGGAAAAGCATTGTGCCAATTTCTAAGCGTACTTTGTTGTACAGAAAAATGGTTGGAATAATCTTGATAGCGAATCACAAAATACATCATTGCTCTTGCTGTAGTTCCTTTTTGAACATTTCTTGGTTCGTATGTGGTGGTGTTGTAAAATGACCCTCCACCAGATGCTGAACCATTAGTAACCGTTCCAAAAGGCTTATTTCCTCGATCTGAGTTTGCGGTATTAATTGTTGGAAAAAGGTGGTGAATATCACTTCTCATTGGATCATTTGAGTTGAAAAATCCTTGAGGAAAAGTGTGTTCAGTGTTAAATTGTGGTGAACCAGTTTGTGCAGCTGAACGATTAGCATATCCAGTAATTGTTGTTCCTGTGTAAACACATTCTAAGGTATTGGTCAATGCGCCTTGTCCATTGGTTCGTTGATTGTCAATGGTCATGTACATGAAATCTCTGGCGCTATTATACCCTCTATTGTTATAGTTAACTCCTGTTCTAAACTTTAGTGCATTTTTTAGAGCTTCTTCGCTGAGGTTTTCAGTCGTATCGTAATAGCTGTTAGGAAATCTTCCCTGTCCGATTAAATCGATGCTCAAAATTTGCTCTCTGCCACTTGCAGGCATTACAAATGGGTAGGATCTATTACTATAAAAAATAACCATTTCAGAATTGTGAAAGATGTTCTGCTCTGGTTCAAAATACACCCAAATGGAATCAGAGTTATTTGATTGTATGGTTAAAGTATCTCGATTTATATAAAAGGGAAAGTTTCCTAAAGTGGAATAAAATTTAATCTGATTTATTCTAATGCTTGAAGGTAAATTGTTAGGAATTTGGAGCAGAACACTGTCTTTGCTACCTACCATCACTGTTCCAAAATCTAATTGTGTATTAGGTAAATGCAGTAAAGTGCTTAAATTTTGAGCGTTGACTTGAAGTCCAATAAATCCGGATAGAATGAAAAGTAATAATTTATTCATGTGCTTGTAGTTGAACTTCAAAAGTAAATATTAATAGCTTTGTGTTTTTAAAAATCTTATGAGCAAGATTAAGTTAACGTTATTATCGATTTTAAGTGGCATTTTATTGGCATTGGCTTGGCCCGGAATAGGAGATATCCCAAGCCTGATTTATTTTGCCTTGATTCCGCTTTTATTTGTTGAAGAAAGTTTGGCAAAGAAAAAGGCTCCTTGGTTGAGTGTATTTGCTCAGGCTTATCTTGCTTTTTTTATCTTTAACTTACTGACTACTTGGTGGATTTACTATGCTTCTGATTGGGGCGCTGCCATGGCCATTATCTGCAATGCTTTGTTCATGGCAATAGTTTTTTCTTTGTTTCATTGGACAAAAAAGCGGGTTGGAAGAAAAGAAGGCTATATCGGTTTGGTGATTTATTGGATAGCATTTGAGTATTTGCACCTCAATTGGGAACTTTCTTGGCCTTGGCTCACTTTTGGAAATGTTTTTGCCAATACTCCTTCATCTGTTCAATGGTATGAATACACCGGAATATTGGGAGGTAGTTTGTTGGTATTGGTTGTCAACTGTTTGCTCTTTTTAGCTTTAAACAAACGACTAAGTTCAGGGAAAAATGATATTGTAAAATTGTCTATTGCTTTTCTAATTGTTGTTTTTAGTGGTTTAATTTCCAAATGGATCAGTCCAGAGATTGATTCTAATCAAGATGTGGAAGTAGTAATTATACAACCCAACATCGATCCTTATTTAGATAAATTTTCTGGAATGTCTGAATCAGAGCAAATTGATCGCATGGTCAATCAAGCTAAAGGCGCTGTAACTGAATCCACTGATTTAGTTCTACTACCTGAAACCGCATTTCCACAACCTTTTTGGGAACACGATTTGGAATACATGTACGGCAGTGAAGTATTTAGGAAATTAATAGACTCCTTTCCAAAGCTCAGGGTGGTGACAGGAATTTTGATGTCGAAGTTGTATTTGGAAGGTGATGAACTTTCTGTTACAGCAAGAAAATTACCTGGAGAAGGCTATTACGATAATTACAATGCGGCCATGCAATTAGATTCATCCGAGAAAATTTCATTGCACCGCAAATCTAAATTGGTATTAGGAGTTGAGAAATTGCCTTTCATTCAATATTTGCCTTGGATGAAAAATTTGGCCATTAATCTTGGGGGTTCTTCAGGAGGTTATGGTACTCAAAAAGTTCCATCTGTTTTTTTCAACAGTCAAGAAGAAAAGGGAATTGCACCCATTATTTGTTATGAATCCATTTATGGTGAATACATGAACCAATACGCTTTGCAAGGTGCAAGCTTATATGCTATTATAACTAATGATGGGTGGTGGGCAAATACGCCTGGCTATCACCAACATTTGGCTTATGCGAGGCTAAGAGCCGTTGAAGCTAGAAGAGACCTAGTGCGTTCTGCAAATACCGGAATTTCAGCCATTATTAATAAAAAAGGAGAAATAATTTCTCATACAGAGTGGTGGGAGCAAGCGGTATTGAAAGGGAATGTTCAGCACAACGATGAGCTTACTTTCTATGTGCGCTACGGAGATTACTTGGGTAGAATTGCTGCGTTTATCGCACCCTTACTTTTACTGCTTACATTGGTTCGAAAACTAAATAAAACACAGCAACGTTTAAACCTCAAAAAGTAGAACCTTTTTGTTTATTTGCAGTCTAAAGTATTTGTCTAAATAGTTGAACAAAATTAACAGCTAGTGTTTCTATTGCTGTTTGAATTTATATAAAAAAGAAATGTCGAAAACCGGTGTATTGTTGATTAACCTAGGAACTCCAGATGATGCTAAATTGGGAGCTGTTAGAAGGTACTTATTTGAATTTTTAAATGATCCCAGAGTGATCGACATTCCTTGGTTGTTGCGAAAAATTCTAGTGAATTTAATCATTGTCCCATTTCGGGCACCCGGTTCAACTAAAATCTACAAGCAATTGTGGACAGACAAAGGTTCACCATTGATTATTTATGGAGAAAATGTACAAGAAAAGCTGCAAGAAAAATTAGGAGATGCTTTTGATGTGCATTTAGCCATGCGCTACCAAAATCCAAGCATGGAGAAGGTATTAGGT
Organism: uncultured Flavobacteriales bacterium; assembly: GCA_963973975.1. Taxonomy (GTDB): domain Bacteria; phylum Bacteroidota; class Bacteroidia; order Flavobacteriales_E; family Vicingaceae; genus UBA1494_A. Next base: position 49,901 of record CAXBCF010000022.1, read on the forward strand.
GAAATGCGATTAGCCAATTATAAGAAAATAATCATTGTGCCGCTTTTTCCACATTACGCTTCTGCGAGCAGTGGTTCAGCCATGGAGAAAGCCATGAAAATTATTAGTAAATGGTGGGTCATTCCCGAAATTTCAATGATTAGTCAGTTTTGGGATCACCCGAAGTTTATAGATGCTTTTGTGGCTCGTGGCAAGCAATATAACGTTGACGAATACGACCATGTCTTGTTCAGTTATCATGGACTACCTGAACGGCATGTAGACAAGGTTTATCAAGATGGAAAGCCCTGTGCAGAACACAATTGTGAAACTGAAATTACAGAAGACAATAAATACTGCTACAAAGCCACTTGTTTCGCAACCACTCGTTTGTTAGCTGAAAGATTGGGTATTCCGCAAGAAAAGTACACCGTGGCATTTCAGTCTCGATTAAACAATAAGTGGTTGGAGCCATTTTCTGATGAAGTCGTGGAAGAACGTGCTAAAAAAGGGGATAAAAAACTTTTGGCATTCAGTCCTGCTTTTGTTGCAGATTGCCTTGAAACTACAGTTGAAATAGGGGTTGAGTACCAAGAAATTTTCGAAGAACACGGTGGTGAAAAAGTGCAACTCGTAGAAAGTTTAAACGATCACCCACTCTGGGTTGAGGCCTTGGAGGAGATGGTGATGGAAAGGGCATAAAAATTAAATTTACTACAAAAAGTAAAATATATTTTACTTTTTGTAAAGTATTCTTTACATTTGGCAAAAATAATTGCCATGAAATCTAACAGCTTTTTCCCAAACCAATTAAAAGTTTTAGCTTGGATTGTTTTTATTCCAGCCGTTATTATTGGATTTATAACACTATTTGCAGGCAACGAAATAGCCGAACCGGAATTTCTAGATGCTAAAGTCTACGGTTTTTCGCCTGAAAACTTCTTTTCAGAGAAACCAACATTCCATCAACTTAAAAACAACCTTCTGAATGAAATTCTCGGAGTTTTAATTATTGTTAGTGGTTTGATACTTGGATTTTCCAAAGTAAAAGATGAGGATGAGTTTATCGCACAAATTCGTTCCAAGTCTTTGATATGGGCAACATATATAAACTACGGAATTTTATTGTTGGCAATTCTATTTGTTTATGACTTGTCTTTTTACCCAGTTATGGTTTTTGGGATGTTCATGAGTTTGGTTTTATTCGTTTTGCATTTTCATTGGCAATTATTTCAGCTCACTAAAAAAACTCATGATGAAGAATAAGTTAAAAGTTGAGCGAGCTAAAAAAGAGTTGACACAAGCGAAACTTGCTGAACTAGCTAAGGTAAGTCGTCAGACGATCAATGCCATTGAAGCGAATAAATATGTTCCATCAACTGTTCTTGCGCTTCGATTTGCGAAAATTTTTGAATGCAGTGTAGAGGAAATATTTAGTTTGGAAAAAGAAGAGGAATAAATTTAGAATTTAGACCTTAGAGTTTATGATTAATCCTGAATTTGGTTGTCACATTTAGTTCTTCGTTTTATAAAAG
>CAXBCF010000023.1:0-51367 GCA_963973975.1 uncultured Flavobacteriales bacterium
CTTTGACTTACAGTACTTTTAGTACCATTGATACTTTGTTTATGGTGGATCGGGGATTTATTCCACGACCAAGATTAGACACCATTCAGGTGATGGCAAATGGGGATGTCTATTTTAGGATAGATCGCTCCAATACTGGAACAACTGGAAAGTACTCGATTTACGAGAATGCAGTAAACCCTGCCAACTTAGTAGCTTCTTTTGAATTGGATGATCAAGATTCCATCTTAGTTCCAACTCAAGGAGCAGATACTCAAGTTAAAACCTACATTATTGAAGGAGAAGATGGATGTAATCCAAGTTTAAAGCAATTGAGTATTCCATATACTACCTTTATTCCACAAGGAACTTTATTAAATCCTCAATGTAGCTTGGATTATGAATTAACATGGACAGCCCCTCAAGGTTTTGCAAATGGAGTAGCAGGTTATCGGGTGTATGTGGATCGGGACAACAACGGAAATTTTGCCTTGGAGCAGACTTTGGGAGCAAATGCGAACAGGGCAGTAGTTAAGTTGGCACGAGACCGAACCTTTAATTTTCAAATCGTGGCATTCGACGACCGAAATGCGGTAAACATGTCAGCAATACTTACTTTCACAGTCGATCCGAACATCCGCTCATTCGACATTGTGCCTCCAATGAATTTGCGATGTACTTATGTGGATGACAATGGAGATGTTACAGTTTCATGGTTAGAAAGAGATGCAGCTACAGAAGATCCCACCAATAACTTTGATGGAGCAGATGGCTACCGTTTTGAACACCGCTTAAATAATGGCGCTTGGACGCCTTATGGACCAGGTAATTTAGTTGCATGGGAAGACACTTCTTTAACAATAACAGGGCTTAATCTAAACAATGGGCAATATGATTTTCGAGTGCGTTTATTGTCTGGTTGTAGTGGTTCAGTGCCATCGGATTGGACACAAATAAGCAGCATAAATATCACTGCGACTCCAAGAGCGAATGACATTGAGAAAAGAGCAGATTTGTCTTGGAATTCAACAGGGGTTGACTACGGCTCCAACTCAGCATATAGAGTGTTTAAAGATACCTTTGATTTAAGGTATACTGATGAGGTTCTGTCACCTTTTGTTAACGGTCAATCAGAGGTTGACAATCGAAACTCAAGAGTTTGTGATGGAACATTCAACTATTTCGTTACAATAGAAGATCCGCTTTCAGGATGTGTGAGCCGATCAAACATCGATAATGCTAGAATTCTTGATGAATTTCCACCTGAGCCAATACATTTGAACTACATCACATTTAATTTAGAAACAGGAGACTTAATTGCATACTGGAGTGAAGATAATCCCGGAGATGTTGATTCCTTGTTTTTTACCACAACAGATGGCTTTAATTCTGGTTTAAGAGCATATAGAGAGTTGTTAAAAGAAAAATGGGATATTACCTCTAAACAGGTACTCATTCCTTTCAGCATTCTTGATGCAAGAGATTCCTCTGTGGCAGTAGGAGCAATCACACAAGATGCTTGTGATAACAGAAGCTCTGAAGAAGATTTAAGCTTCCATAAAACCATGGATGTGGAAGTAGAATGGAGTGTATGTGATTCTTCAATGACAGTTGTGTGGAATAAATACATTGGATTTAATGAGGATTTTGGAGTAGAGTATCGAGTTTATCGCAGCATTACAGGAGACTCGGGCGATTGGGAAGAAATTATCGGTAGCACTACAACAGATACTACCTATGTAGATAAAATTACCGAGGCAGATTTGACTTATTTTTATCATGTTAGAGCGACTACTTTAGATCCTGAAAATACAGGAAAATTTGTATCCAATTCAAACATTGGTTCAGATTTCGCCATCTTTGAGGATGTGCCACGATACGGGTACTTGCGTTATGTAACGGTGTTGCCAAGCAATGAAATTGAATTGCAATTCAACAAAGACACCTTGATTAATGTGAGTGGCTACAACATTTACAAAGGAACAGATCGACAGTTTTTATCGCCCATTGCTTATGTAGATTACAGAACAGTTAGGAACAACGAAAACTTCAAATTTGTAGATTCAGATGTTGATGTAGAAGGCTTTAGTTATTTCTACAAAATAGTGACGCAAAGTGCTTGTGCAGTTCCTGTTGATACTTCTAACTTTGGTAGAAGCATCTTGCTGAACATTGATCCAAATACAGAGGCTTTAACCAATACATTGTATTGGAATGAGTACCAAGAATGGGATAGCACAGTGGCTTACTACAATGTCTACAGAGGAGTAGATCGCATGCCAACAAATGAGGTTTACTCGGTTGTTACTCCTTCTAACAGTAAAGAAACAAACTCTTTTGTAGATGATGTGTACGATGATTTATTCTCGATTGGTAAGTTTTGCTATGTTGTTGAAGCAGTTCAAGGAATAGTTAGCGATGAAGCAACCAATGGAATTCCAAATAACTTGGAACCTGCAACTTCTAAATCAAATGTTGTTTGTGTAACACAAGAACCCTTGTTTTATGTACCAAATGCATTTGCACCGGATGGAGTCAATCAAATGTTTGGTCCAAAGGGACAGTTCTTTGATTTTAGCTTGTATGAAATGGTGATATACAACCGTTGGGGAGAAGAAATTTATCGAACTAGAGACTTGAACAAAGGATGGGACGGAACCTACAATGGCAGTGTTGTTCAAATAGGCTCATATGTTTACATGATTCGATTTATTGATGCTGACGGTCAAGAACACCGTAGAAAAGGAACAGTTACTGTGATTAGGTAATTATTTGATTAATAGAATTTTGAAAGGGACGCCAAAAGCGTCCCTTTTTTATTTTTATTATGTTTTATAAGTATCAAAGTTGAAAGCAATTTCTTTAAAACTCCTTTCTTCTTGATTATAATAAACATAGTAAAGGAACTAGCAAGAGGGGGATTTGTTTGGCCTTTAGAGAACCCCCCGTCCGCCTCAGGCGGATATGAATCCTCCAATTCTAAAAAATAGTATAATTATTCTGGTTGGAAATAGTAGCGAGAGGGGGACTTGAACCCCCGACCTCCGGGTTATGAATCCGACGCTCTAACCAGCTGAGCTACCTCGCCAAATTTTTGGAGCGCAAATGTACTATTTTATTAAAATGGTTTTAATCTATTTGAATAAATATTCATTTTAAAATTTTTAGCAGCTTTTTACAATTAAATTTGGACAATTAATTTATTTTGACAATTTTTACGTCGTTATTTTGACAGAAAAAACAACAAGGACTTAATTTAGTTTGTAAAAAACTAATGACACAAAAGGAAATGCGATATTTGAAAAAAATTAAAAATCAACAAGTTTGGGGAAAAAAATTAAGCTGATATGGGATTTTTATGGTGAAGATGCTTTACAAGTTGCAAAACACCATGCCATTCATTTAAATGATTATGTTACAAAAACTGCAATCAAAGCCATTGAAATAGATTCAATAGAATTTTCAGATCATGCTGAAGCCTATATTATTGTAGAAGAACAACACCTAGTTCAGGTCAGAGACCAACTGCGACCAAAAAGAGGACAATGGGTAGAAGAAACACCTGAAACATGACTCAAGAATTTGCCTTAGCGCTTTTAAAATCAGGAAAAAATGTCTTTCTCACGGGTGCAGCGGGCACTGGAAAAACCTACGTTCTCAACCAATACATTGAGTATTTAAAAAGTAGAAAAGTACCGGTTGCCATTACCGCCTCTACAGGAATTGCAGCGACACACATAAACGGCATGACCATTCATGCTTGGGCAGGAATTGGAGTTAAAGAAAGCATCAATAGCAAACACTTAAAAACATTAAGTACAAGAAAATACTTGGTCAAAAAGATGGAAAAAGTCGAAGTGTTGATCATCGATGAAATTTCCATGTTACATAGAAAACAGTTGGAGATGGTAAGCCAAGTTCTCCAATACTTTAAAATGAATCAATTGCCTTTTGGTGGAATTCAATTAGTTGTTTGTGGCGACTTTTTTCAATTGCCTCCTGTTGGCAACGAACAGAGTAAAGATAAATTTGCTTTTATGTCGCCAACATGGGTGCAGTCAGAACTCAATATTTGCTATTTAAAAGAGCAACACCGTCAGCAAGAAGATGCGCTTAACGATATTTTAAATCAACTAAAAAGTGGCAGCTTAACTACACAAAGTATTGAAAAATTAAGTGCAGCTGTTCACAACCAACCAGACATACAGTTTGAACCAACCAAACTTTTCACCCACAATTTTGACGTTGATCAGATGAATAAAAGTGAGTTGAATAAGCTAAAAAGCAAGTCAATTTACTTTGAAGCAGAACTTAGCGGAAATGAAAAATTAATTTCTTCTTTAAAAAACTCCGTTCTAGCAACTGAGAGTATGGAACTAAAAGAGGGAGCTAAAGTTATGTTTGTTCGAAACAACCCAGAAAAAGGGGTAGTTAATGGAAGCTTAGGTGAACTAGTAGATTTTGATGAAGAGGGATTTCCAATGGTCAGACTTTTGGATGACCGCATTGTAATTGCAGAACCTGAAGAATGGAAAATTCAAGATGAGTCTGGTAAAGTATTGGCCTCGTTTAAACAAGTTCCGCTTCGTTTGGCTTGGGCCATTACAGTCCACAAAAGTCAAGGTATGACCTTAGATGCTGCTGAAATTGATCTATCCAACACCTTTGAAAGAGGGCAAGGCTATGTAGCACTTTCAAGATTAAAAAAATTAGAAAACCTCAAACTTATTGGTTTCAATCAAACAGCACTTGAGTTAGATTCTTTAGCATTTAAGGCCGATCAACGTTTTCAAGAACTTTCCATCGAAGCAGAAAATAACTATTCAATGCCACAATTAAAGAAAGAAGCAACAGACTTTATTCTAAAATGCGGTGGGTTGAACGATGAGAAAGAAATAAAAAAGCAAAAAGGCAAATTAAAAGCTAAAAAAACCAAGGAAAGTACTTACGATATAACATTTTCTTACCTAAAACAACAAATACCTTTAGCAGAAATTGCTGAAGAAAGAGGCATGACTGAGGGAACGATTGCCAGTCACTTTATGAAAATAAAAGTTGAACATCCCGAAGAAAATCTCAGTTATTACAAGCCAAAAAAGAGTATAGTAACCCAAGTTGAAAGAATCTACAAAGAACTACCTCAGTCAGATTATAAAAGTCTGAAATTGATGTATGAGAAGCTAGGTGGCAAAGTAAGTTACAATGACATTAAGTTGGCTTTGGCTTTTATTATCTAGATATTTTTTTGACGATTTTTTTGTCTTATATTTGACAACAAAACAGTCATTATGTATTTTGGAAAGAATATTCAACTGCTTCGAAAAAGGAGAAACCTTTCTCAGGCAGACTTATCGAAAGAATTACAAATTAAAAGAAGTTCACTTAGTGGATATGAAATTGGCAATACTGAACCCAATTTTGAGAACTTGTTAAAATTCTCTGATTTTTTTAATATTTCAATCGATAAATTACTAAAGTCAGACCTCAATCGATTATCAGGTGTTTATCTCAGTCAATTAGAGCAAGGAATTGATGTTGATATTACTGGAGGAAAACTTAGGGTGTTGGCTACAACGATAGATTCAGAAAACAATGAAAACATCGAACTGGTTCCTGTAAGAGCTAAGGCAGGATATACTTCAGGCTATGGTGATCCCGATTTTATTAAAGTTTTACCGACTTTCCAATTGCCATTTTTAGATCGCAATAAAAAATTTAGAACTTTTCAAATAAGTGGAGACTCTATGCCTCCAGTTTCCAACAATTCTTGGGTAACCGGTGAGTTTATTCAAAATTGGAAAACCATAAAAGATGGTTACCCCTATATTGTTGTTACAGAAAATGAAGGTGTAGTTTTTAAAGTACTTTACAAACAGTTTGATAAAAACCAAAGTTTGCTTCTATGCTCTACCAATCCTATTTACGAGCCTTATGAAATCAATGTAAACGAGATACTTGAAATTTGGAAATTTGTAAATTACATCAGCGAGGAGATGCCCGAACCCAACTTGTCAAGAGACCAATTAAATGGTACAATGATGAACTTACATAAAGAAATCAGAGAAATAAAAAACACCTTGAGGTCTGAAAAATAATTTATGTAGAGTTTGTTTGTTAAAATAATAGAATATCTTCCAAGCATTTAGTATTTTTATCGGTCTAATTTCATTTTTAAATTGTCCAATAAAAATACATTATGGTAAAATTTTACAAACTATATTTCGGGTTATTTTTATTCTTTGTTTTTTCACTTGTTAGCATTTCTTTAAATGCTCAAAATCATTCATCATATCACAATGCTGATTGCGAACCAAGTAATTGTATTTCTGCTCCAGATCCTATTGTAGTTACTCAAGCTGACAATACCCAAATTACCATTATTGGAAAAGGAAACATGACAAATTCTTGGGCTGAAACAATTGATGGATTCAGCATAAAACTAAACAACGGGGTGTATGAATATGCTCAAAAAGTAAATGGAGAACTTGTTGCTTCCGGGGTGAAAGCAAACGACCCAAGTCTTAGAAATGCAGTTGAGCAAAATTTCATTTCAACCCTCACCCCTTCTCTAAAACCTGATTTTGATCCAATAAAATCATCCATCCTCAATCAAGTAAATGCGCAAATCCAAAGTAAAACTTATCCTAGTTCAGGACATGTTAGAGTTTTGGCATTATTAATTGATTATCCTGACTTACAAGCTACACACACAGTTAATGAGTTTGATAGTATACTTGGTGGCTCGGGAACTGGAAGAGTCCATGAAAGTTTCAAAACTTATTACGAAGTATCATCCGACAGTCAACTAACAATTTCTGTTGATGTAATGGGTTGGTATAGAGCAGATAGTAGCTATATTTATTATGGAAGAGATAGTGGTTATGCGAGAGCTGCAGACCTTGTTAGAGAAGCGGTAGACGCTGCCGAAATTCAAGGTGTAAACTATGCGAATTATGACAATGACAACAATGGTAGAGTTGACGGAATATTAGTTGTTCATTCCGGACAAGGAGCTGAACAAGGTTCTCAAACACAATACATTTGGTCGCACAGATGGGTAATGGCGGGTGGAAATTTAGGATCAGCTTTCTACGATGGAGTTACCATTAACGATTATATCATGAATCCTGAGGTTACTATTGTTGGTCCAACTCGACGTTTGGTAGGAATAGGTGTTTTTGCTCATGAATTTGGCCATAACCTTGGCTTACCAGATTTATACGATACAGATCCTTCCAATGGCAATTCTGCAGGTATAGGAAATTGGGATATAATGGCAGGAGGTACTTGGTTGGGAATAGGCTATGCACCCGGTGATTTCTCAGCTTGGTGTAAAGAAGAATTGGGTTGGATTACTCCAACTAACTTAACAATAGGAAATTCAGGAAATCACTCCTTACTACCTACTACTCAAAATATTAGTAATGTTTACAGAATAAATACCAATTTAAATAATGAATACTTTCTACTCGAGAACAGAAAAAAAACAAAATTAGACTCTTTATTACCAGGGGAGGGAATGGCAATTTGGCACATTAACACTGATAAAACAAATTCTTTTGGTAATAGAGTTAATGGTGATGTCGCTTTAAAAGGCGTTGATTTAGAAGAAGCAGATGGCTTAGACGAATTAGACAGTAATATTAATCGAGGTAATGCAGGAGACCTTTATCCTGGCATCACTAACAATACAAGTTTTAATAGTTCAAGCACTCCTAATTCAAACCATTACACGAATGATACAACCGGTTTAAATATTTGGAACATCGCAAAAAATGGAGATACCATTAATTTTAATTTTGGCCCAGTACCTCCTATACAATGCTCAGGAACTACAATACTCACAACTTCTTCAGGAAATTTCGATAATGGTAGTGGCGCATCTAATTATGCAAATAATCTCAACTGTTCATGGTCAATTCAAGTTCCTACAGGCATGATAACTTTAACTTTTTCATCATTCGATACAGAAGCAGGAGTTGACACAGTGAATGTTTACGATGGAACAGATAGTTCAGCAAGTCTTTTGGGTAGGTTTAGTGGAAATGCGATACCTCCAACTATTGTTTCAAGTAGTAATAATTTATACATCAGCTTTAAAACTGATGCAAGTAACAATGCTTCAGGTTGGTCTGCAAGTTATGTAAGCGGAGTACCTGGAGTGAACTGCGGAACAGATACTTTAACTGCGAGTTCGGCAACATTCAATGATGGTAGTGGCACTCAAAATTACACCAATAACCTTTTTTGCTCTTGGTTAATCCAGCCAATAGGAGCAAATATCGTTCGGATTGAGTTCGATTCTCTTTCAACGGAATTAGGAAATGACACTGTAGCTGTTTACGATGGACCAACAAGCGCTTCGCCTCTTTTAGGAGTATTTTCAGGAACAAACTTACCACCAATGTTAAATAGCTCAGGAGCATCTGTGTTTGTTACATTTACTACTAACGGAAGTATTACCGATAAAGGGTTTCAGATCAGCTATGAAGGAATTAGCAGCTGTTCAGGTGTTACTAGTTTAACTGCCGCTTCAGGAACATTCTCTGATGGTACAAGAAGTAATCAAAACTATTTCAACAACTTAAATTGTCAATGGATTATTGAACCTACGGGAGCAACTTTCATTTCACTGAATTTTGACCGATTTAATACTGAAAATGGTTTTGATTTTGTAGAAGTTTATGATGGAAGAACAACGGCGAGTCCTCGATTAGGAAGATTTAGTGGTAATTCTATCCCTTCTAGTCTACAATCCACAGGGGGAGAAATGTTAGTGCTTTTTAGAACCGATGGCTCAGTTGTGAGGTCCGGATGGGAAATAAGCTACAATTCAACTACTACCCATTGCTTACAAAATTCATTACTAACAGGTGCTAATGGTACTTTATCTGACGGAAGTGGCACTAACAATTACGATAATAATTTGAACTGTAGCTGGCTAATTCAGCCACCATTAGCAGCAACAATTACTTTAAATTTCACTGCATTTAATACAGAATCGAATAATGATGAAGTAAAGATTTACGATGGAACAGATGCTACAGGCACTTTATTAGCAACATATTCCGGTAATTCTATACCTTCAAACGTTACAGCAAATAGCGGCTCTATGTTTGTTGAATTTACTACAAATGGAAGTATAACAGCAGCAGGATGGGATGCAAGTTACACTTCAACTTCTAATCAAAGCTGTAGTGGTGTAACAACATTTACTACGAATAGTGGAAGTTTTGATGATGGAAGTGGTACAAGTAACTACGACAATGATCTCAACTGTGGCTGGTTAATTCAACCTTCTAGTTCACCGGCAATCATCACCTTAACAATGAACGCAATGAATTTAGCCAACTTTGGTGATCGAGTTAGAGTATTTGATGGTACAAGTGCAGCAGGAACATTAATAGCAGTTTATAATTTTAATAATACAGGATCACCTGTTGTTGCAACAAGTGGAAGTATGTTTGTAGAGTTTGTAACCGACAATAACTTTACTGCACAGGGGTGGTCAGCAAGTTACAATAGCAGTTCTACTTTTTGCTTACCAACTGCTACTTTAACAGCAAATATTGGAACAATTACTGATGGCTCACCTACAGGAGTTAACTATGCAAATAATACCGATTGTGAATGGTTGATTCAACCAACAACACCTAATCAAAACATAAATCTTAGCTTCTCAAATTTTCAAACAGAAGCTGGAAACGACACAGTAACAATTTATGATGGAAGTACAACCAGTGCTCCAGTTTTAGGAACATTTTCAGGGAGCTCCATCCCTCCTGCTTTAAACTCAACGGGGGGTTCTATGTTAGTTACTTTTAAAACTAACGGATCAAATACTGCACTTGGCTGGCGAGCAGTCTATCGAGTATTTCCTAGACCTTTCTGCTCAGGATTAACAACATTAACTAATGCTTCAGGAACATTTAATGACGGAAGTAGCAATTCTGTTAATTATGTTGCAAATAGTAATTGTTCATGGCTTATTCAACCTGCTGGAGCAGTTAGCATAAGTTTAAATTTTAATTACTTTACAACTCAAGCCAATTTTGACATTCTTTCAATATATGATGGAACGGATAATACCGCGCCTTCACTAGGAACATTCTCAGGTACAACTTTGCCTTCTTCAATATTGAGTACAAGTGGAGCAGTTTTTATTGAGTTTACAACTAATGCATTCATTGAAGCGAATGGTTGGGAAATTTCATATACTTCATCAAATACTGTCAATATTTCAACCAATCCTGATACAGTTTTTATCAATGCAGGCTTGGGTAGTTCAGGTAGTTTTAATGTGACATCTAACACATCATGGACCACAGCAGATAACGCCAATTGGTTAATTGTCACCCCTTTCAGCTCACAAGCAAATCAAACTGGAAGTGTACAAGCAATTCAAGGAAATACTGGAGCTCCACGCATTGCAGAAGTATATGTCAGCTCTACTTTGAGCTCAGTGAGTGATACATTCATTGTAGTTCAACGCGCTAGTGGAAATTTCTTAAATGTTACACCAAAAAATCTAAGCTTTATTGACGCCCCAACAGTGAGTCAAAATGTTTCAGTTAATGCTTCAGTAAGTTGGAACGCCACTTCATCAGCTCCATGGTTAAGCATTGCTCCGTCTAGTGGAACAAGTAATGGAACAGTTGCAGTTAGTGCTCAAAATAATATTGGCAGTGTCAGTAGAAATGGATTCATCGTTTTTACTGGCGGACAAGGTGTTCCAAATGATACCGTTTTTATAACTCAAGATGCAGCATCGGTTGCTCCAAGTCAATTATCTGTTAATCCGAGCAACCTTACTTTAGCTCAAGCAATGGGAAGCAATGCTAGTTTTACTGTCAACTCGAATGTTGTATGGCAAACGAATTCAGGAGCAACTTGGCTAACTGTTACTAATCCAACAACAACTTCTGATACCAATACTGTTCAAATAGCAGCTAATACAATGAATGCTAGCACTTCTCCTAGATCTACGTATGTTGCTGTTCAAAATGTTGGAGGAACATTGTTCGATACTGTTTTTGTCACTCAATTAGGAGCTTCTTTGGTCCTATCGGCAAGTCCGAATAATGTTTCTTTAAATCAACCTTTAGGTAGCACAGCAAGTGTCAATTTAAGCTCAAATACAGACTGGGTGGCAAGTGCAGGAGATTTATGGTTGACCTCAAATCCTTTGAATGGAAACGGCAATAGTACTTTAACCATTTCAAGTTTAAGCGCAAATACAACGACTAGTCCAAGAACTTCATATATCGCTTTAAGAGATGTAAGTAGCAGTATTTTTGATACCATCTTCGTGGTTCAAAATGGGATAAATTCACAACTAAGTGTTTTTCCAAAAAATCTTTTCCTAGCTGCCACTGCAAACAGCATTGATTCTTTTGTGGTCAATTCAAATGTTACTTGGCAAACACTATCTGGAGCAACATGGCTGACTTCAGTAAATCCAATTAATACAACTGACACCAACACTGTGAGGGTGATTGCAAATACTGCAAATCCTGGAACAAGTTCTCGCTCTACTTATGTGGAAGTGAGAGACATTAACAGTGCATTGGTTGATACTGTATTCGTTCAACAATTTGGAAGTGCACCAATTTTAGAAGGTTCTCCTGACACCATAGTTTTGGGAGGAAATACAGGGAGCACTGGGTTTTTTCAATTGGTTGCAAGTGCAACTTGGACAATAAACAACAGCGATACTTGGCTAACAATAAATCCTACAAATGGAACAGGAAGTCAAACGATTAACCTGCAAACCAACAGCAACAATCCCGGTTCCTCAATTCGAGTAGCTAAAGTAATTCTCGATGATGCAATCAACAACCTTTCAGATACTGTAATTGTTATTCAAGATACCCTCAGACCGGGACTTAGCACAACTCCTGACACAATTCGTTTGGGCAATGCCAATGGAAGTTTAGCTACATTCGATGTTTCTTCACCTGATGCATGGACCGCAACGCCAAATGATACTTGGATTGATGTAAATCCAACAAACAGTGTTGGCAATTTAACTGTTACAGTAATTGCAAATTCTGCTAACCCAAATTTCACTGATAGAATTACCTTTATTTTAGTTACCGCATTATTGGAAACTGACACGGTTTATGTTATTCAAGAAGGAGTTGCTGCCAACCTAAGTGTTAGTCCAAGTACTTTGAACTTAGGATTCTCGTTGGGAAGTAATGACGATATCAGCGTTAGCTCAAACCAAAATTGGACAGTCACAAATCCGGTTACATGGTTGAGTTTAAATGTGAATTCAGGAAGCGGAAACGGAACGGTGACAGTGACGACAAATTCTGACAACTTAACAGGTGCTACCAGAACTGCAAATTTAACCTTCAGTGCACCGGGATTAGCAGATCGAATTGTTACTGTTAACCAAATTGACGGATCAAACCCCACTTTTACTTTATCTAGAGATACTGTGTATGTTGCAAACCCTCAGGGAAGCACAGCTACTTTCTCCGTGCTTTCTAATATTGCCAATTGGACATTGGTTGAAACAACTCCTTGGATGGTGATCAACCCTCAAAGTGGTTCGAATACACAAACAATTACCATTTTAGCAGCAAGTAGAAATGCATTTGGAAATGACCGTTCAGCGATTATTACTGCTTCGGCAAATGGATTTGCAGACGATACAATTGTTGTTATTCAGCGTGGAGCAAGTCCACTTTTCCAAGTTGCACCTGCCAACGTAACTCTTGGACCTGAAGATCAAGATGTGGCGAGTTTCAACCTCAGCTCAAACCTTGTTTTATGGGATATTTCTAAAAATGCCACATGGATGGATGTTAGTCCGAGTTCCGGAGCATTTACACAGCAAATTCGAATTACGGCAACCGAAACCAACAATACAGGAAACATTCGTTCTGATATCCTCACGATTTCAGCACCACCTTTGGTTCCTCAAGCTGTTTTAGTAACACAAGATACGCTTCGAGTTACTTCAATCAATGAACTCCGATTGAAAGACATTGTTTCGTTGTATCCCAACCCAAGTAGCGGACAAGTAAATTTGATTTTGCCTGTTGATTTCGAACATTCAGACCTGCAATTGAAACTCTACTCTGTTTTAGGAACTGAGGTTTCACTTGGAAAAATTGTGCGACATGCCAACCGCTACGAGCTTAACTTAAACAGCCAGTCTGAAGGCATCTATTTCTTAAGAATGGTCTACCGCAACCAAATTGTAAGTAAGAAAATAATTATTGCGAAGTAGAAATTCTGCAATCAATAAATAATAAAATCCAATTGTCTATAGATTAATCTATAAGTGATTGGATTTTTTTAATAGATCATTATTCAATATGACCGATTTATATAAGTATTCACACTATTTCAAAAAACTAAGGCGAGATTATAAAAATGGTGGTGCACCTCACAAACCTATTTTATTGTTAGCAATAATCAATCAATTTGAGAAGCAACTTCAAGTTGATAATCGTATTTATATTACACCTGAAATTATTAGTGATTTTAAGTTTTATTGGTCTAAACTAGTTGTAACAAAACATGATGCTCATTTTACACTACCATTTTTCCATATGAAATCTGAGCCTTTTTGGCGATTAATTCCAAACCAAGGTTGTGAAAAATGGGTGCTTTCAAAATCTCCAATTAGGAGTTTTAGTTCTTTAAAAACTGCAGTTGATCATGCAAAAATTGATAATGAATTATTTGAATTACTTTCTAAAAATATTGAGAGAGAAGTTCTAAAACAACAAATTTTAGAAAGCTACTTTAAAGAAACTAAATCGAATTTAATTCAACAAAAAGAAATTGTTGACAATTTATCCGATGAGATTCTTAATGAAGACCCATCTACTTACAAAAATAAAATTCAGGAACTTCAAAAAAAGTTGGATAATACTTCTTTTGAAGAAGAAGTATTTATAAGAAATGGAGCTTTTAAAAGATCTGTTTCAAGAGTATACTCTGATACATGTGCAATTAGTAATCTTAAAATTGATGCAACTAGCACTTATTCAGCTATTGATGCATGTCACATTGTGCCTTTTTCTGAGAGTAAGAATAACCACATTACTAATGGAATTGCCCTATGCCCCAACTTGCACCGTGCTTTCGATAGAGGCCTTATAGCTATTGACGACAATTACCGCTTACTTGTCAATAGTAACTTTAAGGAAAGTAAGAATACCCTTTATGGAATTTTGCAATTTAAAGGGAAAGAAGTCAATTTACCTGAAAATAAAAATTACTTGCCACTCATAGAAAATCTTGCATGGCATAGAAAAAGCTATAATTTTTAACCCAATAACATTCAATTATTAAAATTTTATCATTGAAAAGCTCACCAACATCCTCCTCCAACCAAATCTTTTACAACCGAATTGCACCCTTTTATCGCTTAATTGATTGCTTTTTAAGAAAACATAAAAGTCATTTGATTACTGAATTAAATGCTTCGCCGAGTGGAGATTTACTTTGTATGGGAGTTGGTTTTGGGAAAGAACTGAAAGCACTTCAAAAACACCGCATTGTTGGAATCGACCATTCGGAGAAAATGCTGGCGAAAGCAAAAAAGTACAATCCTAATATTGAACTTGTATGCATGAAAGCTGAGCAAACAAGTTTTGAAAATGAATCTTTTGATTACATCATTATGGCTCATTTATTAGCAACCGACAATCAATCTGAAAAAATAATTACTGAAGCAAAGCGATTGCTTAAAAAAGATGGAAAGCTATTTATCCTCAATCACTTTACTCCCAACAATTTTCTGCGCTATTTCGATATTCTCTTCAGTCCATTTTCGAGCCTTTTTCATTTTCAATCCGTCTTTTATTTAGCATCTTTGCCCTTGAAAAATACCTTTAAAATCGACAGCAATCAACCAATTGGTGCATGGAATTATTATCGGCTTTTAACCCTTTCAAAACAAAATGATTAAATCGCTAAGTCTAAGAATCAGTCCACTACTAATCAGCTTGTTGATCTATGTATTTTACCGCAGCGAATTGACTTTGATTAATCAGGCAATTGGTATATTCCTACCACTTGCAGATTTGTTAAAATATCAAGAGCAAGTTCAAACAGCATTGCCATTGCCAAACTGGATAATCTATTCCCTGCCCGAAGGATTGTGGGTACTATTTGTGACACTTATCTCAAAGGAATTTTATTTTACTAGTCAATCAAAAAACTATAGCTTGGTATTTTTTCCTATTCTTTTGGCAATTTGCATTGAGGTTTTTCAATACTTTCAACTAACTGATGGCACTTTTGACTGGCTTGATCTAGGAGTTGCATTGTTTTTTTGGGGACTTACATGCTTCCTATTGCCTCCGAGATTTAATATATTACAATTAAAAAACGCCTTCAATATTCGAGGTATACTACTTATTAGCAGCTATCTAATTGTGATTCTTTCCGATGTGTTCTAATTTTTACTATATTTGAAAATACCATGAAACGCATTGACCCCTACTTTCATTCAAAAAAATACTTGAGGGTGTTTTTTTATTTAAGTATAGTGTTCATTGTGTATTCGCTAATTTCTAGATTGATTGAATTACCTCATGTGACTTCATTAATAGGTGTTGCTATTTCTTCAATTGTTCTTTTTCAACTTCAGCGTTCTGAATACAGAAAATGCTTTTTCGAGATGAATCCTCAGCAAACTAGATGGAAACTAATGCAAAACGAGCATCCTAAAAAAATTAATTTTGAAACAGCTGACCCAACTTTTGAGCTTAATTGGATGGGTTTAGTAATTCAAGATGGAACTAAAAATCACGCAATTTCTTTAGATGGTGTAAAAATAAAAGACCGAAAAAGGATTCTTGAAAAATTGAAATCCTTTTATCAAACAGATGCTTCATTGGCTTTATGTTGATCGTACAATTGATGGACCATTCCATCTACCAAACCAACTTTTGGCACCAACACTTCTCTGCAACCACTATGCTTTAAAGCAACTAAAAACAATTCTGTCGCAGGCACAATCACATCTGCTCGATCAGGACGAAGTTTTAATTTAGAAATTTTCTCATCATAAGATAAATTCTTCAGCATTTTGAAAAGTCGTTTCAAACGTCGCTTACTCAAAGGCTCCATTTCTCTTAACTGACTTAATTTGAAAAGTGTATTAATGTTTCCACCTGAACCAATGATTTGCTTAGGCGCAAACTCTTTTTTGATCTCTGCCAACCATTGAAACATGGAGCTCCATACATCTTCTTGCACTAAATTGTCTTTCAACCGAATTGTACCAATATTGAAAGACCTAGAATTTAACTTTTCTCCCTTTTTATAAAGCGTATATTCAGTGCTACCACCTCCAACATCCATGTAAATGAATGCATCTTCCACTGCAAGCTTGTCAGCAACATGGTTTTCAAAAATCAAGGCAGCTTCAGCCTCTCCATCAATCAATTCAATTTCGATTCCTGTTTTCTCTTTAATTTTTGCAACAACTGCCGGTCCGTTAACCGCATCTCGCATGGCAGAAGTGGCACAAACCCGAAAAGAAATTACTTTAAATGCTTTCACCAAGTGCTGAAATCCCAACAATGCTTCAATTAGTTCTTCTACTTTAGAGTCGGGAATTTGTTTTTTGTGAAAGGAATCTTCCCCCAATCGAATGGGCAATCGAATTAAAGAAGCTTTATTAAAACTCGGACCGAAGGAAGTTTCAATTACATATCCAAAAAAAAGGCGAACTGCATTTGAACCGATATCTACGGCTGCAAATCTCAAACTATTTTCCATTGTCATCGTGAAACGAAAATAGTCATTTAAATCAAATTGGAGTCTAAAGGTACTGCTTGATTTGCTTCTTCCAATTCCTTAAAATGTTGGTAGATTTCTAATTGAGCTCGAATACTTCTTCCTTTTTTTGCCTTGTATTTATTGGTCAATGCCTTATCCCAAACTCTAGCTTTTACGTTGTCTTTCAATTGAATGTCCAATATTTTTAACAACATCTTTTTCAATCGCCCGTCGTAAATTGGCGTCATCACTTCTACCCTTCCATCCAAGTTTCTTGTCATCCAGTCAGATGAGCCCAAAAACATTTTTTCGTTTCCTCCATTTGCAAAAACCATTACCCTTGCATGCTCCAAAAAACGATCAACGATAGAAATTGCTTCGATGTTTTCACTAATCCCCTGAACTCCTGCAACTACATTGTTGATGCTTCTTGCTATCAATTTAATTTTAACTCCCTCCTGACTTGCTTCATACAATTTAATTGCCATAGCACGATCTTGAATGCTGTTGACTTTTATAATCATGTAAGCGGGCTTCCCAGCTTGTGCATTCTCAATTTCTTGATCAATCAGTTTGTAATATTGTCGACGGGCATTAAAAGGAGAAACTATTAAATGCCTGAAAGTATAGCGCTTGTAATTATCAAGGAAAAACTTAAAGAGTTTGTTCACTTCATTGGCCACTTCCTTTTTACAGGTTAGTAAAGAGTGATCGCAATAAAGAGTGGCTGTTCCTTCATGAAAATTTCCTGTGCCAATATGCGCATATCGAACTGAGCCACCTTCTTCTTTTCGCTTAATCACCATTATTTTGGTGTGAACTTTCAACCCAGGTGCTCCAAAAATCACTCTTATTCCTTCGTCTTGTAATTTATCGGCATAATTCATGTTCGATTCTTCATCAAATCGAGCTTTCAACTCCAACACAACAATTACTTGTTTCCCGTTTCTAGCTGCGTTAATAAGAGTATGAATTATTTTAGAGTTTCTGTGAACTAACCTATAAAGGGTGATTTTAATAGAAATTACCAAAGGATCAATCGCCGCTTCACGCAATAAATCGATAATGTAATTATAGGATTGATAAGGATAATTCAGCAAAATATCTTGCTTTCGAATTGCTTCAAAAATACTTTTTTGTGCTTTTAAAAATGGGTGATTTAAGGGTGGTAAATCGTCGAAAAAAAGATGAGCACCACCAATTTTTGGGAATTTAATGTAATCTTTAAAATTATGGTAACGCCCTGCTGCTAAAACCACATCATTGGGTTCCATGCCCACTTTTTTGACCATAAATTGCAACAAATCTTTTGGAATTGCAGCATCGTGAACAAAGCGAACTGGATCGCCTTTTTTTCTATTTTTTAAACTCTCTTGCAATTTTTCCATAAACCCGGCGGTAACATCGTCTTCTATATCCAACTCCGCATCACGAGTTATTTTAATGGTATATGCCTCAATGTGTTCGAAAGAAAAAATTGAAAAAATCTCGTGCAAACAAGTTCGAATAATATCGTCTAAAAGGATAACATTTTTTCTACCAGACTCTTCTGCAATCACATAAAACCTCGATACAATTGAAGCTGGTACTTCAATCAAAGCATAGCGTTTATCGACTTTTCTTCTACCTGTATTGTTGTATAATTTAATGGCGAGATAAATTGCCTTTCCATTTAATTCAGGCAAAGCTCGATCATCCGATAACATGACTGGTACCAATGTTTGCTGAACCGTTTTGAAAAAATAAGAACTCACCAAATCTTTTTGATGTTCGTCCAGTTCTTTTTCATTCAGAAAATAGATATTTTCCTTTCTGAGTTCTAGCTTTAACTTCTCGTAAGTCTTTTCAAATCTGCGTTGAAGGCGTTTGTTTACGCGCTCAATTTCCTTTAAGGTTACCGAAGGATCAAAGCCTAGCATTGGAATAGCACGCTTTCCATAAGCACTCATTTTCTGAACGGTTGGAACTCGAACTCTGAAAAACTCATCTAAGTTATTGGAATAAATTCCCAAAAAACGAAGCCGTTCAATTAATGGAACAGTAGGATCTTCAGCTTCTTGAAGTACTCTTTCATTAAATGACAACCAACTAATTTCTCGATCATGGAAACTATAATCCAATTTACTCATAAAGGCAAAACTAAACTAATTGCAAGCAGCGCAATTTAAGAAATTGTTAAATTGAAAGAAAATTAAACAAGTGCTTCGAGTTGCTTCTTTAAAAGTTCGATTTTTGTTTCTGCATCCGACTTCTTTTGTTTTTCTATGTCTACCACATTTTGTGGCGCACTGGATACAAATCGCTCGTTCGAAAGTTTTTTATTTACCCCTTTCAAAAAGCCTTCTAAATAACTGATCTCTTCTTTCAATTTTTGACTTTCCTCAACAACATCAACTTGCTCGTCGATTGGAATAAAATATTCATTTAATCCAATTACAAATGAAACACTTTGCGCTTCTTTCTCTTGAACATAGTTAACACCACTTAAGTTGAGTAGCTTAATCAACACAGGATCATATTTTTTCTCGGTGTTTTCTTTAGCAATTACATTTAAAGCTAATTTCTCTTTGAAAGAAATTTGTTTTTCTTTTCTAATGCTTCTTACTTCCGTAATTACCTTTTTTTGATGCTCGAATGCTTTCACTAAATCTTCAACTTCCTTCTCTTCAGGCCAATAATTTGTCATTAAATGATCATCAGCTGAGCGCTCTTCCATTAGTTGGTAGATTTCTTCACTGATAAAAGGAGTAAATGGGGAGAGAATTCTCAATAAGTTTTCAAAATGAGCAACCACTTGTTTGTAAGTTGAAGGTGCTATTCCACTGTTGAAATCAGGTTTTACCATTTCCAAATACCATGAGCAGAATTCATCCCAAACCAAGCGGTAAGTTGTCATTAAAGCATCCGAAATCCTGAATTTCTCAAAGTGATCATTGATTTCTTTCAAGTTTTTATAAAAAACGGATTCAAACCATTTGTTGGCAATAGCCGCTACTTCTGTTTCTTTAGCTGATGCATCAATCTCCCAACCTTTAACTAATCGAAATGCATTCCACAATTTATTGGAAAAGTTTCTACCTTGCTCACACAAGGATTCATCAAACAATAAATCATTTCCAGCAGGAGAACTTAAAAGCATCCCCACGCGAACTCCATCCGCACTGTGTTTTTCAATTAACTCAATCGGATCTGGTGAATTGCCCAATGATTTGCTCATTTTTCGGCGTTGCTTGTCCCGAACAATTCCTGTGTAATACACATTTTTAAATGGTGGTAAATCTTTATACTCATAGCCAGCCATAATCATTCGTGCTACCCAGAAAAACATAATTTCAGGAGCGGTAACCAAATCATTAGTTGGGTAGTAATAATTAATGTCTTTATTATCGGGATTTTTAAAGCCATCGAATACAGAAATCGGCCATAACCAAGATGAAAACCAGGTATCTAAAACATCTTCATCTTGCTTCAGGTCGGCTAGTGTTAACTCTTTCCCACTTTTCTTTTCAGCTAAAATCAATGCTTCCTCAGCAGTTTTTGCAATCACAAAATCCTTACTTCCTTCTCCAAAATAGAACGCTGGAATTCTGTGTCCCCACCACAATTGTCTGGAAATACACCAATCTTTGATGTTTTCCATCCAATGCTTGTAAGTGTTTTTTGTGTTTTCAGGATAAAAACGAATGGTTCCGTCAATTACTTTATCTAAAGCAGGCTTCGCCATAGCCTTCATATTCAAAAACCACTGCAATGAAAGTTTAGGCTCTATCACGGCGTTTGTTCGCTCAGAATAACCCAACTTATTTTGAATGGATTCTACTTTTTGTAGCGCTCCCTTTGCTTCTAGTTCTTTGGCAATTTTGTTTCTTACAACAAACCGATCTTCACCTATAAAAATCTCGGCTTTCTCATTTAAAGTGCCATCATCATTTAAGATATCAATAACAGGCAAATTGTGTTTAATTCCCAACTCATAATCATTAATATCATGAGCAGGAGTCACTTTCAAACAAGCAGTACCAAACTCTCTATCAACGTATTCATCTTCAATAATTGGAATGCTTCTGCCAATCAATGGAACAATTGCACGCTTTTCTTTTAGATGAAAATAGCGCTCATCTTCTGGGTGAATGCAAATGGCAGTATCTCCCAATATTGTCTCAGGACGAGTAGTCGCAACGGTTAAGTGCTCATCTTCTCCTTCAATTTGATAGTTAATGTAATAAAGGTTTGAACTTACTTCTTTGTGAACAACTTCTTCGTCTGAAAGAGCTGTTTTAGCAGACGGATCCCAATTAACCATTCGAACACCGCGGTAGATTAATCCCTTATTATGAAGGTCAACAAAAACTTCAATCACTGCATCATACAAATCGTCTTCCAATGTAAATCGAGTTCTTTCCCAATCACAAGAAGCACCTAATCTTTTTAGCTGTTGCAAGATTGTTCCACCGTATTTCTCTGTCCACTCCCAAGCGTGTTTTAAAAAATCTTCTCTACTTAAATCTGTTTTTTTAATTCCTTCTGCTGCTAGTTTTTGAACAACTTTTGCTTCTGTAGCAATGGATGCATGATCGGTTCCGGGAACCCAACAAGCATTTTTTCCCAACAAACGAGCTCTTCGAACCAAAACATCTTGAATGGTATTGTTGAGCATGTGCCCCATGTGCAGAACTCCTGTGACGTTTGGCGGTGGAATCAGTATGGTGTAAGCCTCTCGATCATCGGGCTCAGAATGAAATAAATTTTGATCCATCCACCGTTTGTAACAGGCTTGATCTTTAGCTATATGCTCGTATTTTTTTGGAAGCTCCATTCGAAAAAATTTTGACTGCAAAAGTAGCCATGTATCAGGCGAAAGCAGTCAAAAAATCGCAAAAAAAGTATGCCCCTTTGAAACATTCAAAAAACATAGCGCTTCTCATTTTTTGTTAAAGTTATGTTAAAGGTGAAATGAATCAATTCATCGGGAAGTTTTTCGGTTAAATTTGGTGTCAAACAAATCTAAAAATATTAAATCATGAAAAAAGCCCTTACATTCGTTGGAGCATGCTTATTCGCAATCTCCTCAATTTTCGCTCAAGAAAAAGCAGCTACTCAAATTGAAAGTGCAGGTGGTCCTGAAATGACTTTCGAAGCTGAAGTTATTGACTACGGAACAATCACTCAAAACGCAGATGGAGTTAGAACATTTAAGTTCACCAATACTGGAACTTCTCCTTTAATTATTTCAAATGCAAAAGGAAGTTGTGGTTGTACAGTTCCAACTTGGCCAAAGCAACCAATCAATCCGGGTGAAACAGGAGAGATTAAAGTAAAATACGCAACTGATCGATTGGGCCCAATCAACAAATCAGTTACAGTTACTTCAAATGCTGCTTCAGCAACTAAAGTATTGAGAATAAAAGGAAACGTTATCAATAAAGAAACAACTCCTGTAAAAGAAGCTTCGGAAATGATGCCGAAAGCAAATTAGAAAAAAGAATTAATTACAAAAAAGCCCTTGCATGATCCATGTAGGGGCTTTTTTTGTTATTAACCTCAGAGTTTACAAAGAATTTCGAAAAGGTGGGTAAGAATTTAAAGCTTATAAATTAAAGGCAATATAATTCCAAAAATTCGTAATTCGTAACTCTTAATTCTTCCGTCCTTAATTCCTCTTTTTCAACACAGTATCTCTTCTCTATCAATTTTGATTATTGACTCATAATTAACAGAATGGCAATTATTTTTATAAATATCCGTATATCTCCCAAATAAACAATGACTTGTTTGAAAACATGAAATTATTCATGTTCATTTTTTTGCTTCTCCAAAAAAACGAACCAAAAAAAGGAGACTTTTCCCAAATAAATTCTTCTCAGTCCGAGCTATTGCAACGCCTTTCTGAGAAGACCACAATCAAAAAAAGGCGTTCCGCTTCGCTCCTCTGTCTTTCCTTTTTTTGCTTGTTATTCATGGGGAAAAGAATATCAATGCAAGGCATTGATTGAATGTTCATTTTCATAAAAGATATTTGAAGAAAATTCAACATCTAATTTATTTTTTAAATGTTAGGTATGCTTGCGAATATGCATTTCACTAAATTCTAAAATCTAAGGTCTAAAGTCTTAATTTGTAATTCCCAGATTCCTAATTCTTTCTGTCTCTTCTCTCTGTTCTATTTTCTTTTTCTAAACTCTAAAGTCTTAATTTGTAATCAAAAACAACTTTTAACTTTAAACTTAAGTCACTTTTAACTTAAAGTAATTAAACCCTTCGTCCTTTATAGATGATTTTTAGGATAATCAAAGTAAAATTGAGTTCCCAATCCACTGCTGACATGTTTCCAAGAATCAAGTTCGAAATTCAAGCCAACTATGCCGCATGTTGGCAAGTTACCAATGGAAGAATCTCCTAAATTTTCTGCTAGATAAGTAAAGCTAGGATTATGCCCCACTAAAAAAACAGTATTGTACTGATCATCAATTCCGTTGATAATTTGGAACAAGTGCTCAAAGGATGCTTCATAGATCATGGTGCTGAGTACTAAGCAATCAGTTGAAAGGTGCAGCCCTTCGACCATGAATTGAGCAGTTGTTTTTGCTCTATGAGCGGGACTGCTCAAGATTAAATCTGGAATAAATCCTTTTTCTTTCAGCACTTTTGCCATCATTGGAGCATCGCGAAAACCGCGTTCATTTAAAGGCCGCTCAAAATCTGAAAGGCTTGCATCATCCCAACTTGATTTAGCATGTCTGATTAAAAATAACGTCTTCAAAATTTAGCCTCCTATTTTTGGGTCAAAAAAATCTCTCTCAATTCTACCTAAAAAAATCGGTAATAAAAAATGCTCTAAAAAGCCAGAATTCGATTTAAATACGTGACGTGCAAATGACTTTAAACTTATTACTAATTCTTTTGAATACACCTGGTTTAATTTAGGTAAAACCGTGTTTAAGGCTTTCAAACGTTCAGCTAAATAAATGGCCTTCTCTTCTTGTGTTGCAGGTAACTTGTCTGCTTCTTCACTAAAATAGGCTTCAAAAACTTTATCAACTTCTTTGTAGAAATTATGTAAAATTTCTGGTGAAGTATACGTTCTAAGATGTGCTAATTTAATTGCTTCAGACCTTTCGTTATCACTCACTTCACCATCATCAGATATTGCAGCAAAAAGTGCCACAATGGCAGGAGCTCTTAATAAAATTTCTCTATCAATTGCATCAAGTTTTCCGAGTTCAGTGTTTGGATTTATATCTGTAATCATAATCTGTTTAATTTATTAAGTATTAATTTCACAATGCAAAATACAAGATATAGTATATCACGATTGAAGATTGAAAATTACAAAAGATGCAATTAGAAAAAAGCAATTTTTTAGAAGAATTTGAATTTAAAAATAGTAGAAGCAGTGGCAAAGGCGGACAGCATGTCAACAAAACTGAAAGTAGAGTTAGTTTATTTTTTAACGTTCAAAATTCTAATGCATTAAGTGATGAGCAAAAAGCTAAACTATCAGAAAAATTAAAACATAGAATCTCTCAAGACGGCACTCTTCAGATAGATGTAGAAAGTTCAAGAAGCCAACATCAGAACAAAAAAATTGCAATAGAACGTTTCTTTGATCTAATTGAAGAAGCTTTGAAAGAGAAAAAAGCACGAAAAATAACCAAGCCTTCTAAGGCAGCAATCCGTAAACGCTTAAAAGAGAAGAAGATTCAATCAGAAAAGAAACAAAATCGAAGGAAAGAAGGGTTTTAAGCTATCAACTCTCTCGCCACCGCCTTCCAAACAGGGTCTTTCTTTGGTGGTGGAGCAATTATTTCAATCTGTTCGCCACTAACTGGGTGTACAAAATTCATCGCCCTTGCATGTAAGGAGATGGAAGCATCTTTATTACTGCGATCAAATCCATACTTTAAATCTCCTTTAATCGGACAATTAATGGCAGCCAATTGAGCCCTTATTTGATGTTGTCTGCCTGTTTTAGGATAAATTTCAACTAAATGGTAAAAATCTAAACTCATGATTAGTTTGTAACTCAATTCAGCCTGCTTTGCACCTTCTAACATTTGATTGTGAGCAAACGATTTATTCTTTTCTTGGTTTCTTTTTAAAAAGTGAATCAATGTTCCTTCATTTTGAGCTGGCTTTTGCTTGGTGATTGCCCAATAGGTTTTAGCAATTTCTTTGTCTTGAAATAGCTTATTCAGCCGCACCAATGCTTTTGAAGTTTTAGCAAATAGCACCAACCCACTCGTTGGTCTATCGATTCGATGAGGAACTCCCAAAAAGGCATCCCCGCTTTTCAGGTATTTGTGCTTTAGAAAAAGTTTTACTTCATCACTTAAAGGGGTGTCACCTGTTTTATCTCCTTGAACCAAGGATCCTGAAGGTTTATTAACTGCTATTAAGTGATTATCTTCAAATAAAACTTCCAAAGGGGCTTGAGGCAATTGATTGATTTTTAAAATGAACTTATTTTGGTAATAAAATGATGTCGTGTTTTTTTTCAGCTTGAAAATCATTTTTCCCTAGAAGTGTTATTTCAGCTGAATAGTCTTTAAAATCTCCAACACTTGAAACTTCAATTCTAAATTTCCCAGCAGGAAGAATTGCGCTGTATTTCCCCGTTTTTTTATTCAACTTATAGGTTCCATGCAATGATTCATCATTCAAATCATAAACTTCAACTTCAACTTCAAGCGTCACCTGTATTGAATCGGCTGTTATAACTCTTCCATTTAGCAGTGTGTAATTATCTTTTTCTTCTAAAAATGTTACACGGTATATATCTAAATCTCCAAAACCATCTTCACGATTAGCGGCAATGTAGGCATAGCGTTGGTTTTCGGCAAATGAAATCGTAAGGTCATCATCTGGGGTATTAATTGGGTGACCAAGATTTACAGGTTGACTCCAAGTTTCATCCTCAGTATTTAGGGTTGATTTAAACAAGTCCATGTCACCCATTCCAGGATGTCCATTAGAAGAAAAGTAGAGTGTTTTGCCCTGATCCATCAAATTAGGATATTGCTCGTTATCCGGAGTATTAATGGGTTCACCTAGATTTTTTGGGGAACTCCAATTTCCATTTGGCAGTCTTTTAACTACATAAATATCAAATCCTCCAAATCCATCAGGTCGGTCGCTGCAGAAATAAAAAGTAGCACCATCGTTCGATAAAGTTCCGCCCATTTCATTGCTTTTCTTTTGGTTCACCTCCTCACTATCAAAGACTTTAGCAGGCATGTAAGATTTCCTTCCTTTTTCACTGACAAACAAATCATTAAAATGGTCTTCTGAATTTACATTGTAGATAACATAATTTCCATTCTCAGATTTTCCTGCAGTTTGTTCATTTCCATAGGTATTCGGACTACCTACTGATTTTGCTCTTGAGTAGCTGTTTCGCTTGTGGTTAACCGAATAAATATCAGCGGTACGGTAGCCTCCAAAATCATATAAATTTCCGACCACTCCACTTCTTCTGGTAGTAAAAAGCAAGGTAGATTCATCTGGCTCGACTACTGGTAAATAGTCTGGAGCATCTGAATTAACTTTCTTTCCTAAATTCTCAAATTCAACCCAAACAGGATCTGCTAACATCTTTTTTGAACGTTCCACTTGACTGATCCAATCAGCGTAAGCTTGTTTTTGGGTTTCGTCGTTGCTATTAGTTATTAATTCTTTAAAAATTGAAATGGCTTGATCAAATTCATAATTTTTGAAATAAGCGATTACCAACTCTTTTGTAATTTCTTCTGTTTTTTCACTTGATTTATTCAACTCTTGTAGTAATTCCAACCCCCTTCTTTTATTGATTTGAGAATAGGTATAACTTTTTGCCAATTTTAATTTATAATTAAAGTTCGATGGCTCTTGCTTTAACAAGGACTCAAATTGTCGAATGGCCTCTTGATAATTTTTGATGTCGAACATTTTATCGGCATTTGAAACAGAAATGTCCAGTTGATCAATGTATTGAGCATTGAGATTCAATCCAAAAAAGAAAAGGCCCAACAGAAAAACAGAACGCTGCACCATGCTATTAATACTGCTCATTTTCATTGGGGAAGTCTTTTGATTTAACATCTGAAATATAGTTTTTAACGGATGATTCTATTTGAGTATACAAATTATTATACCTTCTCAAAAAACGCGGACTAAAATCCTGGTTGATCCCCAACATGTCATGGATTACTAATACTTGTCCATCTACACCTCCACCTGCTCCAATTCCAATAATAGGAATTTCCACTTCTTTGCTAACCTGTTCAGCTAATTTAGCAGGAATTTTTTCTAATACAATTGAAAAACAGCCAAATTGTTCAAGCGCTTTAGAATCTTCAATTAGTTTTTCTGCTTCTTCTTTTTCTTTTGCACGAACGACATAAGTTCCAAATTTATAAATAGACTGAGGTGTTAAACCTAAATGTCCCATAACTGGAATTCCTGCAGACAATATTCGCTCTATCGATTCTTGGATTTCTTGTCCACCTTCCATTTTAACAGCGTGTGCACCCGATTCTTTCATAATTCGAATGGCAGAAGTCAATGCTTCCTTAGAATTTCCTTGGTATGCTCCAAACGGTAAATCAACTACCACCAAGCAACGACTAACCGCTCTAACAACTGAAGAAGCATGATAGATCATTTGATCTAAGGTGATGGGCAAAGTGGTTTCGTGACCGGCCATCACATTCGACGCGGAGTCTCCCACCAAAATTATATCTATCCCTGCAGCATCCACAATGCGCGCCATGGAGTAGTCATAGGCTGTTAACATAGAAATTTTTTCACCCCGCATTTTCATTTCATGCAGCACATGAGTTGTTACTCTTTTAACATCAGTTTTTCTGACAGACGACATATATTAATTTTTAGAACAAAGACAAAGCTACAAAATTGAACGTGAAATTGATTAATTCGTAATTTTGCTGACATGCTAAAATTAAAAAAGTTCGTTTTCCCTCTATTGGTTTTGTTCATAGTTGCTTGTGAAAATGAAGTAGACTTAAATACAGACTTCGAAGAAACCACCGTGGTTTTCGGGTTTCTAGACAAAAATGCCGACACTCAATTTGTAAAAATCAGTAAAACTTTTATCGATGATCAGTTGAGTGCTATTGATGTTGCCAAGCAGTCCGATAGATTGTTTTATGATACATTAGAAGTTAGTTTAATTGAAGGAACTAATGGCCCTGTTTTTCCATTAAGTAAAATGCAAAAGCCAAAAGATCCTGGCACTTTTGCTACCGACCGTAATGACATTTATTTCACAACCGCTCGCTTAAAATCAAATACATCTTACCGATTAAGAATAAAAAAAGCTGATAGTACTATAACGTATGGTCAAACAACTACTATAGACACCATAATAATTACTAGTCCAAATCTAGGCTTTCCAATATCTGTTCATTCTGTATCATTTATTAACAGAGATTTTCGTTTCAACCCTCAAGCATTTATTTTTAACCCGGGAAACAATGTGGCTGAACTAGAAGTTATTGGTTGGTTCCATTACACTGAAATTATTGGAAATGATAGTATCCCAAAAAGAGTTCGATTTCCCATAAGAAACTTTTCTTCTGGTCCTTTTGAAGTTCGTTACGATGGTGAACGCTTCTTTAGATCTCTTGAAGAGCAAGTACCGGCATCAACTAGTCCAACAAAAAAAATAATTGAAGATTTTAATAATATTGAGATAGAAATTTTTGCTTCTGATGCGGATTTAAAGTTTTTTCGTGAATTAAACGGCCCAATAGAAGGTTTAGCTCAAGTTAGGCCTGAATTTACCAACATTGAGAATGGCATAGGTATATTTTCTTCTCGTTTTAAAATGAGCGAATTTACAAGAATAGATCAAAATACTAGAATTTATCTTTTTCAAACCTATCGCAATAATCGGAATTTTTCCGCTACAGGAGGAAATTGACAAAATGGCATAAGTAGGCTATTTTTCACTTATTTTTCGGTGATTTAATGACAACATTTCTTAAAATCAGTTGAATTTATTCAATGGCATATTGATTGAAATGTCCTTTTCAGTTAAAAAAATTGAAAATTAAATTAAATTGATATGAGTAAAATAATTGGAATTGATTTAGGTACTACAAATTCCTGCGTTTCTGTTATGGAGGGTAATGAGCCCGTTGTAATCCCTAACAGTGAAGGAAAGAGAACCACGCCATCGATTGTGGCATTTATAGAAGGTGGTGAACGAAAAGTTGGAGATCCTGCAAAACGTCAAGCGATTACAAATGCTGAAAAAACGATTTATTCCATAAAAAGATTTATGGGAACAAAATTCAGCGAAGTAAGCAAGGAAGTTGGTCGAGTAGCCTATAAAGTAGTAAAAGGTGACAATGATACTCCAAGAGTAAAAATTGACGACAGATTGTACACACCGCAAGAAATTTCGGCCATGGTGTTGCAAAAAATGAAAAAAACAGCCGAAGATTATTTAGGAACAAGCGTTTCAGAAGCAGTGATTACTGTTCCGGCTTACTTTAATGATGCACAAAGACAAGCAACAAAAGAAGCAGGAGAAATTGCAGGTTTAAAAGTTAAGAGAATCATCAACGAACCTACTGCTGCAGCTTTGGCATATGGATTAGATAAGAAATCATCCGATGTAAACATTGTCGTATTTGACTGTGGAGGTGGAACGCATGACGTTTCTATTCTTGAATTAGGTGATGGTGTTTTCGAAGTAAAATCAACAGATGGAGATACTCACTTAGGTGGTGATGATTTTGATGATGTAATCATTGATTGGTTAGCTGAAGAATTTAAGAAAGAGGAAGACATTGACTTAAGAAAGGATTCAATGGCTTTGCAACGTTTGAAAGAAGCGGCGGAAAAAGCAAAAATTGAATTGTCAAGTTCTTCTCAGTCTGAAATCAACTTGCCTTACGTTACTGCAACTGCTTCAGGACCTAAGCACTTAGTTAGAACACTAACTCGTTCAAAGTTTGAGCAATTAGCTGATAGTTTAATCAAAAGAACAATCGAGCCATGTAAGAAAGCGTTGAAAAGTGCAGGAATGAGTGTTTCTGACATCCAAGAAGTAATTTTAGTTGGAGGTTCAACTCGAATTCCAGCGATACAAGATGCAGTAAAAGCATTTTTTGG
Source organism: uncultured Flavobacteriales bacterium (assembly GCA_963973975.1). Taxonomy (GTDB): domain Bacteria; phylum Bacteroidota; class Bacteroidia; order Flavobacteriales_E; family Vicingaceae; genus UBA1494_A. Next base: position 29,854 of record CAXBCF010000023.1, read on the forward strand.
AAAAGAGCCTTCAAAAGGTGTAAATCCAGATGAAGTTGTTGCAATTGGAGCTGCTATTCAAGGTGGAGTTTTAACAGGAGAAGTTAAGGATGTACTTTTACTAGATGTTACACCACTTTCACTTGGAATTGAAACCATGGGCGGAGTGATGACTAAGTTGATAGAGGCAAACACCACTATTCCTACTAAAAAGTCTGAGACTTTCTCAACTGCAAGCGACAATCAACCTTCTGTTGAAATTCATGTGCTACAAGGAGAACGCTCCATGGCAAATGATAATAAAACGATTGGAAGATTTCACTTAGACGGTATTCCACCTGCGAGAAGAGGAGAGCCACAAATTGAAGTTACGTTCGACATTGATTCTAACGGTATTCTAAATGTTTCTGCAAAGGATAAGAAAACCAATAAAGAGCAAAGTATTCGAATTGAAGCATCTTCAGGATTAAGTGAGGAAGAAATCGCTAAAATGAAAAGAGAAGCAGAAGAAAATGCTGACTCTGACAAAAAAGCGAAAGAGCAAATTGATAAGCTCAATTCAGCAGATAGCTTGATTTTCCAAACAGAAAAACAGCTAGCTGAGTTTGGTGAAAAAATTCCTGCCGATAAGAAAAAGGAAATAGATGAAGCGCTTGCTGAACTTAAAAAAGTACATGAAGCTAAAGATCTTGAAGCTATTGATCCGGCAATGGAAAAATTAAACACCGTTTTCCAAGCTGCTGCTCAAGACATGTATCAGCAAGGTGGCGCAGCCGATCCAAACGCTGCACAAGGTAGAGCCGATTCAGCAAACCAAGATGGAGCTGATGAAGAAGTTACCGATGTTGACTTTGAAGAAGTAAATGAAGACGAAAACAAAAAGTAATCTTTGATCAATAAATAAACCAAAAGCTGCATTTCGAAAGAGATGCAGCTTTTTTTTATAAATTAAATTGAATCAAGCTTAACATTCACTTTCAACTTTACATTACTTGACTTAATTTCGTCGGACGTTTTAAATCAAACTACATCAATAATTTTTATCAATGAAAGAAAATCCATTAATCCTAATCATTAATGATGATGGAATAACTGCGCCGGGAATTAAAAATTTAGTACAAATTGCCAAAAAAATCACCAATAACATTGTGGTGGTCGCACCGGACAGTCCACAATCGGGAATGGGTCATGCAATTACAATGAATGCCATGTTGCGCTTAAATAAAATGGAAATTGAAGGTGTTGAAGCATATAGTTGCAGTGGCACTCCTGTAGATTGTGTAAAAATTGCCACTTCAAAAGTATTGAAAGAAAAACCAGATTTAATTATTTCAGGAATCAATCACGGCTCCAACTCTTCAATAAATGTGATTTACTCTGGCACCATGTCAGCTGCTTTGGAAGGAGCCATTGAAGGCATCCCATCCATAGGATTTTCATTGTGCAACCATAGCATTGATGCAGACTTCAAACCAGTTCATAAATCTGCAGAAAAAATCATTCGATTTGCCTTAAAGCAAAAAAATAAAAGTTTCAGTTGCCTTAATGTCAATTTTCCAGCCGTTTCAGAGGAATTTATTAAAGGAATAAAGATTTGCAGACAAGCAAATGCTGTTTGGGAGGAAGAATTTGAGGAAAGACATGACCCATATGGTAATGCATATTATTGGCTGAGTGGAAAGTTTGTTAATCACGAACCTGAAAAGGAAGATACGGATGAGTGGGCTTTGAGTAATCAGTTTGTATCTGTAGTTCCAGTTCAGTTTGATTTCACGCATCAAAGTGCAATTTCTTCACTTAAAAATCTCGAAAATGCCGAATAGACCGTTTGACAAAATTTGGGTAGGCTTAGTTTTTGGAATTGTTCTTCCATTGTTAGTCATGTTTCTCTTTTACCTTTCCTCTTACGCCTATCTGACCATTCCTAACTTTCTGCGCAAAATGATTTTCAGTGCCATCATCTTTAAACTATTGAGTTTATGTGCCATTATCAACTTAGGCTCCTTCTTTTTCTTTTACCAAACCAAAAATGATAATGCAGCTCGGGGAGTAATTCTTGCTACTTTTATTTTTGCCTTTATTGTGATGTTAAATCAGTTATTCGGGGAGAGCTTGCCATGAATTACTACATCATTTCAGGAGAAGCATCTGGTGATTTGCATGGAGCAAATTTGATAAAAGCAATTAAAAAGTTAGATACTTCTGCTAGCTTCAGATTTTGGGGAGGAGATTTAATGGCAGCTGAAGCTGGAACCCCAATCAAGCATTACAAAGAACTTGCTTTCATGGGGTTTATAGAGGTAATCATGAACCTTCCAACCATTTTAAAAAATATTTCATTCTGCAAAAAAGATATTCGAGCCAATCGTCCTGATGTAGTAATATTAATTGATTACCCGGGTTTTAACCTTCGAATTGCTAAAGCAGTTAAAGGTATGGGTATCAAGGCTTTTTATTACATTTCTCCTTCAATTTGGGCTTGGAAACAAAGTCGAGTTCACTTAATTAAAAAGGTGGTTGACCGCATGTTTGTTATCCTTCCATTTGAAAAAGCTTTTTACAAAAAATTTGATGTTGATGTTGATTATGTTGGTCATCCCCTACTCGACGCAATTGAAAAAAGAGACAACAGCGAAGAGCGAAAGTCTACACTAAGAAAAGAGATGAATTTGGATGATCAAAACATGGTTTTATTGCTTCCCGGGAGTAGAAAGCAAGAAATAAATGCGATGTTGCCCATTATGCTTGAGCAAAGCAAGTCTTTTCCAAAATTTCAATTTGTAATTGGAGCAGCACCTGGATTAGACCTAAGCATTTTTGACAACTTCATAAAAACCTATCCCAAAGTTAAAATTGTGGTTAACAGAACCTATGATTTGTTGCAATTAGCTCATGCAGCATTGGTTACATCGGGAACAGCAACGCTTGAAACAGCTCTTTTTAAAGTTCCAGAAGTTGTCTGCTATAAAGGGAGCTTTATTTCCTATCAAATTGCCAAAAGATTGGTAAAAGTCAAGTACATTTCTTTGGTAAATCTCATCATGGACCGTGAAGTTGTTAAGGAATTAATCCAAGAAGACTTAAACGAAAAGTTATTAAAAGCGGAATTGGGAAAACTATTGGAAGACAATGCTTACCGAGCTGAGATGCAAGCTAATTTTGAAAAATTAATTGATCAATTAGGCGATGGAGGAGCTTCCATGCGTTTGGCTCAATTAATGGTTGAAGATTTGAATAAAGAAGGCTAAATCACCACTTTCAATTAGTTGCAATTTTAATGAAGAAAATTTCACTCATAATTTTACTCTTAATTGGGCATTTCGCTCATGCAGAATTCATCAATATTGGGATTTTTAATTCCAAGAAAATCCAGTCATTCGACTTTTCAATTCGTGCGGGAAAGTATGCACTTTATACTGAAAACGGAAAAATAAAAGAATTTGAATCTGGTAGTGTAATTAGCATTCAATTCATTAACAATCAAATTTCATTGAGAAGCGATGAAAAACACATTGGCAATTTTCAAACAATTAATTTGGTTGGTATTGGATGGTACAACCACTTTTTAGTTAAATCAAAATCTCCAACAGGTCTCGAACGCAGATATGACGATAATTTAAAAGTAGTAGCGCAGAAAAATCAACTGCAATTAATCAACAACATCGATTTAGACAATTATGTAGCTGGGGTGGTAGAAGCAGAAGTTGGGCGAAAACCACCAAAAGAATACTTTAAACTACAAGCGATTATTTGCAGAACCTATGCTCTCTCAAACACACACAAACATTTATTTGAGGGGTTTAACCTTTGCGATGAAGTACACTGTCAAGCCTATCATGGAAAAACATTTTTTACTGACATAGTAGATGCCTCCATGCAAACCAAAGGAGCAGTGATTGTAGATAGCAACATTGAATTAATTACAGCTGCATTTCACTCTAATTGCGGAGGAGAAACAGTAAATTCTGAAGATGTTTGGACAAGCCCATTGTATTATTTAAAAGCAGTGAAGGATACCTTTTGCATTAACAAAAAGAACGCAGTTTGGGAAAAAGAAATTACTGTTCACACTTGGAATAGTTTTTTAATGACACACTTACCTAGCAATAAAATCGAATCTTCTTTCTCTGAAGAAGACTTAATTAAAAGAAAAACTTTAGTAGCTAACTCTTCTCTCAATTATAAAGACATTCGAAATAAATTTCAACTACGATCTACCTTTTTCACGGCTAAAACCCAAGGAAATACCGTTTTTTTAAAAGGAAAAGGCTATGGCCATGGTGTTGGACTTTGTCAAGAAGGTGCTATGGAAATGGCAGCTCAAGGCTACAACTACGCAGAAATTTTACATTTCTATTACAGTGGTGTGCACATCATCGATCTTTCAGCTTTGGATTTTTTCAAAGAAGATTGATTTTAATGAAAATCTGAAGTAAGCATCCAAGCATCATAAGCTTTCTTTTGAGAAGCATTTAGATTTTTCAGTTTCGAAACAACGTAATTGGAGTAGTACATCTTTTTATTTGTCGATTTTAACTTCAACTCAGCGTAAGTGCCATTCTTTCTCATTAAACCAACTGTAATTTCCTCATTTATAAAATATTCCAACCATTCAGAGAAATTCTGATTAATTTCAATTCCATTGATTTGAACAGGTTTATCACCAATTGAAAAACCAGCTAAATCGGCAGGAGAGTCTGGATAAATCGAAAAAACTTCATCGTTTAATAATCGAATACCCATATAAGTTTCATGAACAAAGTCGCTAGGTTTTTGAGTCATCTCCAAACCTAAAAAGTCAAAGCTTTCTTTGAGTTGCTTTGAAAAGTCTTCTTTTCCGTAAATAAAATTATTAAAGATGTGATCCATTTTTTTTCCGGCAATTTTTTCAACTACAGCTCTATAATCTTCTTCAGAAATCCCCTTCCCTTTAAGATAAAAATCTTTGTAAAAACTCTGAAGCACTTGATCAAATGATTGTTGATTCTCTGTAGCTTTTCGAATTTCAACATCTAAGAAAAAGGTAATCAAAGCTCCTTCTGCATAAATAGAAGACTTACGGTTTGGAACTCCTGGTACGTAGCCATCTAACCAAGTATCAAAAGAGGATGCAGCAACTGATAAATTTAAAACCCCTGGATTATTATAATGTCTGCTAAGCAATTGATTGAAAGTTCTAAAAAATGCTTCATCGTCAAAAACACCTGAACGATACAACATGATATCACCATACCAAGTGGTTGCACCTTCAGTTAAATAACCCATCTTGGTATAATTTTCTTTAGTAAAATCATAGGGCCACATTTCAATCGGTCGAATTCTTTTTACATTCCAAGCATGAAATAATTCATGTGAACTCACACCTAATAAATCTTCATACCTCCCTGATTTTTTCAATAAACTGTAGGAAGGCCCAAGGGCAATAACTGTGGATGAGGCATGCTCCACTCCATGATAAGTTGCTGTTGGTAGAATTTGAAATAAAAAATGAAACTCATCCCCTGGAAAACCACCAAATAGTTTCATTTGCTCTTGACTAAATGCTTGAAAATCTTTTTTCAATAATTTCCAATCTGGTTTAAAAATTCCTTGAAACCATAGGTGAAAAGTAGTTTCATCAATTTCATAGGTTTCATTTTGTAAGTTGGGGGAGCAGATGAAAGGACTATCTGCCAATTCATCAAAATTTTCAGCTAAAAACGAAAATTGCTCTTTTGATTTTAATGAAGTGGCACATTGAAAATTTTTCGGCAGTTTCAATTCTAAATGACAAGTAGTATCTAAATGTTGTTCCTCATACATTAAGCAATTCACAGGATTTACATACAACTGATTTTCATCTAAATATGTCGAACCTGCATTCAGTTCATTTGCGAAATAATTGTACTTAACAAGAACTTTCTTTGAATCTTTGCAATCAACTTCCCAAAGGTCTTTTGTTTTTTTACTGAACTTTAATGCGTTATTATTTTCATCAAAGACTTCCCATTTTTGGATGTTCTTGGCAAAATTTGAGAGTTCATACCTACCAGGTCGCCAAGCAGGAAGTTGAAACCTTAATTGGTCAGCTCCCTTTGAGTCTATTTCTAATGTGATATCGAGGTAATTTTGGTGAGCTTTATCAAAACTTAAGGTATAGCGCATTATTGGACAATTTAAAAATGTATTAATAATTTTCAAAGTTATACAGTCAAATGCTTTTACATCATTTATGTTGAATAAATTTGGCAAGAATTAAAAAACCTTTCAAAGCGGTAAATAATACAATGAATCGACTATTAGACTTTTTGAAAATTATCCGTTTTCCCAACTTAGTGATTATTGCGCTTACCCAATATGCTATTCGCTTTGGTATTATATATCCCTTTTTAAAACAAGCCAATTACTCCCTTTTTCTTTCTGAAAAATTATTTGCTCTGCTAGTATTGGCTACAGTACTAATTGCTGCAGCTGGGTATATTATCAATGATTATTTCGACGTAAAGCTAGATTACCTCAACAAACCTAAAGATTTAATCATTGGAAAAAGCATAAGCAGAAGGCAAGCAATGGTTTTGCATGCCATTATCAATATTGCCGGTTTGCTAATTGCTGCTTATATAGCAATAAAAATAAATCATCCACTCTTGGTTTTATTTCAATTAGTTAGTGCAGCCTTACTATGGTTTTATTCAGTTAGTTTTAAAAAACAAGTATTAGTCGGAAATTTGGTCATTGCCTCTTTAACTGCCTTGGTTCCATTCACTTCGGGGTATTATGAAGTAGCACTCATGTTTGATCACCTCAAAGAATTTGAAATCAATCAGTTGCACACCAACTTTTTTGAAGACCTGAGTTTGCTGCTTTTCAGCATTAAGTATTTATTGTATTGGGTGATTGGTTATAGTTTCTTTGCTTTTATTCTAACTTTTAACCGAGAAATAATTAAAGATTGCGAAGATATAGAAGGTGATAAAGCTTTCAATTGCAAGACTTTTCCTATTGTTTACGGCATTCCAAGAGCTAAAAAAATAAGCTTATACCTATTCATCCTCACAGGTTTATTCATTCTTAGTATTGCAATCATGCAGTTTTTCTCTAAAGATTGGATCTCTTTGGTCTATTTCACCCTTTTCTTGTTAATTCCAATTATTTGGTCAGCAAGAAATACCTATTTAGCCAAAAACAAACGTCATTTTTTTATCATCAGTCAGAGCATTAAAATCATAATGCTTTTTGGTATTATTTATACTGCCATCATTTACTTATTTTAAGCAGTATGAAAGACATTACTAATTTATTTGGAAATTATCGCATCCTACTCGCCTCTCAATCTCCAAGAAGGAAAGAGTTGTTGGAAGGAATGCAAATCAATTTTGAACTAAAAAAAATTGAGGTTGAAGAAAGCTACCCAAGTTCAATTCTTGTTGAAGAAATTCCTGAATATTTAAGTCAGAAAAAAGCGCAAACAGCAATTGTAGGAATTAAAGAAAATGAGCTGGTTATTTGCGCTGACACCATTGTTATTTGTGATGATAAAGTCTTAGAAAAACCATTAAACATAGCTGAGGCTATTTCTATGTTAGAAACACTTTCGGGAAATAAACATGAGGTTATCAGTGGAGTTTGTATCGCAAATTCAAGTCGGCAACATTCGTTTTCAGTAAAAACTCAGGTTTTTATGAAAAAATTATCCATTTCTGAGATTACGCACTATGTTGAAAATTTCAAACCTTACGATAAAGCCGGAGCTTACGGAATTCAAGAGTGGATTGGATTGATTGGTGTAGAAAAAATTGAAGGCTCATTTTACAATGTGATGGGATTACCAACCAAAGAGTTCTATGAGGCGCTAATTGAATTTTGTAAAAAATGAGTTATTTATCTTAATTAGCTAATAACAAATAGCTTAGTACTTTTAAATTTAAGCTTCTTCAATTCGAAAATCTACTTTGAAAATCCTAATTATAATAGGACTTTTGCTAGCTTAAAAAATACTGTACTATGCCCAATATATCGAATCGAGGTGTGGCCATGCCAGCATCACCAATTAGAAAATTAGTTCCCTTCGCTGAAAAAGCAATTGAAAAAGGTGTTGAAGTTATTCACTTGAATATCGGTCAACCAGACATTGAAACTCCCAAAGTAGCGCGTGATGCTATACAAAATCTAGATTTAAAAGTTTATGAATACAGTCATTCTGCAGGAAATGCTTCCTATAGAAAAGGATTGGCTAATTATTACAGTCAGATTAGTACAGGGATTAACACTGAAAATATTTTAGTAACAACTGGCGGATCTGAAGCTTTGGCTTTTGCATTTTTGACTTGTTTGAACCCTGGTGATGAAGTAATTGTTCCTGAACCATTTTATGCCAATTACAATTCTTTTGCAATTTCTGCAGGTGTTAAGGTTGTTCCAATCTTTTCAAAAATTGAAGATGGTTTTGCCTTGCCTCCAATGAAAGACTTTGAAGCAAAAATAACTGACAAGACTAAAGCAATTTTAATTTGCAACCCTGGAAATCCAACAGGCTATCTTTATAGTTTAGAAGAGTTAGAAAAATTACGCGATATTGTCAAAAAGCACGATTTGTTTCTATTTGCCGATGAAGTTTATAGAGAGTTTTGCTACGATGATAAAACGCATCATTCATTATTAAACCTTGAGGGCATAGAGCAAAATGTTATAATTGCAGACTCAGTTTCTAAACGCTACAGTATGTGTGGAGTTCGAATTGGAGCAATGGTTAGCAGAAATCAAGAAGTAATGAATACTGCTTTAAAACTCGCTCAAGCAAGATTGAGTCCACCGCTTTTAGGTCAGATTGCTTCTGAAGCTGCATTGTCAACTCCGGATTCTTATTTTGAAAAAGTGAATAAAGAATATGTTGAACGCAGGAATTTATTGGTTGATGGCTTAAACAAGATAGAAGGAGTATTTTGTCCTAAGCCAAGTGGTGCTTTCTATGCAATGGCTCAACTTCCTGTAAACGATGCCGATCACTTTTGCCAATGGATGCTCGAATCATTCGACTTTGAAGGAAAAACAGTTATGATGGCACCTGCTAGTGGATTTTATTCGGATAACAGCAAAGGAAAAAACGAAGTAAGAATGGCTTATGTTTTAGAAAAAGAAAAATTAAAACAAGCCCTAATTTGTTTAGAAAAAGGCATTAAAGTCTATAATGAAACTTTCAATTAATGACTTTAGTTCAGGCGATTATAATTGCAATTATTGAGGGATTAACAGAGTTCTTACCTGTTTCTTCAACTGGTCACATGATTCTAGCTTCTGCTGCAATGGATCTTCACGAAGACGAATTTGTAAAAACCTTTGAGGTTGGCATTCAATTAGGAGCAATTCTCGCAATTGTGTTACTCTACTCTGATCGTTTCTTAAAAGGAATAACTATTTATGTTAAACTTTTTGTGGCTTTTATTCCAACTGCAATAATTGGTTTTTTAGCCTATGAATTCATAAAAGAACACCTTTTTAACCCTGTAATCGTTTCCATCTCTTTGATAATAGGAGGAATTATTTTAATTTTTATCGATAAAAAAGTAATCAGTCAAAAAAGCAAGATTTTAGATTTAGAAAAAATCTCTTATAAAAATGCTTTTTTGATTGGTTTTGCTCAGTGCTTTTCAATGATTCCTGGCACTTCTAGAGCAGCTGCTACAATTATTGGTGGAGTTTTTAATGGATTAGATAAAAAGCAAGCTACCGAGTTTTCGTTTTTATTGGCAGTACCTACAATGATTGCTGCTACAGGCTATGATTTAATTCAATCTGAAATTCAATTCTCTACACCTCAACTCACTCAATTACTCGTTGGATTTGTAGTAGCATTTTTTGCTGCATTATTGGCAGTTAAAATCTTCTTAAAAATCATTCAGCACCACGGTTTTAAATCTTTTGGTTATTATAGAATTGGATTAGGTATTTTATTTCTTGTCTACTTTTTAGATGCTGATACCTTTATGTGAGTTTAGTTTAAAATAAACTGAGAAATATCAGTGTTTTAGGGTATAAATTCTATTAGGGTTTTGCTACTTCTGTTATCTTAATCTCAAATAAAAGTATATTAGTCTTACTTAAAATAGCGTCTGTCTAATATCTATATCTATTTGTACTATATGGCGTAATATTAACTCGTATGAAAAAAATCTACCTGTTAAGTTGCTTTTTTTTATTTCTATTTTTTGGACTCCATAAAGAGTCGAAAGCAACTCATGTTATGGGAGGAGAAATAACATGGGAATGTTTGAATAACGGAAGCTACGTTTTTACCTTAAAAGTATACAGAGATTGCAACGGAGTTAACTTTGCAGTTACCAATCACGCTCTTCAAGTTCATAATTTTCCAAATACGGGAATGATTAGCCAAATTCCATTGACATTTTTTAGTGTTGATGATATAACACCTTCATGTGAAGGAAGTGTTTGTGCTACTTTAAGTCCTTCTGACCCTGATATACCAGGAGCAATTGAAGAGTATATATTAAAAAGTGCTCCTGTAGTCTTGAATGGAGTTCCAGGAGCAAACGGATGGATTTTCACATGGACTTATGGCAATCGAAATGCAGCCATAGACAACATGGTGAATGCTCAGAATTTTGGGATTACGTTAAGAGCTAAAATGTTTAGCTACTTTGGACGTAATGCCAATACCTGCTTTGATTCTTCCCCAGATTTTTTCCAAAAGCCATCAACAATTATTTGTACAGGGGAAAAATTTACCTATAACCACAGCGCATATGATAATGAATTAGATTCGTTGAGCTATTCGTGGGCAGAACCATTAGACGGTAATTTTTGCACTAATCGCCCTTGTCTTTTAGGCGGTTTATTCCAAGAAAACAACTTTCCTGCAATGGTTCCATTTGATGTGGCCGATGGGTATGCCTTCGATAAACCATTTCCTGACACAACTTTTGACTCCAGAAATGAACAAGCAGTTTTAAATCACGAAACTGGAGAAATAACCTTTACCTCATTTAATTCTGGAGAATTTGTTTCGGTAATTCGTGTCTCAGCTTATAAGTGTGGTATAAAAGTAGCCGAAGTCTACCGTGAATTACAAACAGTGATTACTTCAGGGTGTGCTTCAAATGAACCACCAATTATTCCATCTCCTTTAGCAAATGGAACCTTTTCAGATACAGTAAAGGCAGGTGAATTTATAGAATTCGACATTAGGGTTTTTGATACTTTGAGGCTTGATAATCCAAAAGATGATTCTATTTTCTTTTATGCAAGTGGGCTTCAATTTGGAACAAATTTTACCGACTCTTTAACTGGCTGCTTAAATCCGCCTTGTGCAACACTTTCAAGACCTGCACCAGATACAGGGTTCGGTGTTTTTACTACAAAGTTTAGATGGCAAACAACTTGTAACCACCTTGTAAATAGTACCCCAAGTTGCATCACTTCACAAAACTCCTACCTTTTTGTAATTCGAGCTTTTGATGATTTCTGTCCTGCAGCCGGTCAGACAATTGCTTCCTTCAATCTTATTATTTTAGAAGAAGAACGGGTTAGGAACCCTGAAATATATTGCGCTGACGTTCAACCTAATGGCGATGTGAGAATTAGTTGGAATCGGCCTCCAGATCCCGACAGCAGTTTCAATTATTGGATGATTTATAGCGCGCTAGATAGAAATGGCCCCTATCAGCTAATTGATAGTTTAGATGATTATTTCACAACTTCTTATCTTCATGCAGGTGCAGGAGCGAATGATCAAAGTATCCACTACATAGTTAGAACTAGATCAGGTTGTCATTCAAACTGGTTCTTCCTACCAACGGACACTGTTTCAAGCATTAACATTGAACCAACCTTTAATGATACTTGTGTGAATGTCTCTTGGAACCCTTTGAGCAACCCTTCACCGGATAGCAGTGCCACTACTTACGACATTTATAGAGAATATCCCATTGGCAGTGGCTTTGCCCTTTACAAATCTACTAGCGCTACCTCCTTTTGTGATACTTTTTCAGTTTGTACCGATTCGGTAACTTACCGCATTGAACTAGGAAATAGTAGCAGCATCTGTAGTGAATCTTCTTCAAATATTAAAGGAATTCGTTTTCAATATCCTTTGCCAGTTGTTGATGCAGGAGATACCTTTAACATTTGTACTGGACAATCCATAGTTATTGGTGGTAGTCCTACTAGTTTTGTAGGGAACTCCTTTTTGTGGACACCCAATGATCGCATTGATTTTGACACAATCCCCAACCCGAGGGCGAATCCACTCAGTTCAATTAATTATATTTTAACTGTTACAGATAGCATTAATTGTATGTCTTCTGACACAGCATTCGTTATTGTAGAACCGAGTCCTATTTCGAATGCGGGAAACAATGATACAATTTGTGTGCAATCGCTCCCCTACCAACTAAATGGAACTGTTAGCGTGACTAATTCAGGTAGATGGGAAAGTGGGACAGGAAATTTTAATCCCGACAGAAACACATTAAATGCCACTTACTTTCCAAGTACTACAGAAATTGCTAATGGCAGTGTTACTTTACAACTCGTTAGTACCAATAATGGCATTTGTGACACAGACACTAATGAAATTAAACTTTTCTTACCAACCTTTGCAGCAGGAATTAACCTTCAACTCGAGCATGTTACTTGTAATGGTTTAAGCGATGGAACTGCAAAAATCAATATATCAAGTGGCAATCCTCCTTTTGACTTTTCATGGAATACCAATAATGGAATTCAGACAGGTGACACCATCTCAGGGCTTATAGCCGGAACTTATGATCTGACCATAAGCAACTTGTTTGGTTGTGATACTGTTCTCTTTTTCACAATTACTGAGCCTGCAGTTTTATCTACAACCACTTCCGTTTTCACTGATGTTTCATGTTTTGGTCTTTCAAACGGACAAGCTATTGTTACTGCTTCTGGCGGTAGTTTGCCTTACACCTACTTCTGGAGCAATTCTCAAACAAGTGATACAGCAATTTCTCTTAGTTCAGGAACATATACAGTTACAGTTACAGATGATAATTCTTGTTCCGAAGTAAATACAATTTTTATCAATGAACCTCAAGTGTTGCAGTCCACTATTGCTAGTTCCAGCAATGTTTCTTGTTTTGGATTCAATGATGGGCAAGCGATTGTTTCTGGACAAGGTGGCACTCAACCTTACTCTTACTTATGGAGTGATAATCAAACTAGTGATACTGCTTTTAATTTAATTGCTGGAAATTATCAAGTTACGATTACAGATTTTAATAACTGTACAGATACCACCAATGTCACAATTACCGAACCCGCTATTTTGAGTTTGAGCATCAATAGTGAAAATCTCACTTGTTTTCAAAATAACAGCGGATCTGCTAAAGCAATTGTTAGTGGTGGAACTTCCCCATATACATACCTTTGGTCAAACAATGAAAGTATAGACTCTATTCAAAATCTTGCTGCTGGTGTTTATCGAGTTACAGTAACTGATTTAAATAATTGCACACTAATCGACTCAGTTACAATCATAGAACCAACTATTTTAAGTAGTAATACATTTACAATAGATAATGTAAGTTGTTTTGGATTGAATGATGGTCAAGGACTTGTTATTCCATCGGGAGGAACAACCCCATATAACTATATTTGGAGTAATTCACATACTGGCGATACTATCTCAAACCTTGCAGTTGGAACTTATACTGTAACTGTTAGCGATGCTAATTCTTGTAGTTTAATCGATTCCATTATTATCCTAGAACCTACAGTTCTTAGTATTAGCACAACTGTTTCATCAAATACTTCTTGTAATGGCTTAAGTGATGGAAAAGCAGTCGTTACAGCAACAGGAGGAACTGCTCCATATTCGTATTTCTGGAATAACAATCAAATCAGTGATACAGCTACTTCACTTGCAGCAGGCACTTACCTTGTTACAGTTACTGACGTAAATTCATGCAGCCAAATTGATTCAGTGACTATTACCGAACCTCTTACTTTACAAGCAAGTATTGCAAGTGGAACGAATGTTTCTTGTAATGGATTTAATGATGGGCGAGCAGTAGTTTCAGGACAAGGTGGGACTTTACCCTATTCCTATTTGTGGAATGACAATCAAATAGCTGATACAGCTCTTAATTTAGTTGCAGGAAATTACCGAGTAACCATTACAGATGCAAATAATTGTTCGGATACTACAAGCATTTCTATTACCGAACCTGCTGTTTTAAGTTCAATTGTTAGTAGTACAAATCTAGCTTGTTTTGAAGATAATGGTGGATCGGCAAACATACTTGCAAGTGGTGGAACAAGTCCTTACTCATACAATTGGTCAACTAACGAAACTACCGACTCAATTCAAAGTCTATCCGCAGGCATTTATCGAGTAACGCTAACTGATGCTAATAATTGCGTATTAATTGATTCAATCAACATCACAGAACCAACACTCTTAACTAACATAAATACGGTTTTAAGTGATGTCAGTTGTAATGGTAGAAACGATGGAATTGCTGTTTCAACTCCATCTGGTGGAACTGCACCGTATAATTTTTTATGGTCAAACATACAAGTAACAGACACGATTTCAAACCTACTTGCAGGAACTTACACAGTTACAATCAGCGATGCTAATAATTGCACTTTAATTGATACAGTCACAATTTCTGAGCCTGTTGCTTTGAGTATTAGCACTAGTATGGAGGCAAGTGTTACCTGTAGTGGACTCAACAATGGTCAAGCAATTGTGAGTGCTAATGGTGGAACCCTACCCTACTCCTATTTATGGAACAATAACCAAACATCTGATACTGCAAGTTCACTTTCAGCAGGTACTTATACTGTAACTGTTACCGATGCAAATTCTTGTAGTATAGTTGATTCTGTGACAATTACTGAACCGCTTCAGTTGCAAGCAAGCATTGCAAGTGGAAGGAGTGTATCATGTGATGGTTTTAGCGATGGACAAGCAATTGCAGCAGGACAAGGAGGCACTTTACCCTATGCCTATTTGTGGAGCAATAACCAAGTTGGTGATACTGCATTTAATTTAAGTGCGGGAAATTATCGAGTTACAATTACTGATTCCAACAATTGTGTAGCAATTAGCACAATTAGTATTCTCGAACCAGACTTATTTTCAATTAGTTTGTTTGACGAAGCCATTACATGCAATGGATTTGACAATGGCAGCATCAAAGTAAGGCATTTCGGTGGTACTTCTCCAGTAAATTATACATGGAATACCAATCAAACAGGAGATTCTCTTGTTAATCTTGCACCAGGTAATTATGGGGTTACTGCCACTGATGCAAATGGGTGTCTCGATAGTAGTTCATTTATTTTAACTGAACCTGATTCAATTTCGCTAAGTATAACTGCAAGTGATACTATATGTATCAACACCTTCATAGAAATTAGAGCAACTGCTAGTGGTGGAGTAGGAAACTATTCTTTTACTTGGGATGATAATTTAGGAAATGATTCTGTTTTATTTTTATCGCCACCTGAAAACACGCTATACACCGTTTCTGTAACCGATGCTAATAATTGTCCGGTACAAGAAGCAAGTACTTTTATAGCAGTTAGAGATATTTTTAAACATCAAATTAATTTGAGCTCAAGTGGTAATATTTGTCGTGGAGACAGCAGTTTACTCACTTACACTTTTAATGGTGACTTCCCTCCATATACATTTATTTGGGGACAAAATTTACCGAATACAAATCCACAATACGTAAGTCCACAAAGCTCTACAACCTATCGTGTTGCTGTATATGATGCCTGTAACAATACTATTTCTGATACTGCATTGGTACAAGTTTCAGATCCACCTGAAATAAACATAAATGACATCACACTTGAAGATTGTCAAGTTTTTTCAGTCACTTTTAACAACAATACTTCAATAGATTATATTTACAATTGGAATTTTGGAGACGGTAACAGTTCAACGCTTCCCAATCCAACACATGCTTATGAAACTCCTGGAACTTACAGAGTAAATCTAAAAGTAACAACACAAGAGGGTTGCTCTAGCGAGTTTGATGGAAATTACCTTGTAATCGTTCGTCCTAGACCTGAAGCACAAATTTTCACGGATAGAACTATAGCAGACATCAGTGATCCTGTAATTCGGTTCAGTGGAGACTTTAGTGATGCTCAAAGTTGGATTTGGAATTTCGGAAATACCCAAACATCCACACAAGAAGAGGAGACCATCAGCTATCCTGATACAGGAACCTATAGAGTTCAATTAATTGAAACCAATCAATTCAATTGTAGCGATACAGCATTTGAAATCATTCGAATCAATCCAAATTTTACAATTAAAATTCCAAATGCATTTACTCCAGATCCAAATGGCTCAAATGGTGGGGCATACAATAAAAATAATCCAAACAATACTGTTTTCCATCCTTTTTTAGAATACGTGGAGCAATACCGTTTAATGATTTTCAACAGGTGGGGAGAATTAATTTTTGAATCAAAGGATGTAAATATTGGATGGGATGGCTATTACAGAGGTAGTCTAAGTCAGTCAGATGTTTATGTTTATAAATTAGAAGTTCGCTTTATAGATGGACAAGAAGTAACAAAAGTTGGAGACATCACCTTGCTAAGATAAGACATGAAAAAATCACTTAAAAAATTCTGTTTAAAGTTTTGTTTGCTTCTAGCAGGCTTTGGCGGCTATTTTTCAGTGAGTGCACAAGATCCACAGTTCGGACATTTTTACAACAATGCAATGCTTTACAATCCTGCTTTTGCAGGAAATGTTGATTTAGGTCGATTTGCTTTAAGCTACCGAAATCAATGGCCTGGAATTCAAGGAAGGTTTGTTTCATACGCTGCTTCATACGAGCATTATTTCAATGATATTAATAGTGGCATGGGACTGCAAATAGTTAATGATAGAGCTGGAACAGGAGGTTTAACTACAACTGGGTTTAATTACATGTATTCCTATCAAATTCGAATTAACCGAAAATTGTCCATTTTAGCAGGTATAAAAGCTGGTTTTTATAATCGCAGGTTTGACTTTAACAAACTTATTTTCGCCGATCAAATTGCAAACGACGATGCACCAGTTTCAAATGTGAATGGGTTTAGAGATAAAGTAGGTTTTGCCAATTTTGGACAAGGCTTGGTATTTTACCACATGGAAAAATATTGGTTTGGTTTATCATTCGACCATTTAAATCGTCCAACAAATTCATTTGGCGATGTAAATTCAGAATTGGCATTGACAACTGCTATGCAAGGTGGATGGAATTTTCAAGCCAACAAAACCATCAATGGAAAAGGAAGAGCAACAATTACACCTGCCTTTTTGTACAAAGCTCAACAAGATTGGGATCAACTTGACATAGGGCTATATTATAAAACTTCTCCAATGTTGTTTGGAATTTGGTACCGAGGCCTGCCGCTAAAATCCAACCAAAGTTCACTGCCAAACGTCGATGCGCTCATGTTTTTGATAGGTATTAAACAAGATGCTATCTCTTTTGCCTACTCCTATGACGCAACCCTCTCAAGATTAGCCGGAAGTACTGCAGGAAGTCATGAAATTAGTATCGTTTTTGAATACCCTCAATCTAAACGAAGAAGACCCAAGTATTTCCGCGCTCCTTGTCCGAAGTTTTGATGTTGCTATTAAGTAATAAGCGCATTCCTAAAATTGGATCTTCCAAGAAAACTTTTAACATTGAAATACTTTATCAATAATAAAGATTAGTTTCATCGGATGTAAATCAATTAATTTTGCCGGTCAAAAATTTTTAAAATGCTTTCTAAAACAACGCTCATTGAATTTATCAAGTTACAACTCACTTCAAAGCACGATGCGCTTCAGGCTGAATTAGTTGACATGCAACATGAAAAGAGTAATGAAACCAAAAGTTCTGCTGGTGACAAATATGAAACTTCTCGAGAAATGATGCAGCAAAGTGAAAATCGATTAAATGAAAGCATTGCATACATACAGGAACAAATCAGGCAAATAAATCAATTAATTACTCTCAAAACCTTCAATGCAGTTGAAAGTGGAGCTTTGGTTCAAACAAACAAGGGAAATTTCTTTTTTGGAATTAGTTTAGGCAAACTAGTTTTCAAAGAAGAACCTATTTTTGTGCTTTCTTTAAATGCTCCAATTGGCAAAGCATTTAATGGTAAAAAAGTAAATGATGAAGTGATGTTTCAAAACCAACACTATTTCATCAAAGCAATTGAATAAGTCTATGGGTTCACGTTTATTATATTACTGCGTTATTCTTCCAATCTCCTATTTACCTTTTTGGGTTCTCTATAGAATTTCAGATTTCTTTTTTTTGATAATTTACCACCTTATTGGATATCGCAAAAAAGTAATTCGTGAAAACCTTCAAAAATCATTTCCTGAAAAAACGAAAAAAGAGCTCAAAAAAATTGAATCAAAATTTTACGCTCATTTCTGTGATTTGGTTATTGAAAGTATTAAGGCTTTCACAATTAGTAAAGAGGCTGCACAAATAAGAATGAAAGACCGCAACATTGAAATCATCAACCAATTTAAAAAACATAACAAACAAGTTGTTTTGGTTGGCGGACATTACGGAAATTGGGAGCTTTTTGCGATTACAATTGGCATGGCGTTAGAATACAAACCATTGGCACTTTACACACCACTTCAGGATAAGTTTATCAATGAAAAAATTACCAACAGCCGATCTAAATACGGTCTTGAAATGCTTGCCATTCAAGAAATAAAAAATAAAATGAATGAAATTAATCAAGATTTATATGTCACTATTTTTGGTGCCGATCAGTCGCCAAGGAAATCACAAAAAGCCTATTGGATGACTTTCTTGAATCAAGAAACTGGCGTGCAATTTGGTACAGAAAAGTTTGCTAAAGAATTTAAAGCAGTAGTCATTTTTGCGAATATTTATAAAGTCAAAAGAGGATACTACGAAGTACAATATGATTTAATTTGTGAAGATGCTTCTCAGACCAATTACGGGTTTGTCACAGAAACGCACACAAAAATGCTAGAGAAAGTAATCAATAATGAACCTGAATATTGGTTGTGGAGCCATAAAAGATGGAAACATCCCAGACCTGAAGGTGAAGAATTAAATTAAAAGCATATCATCCTTTGTAATACGGATTCTTATTCGTAATATAAGAATATGGGAATATTAGGTAGTCTGGTTAAAACAGCCATTGAAGTAAATCAAAAGATAAGTTTTCAAAACGATAATCCAATTAATGAGCAAAAAGATCAATTGAAGGAATTGTTGAATAAAGCAAAAGACATTGCTTTTGGAAAATACTACGGTTTTGAAAAAATCTTAGATTCCAAAGATATTATTAAAGAATTTCAAAAAACGGTTCCGCTGCATAACTACAAACAGATGAGTTTTTGGTGGGATCAGCAACAGCAATTTCCTGACATCAGTTGGCCTGGGCTACCCAATTATTTTGCACTCACCAGTGGAACCACAGGTAATAGCAGCAAACGCATTCCTATTACTAATGAACTT
The DNA here is from genome assembly GCA_963973975.1 of uncultured Flavobacteriales bacterium. Taxonomy (GTDB): domain Bacteria; phylum Bacteroidota; class Bacteroidia; order Flavobacteriales_E; family Vicingaceae; genus UBA1494_A. Next base: position 49,323 of record CAXBCF010000023.1, read on the forward strand.
TCTGATAGCATGCGAAAAGTTGGTGTTTCATTAACTAGCAGTTTACCCAATTTCGACATTCCTGAAGAAGTATTTGAAAGCTCAGTACTCATGCTTAGTAGTTCCGCTGACCTCAAAAAAGGAAAACACGGTCATTTGGAAGGCGAAATCAGTGGAATTAATGTGCACAATTTACCAAATTGGTATGAATTGTTTTACAAGCCTGGAAAAGAGATTGCCTCTATTGACAATTGGGATCAGCGTTTAGAAGCAATTGTTAAAGAAGCTCCAAATTGGGACATTGGGGCTATTGCAGGTATACCTTCATGGGTACTCTTAATGCTTCAAGAAATTGTAAAACAACACAAAATCAAACACATTCAAGACATTTGGCCCAACTTTAGAATTTATGCGAGTGGTGGAGTTGCCTTTGAAACCTATCGAGAAGATTTCGAAAAAATTTCGAATAAACCTTTAATTATTATTGACACTTACCTCGCCTCAGAAGGTTTTTTCGCCTACACTGAGCAATCAAATACATTAGACATGAGACTTGCACTTTCTCATGGGTATTTCTATGAATTTATTCCCTTTGATGAGCGAGGAGTAGATGAATACGGACAAATTTTAGATAATCCTGAAATTCATACTCTAGATCAAGTTGTAGAAAATCAAGTTTATGTACTGATTATTTCTTCTTGCGTAGGAGCTTGGCGCTATATGATTGGCGACACCATTCAATTTACTTCAGTTGAACCACATCAAATAAAAATTACTGGGCGCACAAAGTTTTTCCTCAATGTTGTGGGCTCTCAGTTGTCTGAAGAAAAAATGGATGAAGCAATTATTGCGACTGCCAAAACTTTGGGAGGAACCATTAATGAATACATGGTGGCTGCCATGAAAAATTCAGATGGGGAATACATTCATCAATGGGTTCTTGTTTCAAGAGATGAATTGGATGCTCATCAAGCTTCAAAAAAATTGGATGAACTACTTCAGGAAAAAAATAAAAACTATAAAGTTGCCAGAAGTAAAGCTTTAAAAGGCATTGATGTAAAAATCATTTCTAAGGAAAAGTACAATGATTACCTTTCAGAAACTAAGAAGAAAGGCGGACAGGTGAAAACCCCAAAAGTGATGAAAGAAGAAAAAATGAAAGGACTACTCGATTTTTTAGGTTTAAAGCCTGCTTAGAGATTCAGAAATGGCTCCATTAGCTTTTTATCTTCCGAGCAAATTAATACTTCTCCTTCAGGCAAGTAATAACGTATCATTTTAGCTTTGTAATCTTCTTCAATCAATTCATGCTCCAAAATAAACTTTTTGGTCGCTAAAATCTCTTCATGAAAGCCGTGAGCAATGGCAATGTAGTCCGCATTGTGCTCAATAATTTTTCGCTGCTTTCCCGAAAGTAGGTACTTCGCTCCGAATCTAATCATTTGAAAATTTGAATATTGCTGATAATCCATTAAATGACCTAATTCATGAGCAAACCAACCAATCAATACTTTCTCATCTAATCCATCAATTGGCAGTTGTTCTTCGTCACGAACATGATAAGCCAGTTTGATTCTGTACCGCTTTACTCCTTTCAAAAAAGAACCGATTTTAAGAATAGGCTGTGCTTGCATTGTAGAAGCTCGAATTTTCTTTTGGACTAAGGTTATTTCATAGTCATGTAATTTTTTATAACCTTCCAAAGCTGTTTCAAAGCAATCTATAATTTTCTGACTCTCAATATTTTCATAAGTAACATTCATATATCTTTGATTCTGACTTTTCTCGATTGAACTAATTGGTGAAGTGAATAAGCTCGAATGATTGGAGAAATCAAAAAGCCCAAAAAGGACGATTAGTCCCCCACCGAAATCTTTTATTGTTTTACTATCTAACCAATTCATAGTAGCTGAAAGTTAATCAATTTACTATAAAAGCTTTAGCTTATCTGTTAGTTAGCTTGTGAATTAAAGAATGATTAAGAAATCAAAGACAAGAATTATGAATCTGGATGACCATGCCTGAAAAAAGTTGACACATTTAGTTCATTAAAACAATGAACAAAT